>JARRNT010000007.1:0-98426 GCA_037384645.1 Gammaproteobacteria bacterium | reverse complement strand
GGTGCGGCGGCCAGCAGAATCAGGCCAGCGATATAACTGTCCAGCTGCGCCGCGGGTAACCAATGGGCAAACACCACCCGAATAAACAACCAGGCGAGCAGGGCCATGGAAAACGGTTTTACCGCCCAGTTGATGAACAAAGTCACCCCAATGCCACGCCAGTGCTCTTTCACGTGACTCAATGAGGCAAAATCGATCTTGAGCAGCATGGGAATGATCATCAGCCAGATCAGTACTGCTACCGGCAGGTTGACCTGGGCAACCTCCAGGCGGCCGATGGCCTGCACCGGTGTTGCGAAAAAATGCCCCAGGGCTATCCCGGCGATGATGCACAGGAATACCCACAGCGTCAGGTAACGCTCAAAGAACGGCATTTGCGCACCGACCGCCTGTTTGGCAGTGACTTCACACTGGACTGACATATTCTTCCCCGCTTCAGGCCGTGGCGGCCAGTTCCGACATGAGCGTCTGTACCCGCTGGCGAATGTCATCACGGCTGGCGCGAAACACCGCCATGATTTCCTCTTCCGTGCCCGTGGCCTTGGCCGGGTCGCTCAGTGGCCAGTGAATCTTGTGCACATTGGGCGGTAACACCGGACAATGTTCATCGGCGTGACCACACACCGTGACCACGACGTCAGCCCAGGACAACATGGATGACACCAGCTTGGTGGATTCCTGGCTGGCAATGTCGACGCCCGCCTCAGCCATTACCGCGATGGCGCGCGGGTTCTTGCCGTGGGCCTCGATGCCGGCGGACTGGACCTGGATAGTGGCCGGTGCAAACTGGCGCGCCCAGCCCTCGGCCATCTGGGAACGACATGAGTTCCCGGTACATAAAAACAGGACGTGCATAGTACTCTCCCCGATTATTTAGATTTGTATTAGCAACATTTCGAAAGATTTGGCGTACAACAGGCGTTCTGGCTGACGGCCTCTTGTTCCCCGAACACCGGCGCTGAACTCAGGGTATGGAAGGTCTCCCAGGCAATTCCCGCGGGGTCCTGGACCCAGTATTTGTCGGACTCGGCGTAACAACAAGTGGTCGCCTCCTGGGCCAGGCCGTTGATGCCGGCCTGTTCCAGGCGCGCACGAATGGCGTTCAGCTCATCATCGTTCTCGGCCTGCAGCCCAACGTGATCCAGGCCCTTGTTGCTGCCGCGGGTAGAAATGGCAAAATTCAGGCGCGGGTCCTCCAGCGCCCACTTGGCGTAATCATCCTTGACGATACTGGGTTCAGCGCCGAACACGGCAGAATAAAATTTTACGCTCTGGGCAATGTCGTCCACGGCAATGTGGATATGAAAACGGCTCATCAGTTTCTCCTTTGCTAGATTTCGGGTTCAGGCGCAACAACGGGCGCTGGGGCGATTGGGCATGTCTTTAAGGCTGGCCAGGTCATCCCTGAAGGGGGACTGTTGTCGTGTTCCATCCTGGGTAGCGGACAGGACCGTCCTGGCCCAGTCCGGTAGCGCCGGATTGATGGCATAGTAAATCCAGATCCCGGCGCGGCGATCCACCACCAGTCCGGCCTCGCGCAGCAATGCCAGGTGGCGGGAAATCATGGGCTGAGACAGGCCCAGGGCGTGGGTCAACTCACAAACACACAGCTCGCCCTGTGATTGCAGCAGCAACAAGGTGCGCAGGCGGATTTCATGCGAAAGGGCGGAGTACAGGCTGGCAGCAGTCATTTTCATGACCAGTATATATATGTTTATTCATATATATTGTCAAGCATATATATTGCCCTCGTCCCATACACGCATCCGATTGGCGATTATTTAGTCTGATCGAAAGTAAAGCCTTGTCCTCACCGTCCGATAATTATTGCATCATGTATAGAGCCCAAGACCACGAAGACGTTGTCGTCATCAACCAGGAAGCGATAACGCGATTTCTCACGTACTGTGATACACGCAAGGTCCCGAAGAAGGGCCTGATCCTGCGTGCCGGTGCCCCTGCCGACAAACTGTATTACCTCAAGGAAGGATCAGCCTCAGTTATTGGCACCGATGAGGACGGCAACGAAATCGTGCTGGCCTACCTCAACAGTGGTGACTTCATCGGCGAGCTGGGACTGTTCTACAGTACCAGTGCCCGCACCGCGAATATTCGTGCGCGTACCGCCTGCGTGCTGGCCGAGATCGAATACCAGCGACTGCACCAGTTGTTCGAGAAAGAGCTCAAGCAGGAGCACCCCATGCTCCTGACGGCAGTCGGACTGCAAATGGCGCAGCGCCTGCTGCAAACCAGCCGACGCGTCACTCGCCTGGCGTTTATGGATGTTTCCGGGCGTATTGCCCGCACCCTGACCGAGCTGTGTAACGAGCCGGACGCCAAGACGCACCCCAACGGTACCCAGCTACACATCTCGCGCCAGGAAATCGCGCGTATTGTCGGCTGCAAACGCGAAACCGTTGGCCGTGTCCTCAAGTCCATGGAAGAGGAAGGCCTGGTGCAAGCCCGTGGCATGGACATCGTGGTACACGAACGCGTCCACCTGGAATATCCCAACTAACGCGCCGTGCAAATTGTTACGGATAAAAAAGCGGTGCCTTGGCACCGCTTTTTTGTGCCGGTTAGAAATTAAACTTACGTAATACTGCGTATTAAAAATGCGTACCCACCCCGATACTGACGACCCAGGGATCGATGGTGACATCGACATTACCAACGTTGGTCGTGGCCGTGGTATCGATCTTGATATAGCGCAGATCAGCATTAAAGAACCAGTTCTTGTTGATGTCCTTATCAAACCCTGCCTGGGCAGCCAGCCCCCAGGAATCATCCAGACTCATGCTGGTCACGGTCGAACCGGTGGTCTTGATATCGAAGAAGGTCGTGTAGTTAATGCCGGCCCCTACGTAAGGGCGGAAACTGCTCCTGGGGGTAAAATGATATTGCACACTAACCGTCGGTGGCAGCTGCTTGATCTCGGCAATCTTGCCCAGGCCCGCGATTGAACCGGTGGCCGTGATGTCGTGACTGAACGGTGTCGCCACCAACAATTCCACGCTAACCCGGTCAGTCATCATGTAGCTCAGGTTGGCGAAGATTCCCTGGCCGCTGTCGACACTTACCCCGCTGCCTGCGATGGTGTCGACCTGGCCGCTACTGTCGTTGGGGTTGACACTCGCCGCGCCAAAGCGCACGAGCCAATCGCCCTGGCCCAGGGCATACGCCTGTGACGACAGGCCAATCGCTGCGACGGCACTGAGAATAGTGACGGATTTAATCAATTTTGGGGATAGCATATCAGTCGCCTCCATGTGAGGAATCGTTCATGTTGTTTGCCCTGTGCAAACGAGAGACGAGGCTATATGTAAATTCAAAAACTGAATATACGTACATCCCCGATCCAATTGATGTGGATCATGTGTTTTGCGAAAGTAATGCGGGGTCAATTCCAGTTTTATGAAATTGATATTGAAATGAGTCCTAGTTGTTTTTACGAAACATCAAATCCCAGACGCCATGCCCCAGGCGCAGGCCACGTTGTTCGAACTTGGTCAGCAAACGGTATGCCGGACGTTCACAAAAGCGGCCATCGGCGGCCAGGTTAGTAAATCCTTCGACGCTCTGCATCACCTTCAGCATGTGCCGGGCATAGTTCTCCCAGTCGGTGGCCATGTGCAGCAGGCCGCCGGGTTTGAGTTTTTGCCTCAGCAATTCGACAAAGCCAACCTGAACCAGGCGGCGCTTGTGGTGTTTGGTCTTGTGCCAGGGATCAGGAAAAAAGATATACACGGCATCGAGACAGGCGTCTGCCAGGTTGCGCCGGATGACCTCGGCGGCATCGGCGCAAACCACTCGGATGTTTTCAAGCTCATGCTTTTCGATCTGTAACAACAGGTTGCCCACGCCCGGGCGGTGGACTTCCATACCGAGATAGTTGTTATCCGGGTTGGCCTGCGCCATGGCCAGCAGACTTGCGCCATTGCCAAAGCCGATCTCCAGATGACATTCAGCTGCACGGCCAAACACCACATCGAGATCCAGGATGTCATCGCCGGGAGAAATGCCAAAGCGCGGCATCAGTTCGTCCATGGCCCGCTGTTGGGCGCTGGTCATTCTGCCTTCACGCCGAACAAAACTGCGGATTTGCCGTAAGTGTTTCGGGGTTTCCATGTTGCTAGAAATCATTATGACAAAGGCGTAATTTACTCTATATTTACTGAGCGGTCGTCAAGGATCTTTCACTGATATGGAAAAGTTTTCCAGCGGCTTGGCCGACCTGCAATTCTGGCTGGCAGAGTTCAATGATTCCAGCAACTGGTGGCAGCTGGGCGTGATCCTGTTTGCCCTGCTCCTGGCCTGGCTGATGTCACGCCTGTTGTTGCGCCTGTCCAGTCGCCACCACCTGGAGGAACATAGCAACCTGCGCAAGTTCACCCTGCGCAGCATTGAACGCATCATTTTCCCGCTCAGCGCCCTGTTGCTGATACTGATTGCCAGCAGCGCCTTTCGTACCCTGCATCGTCCAACCAACCTGTTCCACCTGGCTATGCCGCTGTTGTTATCGCTGGCCGGTATCCGCCTGCTTGTCTATATCCTGCGCAAGGGTTTCGCCCACTCCCCCATGCTCAAGGCCTGGGAAAACCTGATCAGCAGCATGGTCTGGATCATCGTGGCCCTTTACCTGCTGGGCGTGATGCCAACCGTAGTCACCACTCTGGACAGCCTGGGCTTTCACCTGGGGAATACGCGCATTACCGCTCTCTCGGTAATCCAGTTTATCCTGCTGATGGCACTGCTGTTTACCCTGGCCATGTGGCTCTCGGCCAGTATCGAACGGCGCATGCAAAAATCCAGCTACCTCAGCCCCAGCATGCGCGTGGGACTGAGTAAGTTCAGCAGATTCTTTTTGATCGGCCTTTCGATATTTATCGCGCTGGATGCCGTCGGTATCGACCTCACCGCGCTCACGGTTTTCGGTGGCGCCCTGGGCGTCGGGCTCGGCTTCGGTCTGCAACGCATCGCCAGTAATTTCATCAGTGGCTTCCTGCTATTGTTTGACCGTTCGATCAAGCCGGGTGATGTGATCAGTATTGGCAACAAGTTCGGCTGGGTCGAGGCCCTGCACGCCCGCTATATCGTCGTGCGCGATCGCGATGGGGTGGACACCCTGATTCCGAATGAAAGCCTGATCACCTCCGAAGTGATCAACTGGAGCTATACTGATCGCAATGTTCGCCTCAAGCTGCCGGTACAGATTAGCTATGGCGATGACCCGACCCGGGCTATCGAGCTGATGATTGGTGTCGCGCTGCAACACCCAAGGGTACTGACGAAGCCGGAGCCAGTGGGTCGCTTGATGGAATTCGGTGATAACGGCATTTCGCTGGAGTTACGTATCTGGATCAACGACCCGGAAAACGGCGTTAACAATGTGCGCTCGGATATCAACCTGGCGATCTGGCGTGCGTTCAAGGAAAACCACATTACCATCCCGTTCCCGCAACGCGATGTGCACGTCAAACAGTTGCCGCCGATGCAGGGCTAATGTGACGCTTAAATATTTATTTTAAAACCGCTGGATTCCGGATATGCGCTTCGCGCATTCCGAAATGACGAATTGCGGATTATTGATTTATATCCAGCGCTTGATTTTAAATAGCACCAGCAACACCACCGCCAGGGTGACCATCCCGCCCAGTGCAAAGAAATACGCAAAGTGCATTTTCAACTCTGGCATGTACTCGAAGTTCATGCCGAAGATGCCGGCGACCAGGCTCAGCGGCAAAAAGATCGCCGACAGTACCGTCAGCACCCGCACGATTTCGTTGGTGCGGTGCGCGACCGCCGAGAAATGCATCTGCACCAGGGCCTCGGCATCCTGTTTCTGGGCACCGGCAAAGATCTTCACCCGCTGGATGTGTTCATTGAGATCGCGATAACGCACTGCCAGGTGATCATCGAACTCGGTATCGGTCTCTTCCTGCCAGCTGGCCAGCGCCTGGATCTGTTCATCGCACAGGCGTTCCAGCTTGCGCAGGTCCGAGGTGTAATCCAGTACCGACATGTAATCGGAAAACGGATTTCTCGGATCGAGTAAATCTTGGCGCCAGGTATCGAAGCGCTGGATCAGGGGATCGCGTAACGCCAGGTAGCGATCCACCATGTAGGTCATCAACAGGTGCATCAGCCCGGCGGGGCGGCGGGGAATACGGACACTCTTGTTCAACAGGCGGGGCTTGACCTTCGACACAGACACGCTGTCTTCGGGACGAATGGTCACCAGCAAATGATCAAAAATGAGAAACACGGCCGGGCGGGTTTTAAAATCACTGTGTTGCCCGGCCGGCGACAGCCCGCGGAAGATCAGCATTTCATAATCCTGGGTGCCGTCGTAGAACGAGGGGTGGCTCAGGTTCTGGGTATCCTTGAGGTGGCGTTCGTGAATACTGACGCCGGTCAGCCGTTCCACCACCTGCGACCAGTCCTGTTCACCGTCACGCACCACGTCCAGCCAGAGGAAGCCCTGGTCCGGTAGACTGCTGGGAATACTGTCGAGCTCACTGACCGCGTCCGTAGTGATCAGCAGACTATGCATCGCTTAAAAAAACGTACCGTCCAGGGGAGAAGAAGCGCTGGCATATTGCTTGCGCGGCATCCGTCCAGCGAGGAAAGCTTCCCGCCCGGCCTCGATCGCCTTTTTCATCGCCGAGGCCATCAGCACCGGATCTTTCGCGGCGGCAATCGCGGTGTTCATTAACACCCCGTCACAGCCAAGCTCCATTGCCACCGCCGCATCCGAGGCGGTACCCACGCCGGCATCCACCAGCACCGGGACTTTGAGTTCTTCAATGATGAAACGGATATTGTACGGATTGCGCACCCCCAGGCCGGAGCCGATAGGCGCGGCCAGCGGCATCACCGCGACACAACCCATGGCCTCCAGTTCACGGGCAATGATCAAATCATCGGTGGTATAGACCATCACCTTGAACCCATCCTTGATCAGTTCTTCGGCAGCCAGCAGGGTCTGGCGCACATCCGGAAACAGGGTCTTCTCGTCGCCCAGCACTTCCAGTTTCACCAGGTCATGGCCGTCGAGCAGTTCGCGCGCCAGCTTGCAGGTGCGCACCGCATCCTTCGCGTTATAACAGCCGGCGGTGTTGGGCAGGATGGTGTATTTGTCCGGCGGCAGCACATCCAGCAAGTTGGGCTGATCCGGGTTCTGGCCAATGTTACTGCGGCGCACGGCCACGGTGACAATCTCGGCACCACTGGCCTCCGTCGCCAACCGGGTCTCTTCCATATCCTTGTACTTGCCGGTTCCCACCAGCAAACGTGACCGGTAGGTTTTACCGGCAATGACCAATGCGTGTTCTGCTGCGACGACCTTGTTCATACTGCTCCTGACAAACAATTAATAAACGGGCTGAAATCTGTATTAAGGATCGGTTAACCACCACCGACCGCATGGACAATCTCGATGCGATCACCGGAGGCAAACTGATATTGCGGATAATGGCTACGCGGGACAATCTCCTCGTTGACCTCCATGGCGATACGACGTTCACCCAGGGCCAGCGCCTCCACCAGCTGGGCTGCGGTATAACCCTCCGGCACGCTACGCGTGTTACCGTTGACGATGATTTCCATCTACATAGCGTAAAGGCGTCAGCTTGCAGGCGTCAATCGCCTTTGTCATGATGTGGGGTTTTGGGGGAAGATAACAACGTCATGGAGTCAGACGCATATATTTCAGCCAGACTGGCCGGGACACTCGACGGCCTGTTCCGGGAGCGGGTGCGACGGAGCCCGGATCGCCCTGCCTATACCTATTATTCCCGCGAAACCCGGCAGTGGCAAAGCCTGACCTGGGCAGACATGGGGCGAAAGGTCGGGCGCTGGCAGCAGGCCCTGAAACGGGCCTCACTGGAGGCGGGTGATCGGGTCGCCATCATGTTGCGCAACGGGCCTGACTGGGTTGCCGTGGACCAGGCCGCCCTGGGCCTGGGCCTGGTCGTTGTCCCCCTCTATACCGATGACCGCCCCGATAACATGGCCTATATCATCCAGGATGCGGGCGCACGGGTGATCGTGGTCCAGACTGCCCATCACTGGCATACCTTGTTGCAAAGCGGCTCACACGCCCTGACCGGGGTCCAGCACGTCATTATCATGGAAGGTGAGGCGGATCCTGGCCAGACACCAGAAGGCACCCGGCTCTGGAGCCTGTCGGCATGGCTGCCGGATGAGCCGGCGCCCCTGAGCGAGCGCGGCGGCGATGCGCGGGCCCTGGCCACCATCGTGTATACCTCCGGCACGACCGGCAAACCCAAGGGGGTCATGCTCAGTCACGCCAATATCCTCAGTGTATCCGAAGGTGCCGGGCTCGCCATGAAAGTCCGACCGGAGCAGCGATTCCTGTCGTTTTTGCCCCTTTCCCACACCTTCGAGCGCAGCTGTGGCTACTACGCGCCCATGATGTGGGGCATGGAAATCGCCTACGCCCGCTCGGTCCAGACCTTGGCGGAAGACCTGCTCACGATCAAACCCCAGATCCTGGTCGCCGTGCCCCGGATATTTGAGCGCATTTACAACAAGATCCAGGCCCAACTGGCCAGGTCTTCGCCCTTCAAGCGGCGACTATTCCAGCTGGCCGTGGACACCGGCTGGCGCCATTTCGAGGCCTGCCAGGGTCGTGCCCGGCATCGCCTGACCCACCTGTTGTGGCCGGTCCTCAAACGCCGGGTCGCCTGCCCGTTACTGGCCAGTCTGGGCGGTAACATCGAACTGGCCATCAGCGGCGGCGCGGCCCTCTCGCCCCCGGTAGCGAAGATGTTTCTGGGCCTGGGCCTGAACCTGATCCAGGGCTATGGCATGACCGAAAGCGCACCCGTGGTCAGCGCCAACCGCCCGGAACGCAACGAGCCCCACAGCGTGGGACTGCCCCTGGACGGTGTGCAGGTCCGCATTGGCGAAAACGACGAACTCCAGGTCAACAGCCCCGGGGTGATGCTCGGCTACTGGAACAACCACAAGGCCTCGCGCGAAGTGATGACCCGCGATGGCTGGTTGCGCACCGGTGACAAGGCACACATTCAAAACGGTTTCATCTATATCACTGGCCGCCTGAAAGACATCCTGGTGATGTCTAATGGTGAAAAAATCCCGCCGGTGGACATGGAGGAAGCCATCAAGCTGGATCCGCTCATCGACAATGCGGTCATCGTCGGTGAAGGCAAACCCTACCTGGCAGCGCTGCTGGTGCTCAATGGTGAGGACTGGTTTACCCTGGCCCGGGAGCACCAGCTGGATCCTTTCGACCCGGCGGCCCTGCAGGATCCGACGCTGCACAAGACGCTGTTACAGCGCATTGGTACGTGTCTCCACAACTTTCCCGGTTACGCCAAGGTGCGGCGGGTCACGCCGCTGCTGGAACCCTGGTCAGTGGAAAACGGCCTGCTCACGCCCACGCTCAAGACCAAACGCCAGTTGGTGATGGAGCGTTTCACACAGGCCATTGAAGATATGTACGAACATTGAACAGGCATGGCCATCCTCTGCAGGTGCTTGCCTCGTCACAGCCAGCTTGATTATCATGCGCAGGCGCAATGTTGTAACGATGCGGGTGTAGTTCAATGGTAGAACTGTAGCTTCCCAAGCTACTAACGTGGGTTCGATTCCCATCACCCGCTCCAACTTCCCCGCGCCCACCACTGACTTCGTAGCGCACAACCCTGTGCCATCTGGGTTGCCTCGCCACTTCCCTGTGGCTCGCCCTGCGGGCGCACTGCGTGCGGCCAAATTCGCTCCCGGCGAATTTGTCGATTCCCATCACCCGCTCCAATTTCATTGCCGACATCACACTCAGCACGGCGTTATTGCACGCATTCTGCCGAATCTGTCATATCATCTATACTTAGTCTCTGCGGATAATACTGCCCTGAGGCATTGTAATAACAAGAAGGTGAGTTGGCGCATGAAACGATTTCTCAAGTGGTTCTTCGGTATCCTGGTTTTCCTGATCATCCTGCTGGTTATCGCCGCGGTCACCCTGCCTTACTATTTCGATCCCAACAAATATAAAAGCGACATCATTGCCCAGATCAAACCGCACATGATGGGACGGGATCTGAAAATACCCGGCAAGATCAAGCTGTCGGTATTTCCCTGGCTGGGCGTGGATATCGGCAAAACCGTGATCGGCAATGCCGACGGCTTTGTGCTCAAACCCTTTATGACTATCAACCATGCCCGTGTACACATCCGCCTGTTATCGCTGCTAAGCGATACCCCGGAAATCGGCAGTATCGACTTCGATGGCGTCGTCGTGAACCTGCAGCGCGATGCCGAAGGCCGCAACAACTGGTCCGACCTGATTAAGCAGGCGGCTAACACAGGTAAACCGACCCTGCACGACGCGGCATTTATCAAGACCGCCGACCGGCATGTCACAATCCCCCGGCTCAAGATTGAAGGTGTGCATTTCAAGAACGCCACGATCAACTTTCAGGATAACCTGAACAAGAATGACATCACCGTCTCCAAACTCAATCTCGACGCCGGTCCGATTAATCAATACCAGCCCATTCCATTGCGCGGTAATTTCAATTACGCCAGCAAGACCCAGGGCCTGTTGGCGGCATCCGCCTTCGCAACGACCTTGCATATCAACCAGAAGACCAGGGTACTTGACCTGAAACAACTCGGCATCAACACCAACCTCGCCGGCAAGGTCCTGAACAACAAGACCATGGCCACCGCGCTCACCGTGCCCGACCTGCAGATAGACCCGGTCCGGCAAAGAATCGATGCCCGCCAGTTTCATCTCACGCTCGACAAAATGCAAAGCGATGGCCACATGACGCTGCGCAAGTTCAGTCACCCTATCATCCGGTTTGGGCTGGACATGGATACGCTTGATCTCGATAGCCTGCTGCCCGCAAGCCAACCGGCCAAGGCCGTGGCACCGATACCGACCACGACCGGCACCGCCGCCGATTCCTCGCCGGCGATCTTCGCCGCCCTGGTGCCGCTGAAAACCGCTGACATCCAGGGCACCTTCAATGTCAAAAAGCTCCTGTTTAACAAGCTGCAGTTTGATAAGGCCAGCCTGACCGTGATAGCACGCAGCGGCCTGATCAGCGCCCAGCCCCAGGCCTCGCTCTACAACGGCACCTACCAGGGCAACCTGCAGATCAACGTCAGCCAGAAGCCGGTGCACGTCAGCCTGCGTCAACAATTGCAACACGTCGCCATGGGACCGATTACCCTCGCCCTCACCGGCAAGGAATCCCTCACCGGCAATGCCAACATCCAGGGCCAGTTTGTCAGCCAGGGCAACACGCTAAACCAGGTGATCGGCCAGCTCAACGGTGATGCCAGCTTCAACATACGCAACGTGCAACTCACCCTGATGGATGTTGAACAACTCGTGTTACAGAAATGGTATGACAAACTAAAACTGGCGGAAAAACAGCAACCCGGCAAAAAGGTCACCGCTTTCGATTTCATGCGCGGTACCATCCGGGTCAAAAACGGCATCGCCTACAATCACGATTTCACCGCCGTGTCGCAACGCGTCCACCTGACCGGGTCAGGCCAGGCCAACCTGCTGACGCACATGCTGGACTATACCCTGTTCACGATCCCGCAAAAATCCCTGGCCATCCAGGTGGGCGGCACGCGATATGACCTCAAGGGCAAGCGTATCCCGACCTACATCCGTGGCCCCTGGGCCAGGCCAAATGTGAAATATGGTCTGCAAGACGTGATCAAGTCGGATGTGGGTACCGCCATCGAAAAGAAAAAACAGCAGGAGGTAGACAAGCTCAAGAATAAACTCAAAGACAAACTGCAGGACAAGCTCAAGGGTCTGCTGCAGCGTTAAGCCGTCGCCGTGTACGCCTTGTGCCGTCCAGCGCTGCAACGGACCTTTCTGTTCCTGCTGATCACCCTGGCATCAGTCGATTGCCACGCCGGCCAATTGCTAGAGGCGCGCGTCAAACGCTACGACGGGCATTACCTGTTGCACCTGGTCATGCGCATTCATGCCCGTTACCCCGTCGTGTATAAAACCCTGCTCGACTTCAAGGACCTGCCCAAGGTCAACAACACCATCAAATCCGCCAGGGAGCTGTCGCACAAGGGCCAGGTCTACCGCGTGCACATGGTCATCAGAGGCTGCGTCTGGATCTTTTGCCGCACCATCCAGGAAGAAGACGTCCTGACCCTGCTCAAGCACGGTTACCTGATGTCGATCACCGATCCCAAACACAGCGATTTTTATTACGGTCATGTCCTCTGGCACATCGAGGACCAGGGCAAGACCACGCTGGTCACGTATAATGCCGATTTCGCGCCGGCCTTCTGGATACCGCCCCTGTTCGGGCCTGCAATTTTCAAACACCGCCTGCTAGAGGAAGGACGGAAAACCATCAATGGCATCGAACGCCTCTCCAGCAAATCCAAATCCTGAGCCACTGGCCACGGCGCTGCTGCGCTGGTTCGATCAACACGGCCGCCACGACCTGCCCTGGCAACACCCGCGCGATGGCTACCGGGTCTGGGTCTCGGAGATCATGCTGCAACAGACCCAGGTCACCACCGTGATCCCGTATTTCACGCGATTCATGCAGGCCTTCCCGGACGTGCAGGCCCTGGCCGATGCCGCGCTCGATGACGTGCTGCACCACTGGACCGGCCTGGGCTATTACGCCCGTGCCCGTAACCTGCATCGCGCCGCGCAACAGGTCCGCGATCAACACGGCGCGCAGTTTCCGCGCGAGTTTAACGCCCTGATCGCCCTGCCCGGCATCGGCCGTTCCACCGCCGGCGCGATCCTGGCCCAGGCCTTTGATCAGCGCTATCCCATCCTCGACGGCAACGTCAAACGGGTCCTCACCCGACTGCACGCCATCGCCGGCTGGCCGGGAGAGAAGGCCGTGGAAAACCGGCTGTGGACCATTGCCGAAGCACACACCCCGAGCCGGCGAGTCGCCGACTACACCCAGGCCATCATGGACCTGGGCGCCACCGTCTGCCGCCGCAGCAAACCGGCCTGCGACACCTGCCCTCTGCAGGCGCGTTGCGAGGCATGCGCCAGCGCTACCGTCGCCGAGTTTCCCGGTAAAAAGCCGCGCAAGGCCTTACCGGTGCGCAGTACCTGCATGCTGCTGCTGATCGATACCGACCACAACGTGCTGCTGGAACAGCGCCCACCGACCGGCATCTGGGGTGGGCTGTGGAGTTTCCCGGAATGTCCGCCGGACAGCGACCCACAGCAATGGAGCCGTGAGCACCTGCAACTGGAATTGCAGGCACTGCGCAGCCTGCCGACACTGCGCCATACCTTCAGCCATTTTCACCTGGACATCACCCCGGTGCTTGCCCGCGCAGTCTCTGCGGGTATCATGGATTCACCCAGACACATTTGGTATAACAGCAGCCGCTCAGCGGCGAGGGGATTTCCCGCGCCGGTGAAACAGTTGCTGGACACGCTTCCGCAACAACTGACTGAAGACCTGGCAGACGAGGAGATGACATGACGCGGATGGTGCAATGCGTAAAACTGGGCAAAGAGGCCGAAGGCCTGGAACGTGCCCCCTACCCCGGCGAGCTGGGCAAAAAGATCTACGAAAACATCTCCAAGCAGGCCTGGCAGGACTGGATGCGCCACCAGACCATTCTTATTAATGAGAACCGCCTCAGCCCCATCGACCCCAAGCACCGTGCCTTCCTGGAACAGGAAATGGAGAAATTCCTGTTCGGCGAGGGTTCCGAGCTACCCGACGCCTTTACCGCCCCGTCTAAGTGATTGTTTTTTAGACCGTATCCCCGATTCAGGCTTGACTCCGACGAGGACTCCTAGTTAAATACGCGCCTCTTGCCGTATGCCCGGGTAGCTCAGTCGGTAGAGCAGGGGATTGAAAATCCCCGTGTCGGTGGTTCGATTCCGCCCCCGGGCACCACTTCACTTATCGCCTTTACTCCACCCCAATAATTTAATTGCGCTGCGCACGTTTCGAATCCACTTAGGAATCGACCCCATTCTATCAGGTCGATTCCGTAGTGCAGGGAAAAGGTGAGGCCTGAGGACGAGCGAGAGGCAGGCTGGGCCATGTGGGTAACCTGAACGAGCATAGCGAGTTCAGGAAGTACTTGATGAACCTGAAAGGTTCTGAAGTGAAACAGCCGCTAGAATAAAGAACTATCCCTATCTCTCTCGTAATGAGGTCGGTGACTTTCTGCCTCGTTTAACGCAATACCATGAGCAGCGTGAAGCATGCGAATACTACGAATGGTCCACAACAGATCAACAATGGCAAGTCTGATACTAATACCGACTTTCAGATGCAGTCCGCGCACACACACGCGGAAAAAATAAAAATCCTCCAAACAAACTACTTGAGGAAATCATGGCAAACGGCTGGACATTGGAACAACAGCCACGACAGGCAAGGTTAAGCCACACACGAAATGCCTGTATACAACTACCGGACCAAAAAGCAAAAAAAGTAAAACCAAATTTTCACGAAAGGCTTAACAAGGGTGGGAAAAGGCGTTTACTTCGCGAAGTGTCAAAAATACTCGAAAGCCAGAAAGTATCGATTATTTAGCGTGCATATATAAAATGGTTGCAGAATCTGTTTTATTAAAAAACAGAGCATTTGTTAGTCGGCATGGCTTAATAACGAAATTTTTTCCTCCTGGGCTTTATAATTTAATTACATTCTAAAATTAGAATATCCAAATATTTTTCTATTATCATTTTAATCTAAAATTCACTCTTCTTTATATTTATTCCAGCCTTTATTGGCAAGCAATCATTGTTCAACAAAAATATACCTTCTGCGGTTAATTCCGTTGTGTTTATGAGTATTTCATGACTTGCTATTTCATTAGTTTGAAAAGGCGTATTGGTTGAGCTTTAATGTACGTATTGCTATTGCAGAGAATTCGATCATGCATATCGGCTCGCTATTTGCCAGCCGTATTTTGTCGTAGCGATAAGTGGCTTTTCAGAATAAACATAAACTCACAAGTAGTACCATCGATGGAGAGCATAATGAAAACACTATATATATCTGTTATTGCATTCTTGTACATGATGTTAACTGCTTCTATAAGCTTGGCGGCCGATAAAACACCGGATAATAAGGACGCACTGAAAGGACTGACATCTTCTAAAGCTATTTTCGATATAACCACAGGTAATCCAAAAAAGCTGGCTTTCTATCTTAAATTAGTCAGGGAGACCGCTGAATCAATGCATGCGGCAGGGGTAAAAACGGATTTTATTCTGGCTTTCAGAGGCCCGGCTACTTTTTATGTGACCAGCGATCAAAAGCATGTAAAAATAAAAGACATGCCAATTGCATATAAAATCAAAGATGAAATCACCATGCTTAGTCACGAAAAAGGCGTTAAACTTACGCAGTGCTCAGTTGCTGCACATGTATTGCACGTTGATACCTCTACTATATACCCAGGCGTTAAAGTTATTGGCAACAGCTGGGTATCACTTATAGGGTATGAGAATAAAGGGTATGCACTGGTTCCTGTCAGGTAGTCGATTTGTAACGTCATTTAACGCCTTGCCAGCGTGTTTGTAGCTGGCAAGGCTAAATATTTGGAATATCTGATAATTACCGATAAAAATCAGTACGGCGAACCTGTTGCGATCAACTTATATATCCTCGAGGAGTATTCATGTTTAAGTATGTTGTATGCCTTGCCTTGTTGTCCTTCACTTGTACTTCAGCGCTCGCAAAAGATAATTTCACTCAAAAGCGAATCTTAAATAAAGGTGTAGTACACAGTTATCGCTGGATTGCTACTGCTCCATCCGGCGTTCAATTTACGCTAGTTCAACGCGTACCTGATCAAACGCGATCTTTTTATATCGATAAAGGCTTTTCTCTGAAAGCTGCAAATGAATATGCATCTGCCTGCGTCATGCAGACTATTTTTAACAATAACACCTCTGATAAAACTGTTACATTCAATCTGGCGAACTGGCGAGTTATCCATAACGGTATCTCAAAGCCTCTGAAACTTAGAAAAGCATGGCTTCGTGAGTGGAAACACCTTAAGGTACCAAATTCTGCACGTATTGCTTTCCGTTGGTCCCAGTTCCCCACTTATCAGAAACATAGCCCCGGTGACTGGTTTCAGGGAATGATCGCTGCTGGAGTATCGCCAGGGTCAAAATTTGATCTCAAAATCACCTGGACTGAAAATGGCGTTGTTCACACTGCGACAATGAAAAATATTCAATGTGCCAAAGATATAAGCCTTGGAGAGTAACGATGAAAAAAACTGCTGCTGCAATTACTATAAGTATAATTATTTCTGCTCTGACAACTATCCCTGTAACAGCCAATGCAGGAATCTCAAAAAAACAAACTATCGATGCAGTTCGGGTAATTAAGCGCGCACCAAATTTTTCACTTCACGATACTAACGACAAAGTTCGTAAACTTAGTGATTTTAGAGGGCACGTCGTTGCTGTTAATTTTTGGGCAACCTGGTGCCCACCTTGCAGGAAGGAGTTGCCTTCCATGCAAAAGACATATAAGGCTTTGAAAAAAACCGGCTTCAGGATTGTTGGTGTAAACGTAGGTGAGAAATGGGATACGGTGGCCACTTTTCTTGATAACTTCTCCTTATCTTATCCTATAGTACTCGACACAGATTCTACAGCTATGCAGAAATGGCATATCGTTGGTTTACCAACTACATTCATAGTCGATAAACAGGGCCGTATTATCTACCGAATTACTGGCGGTCGTAACTGGAATGATCCCGCATTCCGCAAAAAACTGGAAATGATAATCAAACAGGATAAATGACAGACAAGGTGCGGTGCTGGTTTCGACGGAAATATGCCGAGAAGAATGGAATAATTGGGGTCAGAGTAAAAACACCTGGTAATCCAATGAACTCCCGGACGAACAGTTTTTACTCTGGCCCAAAAAGCTTTTAATCCGATGGGTTGGTGATAGGTCTGGCGCGGTATGGGAAATTCTTGTAGCGCACGTCGCTGCGCTTGATGTGTTTGGGCATGACCATGTTCGGGTCAACCCAGTCGGCCCATTTGAAATTCTCGATAACCTTCGTCTGGTAACTCTCCTCGAGGGGATGGTCGAGAATGTCGTTGATATGTTTCCACTGCTGATAGCGCAGAAGATCGAGCTGGTAGGGCGTGGGGTTGCCTTGCTGCTTGACGCGCTTCTTCAGCTTCATGACTTCATCCATGGAAACTTTTGGTTTCCAGCGGATCGATTCGGGGAGCATAACGGGTTCGCCAGGGATGTCATTGATTCCCTTCTTCCACGTCGCCAGCACCGCTGCGCCGGTATCCTGCCGGTATAGCAGGATGGCATGGGCGTATCGCGCGTCCCTGAAGAAGCCCAGGTTTCCGTATTGCAGGCGGGCGCCGGTAAGAAAGGCGACCGCATCCGACCAGCACGGTGAGGTGCCGGATATGCCCCACAGGACACTGCGGTCGATGATGCCATCGGGAAATAATACCTTGAAGGCCACATAGGCGTTGTTCGCCGCATGTGTCGTGCCTTCGCAATCATGGCCGTGAAACTTCACCATGTCCTTGAGCGTGACGGCGTACGTATAGTCGTAATACCGCCCCGCCGTTCCCCTGGTTGCCAGCATCTGAAACACCGGAGCGTACGGTTTGGCGACCATGCTGGCATACCATGTCGGAGTGCGATCGACCGGATCCACGTCCGTTTCGACAAATATGTTCTTGCCTTCCACGAAGGTGGGGGCGCGCGCCAGGACCGAGCTGCTGAGCGAAGCCAAACCTGCGGATACTAGAAAGGTGCGTCTGTCCATGCTGACCTCCTGTAATCAAGCGGGCCAGGACGGCAGAGCGAAAGTCGTCAAAAATACCGGCTAGGGCGCGGACAACATCGATGCCGGACCGCGGGCCGCTCATGACCACCGACGACAATCGTCCTGATGTCGCTAGCCTTCCAATTGAAATGTACATTTACAGTATAGACCATGCATCACACGCTCTGCTCATCGCTCTTACCGGGCCTGAGTTTCACAATGAAGCGCGGCATAACCTACTCTCTTTTTCTTCTGGCAAGATTTTCTTCGTCTGCCAGCTTCTCCATCCAGGTCACATTCTTGCCATCGAGCACTTCCAGAATGGCGATATGCGTCATCGCCGTCAAGGCATGATGGCTATTAATCAGCTACGACTGATTCGATAGCATGTGTTTCTAATGGTTTCTCGAATATCACCGCATGCCCGCCGCCGAGGACTTTCGCCGTGTGCATGGCATTATCCGCCTCATTAATGGCCGTCTTGGTATTGACCGGATCGATGCCCAGCAATCGAATTCCGATACTGGCCGTAACATGCAAGGCCTTTGCCTCAACGGCAATCGGCATATCAATCACGGCAAGTAATTTGTTGGCTATATGTAAAACGCTTTCACCCGTTGGACCTGGATCGGATTCCAGTCGTTCCAGCAAGACGATAAACTCATCATCACCCATACGCCCGACAATATCATTGGCACGGATGGTTGCATGCAAACGTCTTGCGACTTCGACCAGGACGGCATCACCCGCCTTATAACCGTAGAGTTCATTAATCGATTTGAAATCATCCAGGTTTATCAGCAGCACGGCACAGTATTCATTATGCCGGGTACAGCCGGCGACGACCCTGTTGAGATGTTCCACGATCAGCTCGTGGCTAGGTAGCCGGGTCAGGGGATCATTGACAGACATGTGACGTACCTGGGTCAGCGTCTGCACCCGGGCATCCAGAGCCGGTTTAATCACTGACAGACAGATAGGCGGGATGGCGATGAGCGCCAGGATGACAGCATCCACTACGGCAATTTCATAGCTATTCATACTGTGCGGAATGACCTGCAGGATGAAGCTTATCAGGATTTCCGCCCCCATCACGATAAGGGTCACCCGGATCGCAGCAGGTAATATCGTCGGCATCTTCATGACTGCCTGGCCCCCTTTACTTACTAATCTACGGCTTTATAGCATCGTTATTTGACTAGCATAATCCCTGAATGCGGTTTGTAAATCTGGTGATCGGTCGCAAACTTTAGCGGCACGTGCTCACGAATTCGCACTTGTGGGTAAATTTATTATGGTGTTATCTGTAGTTTATATACCGCGGTGGGTAAAACACGTCCAGACAGCCAGCTAACTGGTTCAGGCATATATTTGAGTAGTCCAGCCGGGTACGCGTCTCTCACGGCGGGCGAGAGGACTCGCTCAGAGTGAGAGCCTGAAATGATAGGCCAGCATGTCCATGCCTTCGCGCTCATAAAAGCGATGTGCATCCTTGCGCTGAGTGCCGGAATCCAGATGAAACTCATTGCAGTTGTGTTGTCGCGCCTCCTGCACTAGCCATTGCAACAGTGCCTTGCCGATGCCACGCGAACGCCTGTCGGCATCTGTCACCAGGTCGTCCACGTAAAGGTATTTACCCCAGGACAAACCATGCTGAATCCGATAGCCCGCTACCGCAGCGACCTCGCCGGCATCCAGGGCACAGGCCATCCGGTAGCCTTCCTGCATCTGTGACCTGACACGCGACACAAACTCATCGCGTATTAAGTGTGGCCGCAATTGCGCCATCACAGAAAAACAGGCCGCTATTTCCTTGTCCGACTTAACACTTTTTATTTCAACACTCATCTGTCTGGTTCCTGCCATTCTTCCGGAGATAGTCTTCCCTGCTTTTTCAGTCTTTTCACAGTACATGCCCTACTTGTCAGCTAACATATTGTTTTTAACAAATAGTTAATTATCTAGGGTCTGTGCTTTGGCAGAAGACTGGCAAGGATAATAAAACTAATTTCTTGCTAAGCAGAGTATGTCCTGTGCAGGGACTACCCGCTCGGCCTTGAGTATGGTATCTGCCAACAGACCGAGTGGTATAGTTCGGCCTGGCTAGAGCGCCAGCTTAAACTGCCCGGGGCTAGAGCGCCAGCTTAAACTGCCCGGATTTGCTGAAAGGTATGTGCACGAGATCGAGGTTGACTTCGCCCGTTAACTGGAAATTGATCTGGTGTTGCTGCAGGATGCTGTCGAGCCCATTTATGACCTGCTGGTACTGGAATCGCAGCGGCAACGCCAGGTACAGCGTACCCCTGGCAGGTATTTGTTTATCAAATTTCAGCTTGCCTTCGACCAGTGCATGACCATTCAGCTTGAGCTGGTAAGTCAGTTCGCGCACCGGCAGGGCAAACGCGTTGGGATTGCTTATTTGTAAATGCGAGTCCAGTTGCCCCTCGCGCATATTCAGCGAATGGAACGCCACCTTCTGGACCTGTACGGTCGGTTTCTTGACCACCTGCTGAAGCATGGCGCAGGAAACCGGCATGACCGCGAGCAAGGCAAGCAGGCAGAGGCGGGATAAACAAGACAGAATACGCATTTTCATAATTTAGCCAAGACTTTCTCAAATTACCAATGATATCGCTTTCATCCCACGGGTTTCTTGCTACGCTTCTTATGTACCAATGTGGAGATAAGACATGCGCCTCATTACACTCGTGATCGCCCTCGCCCTTGTCGGTGGCCTCGTAGTATACAACAAAAACACACTGTTGCCCGGCAACAAAAATTCACATCAGACCGTGAAGGAACAGTCTCGGCAGATTCTCGATTCCACCAAGTCGGCGGTCGGTAAATACCAGAAGCAACTCAAGCAACAACAGAAAACCCTCGGCCAGGACAATCAATAATCATCCAGGCATGTATAAAAAAATGGCGGCCAGAAGGTGACCGCCTAATCCCATTCCTGGGGACTATGCTAGAGACGAAACCTAGATCCGCTGCTTCAGCACCATGAAGCCATTACCGTGACTCATGTCCACTTTGTCAAGGAAAGACATACCAAGCAGTATTTTGTCCGACGACAGGTTGCTCATAACCGCCGCCTTCACGTTATGCAGCTCAATGCCACCAACCCGGATCGTTTTAAGAGTAAAAAGATGTGCCGTGGCTTTTCCATTTGCCGTGTTCATCATCATTTTTTTAGCCATGTGGTATTCGAGATGTAACATCCGTGCCTGTTGCGGACTCATGGTCACGTAACTGGCACCGGTATCCACCACAAAATTTGCCATCTGTTGATTAATGGTGCCGGTAGTCGCATACAACCCGCCGTTTGAAATCAACTGTGCCTGATGAGCACCGCCGGTGTCAGGATAATCAGTGCTAACACTGTTGTTATCGCTGAGCGAAAGCTCGACGCGATGGCCCTGTATTTCAAACAGCGCCTTTTCGCTATTGGCTGCCAGCAAACGTACATTGCCCGCACGTTTGTCACCAACGTGCATCACTGTGCGGTGGTCGTTTATCTTGAGGACAGCGACATTCTTGAATAGGCCAAGCACTTTAATTTTCTGAGCAGTGTTGCTGGCCATAGCCTGTGTGGTGAACAGGCTGCACAGCAAGATAGAGACAAAGGCAATCTGAAGATGTTTATGCATATTCGGTGGCTCCGTAGTTAATGTAGGTAAACGGCCACCACCGAGAGTGGATAAGTGGGAATCAACGTATTTGTGATCAGGCTCAAACTATACTTTGACTGGTTCACAGTCAGACTGCGAACCTGCCCATATTGTCTCCACAGTATTTTTAATGTATTGATTATTATGTATTAATTTTTCAGCATTTGTGCCACTGGACCTTTTTGGCGATGCAGGAAAGCGAGGTAATCTGCCTCAAAGGAATCCGGCACAGCATCTTTCACACTCGCATGTGCCAGCAGCCTGTCAGCCCACGCCGCCAAACCTGGCATATCCTCGCCAATCAGCTCGAGGCCAGCATGCGCGCGAATCAGGCGATAAATTCTGAATAACGGGGCATATATCGCGTCGACCATGCCAAAGGCTTCGCCGGCAAAGAAAGGACCATCAGACAGAATCTCTTCCACGGTTTCCAGGCGATCGGTTAAAACCGCGCGGGCCTGCTTGAAGCCGGTCTCATCGGCTGCCGTGACCATCCGGTGATTCAGACCCAGGAGTTCATTCGAGAACTCGATCCAGGCCCGGTGCTGGGCCCGTCGCAGGGGGTCGTCCGGATACAGCGAGCCTTCGCTGATCTCATCCAGGTATTCACAGATTGGCATGGACTCGAATAAGGCGGTGTCATCCACCATCAATACCGGTACCTTCTCCAGCGGTGAGACATCATGAAACCAGACTGGCGGACTGTCCAGCGAGATATATTCAACGCTATGCGGAATATGCTTTTCCAGCATGACAATACGTGAGCGTTGTACATAGGGACAAAAGGAAAAACTCACCAGCTTGTATTTCGACGTCATTATTCAACATTCCTTTCTTCATCTTGTTAGTTCAATGCTTGGGGGCAGGCGCCTCATCGGCCGTACGCCAGATATCCACATTCTTGCCCTGCTCGCGCAGGTGATCGGCACGCGTCTGTAACCAGCGCTGGAAACTGGGCTGAGTCTTGTAGCCGCCATCCAGCACGTAGGCAAAAATACCCTGTGTATGAAACACCTTGAAGAAGGCCTCGGAACGAATGATTTCCTTGCCTTGCGGATCCATTAACACAATGGTCGGCGCATACTTGATGTTTAATTGCCTGGCGAGCGCCCGCGCCGTTGTCTGCTTGCCGTCCATGGTGATGATCGGCGTTTTTGACCACATATTCAGCTGTATGTTTTCAAAGTGTGAAATGACCTTGCGCGTACCCGGATCACTGAGGACCTTGTCATGCAGCGTATTACAGTTGGGACAATCATTCTGTTCGAAAAACAGGGCAATGGGTTTCGTGCCTTTCAGCTTGCGCAGGTCGTACGGTGGTTTGGCGAAAAACGGCTCCGAGCGCATTTTACCGCCCTTGCCGTGAACCGCATGCGCCGCCATGTAGTCACGATAGCTGATCTTGTTTTCCTGATGGTTGGCGACGTACTCGATCGCTGACTTGAAGCGGTGTGGCGGCAAATAGCCGTTGAGGCGCAGGATTACCTTTCCCTTCTCGTTAAAGAACAACAGAGTCGGTGTAAACTGAACCTTGAGCGCTGCAGCAAAATTCTTTTCCATATATTGCTTGCCATCCAGCCCCGTCACTTCGCGATCGCCCCACATGTTGATCAGGACCACATCGAAATGCTTGCGCATAATCTGCTCGATGTCCTTTTGCGCCATGTTGCGCTCTATCAGGGCATGGCAATAGGGGCAGCCATTTTGTACGAATAACACTACCAGCCGGTGGCCAGCCTTGTTGGCATCGGCCAGGTCATCACGCAGGTCAAGGAAGCTGGTCTTGAACCAGGCTGGATACTCGGTCTCCACCGCGCCGTAGAACTTGCCGGTCTTGTCTTCCGCCTGTGCATTGCCGCCCAGCAGCACCATGCAGCCTAACAGGTAGCCTAACCAGCGTTGTCGAATCTGTATCTGCATAAGAACTCCCTCATCTCTCTTGTGGTTTTATCGCTGCGCCTCTTTATCGTATGACCGCAGGATGCCGAATTAGCTCCGGGTTACGCGTCTGACGCCTGAGGCGACTCGATCAGATGGGCAAAACCGGGCTGACGCAATTTTTTCGCGGCCAGGGCATTGGCGTAAGACAGGGCTGCCGCTAACGTACGACCGCTAAGCAAACTGTGTATCAGGCCGGCGTTAAAGGTATCACCCGCGCCCACGCTGTCACAAATCCTGTCGACGAACCGGGCCGGCTGATGCAACAGTTCACCACTGGCTGCACGGGCATAGGCACCCTGTTCAGCCCAGGCACATACCAGTATCGCGTCGCTGGTCTGCGCCTGAACCTGCGTGAACAGCGCCTGCGCTGAGTCACAAGCGCGCGCCCAGGCAAACGCACGCGAGAATAGCAGCACGTCGGCCAGTCCAAAGACCTGCGAGATACCCGGCCGCTCCTTCTCCACCTCAACCGAAATGGGCTGGTCAACGCGTACCTGCTGCAGGTGTGTCAGCATGCTGGTCAACATTTGTGGATTACGGCCTTCAAAATGGAACCAGTCAAACTCGCTCAGGGGAAGCATGGCAAAGGCCTCACTGCTGTATTCGGGCAGGTCCCGGTAATGCACGATAGTCCGCGAGCCGGTTTGCTGGTTGTGGGTGATACACGACAGGGGTGACTGGCTCGCCGACATGACCTGGCAGCTGCCCAGGTCAACACCATACTGGCTGAGATCAGCCCGAATCTCCTGCGCCGCCGGGTCATCGGCCAGGGTCCCGGCAAAACTGACCCGGTGGCCGTGCTGGGCCAGGACAACCGCGGTATTCGCCGCATTACCACCACGCTGACGCCGCTGCGATGTGGCCCGCAGCTCCTCGTCCTCGGCCGGGTAATGGCTGACGCTGTGGACGATATCGAGGGTAGCATTACCGACCACCAGGATTCGGCTCATGCGGCGCTCCTTATTTTACGTCGGTGGCAAATTGGCCAAGCCTAGCACAGGGCGGCATTCAACCCGGTCACCCGGGCCTGCGATCATTTTTCCAGTTTTGTACCGCCATCCCGGGCAAATGACTTGAATTTCCACGGCAGTTTCACTATAAATAGCCGAGCCAATTAATCAGAATTTGCTAATATTCTAAAACTGCGTCGTGAGGACCAATTATGCACTTTGGAATCAAAGAGATAGAGGCTGGTGACCTGGCCCAGTGGGTGACCGACGAGGCGAAACCGCTCAAGATCATTGATGTGCGTGAAATGAGCGAAATCCAGGGTGGCACCATCCCGGGCGCTATTCCCATGCCGCTGGCCACGGTACCGTTACGTCTCAACGAACTGGAACAGCATGAAGAATTCGTGCTGATCTGCCGCAGTGGTGCCCGCTCAGCCCAGGCCTGCATGTTTATGCAGCAGCAGGGCTTTAAAAATGTGTACAACCTGCGCGGTGGCATGTTCGCCTGGGCGGGTACCGGCCAACCGATAGGGACACCCCAGCTCGGTTAGCAAGATACATCGCAATCCGGCCGGAATTGCGGTAAAAAAGGAGCCCCATGGCTCCTTTTTTATTGCCATCAATTTCCGCCTGTCGCTGGCCCTCACCGTTCCGGGTATGACAGGGAGTATACAGGACCATAAATACGATTGGTCCGGCGACACTCAGTCCGTCCCAAACAGGACACCTGAGCTAAATCGTTTTAACCAGCAAACGAGGATAGACAATATGTTTTCAAATCCAGCGAACTGGTCAATTGTAGGTGGTCTGGTACTGGGCGCCGTGTTTGGCCTGGCTGTCTGGCATCAACGCATGTGTCTGGTCGCGGCGGTGGGTAATGCCTCGCTGGTACGGGACTACCGCTATGCCATCGCTTTTGCCCTGGCAATCCTCATCGCCATCACCGGTACCCAGCTGCTGGATCTGCTGCACATCGTAGATATCAGTAAAACCAGCTATCGCGACGCACGTTTTGACTGGATTGGCCTGAGCTTCGGCGGCGTAATTTTTGGCGTTGGCGCCGCCCTCGCCGGCGGCGACGCGGCCCGCATTGTGGTCCTCGCCGGCCAGGGCAGCCGCTCCGCCTGGGTAGCTGTGTTCTTTTTTATGATCTTCGCCACAGCCACTCAGCTCGGCGTGATCTCGATTCCCCGGGTGTACTCCCTCACCCATAATTCGATTATCGTGAGCGGCGGCGATACGGGTATCGCGGCGATCCTGTCCCTGCCGGAATGGCTTGTGCTGGCAGTCGCTGACATCGGTCTGCTCGCCTTCATTATCAGCAAATGGAAACGACACGCCGACGCGAAACTCCTGATTGCCGGGATCTTCATGGGCCTGTGTGTCGTTGGGGCCTGGTATACCACCGGTGTTCTGGCCCATGACGAGTTCAATCCCCTGCCACCTTCAGGCATTACCGTTTCCGGCCCGATGTGGAAAATCGGTAATACCCTTGTTACCGGTGACCATCATTCCCTCGGTTTGCAAATCTGCTTTGTCCTCGGTCTGCTGGGCGTATCCTTCATCGCCTCACTACTGACCCGGCGTTTTCACTTTGGCCCCATGCGCAGCTCACCGTTGCTTGTCGCCATCGGCGGGGCATTCATGGGCATCGGTGGCACCTTCGCCTATGGCTGTAACATTGGCCAGGGTTTCAGCGGGATCTCGACCCTGTCCATCAGCTCGGTACTCGCTGTCGCGGCAATGATCCTGGGCATCCACCTGGGCACGCGCTGGCTGGAGAGCCGTCATCGCTAGTTGAGCCAGTTGCGCATGCCCGATCTCTCCGCAAGCTGCCACGTGGTCGCCTGTCCGCATTGCCTGCCGTATCACCCGGCCATCATTCAGCAGCTATACGCACTCAAGGACAGCGATCAGGCACGCAAGAGTCATTACTTCGCGGGCCGCTATGAGAATATTTATCTTGCGCCACAGGTTGTTCCGGAGATTGACGTGATCCTCGACAGCGCCGTCAAACAGGCGGCCAGCCTGCTCGCCTGCAAACCATCGGATCTGCAGCTGCGATTCTGGTTCAACCTGATGCAACAGAATGATGTGACCCTGCCGCACACCCATGATGTGAACGACGAAGTGTTATCGGCAACCTATTACCTGCAGATCCCGCCACAGTCCGGCAAGCTGTTACTCAGGCTCGCGGACGGTGTCCGCGAGATTGTGCCGAGCGAAGGTACTTTCGTATTTTTTGATCCCGAGATCGAGCACGAGGTTACTATCCATCAGCACGCGAAGGCCCGGATCAGTCTTGGTCTCAACTTCGGATATAGCCAGCCGGACTAGAGTTGCCTGCCGTCCAGCACATCAAACGGCAGGGCAAACGTATCGATTTCATCAATACAGGCGAGATTGACCCGGTAATGATCCGGATACCGACCGGGTACGTGAAACGGGTAAATTCCGCACCGCTTACAAAAATAATGTTCCGCGGTTTTCTCACCAAATTGATACAGCCCCAGTGCCTGCGGCTCTGCAACAATCTGGAACTGCGCCCGGGGAATCGGGTAAGGACTCATCATGGCACCACGTCGTGCACACATGGAACAATTGCAACGTACGCCCCTGTCGATCTCCTCACCCTCGAATGAAAACCTTACAGCCCCGCAATGACAACGACCCTGATAGTGAGTCATATCCGCCTCCTTAGATTTATGAGTCAATACCACCGTTATTGATAAACTCGATGATACGCCGGATCAGTTTCTTGTCACGCAGAAGGCGACGATGCCCATGGCCTTCGGTATAAATCGCCACGGCATTATTGGCAGTCTCCACGATGCGCTCACTGTTACGCCAGCTCACGGCCCGGTCCTGCTTATCGTGTATTAACAGTATCGGGATTTCACTGTTTTTTAAATTCTGCTCCGCGCTGATTTTTTCGAATACATCATCCCCAAACTCATGACGAATCAGGGCATCGAACCGCCGCATCACCCGCGGGCCAAGCCCCAGGGACTGGGCATACATGTCGATAAGATAATGGGTAGAAATCGGCGAAGCTATCATGACCAGCTTCTGCGCTGCCAGGCCAAGGTGCTTGCTGGTATATGCCAGGGCCATGCCGCCAAACGAGTGGCTGATCACCGCCGCAATTGACGGGTATGGGCTGGCCACGCTGCGCAATACGTCACTGATACGGAAAATATTGGTCGAATTGCCCTGGGACTTGCCATGACCCGGCGCATCAAAGGCAACTACCTGATAACCTGCCCTGAGCAGCATGGGTAGCATGGAGGCAAACTGTGAAGCGCGGCCATTCCAGCCATGAACACAAATGACAACCGGCCGATCAGGTTGCCCCCAGTGATACACGGCAATACGGCCACAGGGATGATCCAGCATCTGCAACCGTGCCTGGACCCGCCAGCGCCGGTCATGTTCAGATTCACGAAAACGCCGGGTAGCAGACCACTGTCGATACGCCAGACGTGCAGCCAGCGATGGCACTAACAGACCCAGCCCGCGAAAGCCTTGCTGCATCAGCAGCAGTTTTAAAGGTGCACGGTTTTTTGCCATACAGTATCGTCTCTGTCCTCCCGCACTTCAGCTCATTGCCAGCCAGACTAAGGTGTTTGCATGCCATGACAAATGCGACTGGCAGGAACTAACGGTGATAATACCGCACTCGCGGTTGCGTATTGAACTTACAGGGGAGCGTTAAAATAGGTCTCGGTAATGCTGTTACTGAACGCTATCAGTTTGAGCTGGAGCTGATCAATAAACTTGTGCAGCTCGTTTTGCTTGAGCAGGGCCGGATCGGCATTCAGGACAAAATCGCGCAATTCGACAAGTTGCTTCTTGACTTCTTTGTTACGCGGCAGGTTTACCAGGCAGGCCTCGACTTCACCCAGCGCATGACTGACCGCGCGCGGGAAATTACGATCCTTGAGAATAAAGGTCAGTACGTAAGAACGACTGACTCGCACCTGTACGCTGCGACGATACATCTGGTAGGCGGTCAGGGACTTCAGCACACTCATCCACTGAATACTCTCATACGGGGTCAGCGCTTCGTGTTCATGTTCCAGCAGGTCACCCGAACGCACATCGATGATCCGGGTCGTCATGTCGGCACGCTCCAGGTTGCGGCCCATGCGCAGAAAATCATA
This sequence comes from Gammaproteobacteria bacterium, assembly GCA_037384645.1. GTDB lineage: Bacteria > Pseudomonadota > Gammaproteobacteria > UBA6429 > Thiohalophilaceae > RI-92. The sequence goes on along the minus strand of JARRNT010000007.1, from coordinate 69,890 downwards.
ACCGACATCGTGCAACATCGTCCCTGCCAGCTGGCCGGTAATGGTCTGGGCCCCCATAATAAGCCTGGACAGGTAATCGTAACGATGCCTGCGCGCAATACCGGATTGTGCATTGGCTTTGGCAATCAAAAACAGGTCATTAATGCGCTCCCAGGTTTCACGCGGAATAATATCGCGTATGGTCCGTGCGTTTTCTCTGGCAGAGGCCAGGGAACTGACGATCGAACCTGGATTTTTCTGATCGGAAATAATAAAGCGCAGGACAGTACGTTCTTCCGGGGAATCGTATTCCTCGTTAAACAGCTGATCGCTGCCAAGGATCTCGATAATCGGCATCCAGCCAACATTGGCGCTTTTGGGCAGATCGAGCAGAAGGTTGGTATTGACGTTTATCAGGCGGGCGATATTTTCCGCGCGCTCGATATAACGCGCCATCCAGAAAACATTTTCGGCCACCCGGGAAAGCATGTCAGCTGCCCTCCGTATCGACAATCCAGGTGTCCTTGCTGCCGCCACCCTGTGATGAGTTGACCACGGTAGAACCCTTGCGCAGGGCAACCCGGGTCAGGCCACCCATCGTGACCTTGGTGGTGGAGCCGGACAGGATAAATGGGCGCAGGTCCAGGTGACGCGGCTCGACATGATTATCGACTAGGGTCGGTGCTGTCGACAGCGTTAACATCGGCTGCGCCATGTAGTTACGCGGATCCCGCCGAATCAGGTTAACGAATTTTTCGCGCTCGGCCCGGGTTGCCTGCGGCCCGATCAGCATGCCATAACCGCCGGATTCATTGGCTGGCTTGACCACCAGCTGATCGATATTCTGGATTACGTAGTCACGTTCACTCTTGTTGACACAGCGATAGGACGGCACATTGGGAATAATGGCATCTTCATCCAGATAGTATTTAATGATCTCGGGTACATAGGAGTACACCACCTTGTCATCGGCAACCCCGGCCCCGGGTGCATTAGCCAGGGCAACCTTGCCGGCCTTCCAGGCCCGCATCAGCCCCGGCACCCCCAGTATGGAATCCGGATTGAAGGCTTCCGGATCGAGGAACAGATCATCAATCCGTCGGTAAATCACATCGACCCGTGACAGGCCTTCGATGGTGCGCATGTACACGACGTCATTTTCGTCCACATACAGGTCACTGCCCTGTACCAGTTCGGCCCCCATCTGCTGGGCAAGATACGAATGTTCGAAATACGCCGAGTTATAAATGCCGGGGGTCAGGACCACAACCTCCGGTTGCTCGACCTTGCGTGGCGACAGCTCAGCGAGCATGTCATAAAGCTGTGATGGGTATTCGTCTACCGGCAGGATACTGTAATCTTCAAATAGATCCGGGAAGACCCGCTTCATCACCAGGCGGTTTTCCAGCATATACGATACCCCGGACGGTACCCGCAGGTTGTCTTCCAGCACATAGACCGTCCCGTCCTTGTCGCGCACCAGGTCAGATCCGCAAATGTGCGCCCACACCCCACGCGGCGGCTTGATCCCAAGACACTGTTTGCGAAAATTGACCGAATCCTCCAGCAACTCGGCCGGAAAGATCTTGTCCTTGACGATCTTCTGCTTGTTATAAATATCGTCAATAAACAGGTTCAAGGCATGAACCCGTTGAATCAGGCCCTGCTGGATACGGTCCCACTCGGTCTTGGTAATAATGCGGGGAATAATGTCAAACGGCCAGGCACGATCGATGGATCCTTCTTCCTGGGTATAGACGGTAAAGGTGACCCCCATGACCCGAATTGCCAGTTCCGCGGCGGCCTTGTATTCCTCGATTTCTTTGTCCTTGAGCGCGCGCAGATAATCACACAACGGTTTTGCGGCATCACGGGGTTTGCCCGTTACGCGCAACAATTCGTCGTAGAGTCCCTTGACTTTGTAGCTTCCCCAGCGGATTGTCATAGCATCAAAATACTACTACAAATTATTGAATGACTGAAATGCCTGCTGCAATAAATGCGCCTGACGTCCATATACAAACAACCCTATAATACCTACCATTGTTTGACAGGCAATTTGAAGAAAGTGCACTTTATTAGTGCAGCTAAAACAGAAGGTAACAAAATATGACATATTGTGTCGCAATCAAAGTCAATCGCGGCATTGTGTTTGCCTCCGATTCACGCACCAACGCCGGTGTGGATTACATTAGCACCTACAGCAAAATGTACACGTTTGACCTGCCGGAGGATCGTGTCATCGTATTGCTGTCGTCCGGCAACCTGGCAACCACCCAGGCAGTGATTAACAGCATAAAACGGGACATTAAAGATGAGGCGGCGATCAGCCTGAAGAACGTGCAGTACCTTTATGATGCCGCTAATTATATCGGCAAACTATCCCAGGAATATCAGAAGGAACATGAAGCCGCACTGCATAGCAGTAACATCAGCCCGGAAGCCAGCTTTATCCTTGGCGGTCAGATTCACGGGCACGAACAGGAAATCTACCTCATCTATCCCCAGGGCAATTACATCACCGCTTCGGAAGACACACCGTATTTGCAAATCGGTGAAACCAAGTATGGCAAACCCATTCTCGATCGCGTGGTACGCGCCGATACGACACTGGAAGATGCAGCCCGCTGTGCCCTGGTTTCACTCGACTCTACGATGCGCTCTAACATATCCGTCGGACCACCACTGGAGGTCTCTATTTGCGAACACGATGATTTCAAAATCACCCGCTACCTGCGGCTCGACTATGGCACACCCTTTTACAGCTCCCTGCAAAAGGGCTGGAACGACGGCCTGCGCCGCGCCTTCAACCGCCTGCCCCGGTTCGACTGGGAACAACCAAGCCTGGTCAAAAACAACAATAATCATCCCGGCGGAAACTGAACATCTGGTAATTAACTTGCACGCGGCCATGCTATGACAATTCATGCTGCGATCAGACACAAGACGACTTATCGCTACGACCAGCCGGTAGTGATGGAGCCACACCTGTTCCGCCTGCGACCGGCGGTGCACAGCCGCACCCCTATCGAAGCCTATTCGTTCAGGATCACGCCTGAAAAACATTTCATTAACTGGCAACAGGACCCGTTTGGCAATTTCATCGCGCGCGTGGTGTTTCCCGAGCCGGTGAAACAACTCAGCGTTGATGTCAGCGTGATCGCGGACATGACCGTGATCAACCCCTTCGATTTTTTTGTTGAAGAGTACGCCGAATCCTTTCCGTTTCGTTACGAAACCGGCTTGCGCCAGCAACTCGCCCCCTACCTCGACATCGTGGAAGCCGGGCCATTATTAAAGTCCTGGCTGCAGCAGGTTGATCTGTCACCCGGCAACACCGTGGATTTTCTGGTGGGCCTGAACCAGCAATTACAACAGGACATCGACTACAACGTGCGCATGGAGCCCGGGGTACAGACCTGCGAACAAACCCTGGAACACGCGATTGGCTCCTGTCGCGACAGCGCCTGGTTACTGGTACAGATCCTGCGCCACCTCGGCCTCGCGGCACGCTTTGTTTCCGGCTACCTGGTGCAATTAACACCGGACCAAAAATCCCTGGATGGACCGTCGGGGCCGGAGCAGGATTTCACTGACCTGCACGCCTGGACCGAAGTCTATGTGCCCGGTGCCGGCTGGATCGGACTCGACCCGACCTCCGGCCTGTTTGCCGGCGAAGGCCATATCCCGCTGGCCTGTACACCCGAACCCGCCAGCGCAGCAGCGGTATCCGGTTCCTACACGGGCGATGCCAGGGTCGAGTTTGAATTTGATAACAGCGTGACCCGCATTCATGAAGACCCGCGCGTCACCAGGCCATATAGCGAAGACATGTGGCAGACGATCCTGGCACTGGGCAAGCAGATCGATGTCCAGCTCCAGGCCGATGACGTGCGCCTGACCATGGGCGGCGAACCCACCTTTGTCTCCATTGACGATATGGCATTGACGATATGGACTCAGCTCAATGGACCGTCGCAGCTGATGGCGAACAGAAACGCGAACGTGCAGACGTGTTGTTGCGCAGGATCTGGCAACGCTTTGCGCCGGGAGGGTTGTTGTACTATGGCCAGGGCAAGTGGTACCCGGGCGAACCACTGCCACGCTGGGCCTGGGGCTGTTTCTGGCGCGATGACGGTAAACCTCTCTGGCATGACCGCACACTACTCGCCGATACCAGTAAATCGTATGAATTTACAGCTGAGCATGCCAGACAGTTTACCGAGGTCCTGTCCCAGCATCTCGGCCTCAGGTCGGAATTTATGACGCCCGGTTATGAGGATTGTTTTTACTATTTATATAGAGAAGCGGAGCTGCCGATAAACCTCGACCCCGAGTCCGCCAGGCTGGATGATCCGCTGGAACGTCAGCGTCTTGCCCAGTTACTCCGGCGCGGACTCAATAGCATTACCGGTTACGCCCTGCCACTGGAATACGACGACGATCAATCCGGCTGGCGCAGCAGTCGCTGGCGCTTTCGCCATTCCCGTATGTACCTGGTTCCCGGTGACTCACCCATGGGCCTGCGCCTGCCGCTGGACTCACTGCCACATGTCTCACCGGAAAAACGTGATGTGCAGCACGAGCGTAGCCTGTTTGAACCACTGCCACCGCTGGGTGACAACTATGGCGAAATCGCGCGCCGCTACAGCCAGGAATTCAACCGTGAGAACCCGCACCCGGAAATACACGAGCAACCCCCGGCGGACGACGATGGCACAGAAGTCATACAGACCGCGCTGTGTGTCGAGGTGCGCAATGGCCGGTTGCACGTGTTTTTACCGCCACTGACCCACGTCGAACATTACCTGGCCCTGATTGCCGCGACTGAAGCCACGGCCAGGCAAACCGCTATCCCGGTGATCATCGAGGGCTATCCGCCACCCACGGACCCGCGCCTGCTGCGCCTGATGGTCACGCCGGACCCGGGGGTCATTGAGGTAAACGTTCACCCGGCCAGCAACTGGCAACAACTGGTCAATAACACCACCGACCTGTACGCGATCGCACGGGAAAGCCGGCTCGGGACTGAAAAGTTCATGCTGGACGGCCGGCATACCGGCACCGGTGGCGGCAATCACGTTACCCTGGGTGGCGCATTGCCGGCTGACAGCCCGTTTCTGCGCCGCCCCGATCTTTTACGCAGCCTGATCAATTACTGGCAGCACCACCCCGGCCTGTCATATTTATTTTCGGGCATGTTCATCGGACCGACCAGTCAGGCACCGCGTGTGGATGAGGCGCGTAACGAAAACCTGTATGAACTCGCGATCGCCTTTTCACAACTGCCGGATGGCGAAGTGGCACAACCCTGGCTGGTGGATCGGCTGTTGCGCAACCTGCTGGTCGACGTGACTGGCAACACCCACCGCGCTGAATTCTGTATCGACAAACTCTACAACCCGGCCACTGCCAGTGGCCGGCTTGGCCTGGTGGAACTGCGTGCCTTTGAAATGCCACCGCATGCACGCATGAGTCTGGTGCAGATGTTATTACTGCGCGCCCTGGTGGCCTGGTTCTGGCGCACGCCTTACCATAAACCCCTGGTTCCCTGGGGCACGGAGCTGCACGATCGATTCATGTTGCCACATTACGTGCGCAGTGATCTGCGTGAGGTCTGCTGTGATTTACAACGCGCCGGTTATGCTTTTGAGTTGTCCTGGCTGGATCCTTTTTTCGAATTTCGCTTCCCGCATTACGGCGATATACAACTGCATGACCTGTCACTGGAGTTGCGTATGGCACTTGAACCCTGGCATGTGCTGGGTGAAGAGGTCACCGCCCAGGGCACCGCACGCTTTGTCGACTCCTCGGTGGAGCGTGTGCAGGTCAAACTCAATGGAGCCAGTGACCATCGTTATGTCGTGACCTGCAACGGCCGGCGCGTGCCTTTGCAGCGCACCGCGACCCAGGCCGAGTACGTGGCCGGCGTGCGTTATCGTGCCTGGCAACCCACCTCTGCCCTGCACCCGACCATCGGCATCCATTCACCACTGGTGTTTGATATTGTCGATACCTGGAACAACTGCTCGATTGGCGGTTGCAGTTATCACGTGGCTCATCCCGGCGGGCGAAATTACGAGACCTTCCCGGTCAACGCCTTTGAAGCCGAGGCCAGGCGCGTGGCGCGTTTCTGGCAAAACGGCCATAGCCCGGGGCAGCTGCGGCCTCCGGCAGAGGAACCTAACCCGGCTTACCCCTATACACTGGACCTGCGCCGCCAGCCGATGTGTTAATGCCAGGCGCTGCCAGGCGCGCCACTTCCGCGGCAATAACCTCATGCACAAATCGCAATTTGTCACCGACGCGTGCTGACACCGCGAAAGGATAGGCATCACGCATGCCCATGCTGCGATTGAGCGCGTTCATCAAAATCGTCAGATGCATCCAGTCCGTCAGCATTTCATCAAACCCCGACTCAGACAGATATTTAGGCGGAGTAGTGACATTGTTGCCGTTACCGATGTTTAAAGGTGCCAGCAAGGCGCGCCCTTCAATGCTGAGGCCAAAATCATTAGCCGTTTCCATGGTGTCAGAAATGTGCAGGTAGTGCGCCCAGGTTTCCGCCCAGTCCTCCCAGGCGTGGGCACTGGCATAGGCGCTGATAAAATCTTCCTGCCAGTCGATAATCGGCCCGTTTTGATAATAGTGCTGCAGGCACCCCTGGTAATCCTCACGCTCATCGCCGAAAAGTTCACGAAAACGCGCAAGCTGGGATGAGGAGCTAATTAACTTGTCCCAGAAATAATGGCCGATCTCATGACGGACATGTCCCACCGGCGTACGGTAAAGTTCGTTCATGTTTTCGCGTACGGCCTCGCGGTGGCTGTGATCAGCCTCCTGGATATTGATGGTAATGGTGCCGGCATCATGGCCGGTCATGATTTGTTGATAGCGCACCAGTTCATGAGTGTAAGGGTCATATTCCCTGACATCTTCCATGAAGCGAAATTCAAGACCATTATCCGGGTCGGCCTTGCGATCGACGATACGCAAACCAATCCTGAATAAATTGTACAGAGTCCGCCGCTTGGCCCGCTCCATCCGCTGCCAGCGCCGGTAATTGTCCGGCTGGCCCAGGTCTGGAATAATTTTGTTGAGCCGACAGGAAACACAAAACTGGTTGTCATCGTCTTCGGCGATCATCCAGTTGCAGATATGCTGCGCATTGAAATTGCTGCATTTGCGATAGCGCTGTTGCGGCACCAGTTCACAGCTCCAGTACTTCCCGTCTTGCGACCGGATTGGAACCAATAGCAACCGATCGGGTAAAAACCCGGTTTCCGATTGACAACGCATACAACGACTGTTTTCAAAAAACAATCGGTTGCCGCAACTACAGGTGAAAGTTTGCATGACCGCCCGTACTTGGAGTCCCCGTCTGAGTATATGGTAGACTGCAAACCACAGCCAATCATCCACATAACCCTTTCATTGCTAAGTCAAATGTCCAGCCTCGAGACAAAGTATGCTGCCGATTTCCGGGATCACGAAGTGACTCGTCTGGAAAACGACCGCACACTGTTGCCCAAGATCGAGGCAATCCGTCGCGGTGAGGATATCGAATCGCTGGAACGCTTTGCCAAGGCGTATCTTGGTATGTACCTCGATATCGACAACAACATCCCGCCCCGGGAACGTATCGTGATCCTGGCCAACCCCGAGCTGGCCAAAGCGATCGAACAGGGTTTTGAGGCGGTACTGGATCATGGCCAGTTTCCGACAGAGGCTGAAATCGCCGACGCTATGATGGACGAACAGGCGCATGCTATCGGCTACATCCTGCTGGCGGCACTGGATCTCTTTTCCGACCAGCCGCGCTTTGTCATCAGTGCACTGCCCGACAGCACCATTCGCAGCGCCCTCTGCCTGCACTACGCGACCAAGACCGAGCTACGCAACAAATGGTTCGATCAGATCCTGCAGACCCGCCAGTCCCAGGTCGCCATAGCCTTGACCGCGTTCTGGTCCCAGCTTATCGCACGTGACTGTGATCACCTGCCCGGGCTTTACCAGATTATCCACCAGCAGCAATTCGATGCGATCAGCCGCGAGGTGGTACTGCCGGTACTTGCGCAACTACACCACTGCCGCAAGGCCGTATTGCGAGATCTGCTGCAGGCGGCGATACGCGTGTGTGATCGCAGCGAGTTACTGCAAATTTGCACCGCCGCCCTGGACACCTGGAACCGCGCCGATCCCGCGCGCTACATGTTATGGCTAAGCAGTGCGTTTTTACTGCAACCCGAACACTACACCCAGCCCCTGGCGGAATATTGCGGGTTTTCCAAGGAAAAAATCCTGCCCTTGCTGGATTTCAGCGTGCTGGTGCTGCAGGGCGATCAGGCCCGGCCACTGGGTCTGTCTGCCAGCGCCCTGGCCACGCTGTTGCGGGTCATTGCCGCCAAGTTTACCCCGCAATACGACCGCTACGGTAACCTGTGCGACAACACCCAGAAGGTCATGTACCTGTTTTATCGTCTCGCCATGACTGACGAGGCCCAGGCTGCTATCCACCAACTGGGCCAGGTCCGGGTCATGAAGCTGTATAAAGATATCCTCAAGCGCGTCGCCGAGCTGCACACACAGGCCCGGACGCCGAGCTTTGATGAATTCCTGGAGCAGCTGGCCGCCACGGGATCGGTCAGAAGCCGCAAAAAGTGGTCGGATCTGGGACACTGATCCGCGCCCGGAACCGCGCCGCGACTTCTCTCGCCCGGCTGGCTACAGTAGAATAGCCAGCCCTGCGTCGCTGGCCATGCCGGACGACGCCACGATTCACCCGGTAACGACAAGACAGAGCTCATGAGTAGCGCCAGCGGCGACAAAATTATCAGCGTGCAAGACAAAACCGATGACCTGCGCATCCTCGAAATCATGGAGGTCAGTCCGCCCAATGTCGTGCACGCCGAATTCCCGATCACCGATGCCGCCTCGACCACCATCTGCGAAACCCGCCAGGCCATTCACCGCATCCTGCAGGGTGAAGATGACCGCCTGCTGGTGATTATCGGTCCCTGCTCCATTCACGACCCTGCCGCGGCCCTCGAATATGCCGGGCGTCTCAGGCAAATGCGTGAAGAACTGGGCGAGGATTTAGTGATCGTCATGCGGGTCTATTTTGAAAAACCGCGGACGACGGTTGGCTGGAAAGGCCTGATCAATGACCCGCATCTCGATGACAGCTACCACATCAACGAGGGCCTGCGGATTGCCCGCAAGCTCTTGCTGGATATCAACAACCTGGGGGTCCCGGCAGCCACGGAATACCTTGACCTGATCACGCCGCAATACCTCGCCGACCTGATCAGCTGGGGCGCGATTGGCGCCCGCACCACCGAGAGCCAGGTACACCGGGAACTTGCCTCCGGCCTGTCCTGCCCGGTTGGCTTCAAGAACGGTACTGACGGCACCCTCAAGGTCGCCGTGGATGCCATTCGCGCCGCCCGCCGCCCACACCATTTTCTGTCACTGACCAAGGCCGGACACTCCGCGATTTTCTCCACCGCGGGCAATGAAGACAGTCATATCATCCTGCGCGGTGGGCGCAAACCCAATTATGACGCCGATTCTGTCGCCAGGGCCGCCAGCGAACTCGAACATGCCGGACTGGCACCACGGCTGATGATCGACTTTTCCCATGCCAACAGTGCCAAACAACACCAGCGCCAGATCCAGGTCGCGCACGATGTGGCCCAGCAGATTGGCCGGGGTGATAAACGTATCGTTGGCGCCATGATCGAAAGTCACCTCCATGCCGGCCGCCAGGACGTGGTTCCAGACAGGGCGCTGGAATACGGCAAAAGCATTACCGATGCCTGTATCAGCTGGGAAGAAAGTGTGCCGGTATTACGGGAACTGGCGTCCGCCGTCCAGCAACGCCGCAAGAAAAGCTAGGCCCTGGCCAGGGCATTTATTCCAGGGCATCACCGAACAGGGCCTGTTGGGTCTCCCCAATCTGAGCCTGTACCGCCTGGACGGCAGCGCCAATATCATCCGGCCGTAAGCCGGCCATGTCCCAGGCCTCTGGCCCAATACGCTGCATGTCTTCCGCTGCCGGGATATCACTGTAGGGCAAGGAGGCAATGGCATTGGCGATATGAATGTGGGCAACGGCTGAACCATAGTCTTTGGCCTGTGCCGGCTGATGGTGATAGGCGATACACTCCACGATGACTTCCGGCAAATGCCACTCTCGCGCGAGGTGGGCGCCCACTTCGGTATGATCAAAGCCCAGCAACTCCCGTTCGGCATCAATCAGGTCACGGCTGGCTTCCCCCTGTACCGTTAACATAATGGCCGCTAGCTCTTCCTGCGGAATCCGGTTGAGCATGATCAAGTGACCGATATCGTGTAACAGGCCCGCAGTAAAGAGGGTATCCGCATTGGCCATTTTTGTCTGTTCGGCAAGGGCGCGGGCCAACAGGGCGCAATACAGGCTGTGGTGCCAGAAATCAGCAACGGAAATGAGGTCATTGGGGATGCCCTCGAAGACCTTGGCCGCCGTGGTCGAAATGACAATATCCCTGATCTGCCTGGTACCTATGATGGCCACCGCGCGGGAGATGGAATCAATCTGGCGCATACTGCCATACATCGGGCTATTGGCGATTTTAAGCAGGCGCATGGCAAGGCCGGGATCCTGGCCGATGACCCGGTCAACATCTGCCGCACCCATCTGGTCATCGTTGACCATCTCGCTGATTCGCAACACCACTTCCGGCAGGGAAACCAGGGTGCCGATATCTTCAACCAGAGCCTGTGCGGTCAACGCCATCTTATTCAATATAATGGGCATTCCATTACTTGCTAAGTGTAGCCTCACAGCCAGCCAGTGTCGTGTCTGACCCGGTGAGTTTGCCCGTAAAAATGTGATCCAGTTACAGAGAAATCAACAGTAATTATTGCGCGGCCTTTTCCCGGCCAATATAGTTATTATGTATCGACACGCAACCAGCCACGATTCAGAAAACCAGCACAATAACAAATATGACACCGTTTCATCTGGCATTCCCGGTACAGGATCTCGAGGTGACTCGTGACTTCTATACACACATCCTGGGCTGCCGTGTCGGCCGCCGTAGTGACAGCTGGATCGATTTTGACCTTTACGGCCACCAGATCGTGGCCCATTTATCGCCCAATACACTCCAGCAATACCATAACCTGGTGGATGGCCATGAGGTCCCGGTGCCCCACTTTGGCCTGGTGCTGGACTGGGATGACTGGCAGCGCATGGCCGATCGACTCCGCGAGGCTGGCATGAAATTTGTAGTTGAACCCTGTATACGATTTGCCGGCCAGGTCGGAGAGCAGGCCACCATGTTCTTTCTCGACCCCTCCGGCAATGCGCTGGAGTTCAAGGCCTTCCGTGACCCGACGCAATTGTTTGCGAGCTGACTACGAGAGAATAAACCGATGATGCTGACCACCTTTGCACGCACAATCATCCCTGCCGTCCTGCTACTCTGGCTGAGCGCCTGCGCCAGCCCGCCGCAAGTCGAAAGCAATGGTGAATTTTTTAATAACAGCATGATCACCGCCAAGATCAAAAGCAAACTCGTCGATGACCCAAAGACCGGCCTGTTCCAGATCCGCGTCGACAGCTTCAAGGGCATCGTCCAGCTAAAGGGCGTGGTGAATACCCAGGACGAAAAACACCGCGCCGAGGTCATTGCCTACTCAGTGGCTGGGGTGAAGAAGGTGGATAACAGCCTGCGGGTAGCATCCACACAGTAAACGTAATCAGCGTGGTCGCCTCCGGTTCATGACGAACCAGGAACAGGGAGCAAACTGCCTTTTAGTCAGCGCGAACTTTTCCGGATTTGTACTGGCTGGTCAGTTTGCTGATCTTATTGACATGATTCTGCTTACCACTTACGGCATGCTCATGCTGGATCGGATAGAAACTCACGATTAACACGATGACTAACAGCATTATTCCTAGTGTTATATATTGTGTAATCGTGCCTTTCATTTTTTATTCTGTTCTACAAACAGTGCACAATTATAAATGCAATTGATGTCAGAACCATGACCATTTGTCTGCAACGAGATACCAGCCATGCATGATCATGAAGCCGGTAGCCTTCATACACTGCGTCGCCGCGGCCAGACAGTGGCCTATTATCTGCGCGCGTCGCAACAGCCTCAGGCCACACTCATGTGCCTGCATGGTCTGGCCAGTAACGCCAGTCGCTGGTATGAATATTTATCGAATAGCCAGTTGAAACAGCATTGCCACTTGCTCGCCATGGACCTGCGCGGCCATGGCCGGGCCATGACATACCGGCATTACTCACGTGCCGACTGGCGCGAAGACCTTGGCCTGGTCCTGCAACAGTTCGCCCTGCCCGGTTACCTGATCGGACACAGCATGGGCGCGCAGATCGCACTGGATTACGCCAGCCAGTACCCGGCGCAACTGGGCGGAATGATCCTGCTCGACCCGATATTTACACAGGCCCTGACCGGAAAACTGCGCAGGGTCGCCCGCCTGCGTCTGCTGCTCAGGCTGGCCACCGCCATTATGCGGCTGCCTTACCGGCTCGGCTGGCGCAAACGCAGCTATCGCTACCGCGATCTGCACCAGCTGGACAGGCAAACCCGCGAGTTTCTGGCCGCCAACCCGGAAAAGGGTATTGCGGACCTGTATATGGACCCGTTTGCCGATCTGGAATTTATGCCACTGCTGAATTATTTGCAGGACCTGTATGAAGTGACCCGGCCATTACCTGCCCTGGCCTCGATAGCAACTCCGATACTCGTGCTGTTATCGACCGGTGCCAGTACCAGCCATGTTGATACCAACCAGGAAATTCTCAGCGTCCTGCCCGACTGTCAGATCAAAACCATCGACGCCGATCACTGGTTGCTGACTGAAAGACCGGAGCAGGCACGCGCGGTCATGGACGGGTGGATCCAGTCACAACTGGATGCGGCAAAGGCACGCCAGTGAAACTAGTCGGGATCAGGGATTCGGCCTGTCCCCGTTCTCGTTGCGCAGCACATCCGCGACAAACCGGCCATAAATGGTTTGTAAGGCTGCACTGAAGGCGGCAACAGTCGACTCCATGGAATTGTCCGAAGCTGTACGCTGGACATTGTAGATCCGGGTCATGGCATGTTTATCACCCGGTGTTTGCGGGATAAAACTCAGTTCGATGCGTACGGCTACACCGGACTTGCCGCCACCGACAATACGCTCAAAACGCTGGATATAACCTGTTATCTGGCCGTCGATATGCTGTCGCTCACCGTAACGGACTATCGATTTGGCAAATCTCACTTCACGCAGGTAATCGATCAGGTCTTCCTGGATTAATTTTCCGGGGCTGTTGGTCCACAGGTGATAGTAATAGGTGTTGAGCATCAGCGGTGTCGATTTCAGGCTGTACAGGATCATGCGATCGTGATGCAAAGCATCGCTGCGCAGGGGATTGACCGCAATGACTCCAAACGGCCTGTCCAGATGATTGACTTCACTACTGATATCCGCCAGATGATAATAGCGATTCTGGGGCGCGACCCCGCCACTGCCGAAACAGGCACTGAGCAGGCCGGCCAGAACGAGCAGGAAGAAATATCGCATCATTGGCTGGCCGCATCTCTTGGTGGTTTGGCCCTGAGAATCACGCCCGGATTATTGCGTATCTGGCGGGAAAATTCACTCATATTCCGCGCAGTGCTATCAATGTGATCAACCACGCTGTTGATGTTATTTGCCACCACATCCATCGACATTCGTAAATCCATCACCGCCTTGCGCAGGTCCTTGTTGTTATCATTCATCAATGCTGTTGTGGACTGCAACAACTTGTTTACCTGTGTGGAAGCCTTGTTCAGCCGGTCCGAAACCTTGAGCAGATTGGTCGTCATGGTCTCGGTATTCGTCACAATTTTATTCAGGCGCTTATCATCGGCATTTTGCATCAGGACCAGGAGTCGATCTGCGCTCTGGTTAAGACGCTTGAGCAACTGTGCCGTCTGCTGCGTCAGCGCCGGCACCGTAGTGGTAATCTCACGATTAATCGTATCGAACAGAGGTTTGAGCCCCTGATCAGACAATTGCTGAAACTGGGTCGACATCTGCCTGACCAGTTTGAACATGTCGGTTGCCTCCACGCCCGTGATGGTGGCACCCGGCTTAAGTAACTCTCGACTCTTGCCCTCGCTGATGTCGATTCGCTTTTCCGCCAGTAAGCCTGGCGTCACAATCGTGGCAGTGGAGTCGCGCGGGATTGGCCAGCCAGACCTGACCATTAACTGCAGACGATAGCGTGTCCTGCCATGCTCACGCACCGGGGTAATCCCGCCAAGTTGCCCGATCTGAAAGCCGGCATAGGTCACCGGGCTGCCGGTGCGAATACCGCTGACGTTGTGCAAATCAACAAAGTAATCATCAACATCGGTCGATCGCCCGGTAATGCGGTAAACCACAAACATAAGTGCCAGCAGGGTCAGCAGCACAAACAGACCAACGGTGAAGTAATTAATATGATCCTGTTTCATCAGCCTAACTATAACCCGTTAATCGTCGCAAATATTCATCGGCATCGATTGCATCATCACGCGGCATGCGATTAAGCAGGCTCTGGATACGCCGGTTTTCGCTGCTGCGCACTTCCTCGACTGTACCGGTCATCAGGATCCGGCCCTGATCCAGCACAGTAATCCGATCGGCTATCTTAAACGCACTGTCCAGCTCGTGTGTTACCACCACTATGGTCATTTTCATCGCCGCCCGCAACTGCAGGATCAGTTCATCCAGCTCCACCGCGGCCACCGGGTCAAGTCCGGCCGATGGCTCGTCAAAAAACAGCAGCTTTGGATCCATAATCACCGCCCGTGCCAGGGCAGCGCGTTTTAGCATACCGCCTGACAATTCCGCCGGCATTAGATTTTCAAATCCCGCCAGGTTGACGACTTCCAGCTTCATGCGCGTCATGATCTGCATGGTGTGTTCATCCAGCTCGGTATGCTCACGCAGGGGCAGCGTGACATTTTCGCCGACGGTCATCGAACCGAACAGTGCACCGCCCTGAAATGCCACCCCCATCTCCTGGCGCAGGGCATGCATGGCCTGATCGTCCAGGCGGGAAATGTCCTTACCCAGCAGGCGTATCGTCCCCGCAGTAGGTTGATGCAGGCCCAGCAAATGGCGCAGCAGGGTACTTTTGCCCGAGCCGGAGCCACCCATGATGACCAGGATTTCGCCCTGGTACACCGTCAGTGAGACATCATTGAGTATCTGGCGACGCCCGTAATGGGTCACCAGGTTTTCCACCTCGATAACGGGTAACCTGTCTGTCGGCTCCGCCATCTTCAGCGGTTCATGAAATAGGTGAAAATCATATCGGCGATCACGATCAGGCTGATGGCCATGACAACTGCACGCGTCGTTGCGCGTCCCACGCCTTCGGCACCTCCACTGACCTGGAAACCATTACTCAGACCAACCAGCGCGATCAATACCCCAAACACCACGCTTTTGATCAGACCCTGCATTACATCAAAGGTCTGCAGGATGTCAAAAGTCCTTTGCGCATACACCTGCATGGGCATCTGCAACTTGATCCCGGTAAAGATCGCACCGCCGAGGATGCCCATGACATCACCCAACAGGGTCAGGCATGGCAGCATCACCGTCATCGCCACCAGGATAGGTGCCGCCAGGTAGCGCAGCGGATCGATGCCAATCACGCGCAAGGCATCGATCTCCTGCGCCTCGAGCATGGTACCGATACGTGCCGCGATGGCTGAACCGGATCGCCCCGCGACCAGGATACCGACGATCAGGGGGGCAAATTCGCGAGTCACTGATACGGCAATGCCCAAAACGACCTGGGCCTGGGCACCGAAGGTCTTCAGGGTATCGATACCCTGGATGGCCAGCATCACCCCCACAGAAAAACACAAAATCGAAATGATAGGGATGGCCTGAATGCCCATGCTCATGGCTTCACGAAAGATCCTGGCCAGGCGTACCGGTTGACGTCGACGGTAACTGCTTATCAGCCACCACGATGAATGCCACAACAGGCTCGACATATAACCTGCCTCTTCTACAAACTGCACGCTGCGCAGACCCAGCCGTTCAATAAATGGGCGTAAACGCATGGCAAGAGAGGAAGGTTCGTCCATGAAAAGATTACTGATTGATGAAATCGCCGATACTGTCTTTAATCTGGAAGATCTTGTCCAGCCGGGCCAGTTGCAGCACCTGCTGCGCCGCCTCGCTGACCCCGACCAGGCCAAATTGCAGTTTCCTGTTACGTGCCAGCTGGAACCCCTCCACCAGACTGGCAATACCTGAACTGTCGATATAGCTCACACCTGACAGATCAACCAGGACATTCTTGTTTGCTTTGAGCTGCTCCAGAATCTGTTTGCGCGCCTCGGGCGAATAGTGCAGGTCAACATCACCACTCAAGGTCACTACAGTAAATTGACCCTCAGTCCGTAAATTACATTCCATGCCCCGCCCCTTGCACTTTGATTCTGACTTTCATGATCACGACATTACCGCTGTCGTTGCTGCCCGGAAGATAGCTGACTTCATCCATCACTTCCTGGATAAAGTGTACGCCAAGCCCGCCCGGACGTATATCAGACAAATCGCGAGACTTAATCCTACTGCAATCCATCGTACTCGCGAAATCGGTAAGCTGAAAAATCAAATCTGCCTGGTCCTGCAGGATATCCAGCTCGATATCACCGCTACAATCCCGATAGGCGTGAGTGATGATATTCATACAGGCCTCATTCACCCCAATCACGACACGGCAGGCCTGTTCTTCGCTCATACCACAGGACATGGCCGTATCACGCACCCACTCGCGCACCTGACGAAGTTGATCACTTTGCGCAACAAAGCGCTGGTGAAATAAATGATGTTGCATCGCGTTTACTCACCGCTGACCGTCAGCAGCGTAATATCATCATGTAATTGTTGTTGCGGCCTGATAGCGCCAACCACTGCCTGTAATCGTTGCGCCGGCGGCTTGCCGGCATGCTGTTGTAGGAGTGTAACCAATCCCTCCTGTCCCAGCATCCCGCCGTTCACTGTTTTCGCTTCAGTGACACCATCACTATATAAATAGAGTGTGGCACCACGCAGCTCAATCGGCTCAGACAGGCTGAAACGGGTATCGGGCAGGATCCCCAACGGTTGCTCTCCAGTCTCGATCAGTCTGATTGCCTCGCCCGGTCCCAAAACCAGAGCCGGCATGTGACCGGCATTAACCTGAAGCTGGCGAGTTTGCGGCTGATAGATCCCGGCAATCATGGTGACGAAATAACCACGCAGTGATCTCTCGCAGATATCTGTATGGCTTCGCGTACCATCAGATAAAACACGACATTGCGCAGGCAAGGATGCCCAGCAGGCTGATAGCATGACGCACGGCGGAGACCTCCTGGGCAATACCGAACAGCGGGGTATTTACTAGCCGTAACACCTCGGCAACCAGGATGAGATCGGTCTGGGCAAACACGGCCAGTTGCTTGTTATCAATATCGTCGCGGCAACAGGCGCGCAGCATTTCCAGGGCTGACTGGGGCGGCGCCGGTAAATCGGCGGGTTTGATCTCATGGATGGCGGGCCGGGGCTGCATGCCATCTAAATCGGTCAGCGCAATAAGCGGCTTTAACCCCGTCGCCAATCTTACCTTATATAAAATAAGGTCAAATCCACTTAATCCAGGCGGTCCGAGCATCCGATATAATTGTTACAAGCTTGGCATTTCACACACGACAAGGGACATTCAGATAATAGGGATGGCAGGATCGTATGGACAACGGGCTTAAGCGTGGACTCATCATGACCGGAGGCGGTGCCCGTGCCGCATACCAGATTGGTGTACTCAAGGCCGTGGCTGAAATGCTGCCCAAGGGCCGCCCCTGCCCCTTTCAGATCATCTGCGGTACGTCTGCCGGCGCCATTAATGCCGCTTCGCTGGCGACCATGGCCGATAACTACAACAATGCCATTGCGCAATTGCTGCGCGTCTGGGGTAACTTTCGCGTTTCCCAGGTATTTTATTCAGATTTTAAAAGTATCTCGCTTATTGCCTGGCGCTGGCTGATCGCGCTGGGGCTTGGCGGGCTGGGAAAACGACGCCCGCTGGCCCTGCTCGATCGCAAACCGCTGCGCGAGTTGCTACAACAACGCCTGGACTTTAACCGCATCCAGTCGATCATCGATCGCGGCATGCTGCATGCCGTCAGCATAACCGCATCCGGCTATAGCTCGGGACAATCCGTGACGTTTTACCAGGGCGTGGAAAGCATCGTACCGTGGTCACGAGTGCGGCGTTTCGGCAGCAAATGCCAGCTCAATATCGATCACCTCATGGCCTCTTCCGCCATTCCATTTTTATTTGAAGCAGTGAAAGTCAACCGCGAGTATTTTGGCGATGGCTCCATGCGACAAATGGCGCCGCTGAGCGCGGCCCTGCACCTGGGAGCCGATCGCATTCTGGTCATCGGTAACCAGCGTGAGGACGAAACCCAACTGCATCGCAACAACACTGCAGAATATCCCAGCCTGGCCCAGATCGCCGGCCATATACTCGATAGCATTTTTCTCGATAGCATGGAAACTGACCTGGAACGTTTGGAGCGTATCAACAAGACAATCGATATTATTCCCACGCGGCGCTTACGTAAAAACGAGATCCCACTGCGCAAGGCCAGTGCCTTTGTGATCGCCCCCAGCCTGAACCTTGGCGAACTCGCACAGGAGTACCTGTATGAACTGCCAAGAACCCTGCGCTATATGTTGAAAGGTATCGGCGCATTGCGCGGCCATGGGAGCGGACTTACCAGCTATCTGCTATTTGAAAAAGGATACTGTCGACATCTGATCCGGCTGGGTTATAAAGATGCCCAGCAGGAACGTGAAAAGATTGCGGAATTTCTACGTGACTGAGGCTCACGCCTCTATTCCCCTACTATAGTTATGAGGTTATCTTTTTGTTCCCTGCCCGCCGGTAAATGGCACAACGGCGCTGGCTGTGTCAAAATGCCTGGAATTTCATTGGTAAAACTGGCATGTTAGCCGTATTTCATTGGCTGCAATTCCTGTAGCCAGCGACCGCGAATGAACTCTCGCAACCAGCACAACGATGGGGGTGGCTTTGCGCATTGCACTTGTAGACGACGATATCCACCTGGCACAAACCATACAGTTATGGATGGAACAGGCTGGCTTTGATGTCGTGCACTATCCAAATGGCCGGGAATTTACCGGCGCCCTGCGAAAAGAAAGTTTCGATTTATACATCCTCGACTGGATGATGCCCGAGCAGGATGGTGAGCAAATCCTGAACTGGTTAAACGAACAGACGGAACATAGAACGCCGGTCATCTTCATCACCCAGCGTGACAGTGAGGAAGATATTGCCCGCATCCTGAACCAGGGTGCTGACGATTACATCACCAAGCCGCTGCGCCAGAAAGAACTGCTTGCGCGAATTGCCGCCGTCACCAGACGAAGCAGTGGTATTCAGAAGGAAGTCCTCGAGTATCCGCCCTATCGGATCAACCTGACCTCGCATACCCTGCAAAAGGATGACGCAACCATCAAGCTGACCCAGAAAGAATTCGAGCTGGTTACCTTTATGTTTAAAAACCTCGGGCGCCTGCTGTCCCGTGGCCACATCCTGTCATCGGTCTGGGGCCATGGCTCCGAATTCACCACGCGTACGGTTGACACCCATATCAGCCGCATTCGCAAAAAACTGGAGCTGACACCTGAAAATGGCTGGCGCCTGAGCGCCATTTACCACCAGGGCTATCGCCTGGAACAGGTGGAACCAGACTAGCCTGCCCCTGCAGCAAAGCATGCACATTTCTGCTAGGGTGTTGGTGTTGGCACCGGCATTCCTGTGTGCCAATAATAATAACGACTGATAAGGAGGACACCATGATCGGCAAGAAAAATATCGCATTCGGATTTTTATACCTGGTGATCACCGCCTCGTTGGGGCCGTACATGATAGTCAAGATCCTGCCGGACCAGGCAGCCGCGCTGAAAGAAAAACAGGTTACGCTTGGCAATCTGCAGACCATCAAGACCAATGATTTCACCAAGGACCTGGACCCGATGAAGCCCGCGGATATTGCCAAGGCCAATACTGCCGGCATCCTGTCCCTGAACAAACTGGTGAACGTCGGCCAGGAACTGGATATGCCCCGTAACGCCCATGTCCACGGTAACCTGGAATCGGTGCTCAATATCCTTGCCGGCCTGGCCCTGTGCTTTATCGCGGTCGGCCGCGTCTTTAAGCAAATCATCAGCTGGCTGTTTATTGCCGGTGCGCTGTTGCATTCGGGCAGCATGCTGCTGCTGACCTTCGGGATCGAATGGGCCAACTATACCCTGCGCATTGGTCCTTTCCTGGTGCTGGCCGCACTGCTGACCATTGGCATCGCCACCGTCATCGGCTTCAGGGGCGAGCTGGTAAGAGACTGAGGGGAATCCGCCACATGCGCAGCCTGTATCCACCGATTCAACCATATAACTCGCTGGAACTCAGCGTCGAGTCGCCGCACACGCTGTACGTGGAAGAGTGCGGTACCCCCGACGGCCTGCCTGTGGTCTTTCTGCATGGCGGTCCGGGTGCCGGCTGCGAACCCTATCATCGCCAGTTTTTCGACCCGGAAAAATACCGCATCGTGTTGTTTGACCAGCGTGGCTGCGGCCGCTCGACGCCCCACGCCGAGCTGCAGGGCAATACCACCCAAGCTCTGATTGAAGACATCGAAACCATTCGTACCCATCTGGGCATCGATCAATGGCTGGTATTCGGTGGCTCGTGGGGTTCCACGCTCGCGCTGGTTTACGCCCAGACCTATCCTGAACGGGTCCTGGGCCTGATCCTGCGCGGCATATTTCTGTGTCGGCAACGGGAGATCGACTGGTTTTATCAGGAAGGGGCCAGTCGTCTGTTTCCCGATGTATGGGAAAAATTTCTCGAACCCATCCCAGCCGCTGAGCGCGACAACCTGGTCAGCGCCTATTATCAGCGCCTGACCCACGAGGACGAGTTTACCCGCAGCCAGGCCGCCAAAGCATGGTCGCTGTGGGAGGGGCGCACGGCTACCCTGATCAGCAGCCAGAAAGTCCTGGAGCATTTCGGCTCGGTCCATACCGCGCTGAGCCTGGCGCGCATCGAATGCCATTACTTCATGCACCAGTCATTTCTGCGCGAAAACCAGATCCTGGATGAAGTCGATAAACTCGCGGACATCCCCGGCGTCATTGTCCAGGGACGCTATGATGTAATCTGCCCGCTGGAAAGTGCCTGGACGCTACACCATGCCTGGCCAGGATCGATCCTGCAAATTATTCCCGACGCCGGCCACTCCGCCAGCGAACCCGGTATTGTTAACGCGCTGATACATGCCACCGACGACATGTATCACGATCTCACATGATCGCCCTGCTCCAGCGCGTCCGTGAGGCCAGTGTCAGCGTTGATAATGCCATCACCGGCGAGATTGCCCGTGGCCTGTTGATTTTCATCGGTGTGGAAAAGGCCGACAGCGAAACCCAGGCGGATCGACTGATCGAACGCTTTCTCGGTTATCGCGTCTTTCCCGATGCGCAGGACAAAATGAACCGCAACGTGACTGATATCAGTGGGGGTATCTTACTGGTACCGCAATTCACTCTCGCCGCCGATACCCGCAAGGGTACCCGCCCCAGCTTTTCTTCCGCTGCCGCGCCGGACAAAGGCCAGCAACTTTTTAATTACCTCGTGGAACATACGCGACAACAGTACATGCCTGTTGCCACTGGTATATTCGGTGCAGACATGCAGGTAAGCCTGGTGAATGACGGGCCGGTAACCTTCTGGCTGCAGGTAAACTAAACCGCAGCCTGATAAACACGTATTCCATGTGCATGGAGAAGCCAGATGATCGAACAAATGACTGAACTGCCGGACAACGTTCTGGGATTTAGCGCAAAAGGCAAGGTGACGGCAGATGATTACGAAACTGTCATCATACCAGCGGTAGAAGCACAATTCTCGCGCCACGATAAGGCCCGCTTTCTCTACCATTTGGGCGATGAGTTCTCAGGATTCGAAACAGCCGCAATCTGGGATGACACCAAGCTGGGCCTGAAACATCTTGGCGGCTGGGAAAGATTAGCAGTTGTCTCGGATATCGAATGGATCAGGGTGGCCATCAGGATATTCGGGATTGCAATCCCCGGTCATGTTCGGGTGTTCCACAATCGCGAATTTGCCGAGGCAAAACACTGGATCACTGAATAAATATCTCATTGGCCTGCATGCCTGACTCAGTTTATCCCAGTGACCTGATTAATTTTCTCAATTTCGCCTGGTCTACCGGTTTGCTCAGGAAGTCATCCATCCCTGCGGCAATACATGTGTTTTTGTCTTCGATTGTTGCATTCGCCGTCAACGCAATGATTGGTATATGTCGATCATCGGTCTCCTGCGCTCGCCAGCGACGGGTCGTTTCCAGTCCGTCCAGTTCCGGCATGCGCATGTCCATTAACACCATGTCATAGGATGTCTGTTGCATCGCCTCCAGCGCCTGTTTGCCGTTTTCAACATGATCTACGCGGTGGCCGTCCTGGCGCAGGAAAGAGGTAATTACCTTGGCGTTAATTGGACTGTCTTCCGCGACCAGGATATTCAGAAATCGTGCGACTGTCGTCGTACCCATAAACTGCGGTTCGCCCTCTCCCGGTATAGGTGACGCCAGCAGTGACTGCAGCGTTTTCAATATCCGATGCGCTGTTACCGGCAGGGTCAGGAACTGGTCATACAGATCGTGTTCATGCTGGCTTATCTCATGCAGATGGGAAAGATGTAGCAGTTTTACCAACCTGATTTTGCTGCCAAATCTCGTATGTAATTCCTCCGCCAGTGAACCACATTGTTCGCCGCACAAGAGTTCACTCAAAAATACAACCGGCGTCATGCCTTCACTGACCTGTAACTCCAGTTTTTCTGTCATTGTCTCCTGCTGGTCGAAAGCAAGGTATGGCCAGTGCAATCCCTGGCAATAACGATCGAGTATTGCCAGATTGGTTTTGTGCGACTCATAAATCACCAGCGGATGCGATGCAGACAACTCCGTATAATCCGGTCGAAACGGAATCTCATAATGGCAGGGGATCTCAAGCCAGAAAGTAGAACCCTTACCTGGCTCGCTTTCAACGCCGATTTTACCCTGCATGAGCCTGGTCAGGTTGGCGGCGATCGTCGTACCGAGCCCGGTACCGCTGTGTTGCTGCTGCGGGTTTATACTGGCCTGATAGAATGGTTCGAAGATTTTTTGCTTTTCTTCTTTGCTGAGCCCTGGACCCGTATCTTTTACCTCAAGCCTGATCTTCAAAACATCAGGCTCTGGTTCCTGGCTCGCAATATACGCGCGCAGGATGACCTCGCCGTGCTCTGTATATTTTACTGCGTTGCTGACCAGGTTAAGCACGATTTGTCGCAGGCGTTTGCCATCGCCATAGATATAATCAGGCATGTCCGGCGCATAATCAAAAAAGAGTTCAACCCCTTTGGCATTGGCACTGGCCGTATACATCTGGGCAACACCGAAGAGGGTCTTGGGCAGATTGACAGGTTCATTTTCCAGCTGATACTTGCCCGCCTCGATTTTCGACAGATCGAGGACATCATCTATCAGGGCATTCAAAGCAGAAGAGGATTCCTGTAACGCTGAGACATATTCCTGCTGATCCAGATCCAGCTCGGTCTGTCCCAGCAAATTGGTCACCCCGACAATACCACTCATCGGGGTGCGTACCTCGTGACTCATGGCAGCAAGAAATTCACTCTTGGCCTTATTGGCACGATCGGCCTCATCACGCGCCTTTTTCAGGCGACGCAACATCAGGTCAGTATAAAATGGCATGATGATAAGAAAGACGTAATAGGCGATCACATCATAGACACGCGTATACCACGTGTCCGTCAGGGTCAGCACGATGCCGAATGCAGCCAGGCCACACAGGGTTGCCGCCAATAATGGTCCCCGCCCATAGCGCAGGGCGTAACTGACAAAGTACCAGGCATAAAACAGGAAGAAGGGACTGAACGGGCCATCCTCGGTCAGCAGCATTGCTATACTGATTGCCGCCACATCAAACAATATTGTGATATATGGCCGCAGCCAGTGTCTTGGCACATACAGGACGCTGACAAATACAATCGTGGTATAGATTAAAAACGATACAGAAAAATAGATATAGAATGACCACATCGGCTCGTAATAACGGCTCCACATGGCCAAACCAATAAATACAGAACTTACCAGCCAGAATCCGTAACGGATAATACTGGATGTGAATTCGGGACTTTTACGCACAGCCCTGACCTGAAGTTTATTTTCATAAATTTTCCTGTTACGCTTGCCAGCAGTTACCCCTGAAGTTAGTGATAGCAGCGCATCATGACTAAAGCATCCGATTATAAGCCAATCAAGGTCCAGGTTAATAACCAGGAGCAGGACAAATGTTCGCTGTGCGCTGGCTCCCTGTGTTGCAATTATATTACCCAGGCCATTGCCACTCCACGTTCCATGCAGGATTTCGATACCTTGTTGTGGCAACTCGCCCATCACCAGATACAGGCCTATAAGGATGAAGGCGACTGGTTTCTCCTGATCTATTCACGGTGCCGATACCTGCAGGATGATGGCCGTTGTGGCACTTACGAAACCAGACCACAATTGTGTCGCAACTACAGCAATGATTATTGTGAATATGACGGACCCGCTGAAGAAGGCTTTGAATTATTCTTCGATGGCTACGAATCATTACTCGCCTATTGCCGCAAGCGCTTCAAAAAATGGGATACGCGCTTCACACCACCGGTAGAATCTGACTGAAACTGTCGATTGCCTCGAATTCATCAATCGTGCGTGGTGGCGTCTTGCTATCCGGATTACGCACGGCCAGCAACCATCTGATCCCGTAACCACGGGCAGAACGTAACACGGCCAGGCTGTCATCGATCAACAGGCTTGAATTATTCTCAAACGGCAGACGCCCCTTGAGTTTGTCCCAGAACTGGGGGTTTTCTTTGGGCATACCGAAATCATGTGAACAAATCACATGATCAAGATGATTATGCAGTGCGGTACGCTCCAGTTTTAACATCAGGCTTTTCTGGTGTGCATTGGTTACCAGCGCCAGGGTTTTACCGGCGGCACGCACCTGGGACAGGAATTCCAGCACATAGGGATGGATGGAAATGAGATGATCGACCTCTGCCTTGAGCATAGCGATATCGAGATCCAGGGTATCACTCCAGTAATCCACGCAATACCACTCCATGGTGCCTTCCTTCTCGCGGAACTGCGGAAACAGACGATCTTTTGCATGATCCACACTGATCTGGTGTTTTTCGGCAAAGCGCAGCGGTACATGTTCCCGCCAGAAATAATTATCAAAATGCAGGTCCAGCAGAGTACCGTCCATATCCAGCAGAACTGTGTGAATTTGTTGCCAATCTACCATCGTGTTATGCCCTGTTACAGTATATGAATTGTAACATGCCAGCCCTGAAGGCGTGCCTGTCACTTTATGGCGCCCGGGATTTACATAGCATTCCCCGGCTAAAGCTGGCACAATTAACTGGTAAACAGATCACACAAGACGCCAGTACCTCATGTCCCAACCCGATCTAAAAACCTTGCTTGATGGCGCGGTGAGCTTGTCCAAGGAAGCCGGGCAACGCATCATGACCATCTATAATCAGGATTTTTCCATCGTCCAGAAGGACGACAATTCACCGGTCACCGAAGCAGACATGGCGGCGCACGCGCTCATTGATGACGGCCTCGAAGAGCTGGCACCGGAATATCCCATGCTCTCGGAAGAGTCTGCCAGTATCCCTTTCGAAGACCGGGCACGCTGGGAATATTACTGGCTGGTCGATCCATTAGATGGTACCCGTGAATTCATCAAGCGCAACGGCGAATTCACCGTGAATATTGCCCTGATCCACCAGCACCGCGCTATCCTGGGCGTTGTCTATGCGCCTGCCTTATCAACCTGTTATTACGCCGCACAGGGCCTCGGTGCCTTCAAACAGCAGGGCGAACAGGCTGCAGTACCTATCCAGGTCCAGAGCCGGCGGCACGACAAGGTCATCGTTGCTGGCAGCCGCTCACATCGCGGCGAATCCCTCAACCGTTTTCTGGACAAGCTGGGTGATTACGAACTACTGAGCATGGGCAGCGCGCTGAAATCCTGCCTGGTCGCCGAAGGTGCCGCCGATATCTATCCGCGCCTGGGCCCGACCTCGGAATGGGATACTGCCGCTGCGCACTGCATTGTCGAGGAAGCAGGTGGTCGCCTGACCAATATGGACATGCAGGATCTGCCCTACAACACCAAGGAAAGTCTGCTCAATCCCCACTTCTTCGTGTTCGGAGATAACAGTGTCGATTGGTCAAAGTACCTGTGATTAACCGGCTCAGCTCCAGGCCTGTTGCCTAGTTTTCGCTGCGCCGCGCATACACCGCCATAATCGATTTCAATTCATCCAGAACGGCATCACACGCGTGGTGATCCAGGTGCTGCATCTGTGCAGGATAATGACCGGCTTCGATATCGGAAATATATTGCGTCACTGCGCTACAGCCATCTTCACAAAGACGTTCAACGACGGACTGTAATTCGGCATTGAGCATAACGGGAATTATATTGACCAGGATTGCAAATTATAGTGGATGACCGCTAATCTCACCAGCACTGTACCTGCACGATCGTGGATCGTGAGTTAAATCCGATACTTAGCACTGTTCCCAGGGCAAGCCCTCAAACCGCCAGCCGCCGAGACTACTACGGTGATGCTGGTCATCCAGTTCACCCTCAAAGCCATCGGCAATGTTGTAAACATTAGTCAGTCCCTCACGCAACAGCAGATCACCGGCCTCCTTCGAGCGCTTGCCGCTGCGGCAGATCAGTAACACCGGCGCATTTTCTCGGGGCTCGCCATGTGCCAGCCCACCGAGCATAAGCTGCTTGATTTCACGCACAAAATTCGGATTCACGTTCCAGTCCGGCTCGTCGATCCAGGCGACATTCAGTGCACCAACGGGATGACCAATAAACAAAAACTCCATATGCGATCGCACGTCTACCAGCAAACTCCGGGGATTTTCCTGGATCAGCTTCCAGGCCTGACGCGAATCGACTGTTTTCACCTGCTGCTCGCTCATATCGTGATACCTGCATGTTGTGCTGAATTGACTGGATAACACCAGGGACACCTGGCGCGCGGATACATATAAATATATAGCAGATCTAGCCATACACTATTTCTGTACGAATATCCGAACATGCTGGTTGACAAGAATCTGTCGAATTTGTTTTAGTGCATGCATAGCGCATGCCGATAAGCAAACACTCACAATCCACCAAGGCGAAATATCCCTGGGTCCGAAAAAGCAGGGAGAA
Source organism: Gammaproteobacteria bacterium (assembly GCA_037384645.1). Lineage (GTDB taxonomy): Bacteria > Pseudomonadota > Gammaproteobacteria > UBA6429 > Thiohalophilaceae > RI-92. The sequence continues at coordinate 42,448 of JARRNT010000007.1, read as the reverse complement.
TTTGCTGGATATGCGTATCTGCGATCTCGGCCTGCATCTGGAAAACAGCGCTGTCATGCCGCAAATCCGCCAGCTGTATGCTGAACTTGAACGCCGGCGCTTGCGCTTCCAGCCACATTTCTGGTTCTCTGATGAATGGTATTGCCCTGATGGCGTCCCTGGCGTGGCGATTCCATTCTTCCTGGCTCACCCAAAACTGAAACAGCTTGAACTGGAATACATGCTGGAAGTGGAAGGGGGCGACCCTAAATGGTGCATGAAGCTGCTCAGACATGAAACCGGGCATGCGATCCTCAATGCCTATAAGTTGACACGTGACCGCAATTGGCGCGCCATGTTTGGCAACCCCAATGCCGCTTACAAGGAAACCTATCTGCCCAAACCCTACAGTAAACGTTTTGTAATCAATCTGCCGGGCTGGTATGCGCAAAGCCATCCGCACGAGGACTGGGCGGAGACCTTTGCCGTCTGGCTGGACCCCCGCTCGGACTGGAGGCATCGCTACCAGAACTGGCACGCCCTGAAGAAGCTGCAATATGTAGATGCCGTTATGACAAACCTTAGCGGCAAATCTCCTCTGTTGCGCAACAAACAGACCGAATATCCTGTCGACAAAATCAAACTGAGCTTACGTAAGTTCTATGAGGAAAAACGTCAACGCTACGGCCTGGATAGTCCTGAATTCTTCGACGTGGACTTGCGCAAACTGTTTGCTGACAGACAAAATCTGCCTCAGGGACAAAAGGCCTCACGCTATTTACGCAGCGTGGCCAAACCCACCCTGCATGTCGTCGAACGCTGGACCGGTGAATACAAATACCGGATTAATGAGGTCCTCAAGGAAATGATCAGGCGCTGTGACCAACTGGGTCTGCGCGCCGATCCTGATTCCCCTGAATTGTTGTCAAACGTCATTGCCTGCGTCACTATGGTAGTGATGAACAAGCTGCATAGTGGAGGCTTCCATTTAGCCCGATGAGTAAACTGCGCGTACTAATCCTGACCCATACCAATCTGATCCCGCCGGAAGATATCGTGGACCGTGACGATCCACGCCTGAGCGACTGCCGCAGCGAATATGACGTCAAGACAGCACTGCTGCAGCTTGGTCACGAGATACGGGTCGTGGGCATCGAAGACGATATCACCCCCATTCGTCGCAGTATCGAGGAATGGAAACCGCACATCGCCTTTAACATGATGGAGGCCTTTGCCGACAACGGCGCCCTCGATTACTACATTGTCAGCTATCTTGATATGGTCGGTCTGCCCTATACCGGCTGTAATCCGCGCGGCATGTTGCTGGCGCGGGACAAATCCCTGTCAAAAAAGCTGCTCAGTTATCACCGCATTCGGGTACCCCGTTTTTTTGTATTTCCGCGCGGCAAGAAGGTCAACCCCAGGAAAGTCGCGAAGCTGCCATACCCCATGATTGTGAAATCCACGGTGGAACAGGGTTCGGTTGGTATCGCCCAGGCTTCCTATGTCAGCAACCCGGAAGAGCTGATAGAACGGGTCGGGCAACTGTTCACCATGGCTGAAGGCGATGCGATTGCCGAGCAATACATCGAAGGGCGTGAACTATATGTCGCGGTACTGGGCAATACGCGCCTGCAGGTTCTGCCCGTTCGCGAACTGGTCTTCGACAAGCTCGATGACAACATGCACCGTATCGCGACCTACAATGTAAAATGGAACGAGAAATATCGCGAGCGCTGGGGTATCGATTACCAGTTCGCACGTAACCTGCCAGCCGGCATGACGGAGAAAATCAATGCCCTGGCCAAGCGGGTTTACCGCATCCTGGATATGAACAGCTATGCCCGACTGGACCTGCGCCTGACCAATGACGGCAAACTCTACGTACTCGAGGCCAATCCCAACGCCGCCATCTCCACGGAAGACGATGTGGCATTCTCCGCCGAGCGGGCCGGCATCATGTACGATCAATTAATCCAGCGGATACTGAATCTGGGCCTACGCTACCGCCGCGAAATACGGCCTTAAACGCCAGCTTCGCGCTTTTCCTCAAAATGGCTGAGTTTGGAATGCATGCTCAGGCGCCCATCATGAATGGCACCGGTCTCCATCGCGATATTGGGACAAGCCAGGTTACCATTGATATGTGCGCCATTGAGCACTTCAATCTTTTCCCGCGCCGTAATGTCTCCTTCGAAGCGACCAGCCACTACGACGATATCGGCCTTAAGCTTACCTTTCCAGTGGCCGCTCTCTGCAACCACCACTGCACCTCGAACATCACTCTCGCCCTCAACTTTGCCCCGGACCACAATATTCTCACCGCCGCTGAAACTACCGGTAAAAGTACTTCCCTCACCGATAGAAGAGGTAAAGCGGATAATGCTGTCGAGTTTCCGGCCCAGCACGGGTTGCTTTCTGGCTGACTGCATAACCGTATCCTTTCGTCACTATTGCATAGGGTATCTGTCTCTGCTTATCGGCAGATTGCTGCCCCGCGTTAACCATGTGATCTGTCCGTATTATCCCCTGGCCTGATGCTAAGCCATTATTTTATAAAGATTTCGTGCTCTGCCAGGATCCAAGCCCGCCTGCTCTAGAGAAACACTTTTTTACCCTCACTGCCCATGCGTGCCATGCAACATCCCAGCCGGTACTGCGGATAGCTACATTGCATATACTTAATATATATCTGAATCCGCCTTGCTCCTGACCTAATCCACCTTAATGTTTTCTTAATATTACGCGTGTTAACGTGTGCGCCCTGAACACTGGAATCGGACAATCCATGCGGCTGTTACTGGTCGAAGACGATGCCATGATTGGCGAAAGTATTGACGAAGAATTGCGCGAGCAAGGCTATGCCGTGGATTGGGTACGCGACGGCAAGGCGGCAGAGCTGGCACTGCAGACCCATCAATACGACCTCGTACTGCTGGACCTGGGACTGCCACGCAAGCAGGGACTGGAAGTACTGGCCGATTATCGTCGCCGGGACGGCGAGGCACCGGTATTGATCATCACGGCCCGCGATGCCGTGGATGACCGGGTCAAGGGCCTGGATGCCGGCTCCGACGACTACCTGGTCAAACCGTTCGATCTCGAGGAATTGAATGCGCGGGTGCGCGCCCTGTTACGTCGCCGCGTAGGTCGGGCAACACCAGAAATCCGTTACCAGCAACTGGTCCTCATGCCCGCCACACACGAAGTGTTTTACTGCAACCAGCCACTCAAATTGTCCGCCCGCGAATTCGCAGTCCTGCATGCCTTAATGGACCCGCCCGGCGAAATCGTCCCGCGCAGCCGGCTCGAGGAAAAACTATATGGCTGGGGTGAAGAAGTTGAGAGCAATACCCTCGACGTGTTTATCCACCACCTGCGCAAAAAGCTGGGTACAGACCTGATCCATACGGTGCGTGGTATCGGTTTCAAACTGGCCGACCGGCAATAACTGTTCAGGAATCATTTCACCTAGCATGCGTCAACATCTACTCAAACTCCTCGCGCTTGCCCTGGCTGCACTGATGCTCAGCGCCTGCGCAAGCTACCAGGCACTACCGCTGAACGATCATCCCTTACTGCCGGATAATTTGTCGCAATTGCGGGTCGATGCCCGAAAACTGCCATTCCCGCACCTGGCCAGCTATACGATCGATCCCGGCAACGGCCTGGACATCACGGAAATCGCCATCCTGGCTGTGCTGAATAATCCCGAACTGCAGCTGGCGCGTGCTAACGCGCATATTGCCCATGCCCAGGCCTTTGCCGCCGGACTGTTGCCGGATCCACAATTCAATCTGGCGCGCGATTTCCCGGTCCACAAGGCAGCGGGTGTCACTACCGCCTACAACGCAGGCATCGCCTACGACCTCAACAGCCTGATCAGCCATGCGGCAAAGTCTGACGCTGGCAAGGCAAATCTGCGCAAGACCAACCTGGATCTACTCTGGCAGGAATGGCAGGTCATCGCCCGCGCCCGCGTGCTGTTCACGCGCGCCATCACACAGACCCGCCTGTTAGCCTGGTTGACCCGAAAGGCTGACCTGCTGCAGGCGCAATACCGTAAATCAAAGGTCGCGCTGAGCCAGGGCAATATGACGGTGATCGCGACCGACTCGGCCCTCATCGCCTGGCAGGATGCCGAACGCCAGCGTAACGACCTGCAGCGCCGGCAAGCCAAAACTCGCCACCAGCTGGATAACCTGCTGGGTCTGGCACCGACCGTGCAGCTCAAGCTGGTAGACGATTTGAAACTGGCGCCGTTGTCTAATGCAAACGTCGAACAGGCATTGCGACAATTACCGCAACGCCGGCCGGACCTGCTCGCGCTCAAGGCCGGCTACGCTGCGCAGGACGCACGTTATCGCCAGGCGATCCTGAATCAGTTTCCGGCATTCAATCTCGGCCTCAATAAAGCCCGGGATACCGGCGGTATCATCACCCACGGCTTTACCCTGGCCCTGACCCTGCCCATCTTTGATGGCAATCGGGGTAATATCGCGATTGCTAAAGCAACCCGACAGCGCCTGCACGATGACTATGAAATCCGCCTCAATCGCGCACGCTCGAAAGTGCTGCGTCTACTGGCCGATCGTAAATTATTACAAAACCAGCTGAAGACTATCACTCAACACCTGCCCGAACTGGATCGCGCAGCAAATCGTGCACGTGCTGCACTGGCCAGTGGCTCGCTGGACACGGCCGCATTTGTTTCTTTCGAGTCGGTACGTATCGCCAAGCACATCGAAGCGGCTAACCTGAAACAGTCTCTGCAGGAAAACAGGATTGCCCTGCTTACCCTGATAGGCGGCGATTTCCCCCAACGCATTGCCGAGAAAACTCAATGAAACTATTACTGAGTCTATTCATTGCATTCAGCATATGCTGGCCGTTATTTGCTGAGGCTGACGCACAGTCCAGTGTCCTGGTTCAGACCATGCCATTGCGCCAGCGCGTGATGACAAGTCACATCACCGGGTTCGGGACCCTGACCCCGGAACCGGATGCCACCGTTAACCTGAATTTTCCTATCGGGGGTCGTGTCGATCGTGTGCTGGTAAACCCGGGCCAGCGTGTGCATAAAAATGATCTGTTGCTCACGGTCACCAGCGACCCCGCTTCATCACTCAGTTATACCCAGGCCAAGAATGCCCTGGACTATGCCCGCGCAGAATTAAAGCGTGAAAAAAAGTTGTTTGCCCAACAGTTAACAACCCGCTCCAGTCTCGACAACGCGGCAAAAAATCTGAAAGACGCCAAACAAGCCATGGCGATGCAAAAACGTCTGGGTGCCGGCATCACTCGCAACAAACTGACTGCACCGATTGACGGCGTCGTCATTGCCGTCAAGGCGGTCCCCGGCGATCGGTTTAGTGCAGGCACCAACCTGGTTGAAATCGCTAATGTCACAACCCTGCGTGCCCGTCTCGGGGTGGAACCCAGTGACAGCCGGTTTTTGCAGCCGGGCCAGAAGGTCATGCTCAGTTCCGTACTGGACAGCAACCTGCACGGTGAAGGCCAGGTTGTCTGGGTTGCAGGTCAAATCAATCCAAAGACCCAGCTTGTCGACGTGTCAATACGCACTCAGGCGACAGGCTTCGCACCGGGTGAACGGGTTCGTGGAGAAATCGAGACGGCAAGCAAACGCCAGTATGCCGTCCCCCGACGCGCCGTGCTGAAGGACACAGACGGCGCCTATCTCTATCAGGTCGTGGACAAACATGCGCACCGTATCAATGTAAAAACCGGTATGGAAGAAGGCAACTGGGTGGCTGTGCAGGGTCCGTTTATTGACGGCGCCCCGGTCGTCACCCTCGGCAACTATGAACTGCACGACGGCGGACTAGTCCGGGTGCAGGCGCAATGAATTTCAGCCAGTGGGCACAGACGCATCGCCGTTCGATCCTGTTTCTGTTTGCCATGCTGGCGCTCGGCGGCATCATAGCTACCTTTGTCCTGCCGGTCACCCTGTTTCCCAACGTCAATTTTCCCCGGGTACAGGTCTCTCTTGACGCCGGTGACCGCCCCGCCGAGCAAATGGCGCTGGAAGTCACGGTCCCGGTGGAAGAAGCCATTCGCCGCGTGCCCGGTGTGCGCGATGTGCGCTCCACCACCAGCCGTGGTACGGCCGATATCTCGGTCAATTTTGACTGGGGCACGAATATGGCCACCGCGACCCTGCAGGTCAATGCAGCCGCCTCGCAAATCCTGCCCGACCTGCCGCCCGGCACCCGACTTCGCACCCGGCGCATGGATCCCACCACCTATCCCATCCTGGCCTACAGCCTGACGTCCAAGAAGGTCTCGCTGACTAAACTGCGCGATATTGCGATCTACCAGATACGACCGCTATTGTCGTCGATCAACGGCATTGCCCGCGTCGGCGTGGTCGGTGGCACGCGCGAGGAATACCAGGTCACGGTAGACCCGGCACGGCTGCAGGCCCTTGGGCTGTCCATGGGTGATGTCTCGCGCGCCCTGTCCGCGGCCAACAGTCTCGCGGCGGTCGGGCGACTCGAGGATCACTACAAGTTGTACCTGGTGATATCCGACACGCGCCTGCACAACCTCCAGCAGATTCGGCAAACCGTACTGCATACCGCGGGCAACGGCATCGTCCGCCTGGAAGACGTCGCCACGGTGCAGCGCAGCACCGCGCCCCAATGGATCCGAGTCAATGCAGACGGACATGATGCAGTGCTATTCCAGATTTATCAGCAACCCAGCGGCAACAGCGTACAAATCGCGAAAGAAGTTAAAGCCCGGCTTGCCAGATACAAGTCACAACTACCGGACGGTGTCCACATCGCCAACTGGTACGATCAAAGCCAACTGGTCGTTGCCGCCGCAGCCAGTGTGCGTGATGCCATCCTGATCGGTATCGCACTGGCCGCGCTGGTGCTCTGGATTTTCCTGCGTAACGGCAAGGTCACGATCATCGCCCTGCTGGTCGTCCCCGCGGTACTCGCCACCACGGTGGTGTTGTTACACGCACTGGGGATGACCTTCAACATCATGACCCTCGGTGGTATGGCCGCCGCAGTGGGACTGATCATCGATGATGCCATCGTCATGGTGGAACACATCATGCGCCGCCTGAAAGACAGTGAGCACGATCATCATAAACGCGTCATGCATGCCGCACTGGAATTCTTCCGGCCATTGACAGGCTCGAGCGCGGCAACCATCGTCATCTTTATCCCCCTCGCTTTTCTCGGGGGAATCACCGGTGCCTTTTTCAAGGCCCTGTCCCTGACCATGGCCTCTGCCCTGGTGATTTCCTATGTGGTCACCTGGCTGGCTGTACCGATTCTTGCGGACCATTGGCTGACACAAAAGGATGCCGAGGCCGAACAGCACGGCGGCATGTTGGCACACTGGTTTATTTCCCGCTACGACCGCATCATGCGACGACTGCTCAGCCGACCCATGCTGCTGCTCGTCGGTATTGTCCCGCTACTCGCTCTCGGCTTGCTTGCCTACAAGGGCACGGGGTCCGGCTTTATGCCCCACATGGATGAAGGCGGCTTTATTCTGGATTACGTGAGCAAGCCGGGCACTTCACTCACGGAAACCAATCGCCTGCTCGAGCAGGTCGAGGCGATCATCAAGGCCAACCCCTATGTGCAGACCTACTCGCGGCGAACCGGCACCCAGCTGGGCGGTGGCGTGACCGAGGCCTACGAGGGCGATTTCTTCATTCGCCTCAAACCCCTGCCGCGTCCGCCGATCGAGCAAATTATGCAACACGTCCGGCAACAGGTGCTGCAAAAAGTCCCTGGCCTGGATATCGACGAAGCACAACTCATGGAGGACATGATTGGTGATCTCACTTCCGTGCCCCAGCCGATTGAAATCAAGATCTACTCCAACGACCAGCATACCCTGACGACACTTGCGAAAAAAACAGCAAAAGACCTGCGCAAGATCCCCGGCATTGTCGATGTCTTTAACGGCATTAACCCGGCCGGTGACGCGCTGGATATCAAGGTCAACCGGGTCAAGGCCGCCATCGAAGGCATGGACCCGGAAACCATTACCCGTACCCTGCGGGAAATGATTGCCGGTGATGTCACCACCCGTATCCAGCAAAGCCCGAAGCTGGTCGGTGTGCGCGTATGGACTGCCCGCTCCAGCCACGACACGGTAAACAAGCTCGACAAATTGCTGATCCGCGCCCCGGACGGACACCTGTTCCCGCTCAAACAGGTTGCCACGATCACCGCCGTCAGTGGCCAGCCGCAAATCGACCGGGAAAACCTCAAGCGCATGGTCGCCGTCACCGCCCGTATCAGTGGACGTGACCTGGGTTCGGTGGCGAAGGACGTGCGCCACATGATGAATAAACCCGGCATGTTGCCCAGGGGCGTTTATTACCAGCTTGGTGGTCTTTACAAACAACAGCAGATTGCGTTTCGCGGTCTGATCACGGTGTTGATCGCTGCTGTGGCCCTGGTGTTTTTACTCCTGCTGTTCCTTTACGAACAGTTCCGTGTCGCAATCGCAATCATGGCGATACCGCTAATGGCCCTGGCCGCGGTGTTCATCAGCCTGTACCTGACCGGAATCGAGCTGAATATTTCGGCGATGATGGGCATGACCATGGTGGTCGGCATCGTGACCGAAGTCGCGATTTTTTACTTCTCTGAATTTCAATTCCTGGTTAACAGGATGTCCTTCACCGAGGCGCTCATTACTGCGGGTAAGAACCGTATGCGTCCGATTGCGATGACGACCATCGCTGCGATCCTCACCCTGCTGCCACTGGCCTTCGCCATTGGCCAGGGCTCGGCCATGCAACAGCCTCTGGCCATCGCCATTATCGGCGGGCTGATTGTGCAACTGCCGCTTGTGCTCATCGCCATGCCGGTGTTATTCCACCTGTTCCAGGGAAGAAAAAAATAAAACAAAACCAGATCCATCTAATGATTGCTTAATGCATGGCGAAATACACGATAAGACATGATGCTAAACACCATTCGTCTTTACTAGAGGGGACGATCATGAAAAAGCCCTTAATGATAGCTGGAGCCATTTGCCTTGCCGTCGTATCCATTACCGGCTTTGCTCACACTGTGCACCAGTTGCTACCACTTACTATGGAACAGGCGCGAGCCAGAGCATTGCAAGTTACGCCAGGCACAATCAGGCACGCAGAATTGGTAAAAATGATCGGCAGGTCAAATCTGTGTTATTCAGTCGATATACAGACTGTAATGGGCCTGCGTAAGATCTACGTTGATGCCGTGACAGGCGAAATTTTGAGCATTTACCGCGAGGTCCGCAAAGCGGGCGTGCAAAATCACCGGTCTTCGTAGCTGTTGAAACCACAAATGACCATTCCCACTCGATGTGGATTTACTATGCGGCTGACCACAGTTATGTCCAGGCATTCGTGCTAGGATATTTATAATGATGGAGGTTTACCTTGTTATTAACACCTTTGCTATCATTCGTGTGAACGATTTTTCGGACATTTCTCAAGACCAGACAGAGTCAGAGACAACAATGCACTCAGCACAACCACAGATAAGCCAGTCACCCTGATTCCTGTGCATATTCGCTGTATTTGGAGGGCAGATGCGATCAATAGCTAATGTATTAAATACCTATGCCATCTTCTGCCAAAGCCTGTTGCAATCGGTTTGGTGTAAGTCGTATTTACGTTCGTCCTGGCTCTTTCTGGTCGAACTGATCAAACGGCCGGGTGCCGTTGGCGCGGTGTGGCCGAGTTCCAGGGCTTTGGCGTTTGCCATGGCACGCCAGCTACCTGCCGAAGGAACAGGCCTGATCGTGGAATTGGGCGCCGGAACAGGATCGGTCACCGCGGCGTTATTGGAATCCGGGATCCCACCAGGTCGTTTGCTCATCGTGGAGCGATCGCCCGCCTTTGTACAGCACCTTCGCCGGCAATTTCCCAAAATTAAAATTATCCAGGGCGACGCGACTCAATTACAAACCATTGTGCCGGAAAATACGGGTGTCGACGCCATCGTCTCCAGTTTACCACTGCGATCTCTCGCAGCGGCTGAGGTGTCCGCCGTGGTTGAGCAATGGCGCCGCGTGCTTGGGACCAGCGGCATTGTCGTGCAGTTTACCTATGACCTGCGTGGCCTGATAAACGAAAACGTTGGCGGTTTTATGGAGCAGGCAAAATGCCTTGTATGGAAAAATATTCCACCGGCCCGGGTAAGCAAACTGTCGCGCTGTCGTTGCACGGAAACGATATGCAACAACCAGGCTACTTAAGCCGACGTATCGCGCAGCCCGGCTAGAAACCTGGTCAACGTCATGGTTGATTAAGACCAAATTGGATTCGAAAGCGTTACCGGAAATATTACAAGCGACATATTAATAATCGCTTAATGATGATGCTGGCAGGCTGAATGACATAACGAGAACTTCCGTTTTGTATTCAGACTACAGAAGCAAGACATGAAGAAGTTCATCACGACAGCCGGCATTATCGGGATCCTCATCGCCTCCGTTTCAGCATATGCCTTGAACAGGAAGTCGGTGTCGATGCAAAAAGCGGCAAACTGCCGGGAAACTGCAAGCAAGGCAAACACCCGGACTAAATACCTGCACCAGGTGCAGAAAAACATTGCAAAATTGAATGAGTATTCATCGCACTTTACAGCTCTGGCTGTTGGCCGGCGTCACATTGTGTACGCTGGCCACCGGCTGGATGACTTATCGCGTAATGCGCGACGAGGCCAATGAATTATTCGACCGGCAATTACACCAGATTGTCATTACCCTGCCCCACGAATTCGCCGATGCCAGCGTCACACCACCTGATGCCGAATCGGAAGATGATATCGTGGTCCAGGTATGGAACAAACAAAATATTCTGCGCTATGTTGCACCTGCCGGGAAACACCTGCCACAGGCCACTGTAAGCGGCTACAGCGATCTGGTTTACCATGGCCATCGCTGGCGCATTTATGCCCAGCAGCTTGACGATAAATTTATTCAGGCCGCACAGCCGATAGAAACCCGCGACGAACTGGCCGGGCAAATGGCTCTGGGTGCGACCGCACCCTTCCTGTTGCTCATACCGGTTTTACTGGTCCTGATCTGGCTGGTTATCCGGCGTGCATTACAACCGCTCAGTCAGGTTGCGAACGCCGTGAGTCGCCGCTCCATGGATTCGCTGCAACCGATCGCTGTCACTGATGCACCGCCTGAAATCCGACCACTGCTCGATGCGCTTAATGATCTGCTATCCCGGCTGAACAATGCCTGGTCGACACAACGCCATTTCGTCGCCGATGCTGCACATGAATTGCGTACGCCACTGACTGCGCTCAGGTTGCAGCTGCAACGAGCGCAGAAGGCCGGTGATAACACGCAACGTGCCATCGCATTTAGTAAATTGCATGAACGCCTGGACCGAACAACCCATGTTGTACAACAGTTGCTGACTCTGGCCCGCCAGGAACCGCCGGATGCTACCGGCATACAGCACGTGCCCGTGGACCTGGCCGGAATAACCGAAACCTGTGTTGCCGAACTTTCTCCGCTGGCGGAAACAAAACATATTCGCCTGAACCTGCATATTCATATCCGGCCCGCACCGGTGCATGTCGCAACGGAAAGCCTGCGTATTCTACTGGACAATCTGATTGACAATGCGATTCGTTATACACCAGATAACGGGGAGATTGAGGTTGCCATCGACCGCCGGGAAAATCAGGTAATTTTGATCGTTACAGACAGCGGCCCAGGCATCCCGAGAGATGATCGCGAACGCGTGTTTGATCGGTTTTTTCGCCGCGAAGAAAGCGGCGAAACCGGCAGCGGCCTGGGGTTGGCGATTGTCAAAACCATCGTTGATCGCAATAATGCAGTATTATCGCTGGATGAATCTCGTCTCGGCGGTACAGAGATCCGGGTAATGTTCACCACTGCAGAAGCCGGCTAATCGCAACGCACTATTGCCCGGTGTCTGCTGCCAGGTATTTTTCGATGTCTTTTTCAGTTACGGGATAGGCAAAACAGGCAGTGATTGGAAACAATTCCTGCAACTTGCCGATATAGGCCTGCTCACTCTTTTCATACAGAGCAATCACCCGGCAGGCTGGTGCATATTTTTGCAGGCTGTACAAAAACACATCGAGGTTGCTGATATTGACACCGGCGTAATTATTACCGTAACCATAAAGAAAATCCGCAACGACCAGATCCGGCGACTGTCGCTTCAACTCCTGGATTGCCTTGCGCACTGAGGTTAACTGGACTTCCTGATAGCCGTGACGCTGATACAGGTTTGACAAGCGCGGATGGGCAGATGACTCGATTATAGAATAGACAATCATAGGTCCTTTTTTACTACGGTGCCTGCTGGCAAAGCAATTCTTTTTCAACGCGGGATAATTTCTTGATCGCGATTTCACGCCGCAGGGCATCACCCCGCGAGCCGCAGGTTTCACTATAAACCAGCGTCACCGGCCGCCGTGCACGGGTATAGCGCGCGGCCTGACGGCCGTGGTTGTGTTCTTCGATACGTCTCTCGACATCCAGCGCGATGCCGGTATACAGGGTCATATCGGCACAGCGCACGATATAGACCTGCCAGATATTATCGTTCTCACTCATGGCAATAGTATATTAAAGCCGGTCGACAAAAATAATCCTCTGCCGACCAGCAAATGCGATATTCTTTAGAACATTTACTGGCCAGATACATCACATGGACGCACTGCTCAACAGCTTCATACACTGGGTAAGCACACACCCGCAGCTTACCGGATTATTCGTGGGCATTGTCGCCTTCACCGAATCGCTCGCCTTCGTCGGCCTGATCGTGCCAGGTTCGACCCTGGTGCTGGGCGCCGGTGCCCTGATCGGTGCCGGGCTGGTGGATTTCTGGAGTATCTTCGCCTGGGCTGTAGGTGGTGCTGTACTCGGTGACGGGGTGAGTTACTGGCTCGGTCATCATTACCGTGATCAATTGCGTGAGCTGCGTATTGTTCGTCGCCATCCGCAATGGCTGGAACACGCAACCGTCTTCTTCCAGCGCCACGGTGGCAAAAGTGTACTCCTTGCACGTTTCGTCGGTCCGGTACGCCCCATTGTTCCGGTTGTCGCGGGCATGACAAACATGCCTCCCGTTCGTTTCTATCTCAACAATATCCTGTCTGCGCTGGTGTGGGCTCCGACCCACCTGCTGGCCGGTATGCTGGTCGGTGCCTCGCTGGTCCTCGCCGGCCAGGTAGCGACGCGGCTGGTTATCGTACTCGGTGCATTCGCCATCGCCGTCTGGTTGATCATATGGCTGGTGCACCGCAGCTACCTCACACTCCAGTCAAAACTGGGGCCCTGGATCAGCAGAATTTTAACCTGGTGTTATAAACATCCACGCCTGTCCTGGTTGTTTACCGATCTCTACGACCCGAGCCGTCCCCCTGCGCGCGCATTGTTGATCTGGTTAGTGTTGCTGATTGCCTCGATCTGGCTGTTCCTGGGTGTACTCGAAGATATCCTGACCCGCGATCCACTGATCTACGCCGGTCAGGCAATTTACCAGTATCTACAACAACTACGCACGCCACCTGGCGATGCCATCATGATCGTGATAACCGAGCTGGGTGACTCCGCCGTCACCTTACCACTGGCATTCACGATCGTAGCATGGCTGTTATGGCGCCGTGCCTGGCGCGACGCCCTGTACTGGCTCGGTGCACTTGGATTTGGCGTGCTTGCTATCATTATTGTGAAATACATATCACAGACATCACTGCCACTGGCCGCAGCAGCTAACGTGGATTTTTACAGTATTCCCAGCGGGCATGCGACCATGAGCACCGTGATTTATGGCCTGCTCGCCGTGTTTGTTGCCTCGTCATTACAACCGCGCTGGCGCTGGCCCGTTTACGCGCTGGCCACCGTCGTTATTATTGCCATTTCTTTTTCCCGCCTGTACCTTGGCGCACACTGGCTGGCGGATGTCACTGCCGGCCTTGCGCTTGCGACCAGCGGCATCTCCCTGTTGGCGATCGCCTATACGCGTCATCGCCGGGTTTCGATTACCGGTTACGGCCTGCCTCTGCTGGCCGGTTTCGTTTTTGTTGTCTCTGCAGTCGTTCATATTCACGATCAGTACCATCACGATCGCCAGCGTTTTGCCATTCGCCATCACATCGCGACGCTGGATGCCACACGCTGGACAGAACAAGCGTGGCAAGACTTACCCATGTGGCGTCATGATTTACGTGGCGAACGCGAACAACCCCTGAACGTGCAGTGGGCGGGTAAACTGACAACGATTCAACAACAACTCAGGGCGCACGGCTGGCGTAAACCCTTACTGCTCAGTCCCCATACCGCCCTGTCCTGGTTTCTGCCCGGTCCCACACTGAAAGATTTACCGGTACTGCCACAGCTCCACAACGGACAAGCTGAATCTCTGGTCATGGTCTATCCGGATACGGACAAGCAGGAATTTATTTTGCGCCTGTGGCCAACAAATCAGCGGCTGCAGCCCGGCAATACACCCGTGTGGCTCGGTACGGTCACGTCGCTACGCCTGCATCACCTGCCCCTGATCAGCTTTTTACGCCTGAACGGTCACTATGCGCAGGCACTGTCGACTCTGCAAACGACATTGCCAAAGACGCTCTGGCAGCTCAGGCAACGTAATCTTTCAAACCACTCCAATCATGCCAACTGGGATGGCAGGCTTTTACTCATAGGGCGACCAGGTCTGGCCAGCTGAGTTAACTAAACGCTGGACCTGCTTTGGCCTTGCGCGCATACTTCGCGCGCCTACCCGAGGTCCAAGCATGTCTGTCCTTTCCTCCGAGCCTCACGAAGTCGATCTGACCAGTCGCCATATAGCAGCCAGGATCATGCAATATGGCTGGTGTGTGTACCCGGACTTTTTGCCCGAGGAACTGGTCGCAGAGTTGCGTGAGCAGTCATTATCCGCCTGGCGCGCCGGCCAGTTTCGCCATGCCGGTATCGGGCGCGGCCAGGGATTCGAAATCAAACCACAGGTACGCAATGACCAGGTGCGCTGGCTGGAACCGGAGCAATGCCACGGTGCGCTGACCGGCTATTTTGCTGCGCTGGAAAACCTGCGTAAGACACTGAACAAGACCTTGTATCTCGGACTATTTGATTACGAGGCACACCTGGCTATTTATCCGCCGGGCAGTTTTTATAATAAACATCTGGATCAGTTTCGTGGAATTGGTGTGCGTACCCTGACGGCAACGTTTTACCTGAACGATCACTGGCAGGCCGACGATGGCGGACAACTGCGACTTTACCTGAACGGCGATGATCCGGAAAACTATACCGACATTCTGCCCACGGCAGGCACCCTGGTTTGCTTTCTGAGCAGCGAGTACCTGCACGAGGTCCTGCCATCCCGGCGAGAACGCCTGAGCATTACTGGCTGGTTTCGCCAACGACCCAGCTGAGCCAAAACGGGAACCACAGGTACGGCTCTCCATCACTGGCTTTACCGCCGCCATAGTTCATATAATCAGGCGAGTCAGCCGATAAACAGGGATATCAATGCGCCATCGTCATGCCGGCGCCACTGCAGAGATCTCTCATTTTTAATACTGGATTTGCACAAGCAGGACATGACAGGCAACAACCAACAATCACCCGTCAGTCCGGTCGTCACCATACCGGGCTATAAAATTCTGGAGGTTCTCGGCAAGGGGGGCATGGCCATTGTTTACCTGGCCATCCAGGAAAGTATTGGGCGCAACGTGGCACTCAAGATCCTGGCACCCGATCATACCGACGAGAGCTTTACCGATCGTTTTCTGCGTGAAGCGCGCATCATCAGCCAGCTAACTCACCCCAATATCATCACCATCTATGATGCCGGCGTGCACCAGGGTTACCACTACATGTGCATGGAATATGTTCCCGGACAAAACCTGACACAGGCCCGCGACACGCTCAATCGCAAACAAAAGATCGGTATCATCAAACAGATTGCCCTTGCCCTGGATTACGCCGGCAAGAAGGGGTATGTCCATCGCGACATCAAGCCGGAAAATGTCATGCTGCACGAAGATGGCCGCGCCATTCTCACCGACTTCGGTATTGCCCGTGGCCAGGACATCACCCGTGGCCTGACTCAGACCGGCAAGGCCGTCGGCACACCCTATTTCATGAGCCCGGAACAGACCAAGGGCCTGGAAGTTGATCATCGTTCCGATATTTACAGCCTGGGTGTTGTGTTTTTTCAGGCAATCGCCGGTTATGTCCCGTACGATGGCCCTTCGATCGTCGCCATTGGTATCAAACATATTTCGGAGCCTATCCCGCCGCTGCCTGCCGGGATGGAAATCTTCCAGCCCATTATCAACAAGTGCATGTCCAAGGACCCGACGCATCGTTATCAAACTGCGAATGAACTCTACCAGGCGCTGGATGAAATCTCTGAAGCACAGCTCGATTACATCGAGGCCAAGGCCAGGGCCCTGCGCCAGAGCGCGACCAGCCATCAGGCCAAGACCCAGATCAACCAGCCATCGGTCGAGATTCTGGCCAATAGTGCCGTACGCCCGGCTGCCAGCCCCGCTATCCCGAAAATGCGAGCGCTCCGTAACTCCATGCCGGTGGATATTACCCAAACCGCTGAGTTCAAAAGGCTGGCACGACGACGGCGTCGCTGGCTGTTGCTGGTCCTGCTGCTGGTCCTGGCAGTGGCTGGTTATTACCAGCAGGATCGGTTACTCCAGCTCTGGCAGCAACAATTGCAACCGCGACTGGCCCCGTACCTGCCTGCCGGCTGGCGCACCCGGGCCAACATGGCGAAGGGTGCAGGTGCATCAACAAAAATAACACCGGCAAAAGCTGCCATCCCAATCAGCAAGCCCACACCCGAGCCGGCAGCGCCAGCCAGTACGACACCGGCGTCTGCGGCAACACATGAAAAGACTGCGCAGGATATTCTGGCTGCAGTTCAACGTGACAGGAACAAACTGCGTCTGCATCCCGATGACGCCAGCGCCCGGGAAGATATTGCCCAGGCCCGCACCTGGTTTCGTAACAAACTGGAACAGGCACTGGTACACAGGGACCCTGACAACGCCCGCCAGATCCTGCAGATGATCCACCGCAGCTTTCCGCGTGCCCAACGCCTGCCGGCTTTTGCCCATATCGAACAGCGCATTGCGCAGATTGAAAGCTTCAAGTCACACCTGGAACAGGCCCGTGTGTATATGGCTGCCAACGCCGTCGCCAAACCGGCGGGGGCCAATGCCCTGCAAGAGTATCTCGCGGCATCACGCATTTACCCGAATGACCCGGCCGTGCAAAACGGCCTGCAGCGAATCGCTGCCTACTTTTACAAAAAGGCCAGGGCTGCCGAGACAGAAAATAATCTGGTGGATGCCGTAGATGCCGTGGCAAATGGTCTGCAGGCCAATGCCCACGATCAGCAATTGCTTGCACTCAAGCAGGAGCTGGCCACCATCGCAAAACAACAGCAACAAATTAAATCCATGCTGCAAGACGCGGCGAGCCTGATGCGCAAGAACCAGGTCATTGCACCGGCAGACAACAATGCCTATCAATTGTACCGTGCCGTTTTGAAAATCTCGCCGCACAATCAGGATGCCAACAATGGCCTGCAACAGGTCCAGCTGTGGTTGCTCAGCAAGATCCAGGATCAGTACGACAACAAACAGTATCTCCCGGCACGCAAGTTAACCCAGACAGCCCTTCGCGATTTCCCGAACAGCAAAATTTTCAGCACGTGGCGAAACAAGATTAACCGGGCCATCGACGCGAACTACCCTAAAATAACCCGGATTATCTTCAGCGCCAGGCCGGTGACCAGCCTCACGGGACAGAACAATCTCGATAACCTGGCACCAGGCAAAACCCTGTATGCCGGGTTTGCCTTCAAAAATTTCTATGCTGACAATACCCGCCTGATCGCCCGTCTCAAGAATGCTGACGACAAGACGCTGTACGATGAGCAGGCGGTCAACGTCAGCGGTCGAGATGGACAGGGACATTTTGCCCTGCATCTGCCCAAGCCCGGCAGTCATGATGGCAACTACAGCGTTGAGCTATATATGAACAAGGCGCGCATTCTCAAGGCCAGGTTAAGCGGCCTGAATTGAGCCCACCCCAATAAAAAACGGCCAGAAAAATTCTGGCCGTTATCACCCATGGCAGGCGTTTGACAAAAAATACGGGATGCGATCAGACGCAACCGGTCGGCTTGGGTAAACCGCCGTACTTGGTAATGGGCTTCATGGGGCCCGTCATCCACATCTGGAACATGGCCTTCTGGTCTTCACCCACGTATTTGGCAAACTTACGAATCGGCGGGACCACGCCGTTATCATCAAAGTATTCACGCGCCTTGAGAATGTGAGCCCACTTGGTGTCATCCAGTTCGACCCCATCCTGTTCGGCCATGGCCTTGGCAATTTCCGGTGTCCAGGCACTCATGTCGGTGAGATACCCGTCACCGTCACGTTCAGGTAAATTCATCGTAGACTCCTTAAGCGTTGTCGATTTACAAATAGTCTTAATATAATCAAGCAGTTATCCAGTAATTCCCGGGGAATTCATATGGACCATTAAACTATACCCGAGTGAATTTGTCAACTACTTACCTAGTATAGACGCGGTTAGCCGGCAACAGTTCCCAGCGACTGGCGGGATTTGCTATGCTGGCTTTCCCTTGGCACCACCGACCAGGAAGACACGAATGCGCAGCCAGACAGCAATACGCTCCGACCAACTTCCCGATTACCTGCAGGCCTTTCGCGGCAGTTTCACCAGCCTGCTCAGGTGGGATGACCTGGACGCCTTCTGGCAAGTCCTTGAGGCCAGGGCCGATGCCAACTGGTACATCTATGCCATTGGTGAGCCTGTTCCTGACATGCCAGCCAGTGCTGACCAGGTAAAAACGTTTATCGCCGAGATCGACAAACTCCTGCGCCAGGAACATGAAGAGGATTACTGTGGGATCGTGTATGTCGACGACAAGACCGAGCCCAGCTTTATCAAGATCTACGACCCCAACAACCTCGGCGTCAGCTGCGGTTTCAGTGACAACCCGCCCATGCCAGGCTGGATTCTGTCCAGGCTGGCCCCGGTAGAACTGAACGACAAAACTTTCCTGCCACAAAATCGTCGACGCTGGTGGCAACGGCTTTTTAATTAGCCGCTATCGACACTTGCCGTTACCCCAGTCCGCCACACTCGTCGCCAGCTTCCGCTGCGACCACGTAATTCAGTCTATATTCATAAAATAGTTATTAGACTGATTGAAAATCGCATAATGAGAGGTGTTCCATGCCGCTATATCCGTCAACCCGAATAGTTCTTATCGGCCTGGCCGCTGCTGCCAGCCTCAGCCTGGGTGGCTGCGCAGTCAATGGCCGACCCTACGTCAGTGCCGGCTATGTCTATGGCGGACCAGCCGGCGTCGCCTATTTCGATTACTGGTACTATCCCGGCGTCCGGGTCTATTACGATATTCACCGCCACGTCTACTTTTACCCGAGCAATGGCAGCTGGGTTCAGGTCCGTGTCCTCCCTCCGGCACTGCGCGCCCGCCTGGGCAGGCACGTGGTGGTTAAGTCGCGTTACCAGCGACCCTATCGGGAATATAACGAGCACCACCGGCGTTACCCGGAATACTATTACCAGCCACCACAAAAGAAGCAGCCTGAACAGTACCGTTACGTGCCCCGACGTGACAACCGACGCGAACCTCAGGATTACCGGTATCAGCCGCCGCAAAAAACACAGCCTGAACAGTATCGTTACGTGCCACAACGCGACAACCAGGGCTCTCGCCAGCACGAACAGCGTCGTGAAGAACACAATACACAACGGAATTACCAGCGTGATCGCCAGAACTACCTATATCAGCCCCCCGCCAAAAAAGCGGCGCCGGCAAAAGACAACCGTCGCTCACACGACAAGGGTAAATCCGACAAGGGCGACAAGAATAAAAACCAGAAACAACGCGATGACAGGCGTCCAGACGGCAGACGCGACAGGGGCGATCGGAACGATCAATACGACCGGGATCGCCGCGACTATCGCCAGTAAGCAGCAGGGCGTGAGTCGCGGCGGCAAAATCCGCGCGCTTTAGTTATCGTAACCGAGTGCTGGCGCCAGCCAGCGCTCGGCTTCTTCCACACTCATGTCCTTGCGCCGGGCATAATCCTCGACCTGGTCTTTGTCAATCTTGCCCACGGCAAAATACCGCGCCTCAGGATGACTGAAATACCAGCCACTGACGGACGCCGCCGGCCACATGGCGTAACTCTCGGTAAGTTGTGCACCACAGTTTTTCTCGGCATCGAGCAACTGCCACAAGCTCGCCTTCTCGGTATGCTCGGGACAGGCGGGATAACCGGGCGCCGGGCGGATGCCCTGGTAACTTTCCTTGATCAGGGCATTGTTGTCGAAATCCTTGTCATCCACGCCACGGCTGGCTGACCATTTGCCCGACTCGAAACCCCAGTTAACATGGCGCACGCGATCATGCATATATTCCGCGAAGGCCTCGGCCAGTCGATCCGCCAGGGCCTTGACCATAATCGCATGATCCACATCGTTCCGCACATCGAAGTGTTTGGCCTTCTCCTCTGCACCATGGATGGTGACCACAAACGCACCGATGTAATCGGCCTTATTGCTATCCTTTGGCGCCACAAAGTCACTCAGGCAACGATTGGGTTTATCGTCCGGTCGTGGTGTTTGTTGGCGCAGATGATGTAAGGTCGTTACCACCTTGTCGCGTTTGTCATTCTTATAAATCTCGATGTCGTCATCGTTGACCTGGTTGGCCGGGAACAGCCCGATCACGGCGCGGGCCTTGAGCCAGCGTTGGTTGAGAATATCCGACAGCATCTTTTGTGCCTCATCGAACAACAGACGCGCCTGCTCACCCTTGTTCGGGTCATCGAAAATTTTGGGATAACTGCCCTTCATTTCCCATGTGTGGAAGAATGGTGTCCAGTCGATGTAGGGCACCAGAAATTCCAGGGGTACGTCGTCAAAGATCTGCAGCCCCAGCTGCTTCGGCACGGGTGGCGTATACCCGACCCAGTCAAGCTTGATCTTATTGCGACGCGCTTCGGCCAGGCTCATAAAGCTCGTGCGTGAACGTTTATCCGCGTGACTCGCGCGCACGCGATTGTAGTCAGCGCGCATCTCGGCGAGAAAGGCATCACGCCTGTCCGGGCTCAATAAGTTTTGTGCGACACTGACTGCACGCGACGCATCCTTCACCCAGACCGTGGCACCGTGATAATTGTGTTCAATCTTGACCGCGGTATGCGCCTTGGAGGTGGTAGCGCCGCCGATCATCAGGGGCACCTCGTAGCCCAGGCGTTCCATCTCCTTGGCCACGTGCACCATTTCATCCAGTGATGGTGTGATCAGGCCGCTCAGGCCGATGATATCGACCTTCTCGGCCCTGGCCTTTTCCAGGATCTCGCTGGCCGGGACCATGACACCGAGGTCGATGATCTCAAAATTGTTGCATTGCAGCACGACGCCAACGATGTTCTTACCGATATCGTGCACGTCGCCTTTCACCGTGGCCATCAGGATCTTGCCGGCTGAGCGCGCGCCTTCGCTCTTTTCCGCCTCGATGTATGGAATCAAATAGGCCACTGCCTTTTTCATCACCCGCGCACTCTTGACCACCTGTGGCAGGAACATCTTGCCGGCCCCAAACAGGTCGCCGACCACGTTCATGCCATCCATCAACGGCCCTTCGATCACGTGGATCGGGCGATCGAAAGACTTGCGCGCTTCTTCGGTATCTTCCACGACATAGGTATCGATTCCCTTGACCAGGGCGTGCTCCAGGCGTTTGGCCACCGGCCAGCTGCGCCACTCGGCATCTTCCTTCCTGGCGCCACCGCCACCTTCGCCCTTATATTTATCAGCGAGCGCCAGCAGGCGTTCGGTGGCATCATCGCGACGATTGAGTACCACATCCTCCACAGCCTCACGCAATTCCACCGGCAGATCGTCATACACCGCCAGTTGCCCGGCATTAACAATCCCCATGTCCATACCGGCCTGGATCGCGTGATACAGGAACACCGCGTGGATGGCCTCGCGCACCGGGTTATTGCCGCGGAATGAAAACGACACGTTACTGACGCCACCGCTGACCAGGGCATGCGGCAGATTCTGCTTGATCCAGCGCGTGGCCTCGATGAAATCGACGCCGTAGTTATTATGCTCATCAATGCCGGTGGCAACCGCAAAGATATTGGGATCAAAAATGATCTCCTCGGGCGGGAAGCCGACCTGTTCGGTGAGGATCTTGTAGGCACGGGCACAGATATCGATCTTGCGTTGATAGGTATCGGCCTGGCCGGTTTCATCGAAGGCCATGACGATCACTGCCGCACCATAGCGCCGACATAACCGGGCGTGCTCGATGAACTTGGCTTCACCTTCTTTCAGGCTGATCGAGTTGACCACGCCCTTGCCCGGCAGGCATTTGAGCCCGGCCTCAATGATCTCCCACTTGGAAGAATCGAGCATCACCGGCACCTTGGTGATGTCGCGCTCGCCCACGATCAGGCGCAGGAACTTCACCATGGCCTCCTCGCCATCAAGCATGCCCTCGTCCATGTTGATGTCGATCACCTGGGCACCGTTATCGACCTGCTGACGGGCCACATCGATGGCCTTGTCATACTGGCCGTCAATGATCAGGCGCTTGAAGATCGCCGAGCCGGTCACGTTGGTACGCTCACCGACGTTGACGAACAGTGAGTCTTTCCTGATATTGCATGGCTCGAAACCACTGAGGCGCGTGATGAAATCTTTCTTGTGCACCTTGCGCGGCTTGTATTTGGCTGCGGCCTGGGCGATCAGCTTAATGTGATCCGGCGTAGTACCACAACAACCGCCGATGATATTCACGAAACCTTCCTTTAGCCACGGCTCCAGTTCCTCGATCATGTCCTGTGGCGTCAGGTCATAGCCACCGAACTGGTTGGGCAGGCCGGCGTTGGGATGGGCGCTGACATAGGTGTCACAGTATCCCGCCAGTTCCTCGATATGCGCGCGCAATTGTTTGGGACCCAGGGCGCAGTTAAAACCAAAACTGATCGGCTGCGCATGGCGCAATGAATTCCAGAAGGCCTCGGGGGTCTGCCCAATCAGGGTACCGCCGGCCGCGTCGGTAATCGTACCGGAGATCATGATCGGCCGGCGCGTACCAAAGGTGTCGAAGACCTGCTCCAGGGCAAAAATCGCGGCCTTGGCATTGAGCGTATCAAAGATGGTTTCGATCAAAATCAGGTCGGCACCGCCGTTGACCAGTCCCTTGGCCGCCTCGGTGTAATCACGCACCAGGTCGTCAAAGGTAATATCTCGCTTGGCCGGGTCTTCGGCATCGGTGCCCAGCGATGACATCTTGCGGGTCGGACCGAGCACGCCGGCGACAAAGCGCGGCTTGTCCGCCGAGGAAAACTCGTCGGCCACTTCGCGGGCCAGCCTGGCCGCAGTCTCGTTGAGTTCATAGGCAAGCTGACCAAGCCCATATTGTTCCAGGTCGTGCGCGGTCGCGTTAAAGGTATTGGTCTCGATGATATCTGCACCGGCCATCAGGTAGGCGGCATGGATATCCTTGACGATCTTGGGCTGGGTAATCACCAGCAGGTCATTAAGACCCTTGAGTTCGTGCTCCCAGCCGCGATACTGGCGGCCGCGGTAATCGTGTTCATCCAGCTTGTGGCGCTGGACCATGGTGCCCATGGCACCGTCGAGGACTAGAATGCGTTGTTTGAGTAAGGCTTCGAACTGGCTCATTGCGTTTGTCTTGATTCATGCATGGGCCGGGGAGTGTAACATTTCCACCGCCACGCCGCCCGCCTGCCGGCAGATAAGGCCAGATTGACCTATAACGAACGCGGGAAAGCGCCGCTGCAGCGTGCCTCAGAGCTTTTCCACCAGCAGGATGGTACCACCCGTCCACGCCGGTTATTACCTGTACGCGGCAACCTTCTTCATAATCCTTGCTTCGTATCTTCCAGGCGGAGTCATCGACGATGGGATGTTGCAGGGTAAACTGGCAGTCCACGTAGTGTTCTCCCCGCCAGTTGAGGGTCGGTCAATCGCTCCGGGGCGGATGCCTGCGCCGATACAGACGCCACGCGGCAATACTGACAATGGAAAAGACCGAAAACACCATAAACTGGTATTGCCAGCCCAGCGAGGGCTCCAGCAGCAGGATGAAACCCACAATACCGGCGGAGATGCCCATCCACAGGAAAAATGTCCCACGACCGAGCAGCTCCAGCACAATCAGCACCATAGCCAGGATCCACCAGTACCAGTAGTTATACATCTGCAAAACCTCACGTTGATGTCACAATTTATCGTTGGGTTATAAACGTCCCTGCGGCCATCGCGGGTTAACCCCCATGCGCTTGCAGCTGGTACCATAGGGCAATGCTTGCCGAAAACCTGACACCGCGACTGCTCAAACCACCCAAGGCCATCATGCGCCAGGTGGGGCGGGCCATTGCCGATTTTGACATGATCCGCGACGGCGACCGCATCCTGCTGGGCCTGTCCGGCGGCAAGGACTCTCTGAGCCTGCTGCACATCCTGCATCACCTGCAAAGCTATGCCCCGGTGCGATTTGAGCTGGCCGCCCTGACCGTGGACCCGCTAATCGAAGGCTTCCAGCCTGAGCAACTCAAACCCTACCTGGCGCAGCTGGGTATCCCCTATTTCTTCGAGAAGCAGGACATCGAAGAACAGGCCCGGGAGCACATGCTCAAGGACTCGTTTTGCTCGTTTTGTTCACGCATCAAGCGCGGCATTATGTATACCACCCTGCGCCGTGAGGGGTATAACGTGCTGGCCCTGGCTCAGCACCTGGACGACCTGGCCGAGAGCTTCCTGATGTCGGCCTTCAACGGTGGCCAGTTGCGCACCATGAAAGCGCACTATACGAACAAGGATGGCGATATCCGCATTATCCGGCCCCTGGTTTACGTGCGCGAACGCCAGACCCGGGACTTTGCCGAGGAAGCCGGCCTGCCGGTGGTCCCGGATTCCTGCCCTGCCTGCTTCGGTATACCCACGCAACGGGCGCATATGAAGGCCCTGCTGGCACAAGAAGAATCCCACAATAAGTATCTTTTTAAGAGCTTACTACAGGCGATGCGCCCACTTTACAGCAAAAATGACGCTGAATAACTGCTGGCATTATGATTAATGCCCCATATCGGGATATTTTTGCCGCCAAACGCAAAATAAAATCATCATCCAGACAGCTGTGGGAAATTTGTAATATATAAAACTGCATTATTCCTGTTTTGTGTATCTAACTCCAGTTTCCCTGGCTTATTTTACCCTTCGTGTGGACATTAGGCTTTTTCTGTGATCTGACCCCCTTCACAGTTCTCATTTTATTGCCGACAATCATCTCAAGCCACACGCCATTTCAACAGGAGGCAGGTCATGGCCACAGACATGCAAATTACCCAACGCGGTCAGTCCTGGTATGTCACCACCCCGAACGGGCTGATTGGCCCGCTCGGAAGTGAACAGGAGGCGGCAGACTACGTCCGCCTGTTGCAACTGGCGCTGGCCGCCGGCAGTGAAATTGCCTGTACCGAAGAGGAGTGCCTGCTGTAATCCGCCACGCTCACCGCCAGACACTATAATTTGTCTATAAGTTTACGCACTTTGCCGGGCGGTACGCTAATTGCTTTGTAAAGTACATATTGCGCCTGTGGAGGAAACCACCATGCTTGCTGCCAGTTTACTGAAATATAGCCTGATCCTGCTGTTGTTCGTGGTTCTGCCCATCGCCCTGATGCGGCTGATGGTCTACAAAACCATCGAACTGACGCGTCGGGATCGGCGCTAACCCAGCTCCGCCAACAGGCGATCAATCATGCTTTCGGCCTGGCCGGCGTAGCCGCCGCCAAACAGGTTGAAGTGATTGAGGATATGGTAAAGATTGTATAGCTGCTTGCGCTGGGCGTAGCCCGGGTCGAGCGCCCAGCTCGCCTGATAGGCCGCGTAAAATTCCCGTCCGAATCCACCGAACAATTCTGTCATGGCCAGGTCCGCCTCGCGATCGCCAAAGTACACCGCCGGATCGAAAATCACTGCCTCACCGTCATGATCGATACCGTAATTGCCTGACCACAGGTCACCGTGCAGGACCGATGGCTGAGGCGTGTAAACATCGAACAAGCCGGCGAGTTTCGTCTGCAGGCGCTCACCCTTCTGGATCACCCGGCCCGCCAGGCCATGGCGACTGCCCAGCTGTAACTGAAAGCCCAGACGCTGTTCGCGCCAGAAACCCAGCCAGTCCGGCGCCCAGTCATTTCGCTGGGGCGTGGAACCGATGGTGTTATCGCGATGCCAGCCGAACTGGTCCCGGGTATAACGATGCATGTTCGCCAGTTGTTCGCCAAAGCGCGCCATGGCGCCGCTGGCCGAACCGTCCAGCGCCAGGTATTCCATGACGATGAAGGCCTGGTTGTCGTTAATGCCGGTACACACCGGTGTGGGTACGCGGACTGCCTGGGCCGCTGCCAGCTCCCGCAGCCCGTCAGCCTCGGCATCAAACATATCCAGCAGACGGGCATCGTTAAGCTTGAGAAAATAATCACGCCCGGCCCCGCTGATCTTCATGGCGGTATTGATACAGCCACCGCCAACACTGCCATGCACGTCCAGGCTAAAGGCCTGTCCGGTTGCCGCACTGATTGCCTGTTCGAGTTGTCGCCAGTTCATCGTGCTAGGTTAACCAAATGATTACCGATCTGGCTATGGACGAAGCGGGTATACTCGATACCTGCCGCCCACCTGCTCTGTGGCGGCGTGCATGATTCGTTCACCACGCAGGAACAAGCCCATGGCCAAAACCTATCCCAAGCTCACCCCCCAGCTCAAATCCTGGATTGCCCAACAGCCGCTGTATTTTCTGGCCAGCGCACCGCTGGCAGGCGATGGCCATATCAATCTCTCACCGCGCGGCCTCGATAGTCTGCGCATCACCGGGGACAGGGAAATCACCTTGCTGGACCTCACTGGCAGCGGCAATGAAACCGCGGCACACCTGCAGGAAAATGCCCGGCTCACAGTCATGCTCTGCGCCTTCAGTGGCGACCCCAAGATCCTGCGGTTATATGGTCAGGGCCGGGTGATCCTGCCCGACGACCCAGACTGGGCCACGCTACGCCCACTGTTTGCCCCCGACCTGCCAGGCGTGCGCCAAATATTCCAGCTACAACTGAACCGTATCCAGACCTCCTGCGGTTTCGGTGTTCCATTGATGGAACTGACGGGTGACCGGGACATGCTGCTGAACTGGGCGCGCAAGAAAGGCCCGGACGGGATCAGCCAGTATCAACGCGATAAAAACGCCCGGAGTATTGACGGGCTACCCGCCCCCGGACTGGCGCAGAAATAACAGGCTATGTCGATTTGTTGCTTATTTATCCTGACCGGGTTCATCAGTATTTTCTGATTTATGCACAGGGTCCAGCGGAATCAAATACTTCCGACACTTGGCGCGAACAAAACATTGAGTTCATTATATAATTATAGCGTAACTAACTGTTTTTACTGGCATAATTTTTCAAGTTTATTTTCTAGCCAGTTTAACAAGAATGTAATATTGACGCGGGGTCAGTCTGCTTTACCCCATTTGTTCCACAGACTTATCCACAGCATTTGTGGATAACAGTCATTCTCATTTTGCAACAAGTACTTAAGTCTAAAATTCGAGATTTCGTCTGAACTGCCCAGGCTAACTCGCCGCTGAGGACGACTCTTGCTAATCTTGCCGCCATGCCTAAAGCGTCCTTTATCCAGGTTGCCGTCCCCACGCCCCTGCGCCAGACTTTCACCTACCTTCCAGGTCCCGTCGACACGTCGGCACCGCTGGTGGGCCGTCGCGTCCTGGTCCCTTTCGGACGGCGCAAACTCGTCGGTGTTGTCACAACCACCCGTGAGCAGACCGATCAACCGCGCCACCGCCTCAAACCGATCCAGCAATGGCTGGATTCGCAGCCACTCTGGCCAGATGAGTTATGGCAAATGCTGGTGTGGGCGGCACGCTATTATCAGCATCCATTGGGCGAGGTCCTGCAGACCGCCATGCCGGTTCTGTTACGCCAGGGCAAGCCCGCGCAGGCGGCCACGGAAAAAATCTGGTTGCTCACCGAGGCGGGCAAGGAGATCACCGCGGATGACGTCAGGCGGGCGCCACGCCAATGGGCGCTACTGCAATTGCTCAAGCAACACCCACAGGGTTTACGCCAGCACCACATCCTGCAGGCAGATCCGGCTCACGCCGACGCGCTCAAGCGACTACAACAAAAGGCCTGGGTGCGTGATGAAGACATTGCCATTACCCCTGCCACGCCAGTCGGCAGTGCGACACCGGGGCCCGCACTGAACCCGCAGCAGGAGGATGCAGTACGCAGTGTGAAAGCGGCCTTCGGCCAGTACCAGGCGTTTTTACTCGAGGGTGTCACCGGCTCGGGCAAAACCGAGGTGTATCTGCAGCTTATCGCCGCCTGCATCGCCGAGGGCAAACAGGCGCTGGTGCTGGTGCCGGAGATCGGGCTGACCCCGCAGATGATACAGCGGTTTGAAAAACGCCTGGCCTGCCCGATTGCCGTGTTGCATTCTGGCCTGAACGACAGCGAACGACTGGCAGCGTGGCTGGCAGCGAGAGACGGTGAGGTGTCCGTAGTACTGGGCACGCGCTCAGCCATCTTTACCCCGCTTCGTCAGCCGGGGCTCCTGATCATCGACGAGGAACATGATGCCTCGTTCAAACAACAGGACGGCTTTCGCTATTCCGCCCGTGACCTGGCCATCTGGCGAGCCCACCATAACCAGCTGCCCATCGTGCTCGGTTCCGCCACGCCTTCCACGGAAAGCCTGTACAACGTGCAACGCGAGCGGTTTACCCTGCTGCCACTGCACCAACGCGCCGGAAGCGCACAACCGCCGCGCCTGCACTTGCTCGATGTGCGCGCCCAGCCCATGCATGAGGGCCTGAGCGATCGCTTATTGCAACTGATCCGGCAGCACCTGGACAAACAAAACCAGATACTGCTGTTTCTCAATCGGCGGGGGTTCGCGCCGACGCTCATGTGTCACGACTGCGGCTGGATTGCCAAGTGCCAGCGCTGCGACAGCCACATGACCTACCACCAGCGCGACCGGCGCCTGCGTTGTCACCACTGCGGAGCCGAGCGCCGGGCCGAACAAACCTGTCCGCAGTGCCAGGGTGAAAACCTGCTGACCGTGGGCGCCGGTACCGAACGCATCGAGGCGGCCCTGCAGGAACGTTTCCAGGACTGCGAAATCATCCGTATCGATCGGGACACCACCCGCCGGCGTGGCAGCCTGCAGACATTGCTGGAAAGGATCAAAAACGGCCAGCGCCAGATCCTGATCGGCACCCAGATGCTGGCCAAGGGCCATCACTTTCCCAATGTCACCCTGGTCGGAATCCTCAATGCCGATCAGGGTCTGCACAGTGCCGAGTTTCGCGCCCCCGAACGCATGGCCCAGCTGATCCTGCAGGTCGCCGGCCGCGCCGGCCGCGCCGAACAGGCCGGCGAGGTCATCATCCAGACCCACCACCCGGACCACCCCTTACTGCAGACCCTGATCGTGGCTGGTTATAACGCCTTTGCCCGGGAATTACTCAAGGAACGCGAAGCGGCGGCACTGCCACCGTTCACCTCCATGGCCCTGTTTCGCGCGGAGGCGGTTGACCGACAGGCACCGCTGGCATACCTGGAACAAGTTCGCCGCTTGTTGCAGCAGGAGGGATCGCAGGTACAACTGTTTGGACCCATGCCGGCGCCCATGGAAAAACGTGCCGGCCGCTTTCGTGCGCAACTGGTGGTGCTGGCCGCACAGCGTTCGCGTTTACAACAGCTCCTGGCGCAGAGCCTGCCCAGGATCGAATCCCTCAAGATGAGCAAGGTTCGCTGGTCGATTGACGTGGATCCCATCGATACCTATTAATCGCGGCCGACAAAAGCGTCTGACCGGCTGCCGGGAACGGCAAATAATTTCAACCACTTGTCCAAACACCGGACAGCCTTGATAATAGCCAACCCTTTTAGCCAGCCAAATTGCCATGAAAAACCAGATTGCCGAACTGCTTGCCCAGGCCCTCGCCAAGTGCCAGGGAGCCGGTGAGTTACCGGCCGAGCTGTCACCCCCGATCCAGGTGGAACATACCCGTGACAGCAGCCACGGCGATTTTGCCTCCAACCTGGCCATGATGCTGGCCAAGCCGGCAGGCAAAAAACCGCGAGACCTGGCGCAACTGCTGATCGATCACCTGCCGACCTCGACCATCGTCGACAAGGTCGAGATCGCCGGTCCCGGCTTTATCAATTTCTTTTTAAACCCTGATACCCAGTTTGCCATCGTGCCGACCATCCTCAAGGCCGGCGATGACTTCGGCCGCAGCAACCTCGGACAGGGCAAACGGGTCCAGGTGGAATTCGTCTCCGCCAACCCGACAGGACCGCTGCACGTCGGCCATGGTCGCGGTGCCGCCTACGGCGCAGTGGTCGCCGACCTGCTGGCCGCAGTCGGTTATCACGTACACCGCGAATACTATGTCAATGACGCCGGCCGCCAGATGAACATCCTCTCCGCCAGTGTCTGGCTGCGCTACCTGGAACTGTGTGGTGAAGAGCTGCCGTTTCCGAGCAATGCCTACAAGGGCGATTACGTCTGGGATATCGCCGCGACCCTGCACCGGGAAAATGCCGAGGCCATGCGCCACGGCTGGGACGAGATCAGCCACGCCCTGCCGCCGGATGAAGTGGATGGCGGCAACAAGGAAGATTACATCGACGCCATCATCGGGCGCATGCGCACATTGCTGCACGCTGATCAGTACCGGCTGGTTTTCGATCTTGCGCTGAACTACATCCTTGATGATATCCGTGACGACCTTGCGCACTTTGGCGTGAATTACCAGGAATGGTATTCCGAACGCTCACTTACCGATAATGGTGCCGTGATGCGCGCCATCGAACGCCTGCAACACAGCGGCCACACCTACGATCGCGATGGCGCCATCTGGTTTCGCTCCACGGATTACGGCGATGAAAAGGACCGGGTGCTGGTCCGCGACAACGGCGTCACCACCTATTTCGCCTCCGACATCGCCTATCACATGGACAAGTTCGATCGCGGTTTCGAACACGTGATCGATATCTGGGGCGCGGATCACCATGGTTACGTGCCTCGGGTAAAGGCCGCGTTACAGGCCCTGGGTTACGATGCCGGCAAGCTTGATGTGCTGCTGGTCCAGTTTGCGATCCTGTATCGTGGCGGCGAGAAGGCACAGATGTCGACACGCTCCGGTGAATTCGTTACCTTGCGCGAACTGCGCAAGGAAGTGGGCAACGATGCTGCACGTTTCTTTTACGTGATGCGCAAGAGCGAACAACACCTGGACTTCGACCTTGACCTGGCCAAGTCGCAATCCAACGACAACCCGATGTATTACATCCAGTATGCACACGCTCGCGTCTGCAGCGTACAACGACAGCTGGTAGAGAAGTTATATAGTTTCGATCAAAACGAAGGCCTGGCCAGCCTGAACCGCTTGAGCGAAACCCATGAAACCGCGCTCCTGACCCGGCTGGCACGCTTCCCGGAGATCGTTGCCGCCGCAGCCCAGGCCCACGAACCGCACCAGATTGCCCACTACCTGCGCGATCTGGCCAATGATTTTCACACCTACTACAATGCACACCAGTTTATCGTCGAGGACAATGCCTTGCGCAATGCCCGCCTGTGTCTGGTACAGTGTGTGCGCATCGTGATTGCCAACGGGCTGAAGTTGCTCGGTGTCTCTGCTCCGGACACGATGTGATACCCTTCCTGCACGCAACAGCTGTAGAGATGCTAAGCTAGGACCATGCCACGCGATTACGCCAAGAATTCCAGCAAGCGCACGAAGAAACCGGGGCAATTGCCTGGCTGGGCCTGGATGCTCGGTGGCCTGAGCATTGGCCTGTTCGTGGCATTTCTGGTTTACCTGAATAACGACATTCATCCCGGTAAGAAAACCAACATCGTTCGGGCTTTCAAGGAAACCCTGCAGGACGCGCGCTCGGTACGCAAGCATGACGCTAAGGCCCCGCCACCTCCACCACAGGACAAGCATAAGGCCAAGACTGCGGTGAAGCCCAAACCCAGTTTTGATTTCTATACCATCCTGCCGGAACTGGAAGTCGCCGTACCCGAACAGGAGATCGCGGCACAAAGCAAAAAGCCTGCATCACAACAGGACAACAAAACCAATTACATCCTGCAGGCCGGTTCGTTTCGCGACTACAAACAGGCCGATCAACTCAAGGCCAAACTGGCATTACAGGGTATCGAGGCAAAAATCCAGTCAGTCCAGGTCAACCAGGATACCTGGCATCGCGTCCGCATTGGCCCAATTCATGAAATGGCCAGGCTCACCGCCACCCTGCGCCGCCTGAAACAACAAAAAATCCCGGTGATTATCGTCAAGTCCAAAACCTGATCGACAGCTGTCTTTAAGCCGACACTGCCCGCAACGCGCCAAATCCGGTCATGCCAATTCTGCTCCTGATAGCCCTGTTACTTGCCATCGTGTTTGGGCCGCAGTGGTGGGCGCAACGCACCTTTAAACGCCATGCCAGGCCCCGCGCTGATATTCCCGGTAGCGGCGCCGAGCTGGCGCGCCACCTGCTGCAACGCTTCGAGATACATACCGTCAAGGTGGAAGAAACCGAACCAGGCAATGATCACTACGATCCCGTCGACAAGACCGTGCGCCTGAGTCCATCCAACTTCCACGACCATTCTCTCACGGCCATCACCGTCGCCGCCCACGAAGTCGGTCACGCGATCCAGGATCATCAGCAGGAACCCTTGCTTGCCATGCGACATCGACTGGTGGAGCTGGCTGGCTCGATTCAGAAACTGGGGGCTGGCCTGTTGCTGCTGATCCCGGTGGTCGCCGTGCTGACCCGCTCGCCAATTGACGACTTGCTGTTTCTGATCGGCGGCCTTGTCAGCATGGCTACCGCCACCCTGGTTCACGTGGTGACCCTGCCGGTTGAAATCGATGCCAGCTTCAACAAGGCATTGCCGATATTGTTCGATGGCGAGTATGTGGCAAAAAAGGATCGTCGCGCAGCACGCCGTATTCTGAAGGCGGCGGCTTACACCTACGTCGCCGCCTCCCTGGCGAGCCTCCTGAACCTGTGGCGCTGGATTGCCATCTTGCGGCGCTAGTTTACTTTCGCGGCATGATTCGCACGCGACGCGCTACCTGTAACAGTAAAATGGCGTTGTTATCGAAGAATAACCGTCGAGCATGAAGTCGAGAGTCATTAACCTGGCAAGACGGCTTCCAGCCTGGGCTTCTGCTCGGCAAAGGTACCCCAGAAGCACTGCCCGCCAATCACGGTCACCGGTGCGATACGCACACCGCAACGGCTCTTGGCCTGGTCTGCCATGCCCGGCTGGCTCAGGTCACGCTCTTCGTAAGTGATACCGCGTTGGCCCAGCCAGTGCTTGAGTGCAGCGCAATCCGGACAGCCGGGGGTGGTATAAATCAGTATTTCACTGGCCATGGCGACAGCTACTGCACCTCGGCTTCGTAGCCTTCTTCCTTGACGGCGGCCACCATCGCCTGGCTGTCGGCCTCGCCGGATACAATTGCCTGTCCTTTCTCAAGGCTGACATCGGCCTTGTCCACGCCCGGGATATTCTCCAGTGCCTTGGTGACGGCAGCGACACAGTGACCACAGGTCATACCAGTGACTTTTAGCGTTGTTGACATGGATGTATCTCCTTCTTTCTCTTGAGTTGAAACTAGTGACCAGGCCTGCTCGCAACTGCCGTCGCATGCGCGCCCGTTGCCGGCTGCGACCGAGCAGTTGCCGGTGCCAGTATCGCTGCACGCAGCTTGCGCAGGCGCAAACTGTTGCTGACCACGAAGACGCTGGACAGGCCCATGGCCAGACCCGCGACCATCGGGTTAAGGTGCCAGCCGAGAGCAGGATAGAACACACCGGCGGCCAGCGGGATCAACAGGATATTGTAGAAAAAGGCCCAGAACAGATTGCCGCGGATCGTCGACATGGTGCGTCGGGCTGTGTGCAGCGCCGTTACCACACCCGACAGGTCACCGCGCGTCAGCGTCACGTCGGCCGCCTCGATGGCAATGTCAGTACCCGATCCGACGGCGATGCCGACTTCCGCCTGGGCCAGGGCCGGCGCATCGTTGATGCCATCGCCCACGAATGCGACCTTGTGTCCCTGCTGCTGCAGCTTGTGCACGGCCGCGGCCTTGCCATCGGGCAGCACCTCGGCCTGCACCTGGGTGATGCCGGCCCGACGGGCAATGGCCTCGGCCGTGTGCCGGTTATCGCCGGTGAGCATCACCACATTCAGCCCGCGCTGTTTCAGCTCGCTGACCACTGGCGTGGACTCGGGCTTGAGTGGATCAGCCACGCCGAGCAGTGCCTGCAGCTTGCCATCCACCGCCAGATACATCGGCGTCTTACCATCCGCGGCAAGCCCGGCAGCACGTTCGGCCATCTCACCAATAACAATCTGCTCGCGTTGCATCAGGCGCTCGGCACCGACTATCACATTACGTCTTGCCACCTGGGCCTGCACGCCGTAACCCGGGATCGCTGCGAAGGCCTCGACCGGCGGCAGGCTCAGGTCTTCATTGCGCGCAGCCTCGACGATGGCCAGGCCCAGGGGATGCTCGCTGCCGGCCTCCACAGCAGCCGCCAGGCGCAGCGTCTCACTGCGATCGCCGCGGACGATGGCGATGTCGGTCAGGCGCGGCCGCCCCTCGGTCAGGGTCCCTGTCTTGTCGAACACGATCGTGTCCACGTGCGACAGAGCCTCCAGGGCCTCACCCTTACGATAAAGCACGCCGAGTTCGGCGGCACGGCCGGTACCGACCATGATTGCCGCCGGCGTGGCCAGACCCATGGCGCAGGGACAGGCCACCACCAGCACCGCGACGGCGCTGACCAGGGCGAGGGTAATGGCCGGGGACGGACCGAATGCCAGCCACACCACAAAGGTCAGCGTGGCCAGGGCGATCACGGTCGGGGTAAACACCCGTACCACCCGATCGGCGAGCCCCTGGATGGGCAGCTTGGAGCCCTGGGCCCGTTCGACCAGGCGAATGATCTGGGCCAGCACCGTCTGCTTGCCGACCTGGGTTGCCTCGATCTCCAGCACCCCGTGCTGGTTGACGGTACCGCCGACCACGGCATCGCCGGCGCGTTTGGCCACCGGCACCGGCTCGCCGGTGAGCATGGACTCGTCCACGTAACTCTCGCCGCTACGCACGGTGCCATCGACGGAGATTCGCTCACCGGGCCGGACCCGCACCACATCGCCACCGCGCAACTGGGCCACGGGCAGATCCTGTTCGTTACCGCCGCGCAACACGTGCGCGGTCTTGGCCTGCAGACCGATAAGCTTCTTGATCGCCGAGGACGTGCGGCCCTTGGCCAGTTCCTCCAGGTACTTGCCGAACAGGATAACGGTCACGATCACCCCGGCGGAATCAAAATACAGGTTGCGCGCTTCGGCGGGAAACCAGCCGGGGAAGATCAGGACCGCCAGGCTGAACAGCCAGGCCGCACCCGTGCCGGTCATGACCAGACTGTTCATGTCCGGCGAGAGGTGGCGGTAGGCGATCCAGCCGGGACGGAAAAAGCGGCGGCCGGGACCGAACAGCACCAGGGTCGTCAGCAATGCCTCGCCCCAGTCCCAGAAGCTCCGCGACGGCACGAGTGCCTGCAGTAACTGTTCAAGACCGGGCACGAAGCTGGCCCCCATGGAGACCACCAGCACGGGGACAGTCAGTAGCGCCGCCAGCCACAGGTCGCGGCGCATGGCGTGCAGGTTGCGGGCGCGCGCTGCCTCCTCGCCGGATTCCTGTTCCCCTGCTTCATCGATTGGGCGCGGCTCGTAACCGGTCTCACTAATCGCCGCGGCAATGTCATCCTTATCAACCATGGCCGGAAAATAACGCACGCTCGCGCGCTCGGTCGCCAGGTTGACGCTGGCCTCGAGCACACCGGCAAGCTTGTTGAGTGCACGTTCCACCCGCGAGGAGCACGAGGCACAGGTCATGCCGCCCACGCCGATCTCATACTCGGCAATGACCGGGGTGTAACCCACTTCACGTATGGCCTCGGCAAGCGCGCTAGCGCTGATGACCGCTTCGTCGTAAGCGACCTGGGCCCGCTCCGTGGCGAGATTGACCGTAGCCTGCTCAACACCGTCAAGTTTATTCAGGCCCCGTTCCACCCGCGCCGAGCAGGAGGCGCAGGTCATGCCGTCGACTCCAATCTCAAGTTGTTTCATGACGCGATTCCTCTCAGGTTCATGCGGCCATCAAGGCACGCGGCTCACTCATCCTCGGCATTGAGTGCAGCGAGGATGGGGCATTCACTGGTCGGTCCATGCCCCGGACAGTGACTTTCCAAAGCCGCCAGGCCGCGCTTCATGCGTTCCAGGTCGCGGATACGCGACTCGATATCCTGGATTTTGGCCCGGGTGAACTGCTTGACCACGGCCGCACTCTGATCCGGGTCGTCGCTCAGGGCCAGCAGTTCGGCGATCTCATCGAGTGAAAAACCGAGAGCCTGGGCCCGGCGAATAAAGCGCAAGCGCTGGAAGGCCTCCCTGCGATACAGGCGATAACCCGACGCAGTGCGCTGGTGAGGTGCAATCAGGCCACGGCGCTCGTAGTAACGCAATGTCTCGGTAGCCAGCCCGGTCTGCTTGGCCAGACGGCCGATGGTAAATTCAGTCATGGCACATTCACCTCTTCATGGCATAAAGTCTACACCTTAAAGTATAGTTCAACCTCAACCACGTTAATTGAAAGGTTATTGGCTGTCTGTTTTATGAGGCAGGTGAAAAGGAATAACAAGTTCTGCAAGTACCGGACATACCACGCACGACCAGGGGATACGGCATGATCAAGACGAAGCAGGGTGTAGCTGCTAAATCTTATATATAGTTAGTATATAGTTAGTGATTCGCCAGTACAGGGATAATAAGCCCGATACGGTGATGGTACTGACACCGGTGGCACCGCATAAACACCGCGCCCCTGCGGATAAGCCGCTCCCGGATCTATTCGAATTCGTAATGCTTGCGTACGTCCTGACGGATCTCCCAGGTACAGGTCATCCCGCGCGGAAAGGTCACCAGGTCGCCCTTGCCCATGTGCACCGGCTCACCACCATCGGGGGTCACGATCACATCGCCCTCCAGGAACAGGCAGGTCTCACTACTGTCGTAAGCCCAGGGAAAGGTAGAGACCTCTTTCGTCCAGATGGGCCAGTTGTATACCCCCAGTGCATCCAGGCGTTCCGGCGACGGATTTTTTTCAACAATAATTTTATTCATCGATCGCTCTCACTCTTCCAGATAGGTATAACCGTATAAACCGTTTTCCAGCTCATCCAGGTATTCCTGGTGCTGGGTTGCCGCGAGCCCTGACTCGTGCAACTTCTCGCGATAACGTTCCAGTAGCTCACTGGCATCGAAACGCACGTAGCGCAGAACGGAATCCACCGTGTCACCACGTTGCGGTCGGCTCAGCTGATAACTGCCGTCAGCCTGTATCTCCACATCAACTGAATCCGTATCGCCAAACAGGTTGTGCATGTCGCCCAGGATTTCCTGGTAAGCACCGATCAGGAACATGCCCAGCAAATACGATTCGCCCGCCTGGATTTCGTGCAGGGGCAGGGAGGAATCAATCCCTTCATTATCGACATACTGGTCGATCCGGCCATCCGAGTCACAGGTAATATCCTCCAGCACGCCACGCCGGGTGGGACGCTCATCCAGGCGATGCAAAGGAACAATGGGAAAAATCTGCTTGATTGCCCAGACGTCCGGCAAAGACTGGAACAACGAAAAATTACAGAAATACTTGTCTGCTAATTTCTCATTCAGTTCGTCGAGCATCTCCCGGTGCTGACGCGCCCCCGGATCCAGTCGCGATCGAATCAGGTGGCACATGGCGTAATACATACGCTCACAGTACGCGCGCTGTGCCAGGTTAAGTACGCCGTGGCTATACGTGCTTTGCGCCTCGGACAGGCGGTAATGAATATCGTGATAAACCTCGACCAGCGATACACGCAGCGACGGATCGGTCAGTTCCACGTAGCGCTGCCACAGGTCATGCAGGATAAGCGGGGCGTCATCTTCCGGAGCCTGCACATTATTATTGTCGGGCACCCGGCCGGTATCAATCACATTGGTAACCAGCACGGCATGATGCGCAGTCAGCGCACGACCGGACTCACTGAAAATATCCGGGTGCGGCAGGCCCTCGCTCTCACAAACCTGCCACAGCGCATGCACTACGTTATAGGCATACTCGTCTATCGAGTAATTCATCGAACAAAAACTGCGGGAACGCGTGCCCTCGTAATCAATACCGAGCCCGCCACCCACATCGATGCAGTTAATCATCACCCCAAGATTATGCAGCTCGGCGTAGTAACGCGCACATTCGCGCATGCCATTCTGGATGTCGCGAATGTTAGGCAGCTGGGAGCCCAGATGAAAATGCAGCATCTGCATACTGTCGAGCATGTCAACGTTACGCAGGCGCTCAATACCGGCGAGCAACTGGGCCGCATTAAGCCCGAATTTGGATTTCTCGCCACCGGTATTCTGCCATTTCCCGGCGCCAATAGATGCCAGTCGCACCCGCATCCCAAGCAGCGGCTTGATCGCCAGCTTTTCGCTTTCCTGGATGATCAGTTCCAGTTCCGAAGGCTTTTCGACCACTATATATATACGATGGCCCAGGGCACGCCCGATCAGAGCAAGCCGGATGTATTCCCGATCCTTGTATCCGTTGCAGACGATGACACCGCCGTTAGTATCGGCCAGCGCCATCACGGCCATCAACTCCGGCTTGCTGCCCGCCTCCAGCCCGACCCGGCCGTTACCCTGACCCAGGATATTCTCAACCACGGTACGTTGCTGGTTCACCTTGATCGGATAGACCGCGGTATAGCGGCCCTTGTATTCATCCTGCTGCATGGCCTGGTCGAAGGCGCGGCACAGGGTATCGACCCGGTCGTGCAGGATACTGGTAAACCGCAACAGGATTGGCAGTGTCAGATTCTGCGCGGCATCCCGGGTCAGTTCATACAGATCAATTTCGGTCTGTGAGTCACTCTGCGGACGCATGACCAGGTGGCCCTGTGCATTAACATCAAAATACCCGCCACTCCAGTGGGGCAGGTTATAGGTACGTCGCGCATCTTGTATGGACCAGTCAGTCATCAGGTATCGCTTGCCATGTGGGTTGCGGAGAAGAGAGAATATAAAGAAATAAGTTACTTTAATTTTCGGAGTGGTAAAAAATATGGCACTGGATGTGAACTGGTTTACCGAAGTCTGCACTGAAGGTGTTCCGCCTTCTCACTGAAGATTGTCAGGAAACTGCATGAAGAGACAACAGATTTTCAAAAAATTGAAATCTATGAGACGACAGACTTTGGCAATTTCATGGTCATCGACGGCTTCACCATGGTCACCACACGGGATAATTTCCTCTATCACGAAATGATGAGCCACCCGCCGCTGTTTACCCATCCGCAACCGAGTAATGTGCTGGTTATCGGTGGTGGTGATTGCGGGACGCTCAGGGAGGTCCTGAAACATCCGGAGGTAACAAAGGCGCAACTGGTGGAAATCGATGAACGCGTCACCCGCCTGTCCGAACAATATTTTCCCGAACTGTGCAGCGCCAATAATGACCCGCGAGCTGAATTGCATTTCGTTGATGGGATCAAGTGGGTTGCGGATGCTGAACCCGGCAGTTACGACGTAATTATTGTCGATAGCACCGACCCCATTGGTCCGGCCGAGGGCCTGTTCAACGAGGCCTTTTATCGCAACTGCCACAAAGCGCTGGGAGAGCACGGTATCCTGGTGCAACAAAGTGAATCGCCACTGTATCACCTCAATCTGATTCACGAAATGCGTACCGCCATGCGTAACAGCGGCTTCAGCGACCTGCGCACCTATGATTTCCCGCAGCCAATTTATCCAACCGGCTGGTGGAGTGCCACCATGGCCCGAAAGACAGGCAGGTTTGACGCAATCCGTGAACACGAAGCCGATAACCGGCCTTTCAAAACCCGCTACTACAGTCTCGCCAGACACCGTGTGTCAATGGAAGATCTCCCCGTGGTCGTGGAATCAGAATAGGTCTTGCAGCAACTGCGACAGAGTGAATATCTGTTCAGTTACAGTATTTATCCAGATATTGCCGGCGCCGGTCCAGTTGTTTTTTTAGCCGATCGTACTCAGGCGGACGATCATTGTTAAACTGACTGTATTTCTTTTTCATCCTTGCTGCCAGCTTATCCGTCTTGAAACGATAGTTGATGCACTGCTCAGCCTGTTTGCGCGCTTTCGCCTGTTCCTGCTTGCGCGCGCGCTCCCGCTGCTTGCGTGATTTTTCCATCTCCTTGAGCAGCTTTGCGGTTGCGGGCTTCTGGTTCTTTTTGCTGCCACCCGCCTTCTTGGCGGATGTCTCTGTGGTCGAAAATATTTCCGTAGAACCGCGCGGGTGATCCTGGAAATGTACCACGCCGTTCGCATCTACCCATTTATATATTTTCGCCATCGCCATACTGCTGATCAGCAGCATAACCATCAGGATGGTAAGGCGTATCATGCGCGCTCCTCATTTCACAGGTGGCCGTAACCGCTCCAATCTTAGTCGCTGGCGTTCGTCAAATAAACCGCGCGCGCCCAGCCAACTTGCCAACACTGCCGCAAAACCGGTACCTGCCGTGATCATGAACATGATCAACATCTGGTAACTGGCCGCAATCATCGGGCTGTTTCCCGCCAATACCTGGCCTGTCATCATGCCCGGAATACTGATAATGCCGGCAGCCGCCATGGCGTTGATGATAGGAATCAGGCCAGTGCGCACACTGTCGCGAATCATATCCCGCATCGCGCTTCGCCAGTCCTCACCCAGCATCAGCCTTGCCTCAATCACGGCACGGGATCGCCAGGCATCCTGGGTCAGGTGATCGAGTGTCAGGGCCACGCCGGACATGGTATTGCCCAGCATCATGCCCAGTAAGGGGATGGCATATTGCGGTGTATACCAGGGCGTCGGGGCAATAATCACGTTGAGTGCAAACAGCATGATCAAGAACGAGGAGACAAACATGGAAATCGCGCCCAGACCATAGCCCCACCAGCCCTTAAACGGCCGGCTCTGACGCGCCATCACTTCCCGCCCGGCAACGGATAACATGACCATGGCCACAAGGGCGATCAACCAGGGCCTGGCCGAGGCAAACAGGTATTCGAGCACAAGTCCCAGCAATAACAGCTGAATCACGGTGCGCACCGCTGCCACCAGCAGCTTGCCACTCAGGGCCAGGCGCAAATACCAGGTCAGAGCGGCCAGCGCCAGCACCAGCGCCGCAGCCGTCCCCAGTTGCCACGGCCCGAGGTGAATAATCGATCCGCTCATGCCGCCTCCAGTTTTCCATCGCGCATGACGAATTGCCGTGTCGCCATGCGCTGGATTTGCTCACGCGAGTGACTGACCCACAACACCGGGGTTTGTCGTGCCGCAATATATTCACGCAACACCTGTTCGACACGCCGGGTATTGTCCGGATCCAGGCTAGCCGTGGGTTCGTCCAGTAACAGACAGGTCGGCTGATTCGCCAGCAGCCGCAACAGCGCCAGGCGTTGTTTCTCACCGGTGGAACAGTTTGCAATCTGCCACTGCCAGGTCGATTCATCAAATCCCAGGCTGGTTAACAGGTCATTATCCTGATTCTGGTAATGTTCACCCACGTGATCCTGCCACCACTGATTTTCTGCCGGCAGCAGGCCGACCTGTTTACGCCAGTGTGGCGCGGTCATCGTCTGTGCCGGCTGTGCATCCAGTAATACCTGGCCGCTATGGGGAATGATATCGGCGATGGCCCTCAACAACAGGGACTTGCCGCTGCCCGAGGCGCCGGAGAGACAGACGATTTCGCTGGCTTTGATGTGTAAATCGACTGGCCCGACATGCGCCACGCGTAATTGCTGCAGGGTTAATTCGGGCATGGGTTCAGAACAATAGTGATGCGCTGGTGGTCTATGTTATAAAGCGCACAGTTTAGCATTGGCACGACAAAATAAGGAGTGTACCCAGATGGCGGAACCTGTTATTGCGAAAAAAGGCCCTTATCCAGTTGAGCTGGAACCCGGTGACTACTGGTGGTGTGCCTGTGGTCGTTCCAAGAACCAGCCCTTCTGCGACGGTTCGCATAAGGACACAGAATTCTCACCGTTGAAATTCACGATCACGGAAAAGAAAAAATACGCCCTGTGCGGCTGCAAGCATTCCGGCAACAAGCCGTTTTGCGACGCCACC
>JARRNT010000006.1:0-79757 GCA_037384645.1 Gammaproteobacteria bacterium | reverse complement strand
CCACAAACAACAACGCCCGTCGAAACGGGCGTTGTTGATAATACCGATAAGGTATTTTGCCTTAGCGCTTGGAGTACTGCGGACGCTTGCGCGCCTTGTGCAGGCCAATCTTCTTGCGTTCCACGGCGCGGGCGTCGCGGGTAACGTATCCGGCCTTACGCAGCGGCTTGCGCATGGTCTCGTCGAATTCGATCAGGGCACGGCTGATACCATGACGGATGGCGCCGGCCTGGCCGCTGTTGCCACCACCTTCGACGAACACCTTGATGTCGAACTTGTCGAGGCCCTCGATGACCTGCAACGGCTGACGCACGATCATGCGCGCGGTTTCGCGACCAAAATATTTGTCCAACGGCTTGTTGTTGACGTTGATCTCGCCGCTACCGGGCTGCAGATAGACGCGGGCGCTGGCGTTCTTGCGACGGCCGGTACTGTAGTGTGCTTGTGTTGCCATAAAACGTAACCTTCCTTAAATATCCAGCGTTTGCGGCTGCTGAGCCTGGTGATTGTGTTCCGGTCCGGCATAGACCTTGAGCTTGCGGAACATGGCGCGACCCAGGGGATTCTTGGGCAGCATGCCCTTCACGGCGGTCTCGATAATACGTTCCGGGGCACGAATACGCATTTTCTCCACGGTGGTGGCCTTCATGCCGCCGATAAAACCGCTGTGCTTATAATAGGTCTTGGCCTTTTCCTTGTTACCGGTCACACGGACCTTGTCGGCATTGATGATCACGATGTAATCACCGGTGTCCACGTGCGGGGTGTATTCGGCCTTATGCTTGCCACGCAGGCGGCTCGCCACTTCGCTGGCCAGTCGACCCAGGACCTTGTCCGTGGCATCAATGAGGTACCAGTCGCGTTTGACGGTTTGCGGCTTGGCACTGAATGTCTTCATGGTCTTCGCTCCAAAATAATGGCGTACTGCTCGGAAAAGAGGCGGAATGGTACAGAAATTCAGGTGACCAGACAAGGTGAAATCCGCCAGATCCGGCTGCCTGGGCGGAATTTTTATACCATATTAATAATGAGGTATATTTCTTTCAGGCAAAAAAAGAGGCGCGGAAAAGGGGGGAACCGCGCCTTCTAATAAAATACCACCATAAGGAGGATGGAGGAGTCAAAATTAAAGCTCGTTGAGAGCAGTAATTCAGTAAGTGCTAATATAGTAATTTATTTATGTTGTGTCAACAGAATGTGCAAAAAATCTCAAGCAATCCGCTCGAGTATTTCCAGGTATGCCCAATTTATTGTTTATTATGGCAATTTAATTTTTCAGGAAGATGTCAGCCAGCAGGAAAATGAGCGAAACACATCAGCTGGCGCGGCCGGGTGGCTGTTTATCTCGGGGTAGCGCGCTCAGATTTGAATATAATAAGTATGACCTGGCCCCGCCTGTGTCCTGCAGGCAGGTTCCGAGGCTCAGTCTGACCAGACCCGGATTACCTGCTCCTGGATCTGATTGAGGTAGCCATGAAACATGTGCCCGGCCTGCTCCAGCCAGATCAGGCGCGGTTTGCGCTGTTGTTGCTTGAGCCAGTCACTGATGGCCTGGGGAGAAACCAGCTCATCCTGACCGCCCTGTACCAGGATCCAGTCCTCGATTTGCACCTGCTGTTGCTGCGCCGCCGGGTAGAGCTCCACCGCGGGCGCCACCAGCAGCAGCCTGGTCGGCGCTACCTGTGCATGCGCCATCAGGGAGACGACCCCACCGAACGAGAATCCGCTGAGCCAGAGCGGCGCCGCCGGGTAGTGCTCGCGCAGCCAGGCGGCCACGGCCAGGACATCCGCCTGTTCCCCGTTGCCGTGGTCAAACGCACCCGCAGACTGACCTACCCCCCGGAAATTAAATCGCAGGCTGGCGGCGCCCAGCTGGTGAAAAGTCTTGGCCAGGATATAAATCACCTTATTGTGCATGGTGCCGCCGTGCAGTGGGTGGGGATGACAGCAGATGGCAATGGGGTCCTGTTCGCTCCAGCCATCGGGCTGGACCAGCAGGGATTCGAGTGGCCCGACCGGGCCGGCAATCATGAGTTCCTGTTCGGTCATGTACTAAATAAAGGTTCCACAATAGTGACCAGTAGGTACCGGCGGATAAGCGTGAC
This sequence comes from Gammaproteobacteria bacterium, assembly GCA_037384645.1. GTDB lineage: Bacteria > Pseudomonadota > Gammaproteobacteria > UBA6429 > Thiohalophilaceae > RI-92. Next base: position 77,652 of record JARRNT010000006.1, on the reverse strand, counting down.
TGCAGTTTCTGGCATGTTCGATGCTGATACGCCGGGATAAACGCAGAGACGCAAAGGACGCGGAGTTCGCAGAGAATGATATTTTCTCCTCTGCGGACTCCGCGTCTCTGCGTTGAAAATACGGCACTGGGATACTCGACTCCATACTTTTTTGGTCAGGGACCAGGAACGCTTATTTAGATTAACAGGCGCTGCACAACCCGCCCATTGAGCAGGTGTTCATCAATGATTTCGTCCAGGTCCTCCTTGTCGACATAGGTGTACCAGACGCCCTCCGGGTACACCACCACGGTCGGGCCCAGCTCACAGCGGCCCAGACAACCGGCAATATTGATACGCACCCCGCCCTCGTGATGGATACCCAGCTCCTTGGTGCGCTTTTTGACGTAATCGCGCATTTCCCGCGCATTGAAATCCGCGCAGCAGGCCTCGCCGCCCTCGCGCTGATTGGTACAAAAGAAAACATGGTGCTGGTACACACTCATTCGCCGCTGCCCTTCTTGCCTGAATAGGCCGATCTTACCCTGTGCACCGCAGTGAATAAACGCATACTCCCAGCAGGGCATCACTTGCGCCGGGGCCGCCGGCTCCGCTATCTTTAGGCTATGACCACGCGCCACTATACAACCCTGGATCGCCTGCTCGACGTGCTCGATACCGGCCTGCGCTCGGTATTTCACGCCGCCCCGCCCACCGAACGCCCCAACCCTGCCGAGGCCCAGCCTGAAGCAGAGCTGAGCGAACAGGAACGGCGACTGACCGGACGACTCATGCGGATCAATCACGCCGGCGAGGTCTCTGCCCAGGGCCTGTACCAGGGCCAGGCCCTGACCGCACGCCTGCCCGAGGTCCGCGACAAGATGCAGCGCGCCGCCGACGAGGAAAATGATCACCTTAACTGGTGCGCCAGCCGCATCCAGGACATGGGCAGCCATACCAGCTATCTCGACCCGTTCTGGTATGCCGGTTCGGTGGCCATTGGCGCCCTTGCCGGGATTGCCGGTGACAAATGGAGCCTGGGTTTTGTCGCCGAAACCGAACACCAGGTCGTACGCCACCTCGACAGCCACCTCGCCCAGATTAGCGAAAAGGATCAAAAGACCCGCGCCGTGCTCGAACAGATGCGCGAAGACGAAGGCCGACACGCCACCACCGCCCTCAATGCCGGCGGCGCGGCCCTGCCCGCCCCTGTCAGGGGGTTGATGAAACTCACTTCCAAAGTCATGACCAGGACGGCTTACTGGATTTGAGAATATCTTGTTTCGCCCTCCCTGAGGGCGAGGTGCTTTGACAAAAGCCATCCCTGGTTTTTGCCCTTCGTGCGCAATGAACAACCTCCAATTTAATATTTATTAGCTCAACCCATGCTAATTGGGGCTTCCCCCATTGAGATTGCTGTGAGTGGATTTTGGTTGAACGCAAGGGAGCGCCCGAAGGGGCGAGGCAGGACGCCGAGTCTGTGACATGAGGCAGGGAGGCCGAATGTCACAGCGCCCCTGAGTACAGCCAAAATCCACGAACGCTTAGCAATCGGGGGCGATTTTCTTTGGGTACTTTCTTTGTTCGCACAAAGAAAGTACCTCGCCTCCAGTGGAGGCGAAATGAATCATTTAAAAATCAATAAAATTAAATTAAAAATCGAGCCGCGAAACGGCGTGCGAAATTGATTAAAACCAAAAGACACTGCACTTAGAACCTCTATAAGGTTTATTAAGTACTTCCTGAACCCTCCGGGTTCTGGTCGGATTCCGGCTTATGCCTTCGGCATCCCCGGAATGACGTGAAAAATTTACCTTTCAGAAATGCTACAAACGCTATGGCAATAAAAGAACAGAGCCAAACGAAACAACATCCCACTTAATTAGTCATATTATTCCCGTAAAAGATCTCCAGCATCTCCCGTTCCAGAGCCTTGCGGATCTTATTGCGCTTGGACTTGGGCAGGTCTTCCTCGTTAACCCCAAACAGATAGTTGTCGAGTTCCAGTTCTTTCAGGATCATCTTGGTGTGAAAGATATTTTCCTGGTACACGTTGACGTCGATCATCTGGTACAACTCCTTGGTGTCCTTGCCAATGAAGTCCTGGATGGAATTGATCTTGTGATCGATATAGTGCTTCCTGCCCTTGATGTCACGGGTGAAACCACGTACGCGATAGTCGGTAATCACGATATCCGAGTCGAAGCTGTGTATCAGGTAATTGAGGGCCTTCAGCGGTGAAATCCGTCCACAGGTGGAAACATCAATATCAGCGCGAAACGTACTGATTCCCGCGTCGGGGTGGCTCTCAGGATAGGTATGCACCGTGATATGGCTTTTATCCAGGTGCGCCACCACGTCTTCCGGTACCGGACCGGGCGCAGGTTGATTGGTGAGTTGCTGCGAGGCAATCGGCTCCTCGGAAATCAGCATGGTCACACTCGCCCCTTGCGGATCATAATCCTGGCGCGCAATATTCAGAATATTGGCACCAATAATCTGGGCCACATCGGTGAGGAAGTTGGTCAGGCGCTCGGCATTGTACTCCTCGTCGATGTACTCGATATAGGCATTTTGCTGTTCAGTGTTATCAGCAAAGTTAATATCGTAGATATTGAAACTGAGGGTCTTGGTGAGATTATTGAACCCGTGCAGTTTGAGTTTACGATCGAGTGATTTCATATTGTGCCGGTTACTCCCGCAGCTAAAACAAAAAACTATAATCCGGCCAGTGGCGGATGATAAATCATCTGCACCAGCGTACCACCCGGGTCCAGGCAGTAAAAACTGCGCGCACCATCCCGGTGGGTCTTGGGCGGTGTCTTCATGCTTACCCCTTTTTCAACCAGGAAACTGTACCACTGGTCGACATCCTCCGGTTTTCTGAGGGTAAACCCGATATGGTCCAGCCGCTGCGCGCCCTGCAATTTTTCCGCTGCCCGGTGCAGGGCCAGGTTGTTCTCCCGCCAGGTTTGAACAGGGCGCGTATTGTAACAAATCCACCCCGCAGTGATAGACGCTTAGACTGGCTTTAGCACACTTTGCCGGACGCTGTTCCACAAGGGCTCGCCGAACGCGCGCCGGATCACCCACGGCAGGCCAATACTGCCGGTGGATAATAGCTGATCGTGAAACTGGTGCAGGTCGAAATCCGGCGTAATGGCCTGCAGGCGCGTGCGTGCGGTGTTGATCAGGGCCCAGCCGGTGGCATAGCCCATGGGCACGGTCGGCGACCGGGTATACCAGCTCAGCTCGCCCAGCGCCTGGGCATGGCTGAATCCGAGCTGCTCGCTCATGGTCCGGGCAGCTGCATCCAGGCGCTTGCCGTGCACATGCAGGTCAACATCCAGCACCACCCGCAGCGCCCGCCACAACCGGTCCTTGAGCAAAACGAAACGTGACTCCGGCTGCTGCAGGAAGCCCTGCTCCTGCATCAACTGTTCGCTGTACAGGGCCCAGCCTTCGTAGAGGGTCGCCGAGGTATTGACCAGGCGCGGCAGACTACTGGAGGTTTTGCGCCGATTGGCAGTGACAAACTGCAAGTGATGGCCCGGCCAGGCCTCGTGCACACAGGTATGTTGCAGGCTTACCAGGTTATGTTCACCCCGGCTCTCCTCATCCTGGGGCGGCGTCACATAGTAATAACCGGTTTGCTCGGGATCGGTCGGCATCGGATCCCAATAGGCGGCAAAAGGTATCTGGTGGCGCAGGAAGCCCGGGGTCTCCACCACGTGCAGGGATTGCCGCGCCGGCAGACTGACCAGATGCCTGTCGCGGACAAATTCAAAAGCCGCCTGCATTTGTTCTTTATAGAGAGTCAGCAGATCACCCTGCGGCTGAAACTCCGACTGGATACGTCGCATCAGGGCATGCACATCGTCGTTGCCCTGAAGGGCCAGGGTGACCTCGCGCAGCTGGGTCGAGACTTCCGTAAGCAGGCCTTCTCCGAAGGCGCGCAGGGCATCCGCACTGATCTCGAGGCCGTGGCGCTGGCGCAGGAGTAATTCAAACATGTCGCGACCACAGGCAAAATCACCCTGGGCACGCGTGCCGATACCGGTTTCCAGAAAATCGGCGAAGCCCTGCAGGGCCTGTGCCGCCGCCTCCAGCTCAGCATCGAGGCGATAACCCTGTAGCTGCGGATTTTGTCGCAAGCCGCGCAGATACTTCACGCCTTCGCTGGCTTCACTGATGGCGGCCTCCAGCCAGATTGGCGGGATCAACTCCGGCTTGGTCTGCAAATACCCTCTGGCCCCGCGCAGATAACCGGGGATTGCCTGCAAGCGTGCCCGTAGGGCACTGCCACGGTCGCGAACCGGCCGCACGGTAAGCTGGTAAATGGCGTTGACTGGCACAAACCGGGTCGGGTCTCGCAGGCGCCAGTCCTGTTCGATCAGCTGCTTGCTTTCGATCAGGGCCTGTCCGTACATCAGTTGCAGATCGATCTGCTGATCTTCATCGAGGCCATCACTATCCAGTTCGTCGATAGTGTTGATCAGTTTTTCATGCAGCGCGACAACCGCACCGATGTCATCATCGCCATACGGTGTCAACCGCTCGGCATAGCCTTCGATACCTAGATCAACCGCCACCTCCGGGTGATATCGAAACCAGGTCCGGTAATACAGATCGATCAAATCATTATAAACTGGCACAGGCCTCCCTAAGCGAACGTGACGTCCTGTTTCATGGCGTTCGAATTTCGTAATCGTGGGTAATGTCCGCGGTTTTGCCCAGCATAATTGAGGCAGAACAATATTTTTCCGCGGACAAGGCAACGGCACGTGCCACCTGTTTTTCATTCAAATCGGTGCCGGTAACAATAAAATGCACATGGATTGCAGTAAACACCTTTGGCTCGGCATCCGCTCGCGTCGCCGACAGTTCCACTTCACAATTCGCTACCGCCTGCCGGGCCTTTTTCAGAATCAGCACCACATCGAAGGCGGTACAACCGCCCATGCCCAGCAATAACATCTCCATCGGTCGCGGCCCCAGATTGCGGCCACCAAAATCCGGGGGCCCGTCCATGACCACCGCATGACCGCTTTCGGATTGCCCCAGGAAAGTGACTTCCTCCACCCATTTCACCCGTGCCTTCATTTACCATCCACCTCTAGAGTCAATTTATCCCCTCAGGAGCTGCCGGCAGGGCGTTCAACCGCCATCTGGACCGACTCCCCACTTCAAGTTCTGTATTGCAATGTCGATGCAAGCCAGTGATCGGCATCGCATTTTTAGCCCCCCAGATAGGATACCCTTGCACCGCCTGAAAAGCACTGGTATACCTTAAATACATAATAAGGACGCCACTTGGCTCTTACGCAAAGGATATCTATGGTAATAAGCCCAACTCATCAAACCGGGATCGCGTCCCTGGACCGCTTCCTGGAACACTGTCATCGACGTCACTACCCTGCAAAAAGTGTCATTATTTATGCTGGCGACAAACCTGACGTCCTTTATTTCATTATCGACGGTTCCGTGACCGTACTTATTGAAGACGAGGACGGCCACGAGATTGTGCTGGCCTATCTCAACAAGGGCGATTTCTTTGGGGAAATGGGCCTGTTCAGTGAGGACCCCAACCGCAGCGCCTGGGTCCGTACCCGCACCGCCTGCGAAGTCGCCGAGATCAGTTACACCAAGTTTCGCCAGCTCTATGCCGATCACCCGGAAATTCTGTTCGCCATGGCCTCGCAAATGGCGGCCAGGCTGCGCAATACCAGTCGCAAGGTCTCCGACCTCGCCTTCATGGACGTCACCGGCCGGGTAGCCCGCACTCTGCTCGATCTGTGCAAGCAACCGGATGCCATGACCCATCCCGACGGCATGCAGATCCGCATTACCCGTCAGGAGATTGGTCGTATCGTCGGCTGCTCACGGGAAATGGTCGGCCGGGTGCTGAAGAGCATGGAAGAACAGGAACTCATTTCGGTCAAGGGCAAGACCATCGTCGTCTTTGGCACTCGCTAGCCCAGCACGCGCCCACAACAAGCCGCCGGCTTGTTGTCTGTCAGCAATCGTCCAGTCAGCTAAACAAGCTTTTCAGTTTCGCCCCCGGGTCTTCCGCCGCCATGAAGGCTTCGCCCACAAGAAAGGCCTGGATGCCCTGTTGCCGTAACAGTTTGACGTCGTCCGGGGTATGAATACCGCTCTCGCTCACCAGCAGGTAATCCGTGGGGACCTGTTGCCGCAATGTCAGCGAGGTTTGCAGTGTCGTCTCAAACGTGTGCAGGTTACGGTTGTTGATACCGATCAGCTTGTTGGGCAGGCGTAAGGCATCCATATTCAGGTCATGGGCCAGACCACACAGCTCATTGAGCATCGCATCATCCAGGCAGGCCACGATCAATAAAATGCAATCCGCGCCCAGGGCCCGCGCCTCGTAGACCTGATAAGGGTCGAGCATGAAATCCTTGCGCAGTACCGGCAGATTACAGGCCGCTCTTGCCTGCTGCAGGTATGTATCACTGCCCTGGAAAAAATCGACATCGGTCAGCACCGACAGACATGAGGCATTGGCGTGGGCATAGGAGCGGGCAAGCTCGGCCGGGTGAAAATCTTCACGTATGACCCCCTTGCTGGGCGAGGCCTTTTTGATTTCGGCAATCACTGCCGGTTGCTCGATCGCGATATGTTCCTGCAGGGCATCGACGAAACCGCGCACGGGTGGCGCCTCATCGACAGATGCAATGACCTGCTGCAGCGGTATCGCGGCACGCCGGGCTGCCACGATCTCGGCCTTGCGTTGCATGATCTTCTGCAGGATATCGGGTGTCTTGTGACTCATGCGCTGAACCCGTTGGAGACTTCGGCCAGTTGCGTCAGCCTGTGCATGGCCTCACCGGAATCGATCACCTGCTGGGCCCTGTCGACCCCCGCGTTCAGGCTGTCCGCCAGACCGGCGACATACAACGCGGCGCCAGCATTAAGGGCAACGATATCGCGCGCCGGGCCGCTATGCCCTTCAAACACCAGCTTGATCATGCCCAGAGACTGCTGGGCATCGTTCACCACCAGTTCCTTGATGTTGTTGCGTTCAAGACCGAAGTCTTCCGGTGCAATCTGGTAGGTCCGGACCTTGCCATCCTGCAACTCGGCCACCTGGGTGGCAGCCCCGATACTGATCTCGTCCATGCCATCGTCGGAATGCACCACCATCACGTGATGACTGCCAAGTTTATGCAGGACGTGGGCTAAGGGTTCCACCAGTGCCTGGTCAAATACCCCGAGCAACTGGTTGGGCGCGCCGGCGGGATTGGTCAGCGGACCCAGCACATTGAATATCGTGCGCACGCCCATTTCCCGGCGCGGGCCGATGGCGTGCTTCATGGCGCCATGATGCAAGGGCGCAAACATGAAACCGACCCCGACCTTGTCAATACAGTGCGCCACCTGCTCCGCGTTCAGGTTCAGATTGACGCCCGCCGCCTCCAGCAGGTCGGCACTGCCGGAACTGCTGGTGACCGAACGGTTGCCGTGCTTGGCCACCTTGCCGCCGGCCGCCGCCACCACAAAACAACAGGCGGTCGAGATATTAAAAGTCCGCAGGTTATCGCCACCGGTACCGACGATGTCCACCACGTGTTCACCACTGACCTTGACCCCGGTGGCCAGCTCGCGCATCACCTGTGCCGCCGCGGCGATCTCGTCGATGGTCTCGCCCTTGATGTGCAGACCGACCAGGAAACCGCCGATCTGGGCCGGCGTCGCCTCACCGGTCATGATGGTCTTCATCACGCTGGTCATCTCGGCACTGCTGAGATCCTGTTTGGCGATCATGTTGCGAATCGCAGTAGGCATGTCCATAACAATTCTCCTTAAACGCAGAGACGCGGAGTTCGCAGAGGACGCAAAGATTCCAGAAATTTTATTTTGCTACTTCGCGTTCTCTGCGCCTCTGCGTTAATCATTTATATGTCTCTAGAAAGTTTCTTAGCAAATCGTGGCCTGTCGTGGTCAGGATCGACTCCGGGTGGAACTGCACCCCCTCGATGGCGAAATCCTTATGACGCACGCCCATGATCTCATCCAGTTCATTGTTGCCATCAACAGTCCAGGCCGTCACCTCCAGACATTCGGGCAACGTGGTCTTTTCTATCACCAGCGAATGATAGCGCGTCGCCTCAAACGGATTATCCAGGCCACTGAACACACCGGTATCCTTGTGATGGATCAGCGACGTCTTGCCGTGCATGATCTGGCCGGCATGGACGATCCTGCCACCGAAGGCCTGACCGATACTCTGATGTCCCAGACATACACCCAGGATGGGTTTCTTGCCCGCGAAGTGCCGGATGGTCTCAATCGAGATCCCGGCTTCATTCGGCGTGCACGGTCCCGGCGAGATCACGATGTACTTCGGATCCAGTTTTTCGATCTCGTTAAGCGTGATCCTGTCATTGCGGTGTACTGCGACCTCCACCCCCAGTTCCCCGAAATACTGCACCAGGTTGTAGGTAAAGGAGTCGTAATTGTCGATCATTAATAACATATATTTACTCTCAACGCAGAGACGCAAAGGGCACAGAGTTCGCAGAGATAGTCATAAATTATTCACCACTCGCTTGATGCCCTGTTTTAATACCGGCACATTGAAGTTAATCAATAACCCAAGCCTTTTCCCGCTTAGCTTCAGATAAGACAGTAGTTGGGCTGCGTGTAACGGCACAATTTTATCAACTGTTTTATACTCAACGATGACTTTATCCATCACCAGCATATCGATCCTGAAAGCACTCGGCAGTTCTTTCCCCTTGTAATACGCATCAATACTCAGTTCGGATTTATACATCACTTTGCGCATGTCCAATTCCCTCGCCATACACCGGTGATATACGCTCTCTAACAGCCCCGGGCCAAGCTCACGATGCACTTCTATCGCTGCACCGATTATCTGTTCAGCAATTGCGTTTTCTCTCATAGCAATGTCCTTCCATGGAAACATTGGTCATCAAATATCTCTGCGTCCTCTGCGCCTCTGCGTTAACAAAACCTACTTATGCGCGCCATCGAGGCCCTGTTCGGCCATGGCCACGGCACGGAAGATGGCGCGGCCCTTGTTCATGGTTTCATCCCATTCGTTGCGCGGCACCGAATCGTAGACGATGCCGGCCCCCGCCTGGATGTGCAGGGTCTGATCTTTAATGACCGCCGTGCGAATGGCAATCGCGGTGTCCATGTTGCCGGACCAGCCGATGTAGCCTACCGCACCGGCATACACCCCACGTTTGACCGGTTCCAGTTCGTCGATGATCTCCATGGCCCGAATCTTCGGCGCACCGGATACCGTGCCCGCCGGAAAGGTGGCGCGCAACACGTCCATCGCGGTCATGTCCGATTGAATCTCACCGGTGACATTGGACACGATATGCATCACGTGCGAATAACGTTCGATGATCATTTTGTCGGTCAGCTTGACGCTGCCGGTGCGGGCAATGCGGCCAACGTCGTTGCGGCCCAGGTCGATCAGCATCAGGTGCTCGGCCAGCTCTTTCGGATCCGCCAGCAATTCCGCTTCCAGGGCGAGGTCCTGTTCCTCGGTCTTGCCGCGTGGCCGGGTCCCGGCGATCGGCCGCACCGTAACCATGCCATCCTCGTAGCGCACCAGGATCTCCGGCGAGGAACCGACGACATGAAAGTCATCGAGGTCGAGGTAAAACATATAGGGTGACGGGTTCAGGCTGCGCAGCGCGCGGTACAGGTCCAGCGGGCGGGCATGAAACGGCGTCGACAGGCGTTGCGAGATCACCACCTGCATGACATCGCCCTCGACGATGTAGTCCTTGATCTTATCAACCGCGGTCTCAAATCCGGCCTGGGTAAAGCCGGAGACAAAATCCGTCTCGTCGACCTGCCGGCTTTTGGCATTGACATGCTGGGGCGTGGCAGTACCCAGTTGCCCGGTTAACTGGTCGATGCGGGCCTGGGCCCTGGCATAGGCATCCGGCTCGGTCGGGTTGGCATGCACGATCAAGTACAGCTTGCCGCTCAGGTTATCGAAGACGATCACTTCCAGAGAAATCATCAGCAGGATATCCGGCAGCCCCAGCGGATCGGGTTTGTCGCCCCCGGCCAGACGCGGCTCGATATATCGAATCGTGTCGTAACCAAAATAGCCGACCAGACCACCGGTGAACTTCGGCAGGCCGGGAACCGTGGCAACCCTGTGCTGTTGCTGGTAAGCCTCGATCCAGGCCAGCGGGTCCTCCGCCTCCACTTCCTGCTTTAGCCTGTCCTCCTGGTAGACACAGATTCGCCGGCCGTAGACGCGAATGATCTCGCTGCAGGGCAGACCGATAATGGAGTAACGTCCCCATTTCTCACCACCGTGGACGGATTCAAACAGGTAGGAATAGGGCCCCTTGGCCAGTTTGAGGTAGGTACTCAGCGGGGTATCGAGGTCGGCCAGCACTTCGCGCAGAATGGGAATAGCGGTATACCCCTGGGCGGCGAGCGCCTGAAAATCTTGTTCTGTCATGATGTTATTCCTGATGTGACTAAATTAACGTATTTACACGCATGCACGTGCCGTAAGCAGAGCCTATTGCTCCTTACGCCATCGCCAGCTATGTATCGTTAATTTGTGCATATCAGGTGTTATTATGTGTTGAACGTCTGAAAACGTGTTATGCCGCACCCTGGCGTTGTGCCGACTCCAGCAGGCCTTCCAGCTCCACCATGGAGTCAATCACGGCATCCGGATGTGACTCCCGGATATCTATCCCGTGATTATAACCATAACTCATGCAAATGATCTGAAAACCTGCCGCCCGCGCCGCTTTGACGTCGCTGACGGAGTCCCCGATCATGGTGGCCCGGGACGGACTGATGCCGAAGTGGCTGGCCACGTGCAGCAGGGGACCCGGGTCCGGTTTCTTGACCGGCAAGGTATCCCCACTGACCACGATCTCGAAATCATCTTGGATACCCAGCTGCCTGAGCAAGGGCAGGGTAAACTGCGCCGCCTTGTTGGTCACACAACCCAGCCGGTAACCGGCGCGCTTCAGGTAGTCCAGGCCTTCGCGCACACCGGGGTAGAGCACGCTGCGCCTGGCCGTGTTTTCCGCATACAATTCCAGGAAGATCGGGTAGGCCCGCTGAAACAGGGCATCATCAGGTTCACCATCGAGCTTGTCGATGAGGGCGCGACGCACCAGGCGTTCGACGCCATTGCCAACCCACTCGCGGACCTTGGCCTCACCGCGTGCCGGCATGTCCAGTTGTTTCATCATTTCATCAACGCACCAGGCCAGGTCCGGCACACTGTCGACCAGGGTGCCGTCCACGTCGATAAGTACCATGTCCGGTCTTGCTAACATCTGCTGCTCTCTATACAAGATTCAACGCACAGGGCAGCTGATGCCGCCCTGACATGTTTAATTGCAGGGACTAGCGCTTGGCCTTGCCCAGCTCGTCCATCATTTGTTTGACGATACTGTCGTAGCGATTCGGGTCGCTGTCGCTACCCTTGCCGAAAATGCCGGAACCGGAAACGAAGGTGTCGGCGCCGGCCTCGGCGATCTCGCGAATATTATCGGCCTTGACCCCGCCGTCGATCTCCAGCCGGATATCGCGACCGGAGGCATCGATGATCTTGCGCGCCTCGCGCAGCTTGTCCAGTGCTGACGGGATAAATGACTGGCCGCCAAAACCCGGGTTGACTGACATCAGCAACACCATGTCGACCTTGTCGATGACATACTTGAGGTAGTCCAGCGGCGTCGCCGGGTTGAACACCAGGCCGGCCTTGCAGCCTTCGCCCTTGATCAACTGCAGAGTACGGTCGATGTGTTCAGAGGCCTCCGGGTGGAAGGTAATATAACTGGCCCCGGCCTTGGCAAAGTCCGGCACGATACGATCCACCGGTTTGACCATCAGGTGCACATCAATCGGCGCGGTGACGCCGTGCTTGCGCAGGGCTTCGCATACCAGCGGGCCAATGGTCAGGTTCGGCACATAATGATTATCCATGACATCAAAGTGCACGATGTGTGTACCTGAATTGAGTACATTCACTACCTCTTCGCCCAGTCGCGCGAAATCCGCAGACAATATCGAAGGCGCAATTGCAAAGTCCGCCATAACTCACCATCCTTACAAATCTTCAGAAAAAGTTGATGTCGTGCCACGCCTGGCGGCACCCCAAAAATCGAACCGCCAACTCTACCGGAAATACCTGCTATTTGCAGCTTTTTAGCCACGCCAGACTTGCTTATACTCGCATAAATTCAATGTGTTAGGGCATCCGGAGGACGGCTATGATTACCCGCAGGTACCTGATTGGTCTGATCTTTTTCGCCATGGCCAGCCACAACGTGGTTGCCGCCACCAGGTCGGATACGGCCAAGGAAAAACGCTGGAAAGCGCAGATCGTACCGCAGTTGATGGTCGGCGAGGCGGTGACACTCAAGGCCGCCGGCACCCCGTTTCTGGCCCTGTACGCCCCGAATCACTATAAACAGACCTATGGTGGGGTCATTCTGATCCATGGCCTGGGCGCCAATCCGGCCTGGCCCCAGGTTATCGAACCGCTACGCATCGCCCTGCCCGATCATGGCTGGACCACGCTGTCGCTGCAAATGCCCATCCTGCCGAACGAAGCCAGCCTCAAGGATTACCTGCCGCTGATGCCGGAAGCGCCAACACGTATCCAGGCCGGCGTGGATTATCTCAAGGCCAGGGGCATTAAGAATATTGTCATCATTGCCCACAGTCTGGGCGCGACCATGGCCGATATCTATCTCGCCAATAAACCGGATCCGGCAGTGCACGCCTACGTTGCCATCGGCATGAGCAACCCCTTTCCGAAAAGATATGACAATGCCAGGGCGCTGAAGCAGATCAACATGCCCTTGCTGGATATCTATGGTGGTCAGGACCTGGATAGCGTGCGCGTCTTTGCCAAGGCCCGCGCTGCCGCGGCACGCCAGGCCAACAGGCACTATACCCAACTGAAGGTTCCCGGTGCGGATCACTTCTTTTCCGATAAGCAAAATACGCTGATCAAACTCGTACGCGGCTGGCTCATGAAAAACGCCAGCGGCATAAAACAAACATCCACATTTCAAAATCAAGAAAGGAAAGGAAATGACTATACTTAGCCTGTATATCGTACTCCATGTTATCTCGGTCGTCGTTTGGGTCGGCGGCATGATCTTCGCCCATCAGTTCCTGCGTCCCGTCGCCGCCAAATTACTGGAGCCGCCGCAACGTTTGCCTTTATGGGTCGGTGTATTCAGTCGTTTTTTCCCCATCGTGTGGATTTGCATCATCCTGCTGCCGCTGACCGGCTACCTGATGATATTCAAGCTGTGGGGGGGCTTTGCCCATACGCCAATCTACGTCCATATCATGAACGGCATGGGTATCTTGATGATATTGATTTTTTTACATGTTTTCTTCGCACCTTTTCGCCGTTTGAAAAAGGCGGTGACGGCCCAAACCTGGCCAGAGGCGGGGAAGGCCCTGAACCAGATCCGTTTCCTGGTTGGCCTGAATACGTTGCTGGGTCTGTTCGTGATCGTGATTGCCGCGGGGGGCAGATTTTTTTGAAGCAGAGTTTTTAACGCAAAGACGCAGAGAGAGCCAAGGAATCAAATAAAATTTTTTCTTTAGATTAATGAGTTGATGAAGTACGTAACCTGATAAATTCAGGATATTTTAAATCTTTGCGTACTTTGCGCTCTCTGCGTCTAATTCCAGGCTTCGAAACTACTTCATGCCCCGTGCCTTGCGGATGGTTTCATAGGCGGCCTTGATCTCGGCCGTGCGCTCATTGGCAAGCTTGATCATTTCTTCTGGTAAGCCCTTGGCGACCAGTTTGTCCGGGTGGTGCTGGCTCATCAGACGGCGATAGGCACGTTTGATTTCGTCGTCGCCGGCATCGGCCTTGACTCCCAGCGCAGTATACGCCTCCTGCAACAGATCCTTGTTGGGACGCACCGGCTCCTGGTAACTGCGGCCGTGAAACGCGCGCTGCGCACGGACCATGCCTTCGAGCATGCTGAATTCGGTCTGGGAATAACCCAGCTGGCGACAGATGTGCACGAACAAATGACGTTCCGCATCATGCATGATGCCATCGGCGTAGGCGGCATGCAGCAGGATTTCCAGGAACATCTGTTTGAGATTGCGATTGCGACCGCATTCACGATGAAACTGCGCGATCACCTCGTCCAGCGGAAAATCCGGCTCCTTCCCCTTGTTGAATAACTGGATCGCAAACTTCTGCTGGTCCGCATTCAGGTGCATCTGGTGCATAATATTGCGCGCCAGCTGAATTTCGCTTTCACTGACATGTCCATCCGCCTTCGCCAGGTGGCCCATTACGGAAAACACAGTGGTGAAAAACACCGTTTGCATCCGTTCCTGTTGTGCCGTATTACCTGCGCCCTGCCAACCCAGAGCATCGTGTTGTGCCGCCACATCCAGGCCACGATCCAGCTGGTGTCCGACCACCGCACCCAGCATGGCCCCAATGGGGCCACCCACCACGAATCCCAAGGCCCCACCGGCCAGTTTACCCCACCAAGACATGCTCAGTTTCCTGTTATCAAGTTCCTGTTTATCGCGTTTATCTCAATATAGGCTGACTGGCCGCAAGCATGCAATCGTTCAGGCGATCTATTGGGACATCCAGAACCAGTAAATAACAAAACCGCTGACGAGGACATGGCGCGGCTGACAATCGAGTCGCGCATTACAGCGGCCAGCCAGTCTGTGGCGGCCACTGCCTGCACCAGTACTGATCCCCGACCGGGCAATTGATTGGGCGAAGTTAACGTTCACTTCGGCTGCCGTCCAGCATGGCTTAAACAGTTTCGACAGCGTCCCGAGGCAACCTGCACGACGCAATCAGCCAATGAAAAGATACTGTGTCCTCATGAAAGTTTCATCCTGGCAGACCGTTATGGACTTATGACAGCTCTTTGGTCAGGTTTTGCCCTCTCCTTTGTCAAAAACAGTAAATTCCGTCCCAATTTCAAATATTTAATATTACATAGGCTAGATTTTTTTATATGCTATGCAAAATCGGAAAGTACTTAAATTTCATGCAGGTACAGAAACTTTCCAGTAACAGCATTAAATTTAGCCTGGAACACTGGACAGGCTGCGAGCAGGAGACAACCGTGTTGAATATGTCACCCGAGCAATTGATTGACAGTAATATCAAGCTGGTATCGCTACCAGCTATCGTTGCCGAGGTGAATCGTATGGCCAATGATCCGACGGCATCGGCAGCAGACATTGCCCAGGCGATTGGTCAGGACACGGCGCTCACCGCGCGACTGCTAAAAATCGTTAACAGCCCGTTTTACCGCTTTCCATCCAAGATCGAAACCCTGAGCATGGCCGTCACTGTGCTTGGTACCCGTCAACTAAGAGACCTGGTGATTGCGGCGGTGATTATCAAACGCTTTCAGAGCAGAATCGACCCGGCATTTGACCTGGAGATGTTCTGGTGTCACTCCATTACCACCGCCATTGCCTCGCGCATTATTGCCCTGAAATTAATGCTGGCCAACTCCGAGCGCTTTTTCGTCACCGGCCTGCTGCACGACATCGGCAAGATGGTGATGTACCTGACCCTGCCCAACGAATCGATACAATTGCTGAAAGCGCAGGATGATCCCCATTGCGATGTCGAACATATCGAGCAACAAATCTTCGGGTTTAGTCACGACGAGGTCGGTATCGCCCTGATGACAGCCTGGCGATTCCCGGAGTCGCTGATTTCACCCATTCGTTTCCATGTAACACTGGACGGTCCGCAACAATACCGCAAGGATGCTGCCCTCCTGCACCTGGCAAATAATATTGCCAACAACATGCAGACACCGATTTCACGCGACGATGACATCGTGCTCAACCCATTGGCACTCGAATTGCTGAATCTCTCCGCAGAGGATGTAGAGGAAGTTTACGAAGAAACCTACCGCAACCTGGATGCCTTGCTCGAAATTTTCTACTATGACATCGCCGCCTGAATCGGCGCAGCCCGGGTTCAGGCTGCTTCAAGCCCTGCCTTGACCTTCTGCAGTTTGTCACGAACCTGACCAGCCAGTTCGCCGATATCATCGCGATCAACCAACTGCAAAACAGCCTGCGGGTCCATAAAGCCAACGGTCACGGAGCCGTCATCTTCCTCGCGTACAATGACGTTACATGGCAGTAGCAATCCGATGTCGGGCTCTGCCGTCAGCGCCTGATTGGCCAGTACCGGATTACAGGCTCCCAGGATCTTGTATGGGCGTTTGTCGACATCCAGTTTCTTTTTTAATACCGCCTTGACATCGATTTCAGTCAGGACCCCGAACCCTTCCTTGGACAGTTCGTCAATCACCCTGGCAACGGCATCGTCAAAAGACCCATTGAACTTGGTATTAAATCCGTACATTGCTGGTACCTCCAAGCTAAATAAATTTCGATTTTGCGCATTCTAGCGACTAACTGCACGATGACCAATATCGAAAAGGTATAGTCCACCAGACTGTCATGCGGATCTAGCTGGCTCGTATCACGGCCGATCATGACAAACACGTCCCCTAACCCGGCCAATTTGCAGAACCATCTGGGATAAGCCCATGTCCTGTGGCAGGCAGGGAATATAAATTGCTCATACTGGATCAGGCTGACAGAATATCCGGGTGATAGCCCTGCTCACGCAGCACTTCAATCAACCTCACCGGCAAATTCTCCTGTTCATCGTACTCCACCACGACTTCATGCGGCTCTTTTGCACTTAGCTCCACATCCAATACATGGGGAATCTCCAGTAATACCTGTTTCAGACCTTGCTGATGGGAAACATCCAGATTTTCATCAATATATATTCTGACTGTGTTCATGGTCATCACCTCCTGGTGTTTTCACCTTGCGCCCAGTTCAGATGGGTACAGTCCTGAGCACCCTCTCTCTGTTGCATGATCCATACCACCATGTCGCTATCGCCCATTATGCTACCACCTGGCTTATTCCTCATGCCCATAGCCTCAACCATGCGGCCGGGGAACACACGTTCAGAGATCTCCTTTAGTTATTTGTTCAAAAGTACGCACATTTTGTTCCACATATTTACAAAGGCTATGAAAATATGGGATTACATTTCAGCAATTTTGACGTAATACCAACCGGTATCTCTGGCAGCGGATCCGGGGCTTGTCGGCTTCCGCGACCAGTCCAGCACGAACATCAAGACTCATATTTGGGCTGGATAATTCCCTTTCCATTTGTATCAGTACACGCTGTCCAGGCTTAATACAAACGAGATCTTTGATGGCAATTTTGTTGCTTCGGTGTTTGCCCGGGTTTGCACTGCACCTGGTGCAGCCTGACTGCATTGTAAAGAAACCCGAGTTACAGCAAGTCACTATGCGTCCGTAAAGGCCGATACTACGCTTTTTGCTGTTGTCGTGACGGGGGCTTACTGGTCAGGCGCACGACGCGACGAGTAATCAGCATAAGCAACAGCACCGCCAGGCCAAACACGAACAGGCCGCTATGGATCTGGATGCTGGCGATTGCGCCCAGTTTGACAGTCATAATAAGCACTGCCACTACCATGACGTCCAGCATGGTCCAGCGCCCATAGTCATGCATCAAGTGTAACAAGCGTTCAAACCTGGCAGAATATGCCGAACGATGCAGAACCAAACGAAACAAGACGACGATTTTCAACATCGGCATGACAATACTGAAGCTGGCTACAATTAAGAATAGCAAAACGTGATCGTTGCGCCATAGTTCATACACACCACGCAAAACTGAGAATGAATGATCAAATACCAGCAACTTCGTAATTGTCATCATTGGTAGTATCAGGCCAGCCACAAACAGCCCTGTCGCACACACCAGCAGGATTGACAACATCGAGACATCCCGTCTACCCAAAACATAATTTTTGCGTTGGTTTGTACAGTCTCCCATATCAGCCATTACAACACACTGTCCTCGCGTTTTTGGGAATTTAATCAAAGTATCTTGCTTAAACCAGAGTGAGGCTCAGCAAGTTTAGTAAAAATCCAGGTTTTTTACTGTGCCTGATATGATTAACGCCTTAATGGTATTAAGGAACTTTTTCATTCCTGTTGTGTGACAAATGCTCCCACATTCAACAAACAGCTCCCATTATGCATCCATTATTTACCACTATTTTCGCAGGATGTGCGCTAACAGCCGATAAAAAAGCCGCCGTACACACGACGGCGGCTGTACAGGGGATACAAACTGTTACTCAGGTCCTGGCGTGGATCCAGCGATTGCTCGCCACATCCTTCAGGCGCTTGATAATCCTGCCATTGCTTAAATCAACTTCCACCGATTCATGACGATTTTCCACCGTGCTGATGGCACGCTTGCCATGATCGAGTACGGTCAATCCACTGAGCTTATTGGGGCCACTTCTGTTCGCATCCACCGCCACTTCACCGAGGTAAGCGGGCTTGCTGGTTGAAAAGCGCAGGATATGGCCGGAGAAACCAGCGGCATAGACATACTTCTGGTCAGGACTGACCGCCAGCTGCATGAAGCCCGCGTTTGCCTGCGGGATCTTGTGATAGCTGAAGTGCGGGTCAGTTTCGGGGGTCGCCATGGTATAGGTCTTCTCGGTCAGGGGATTGTAGGCAGTCATCACCCCGCTCTTCATATCCGCCGAGACGATGTAACCGTTGGCAAAGACCATGTCGCCGGTATGGCCGATGGGGATTTGACGGATGATCAGCCCTGTCATCGGATTGATTTCAGCGATGGTCTTGTCCATATTGCCGCCCACAAACAACCGGCTGCCGTCACGATTCAACGCCATGGCGTTGCCACCGAAGGCTATTTCGTAACGCTTGGCCCCGTCTTTTGCGGAATAGGCAGCCAAGCGCTTAGCTGATAGCACGAACAGCGTTTTGTGATTTTTGGACAAGGCCGCCACTCGCCCGCCTTTCAGGGTATGAAAGCGATCAATGCGCTTGCCTGTGGCTATGTCCATGACATCGGTATAACCGGCAATACTCGGGACATAAGCCCGGTTTTTTGTACTGGCAACATAAAAGCTGTTGCCGGACATGGTGCCGGCCCGGCCAAATTTCACGACATATGGGTGATGCTCATGCCGTAACGGCAAGACCATCAATTTTCCCGGGCCGACACCTTTGGGAGGTGCCGGAAAGGCCCCGACCACCACAGGCATCGCATGGGCCGAGGCAACGGCCGGGAGACTGCCCAGCGACATACCCGCGACCAGCGCCAAACTCAATGTCATCGATTGTTTCACCATAATCATTACTCCTCTTGCGTGGATTATTTGATGTAAATGGGAAGACATGACGGAAAACCTCGTCACGGGCGGATTTGCCGTGGCTTGGCGTTGCCATTCCCTTGCCAACAGAAGTATTTCCCTATCTGTGTTCAACATTAGTGCCCGGACTCGTCTATTAGTTCATCATCAATTACTTATATATAATGGGATTGCCCGATTAGCGGTGCCCAAGCGACTGGTTCGGCAAGGGCCGCAAAGTCCTGCTCAGGCCAGGACTGGAGAAATCCTCGACAGCGTTCTGGCGCAGGGGGCCAATTTTCGCTAAATTCTATATAAATCATTATGTTACAAGTTTCTCACAGGATGTGGCGCCAGCCATTACCCGGTCCGGGTTGTCAGCCCGGGCTCGGTATAACCGTTTTGGCGTTCGATACGTCCACGCCTCGCCGAGGGGAATAAGATCTGTACCCCGGCACGCACACAGTTGATAATTTGCCCATGAACACGGCCAGCATTGAGAAATTACGCGAAGATCTGACGTTTGAGGACACCCTCTGTGGTCAGCACCTGCACTTCCACTCAACCTGGGGCCTGTTTTCCCCCCGGGAGGTCGATGAAGGCAGCCGCC
The DNA here is from genome assembly GCA_037384645.1 of Gammaproteobacteria bacterium. GTDB lineage: Bacteria > Pseudomonadota > Gammaproteobacteria > UBA6429 > Thiohalophilaceae > RI-92. The sequence goes on along the minus strand of JARRNT010000006.1, from coordinate 57,793 downwards.
TGTTACTCAGCCACATCGACCTGCAGCCCGACGCAGACTGCCTGGACCTGGGCTGCGGTTACGGTGTCATCGGTCTCACGCTGGCCAGGCTGGCAGCCGCCGGCCATACCACCCTGGTGGACAAGGATTTCGTCGCCATCGACTACTGCCGCAAAAATATCGCCCTGAACCAGATTAACAATGCCGAAGCGATACTCAGTAACGGCTTTGACGCCATACGCGATCGGCGTTTTGACGTGATTGCCTCGAATATTCCGGCCAAAGTTGGGAATGAATTGATGACGCTATTCTTTTATGATGCGCAGCGCCAGCTCAAACCGGGAGGGCAGATCTACGTGGTCACAATCAATGGCCTGCGTGAGTACATCAAACGCGTCTTTAAAGAACGCTTTGGTAATTACACCAAGCTCAAGCAGGGCCGGAATTACACCGTTGCCCTGGCAACGGTTGAATAAATATAAACGAGTGAGTAACCCCAGCAATGCAAATTAGTGTATCCCGCCTGTTCCCCTTTCTCAGCTGGTGGCCACTGGTCAACCGGCAAAGCCTGCGTGCTGACTTTCTCGCCGGACTGACCGGCGCGGTCATCGTGCTACCCCAGGGCGTAGCCTTCGCCAGCATCGCTGGCCTGCCCCCGATTTATGGCCTGTATACCGCCATGGTGACCCCGATTGTGGCCGGCCTGTTCGGATCCTCGCGCCACCTCATCTCCGGACCGACCACCGCCATCTCGATCGTGGTGTTTTCCACCGTCAGCAATCACGCCATACCCGGCACACCTGAATTTGTCAAAATGGCGCTGACCCTGACCCTGTTCGCCGGGATTTACCAGCTCATCTTCGGCCTGGCGCGCATGGGCAGCCTGGTGAACTTCGTCTCACATACCGTGGTCATTGGCTTTACCGCAGGGGCGGCCATCCTGATCGCAACCAGCCAATTGAAGCATGTGCTCGGCATCAAAATCCCGGCCGGTCATTCCTTTACCGATGCCTGGGGCGTGGTGTTTCAGAATCTCGGCCACATCAATTACAAGGTCCTGTCGGTGGCATTGCTGACCCTGGTCGTGGCCGTCCTGGTCAAGAAATTCCTGCCCAAGCTGCCCAACCTGCTATTCGGCATGATCGCAGGAGGCATACTGGCCTACTACCTGGGTGGCGAGGCAGCCGGTCTCAAGATGATCGGCGCAATACCATCAGACCTGCCCCCGTTTTCCCTGCCACACATGAACCTGGATATCCTGCAGGAGATTGGCGCCAATGCCTTTGCCGTCGCCCTGCTGGGACTGATCGAGGCCGTCTCCATCTCCCGCGCCATTGCCTCCAGGTCACATCAGCGCATTGACGGCAACCAGGAATTCATTGGCCAGGGCCTGTCCAATATTGTCGGCAGTTTTTTCTCCAGTTATGCCGGTTCAGGCTCGTTTACCCGTTCCGGCATCAACTACGCGGCCGGTGCCGTCACCCCCCTGTCGGCGATCTTCGCCGCGGTACTGTTGTTGCTGATTATCCTTTTAATCGCCCCTTTAATGGCACACCTGCCGATTGCTGCCATGGGCGGTGTCATCATGCTGGTAGCCTACAACCTCATCGATTTTCACCACATTGGCAAAATCCTCAAGGTCAGCAAACACGAAATGGTGATTCTGCTGATTACCTTTTTCTCAACCCTGTTTCTTGAGCTGGAGTTCGCCATCTACATGGGCGTCATTGCCTCGTTGGTGCTCTTCCTCAGCCGCACCTCGGTGCCGGATATCATCAACCTGGCGCCTGACCCTGAGTCACCCAAGCACGCCTTTACCAATATTGCCCGCAAGCCACTGCAACAGTGCCCGCAGCTAAAGATTATTCGTATCGATAACTCGATTTATTTTGGTTCCATCAACCATATCCAGAACAGCCTCAATCGCATCGTCGACAAGGAAGGCATCAAGCATATCCTGATCGTCGGCTCCAGTATTGGCTTTATCGACATTGCTGGCGCCGAGGTCCTGGTACAGGAAGCGCAACGGTTGCGCGCCATGGGCGGCGGCCTGTACTTCTGCAAAAATAAAAAGGCCGTTATGGAATTTCTGAAAAAGGCCCATATCATCGACGAAATCGGCCCGGAAAATTTCTTCGCCGAAACGAAGGATGCGATAGCTGCAATTTATGCCCGACTCGATCAGGACAGGTGTGCCACATGCAGCGCTCGAATCTTCTCCGAGTGTCCCCCAGAACAGCACGAGGCAAGTGCCAACAAGCAGCATGGCGGTTTGCCAACCTAGCAAATGTTCTGGCAAAACATTAGCAATTAAATATTACATTTACTGATAAACGGGTACCCATGACAAACAAAGCAGCAGTAAGACAAACTTCACTGGGCACGATGTCACAACTGATTTTCTGGAGTCGGTGGTTACAGGCACCACTTTATCTGGGACTGATTGTGGCCCAGGGGGTATATGTCTATCACTTCATGCTCGAGCTGTATCACCTGGTGGTTGGTGTCCACAAGATCGGCGAATCCGGGATCATGCTCATCGTGCTTGGCCTGATTGACGTGGTCATGATCGCCAACCTCCTGATCATGGTGATCATCGGAGGCTATGAAACCTTCGTCTCGCGTCTGAATTTACGCGAACACCCTGACCAGCCGGAATGGCTGTCGCACGTGAATGCCGCCACCATGAAAATCAAGCTGTCCATGGCGCTGGTCGGGATATCTTCGGTACACCTGCTCAAGACCTTCATCAATGTCGGCGCGATCCACATTCCGGCCGGGACCAGTGCGGCCCTGGCAGAGCAGCTCATTGCAGCCAACCAGGTCTCGGTAAAGTGGCAGGTGTTAATTCACCTGACCTTTATCATCTCTGCCATCGCCATGGCATATACTGACAGGATCATGACCAAGACATTGCTCGATGCACATGGCAAAGCGGAGGCAGATCATTGAGAACCAATAAGAAAACATATGTGGGTATCTATAACGATACCCATGGCGGCATGACTGAATCAGGCAGGATCGTGCGCGATGCCTGGGTCTTTGGTTTGATCCCCGAAACCGAGACCTGTGAGGGCTGGTTAATCCAGGGCCTGGAAGACCTGTGGCGCAGAGTCAATGCTGAATGGGAAAAATATGGTTTCCTGGTTTCAAACCTGCCACCGGATTTACAGGAAAAATTTTACCGGATCCAGAAGGAGGCCATGGCCCGGGCCAGAGCCGCCGGCTGGGACCCGGACGAGGAACTCAGAGATGAGACCTGAAACCCTTTGTTTTCTCGCCGGTCTTATCTATATTGTCATTACAGATTAACAACGTTCATTGTGATGCGATCAAGACTTGACGATCTACCTGTTTTCGAAATCCGTCTCGGCACTGTGCCGGCGGCCGACTATAATCTGGTGCAGATCGCCCTCAAGCGTCTGGGCAATCCCCTGCGTTTCGAGTTACCCCGACTACGCACCCTTGATCTCATCCTCGAAAGCGACGCATGGATCGTCGTCGACCGCTCGCTCAATGACATCCCGGTACTGGCCTGGCTCGACTTTCAGACCGGAGATCGCACAAACCTGCATGAACCGATAAGTTGCGAGCGTCGCACCTATCATACCCACGCCCTGATTATTATCGACAAGGTCATCGAAGCGATGCACCTCATCCTCGGTGAGCGGCTTAATGCAGCCACTGATGCGACAGAAAATCAGGTCACACAAATAAAAAGGCCGTCATAGACGGCCTTTTTACCCTGCCTGGCGCTAAGCAGTTATTGCAGAAACTTTTTGCGCAGGGCATTGTAATATGCCCGGGCACCACCCTGCATAAAGGCATATTGCTTTAGCCCTTTATCTTCCAGGTAATACATCAGCCACTCGACCTGTTTGCCAACTCCATCGTATACCAGCAATGCTTTATTATTGCGCAGCGCATCATCAATATACTTGTTGAGCAGTCTTTTATCGTCCATATCTGCCTGCTTATCGATTCCCGGAAACAGGGACACACCTTCGCGTTGCAGTGGTTCGCGGATATCCAGGACAATCACATCATTGCGCGCTGCCAGTCGGTCAAACTGCTCAACGCTAATCATGTGTTTCTGTAAATCCTGCTTGCTGATCAGTTTACGCAAATTGACCGGCGATTTACCCAGCAACTGTGCAGTCTGCGGGTATTTCTTTGCCCAATCGAAAATCCCCTGGTCGTAGGCAACGATATTCGGAATCCCGGCATTACGACACTTTTGCACCGCTTTATAGGACTTCTTGCAGGTCTTGCCATTACAATAGGCAACAATTTCCGTATTGGGGTTTTGCTTGCGCAATTGACGCATGCGATCAATAAAATTCGGTTCCAGGACCGGAATATTTACCGCCTTTACAATATTAATGGTGTCGTATTCGTACTTGGAGCGCACATCGACAATAATGACCTTGTCCATCTGTTTGTATAGCTGGTCAATGGAAATTACCGGTACGGCCGGGAAAAGCTTGCGATTGGGGAACTCATCATTTGCAGCCGCCTGTGCCAACAGCGAAAACGTCATCAGAGCAAATAACATTGAGAATCGTTGTATCAGCATTTTATCACCTTATGATTTCACTAAACGGGTAACCTGCGTGAGTTTAAAAAGCGCTTTTACTCACACGATTTATAATCTGTTCGCAACCTGATCGCACGCAAGGCCAGTACCGCCTGTTCCACACCTTGCCTGGCAGCCTTGTGCCACCAGCGCGTTGCCGCGCAGTAATCATGAATTCCACTGTTTACATACAGCGCCCCCAGGTTGAATTGCGCCATGGCATCGCCATGTTGAGCAGCCTCATGCCACCAGTGTTTTGCCAGGGCTATATTGCGTTTGATTCCAAACTCGCCCTGGGCATAGATAATGCCGAGGTTATATTGGGAATCGGGATTACCCAGGCGTGCAGCGCGCGTCCACCACTTGACGGCATGTCGCATATTCATCGCCACGCCTTTGCCATTTGCGTAGGCAACCCCCAGATTGTGCTGGGCGTGTATCTCTCCCGCCACCGCTGCCTGACGGTACCAATACACTGCACGCCGGGCATCCGCGTCGGTGTGACCATGTTGATCATAATACACACCAAGGCGAAATGCGGCTTCGCGATCCCCGTTCCTGGCCAGAATCCGCCAATAAAGATTCGCCAGGTAGTGCTCATCCTCTCGGGTGGCACGTCGCGCCTGTTCACGCAGATGCTTTAACCAGGGCGCGCGATACCCCACGGTTGCAACCGGAATGTGGGTTAACAAGCTTTTGCTTCTCACCATGGGCGTATTAATGTTTGCCGAGGCATTCGCCATGGCTAAGGCATAACAGACGACGATCCAGAATATGCGCTGGCGCATGAGCTTAGCGCCCTGAAATTTTGCGGTAATTACCTGAGCAAGGAGATAGGAATCACGGGCTTTGGCCATTGCACACCTGTCCAGACAGCGACATTATCGAAGTGATTATTTTATCGACACACAAAAACAACAGGTTAAAAATAAACGGGTCCCCTAGGGGACCCGTTCTAGCTAGAACTAAATACTCAGTGATTAAGCAGCTTTGACTACCTTCACATTGAGTTCACCGGAAGCATAGCGCTTGACCATGTCTTCCAGGTTGATCGGCTTGATCTTGTCGGCCATGCCGGCACAGCCAAATGCTTCAAAACGGGCCTTACAGATCCCACGCATGGCCTTGGTGGCCTCTTTGAGGAACTTGCGTGGGTCAAAGTTGGCTGGATTGTCATGCAGGTGTTTGCGGACGGCACCGGTAGAGGCCATGCGCAGGTCAGTATCGATATTGACCTTGCGCACGCCGTTCTTGATGCCTTCCACGATTTCTTCTACGGGTACACCATAGGTCTGGCCCATGTCGCCGCCGAAGTTATTGATGATTTCCAGCCAGTCCTGCGGCACGGAAGAGGAACCATGCATGACCAGGTGCACATTCGGGATGCGCTGGTGGATTTCCTTGACGCGGTCGATGCGCAGGATCTTGCCGGTCGGCGCGGTCGTGAACTTGTAAGCACCATGGGAAGTACCAATGGCGATGGCCAGGGCGTCAACACCGGTCTTGGTCACGAAATCTGCTGCCTCTTCCGGGTCAGTCAGCAGCATGGAATGATCCAGCTCGCCCTCGGCACCGTGGCCGTCTTCCTCGCCCATTTTGCCGGTTTCGAGAGAACCCAGGCAACCCAGTTCGCCTTCCACGGACACGCCGCAAGAGTGCGCCATTTCAGCGACCTTGGCAGTGACGTCGACATTGTATTCATAAGAAGACGGCGTCTTCATGTCTTCCATCAGGGAACCGTCCATCATCACGGAAGTGAAGCCGGACTGGATAGAACGCAGGCAAACACCCGGCGCTGCGCCATGGTCCTGGTGCATCACGATAGGAATATGTGGATACATCTCGGTGGCGGCAGTAACCAGGTGGCGCAGGAACGGCTCGCCGGCATAGGAACGGGCACCGGCAGAACCCTGCAGGATTACCGGGCTGTTAACCTCATCTGCTGCCTGCATGATGGCGTGGATTTGTTCCATATTGTTGACGTTGAACGCCGGCATGCCATAGCTATGCTCGGCGGCATGGTCCAGTAATTGTCTCAAAGTAATCAGGGCCATTTGGTCCTCCTTCTAAAATGTAGATAAGAAACTGACTAATCCAAATTATATGCCGTTTACTGCGTCTGCTCGGTGACGGCGTTAGGGTCGAGCAATTCTCCAACACGCACAATCTTCATGGCATTTGTACCACCCATGACGCCCATCAGGTCGCCCTTGGTGATAATCACCAGGTCCCCATCACGCACCGCTCCCCGGCGCAGTAATTCATCCACTGCCTCGCGGTTCACCTCTGCGTGGTCCTTGCTGGTCGGCTCGAAACTCACCGGGTAAACGCCGCGGTAAAGGGTTACTTTTCTACGCGTCTCCACCGAACCCGTCAAGGCATAGATAGGGATCCCCGAACTGATCCGGGACATCCATAACACCGTGGAACCCGATTCGGTCAGGGCGGCAATCGCCTTGACGTGCAGGTGGTTGGCGGAATACATGGTGGCCATGGCGATGGCCTCATCTATGCGCTCAAATCTTGTATCAATACGATGGTCGGAATGGGTGACCTCGCGCTGGTTTTCGGCGCCGCGACAAATGCGGTCCATGGCCGCAATGGCTCCATCCGGATATTTGCCGGAAGCGGTTTCCGCCGACAACATCACCGCATCGGTGCCATCGAGCACGGCATTGGCCACGTCGAAAACCTCGGCCCGGGTCGGGATATGACTGTGGATCATGGATTCCATCATCTGGGTTGCGGTAATCACCGCCCGGTTGCGGCTACGCGCCATACTGATCAAACGTTTTTGCACCGGTGGCAGCGCTGCATCGCCTATCTCCACACCGAGGTCGCCGCGTGCAATCATGATGGCATCGGAGGCATCGATGATAGACTCCACCAGGTCAAGACACTCAGCGCGCTCGATCTTGGAAACAATGCCGCATTCACAGCCGGCATCCTGCAACAGCTTACGCGCCTCTTCCACGTCTTCGGCATGGCGTACAAAGGAGACAGCCAGATAATCCACCTGCATCCTGGCCGCCAGCTTGATGTCATTGCGGTCCTTTTCCGTCAGGGCCGGCGCCGAGAGCCCGCCTCCCTGGCGATTGATGCCCTTGCGATCGCTGAGCTCACCGCCATTGACGACACGGCAATTGACTTCCGTATCGCTGGTATCGTTTACCCACAGGGTAATGCGACCGTCATCAAGCAACAGGGTGTCACCGCGCTTCACATCACCGGGTAACTCCTTGTAGGAAAGCCCGACGCGTTCCGCCGTACCGTCATCAACACCAAGCGCGGTATCCAGGATAAAGCTCTCACCTTCCCTGAGTTCAACCTTGCCGCTCTTGAAACGCTCGATGCGAATCTTCGGACCCTGCAGGTCAGCCAGAACACCGACCTGGCGACCGTGGGCACGGGCGCGATTGCGTATGCGCTCGCAACGATCCATGTGTTCCTCGTGAGTGCCGTGCGACATGTTGATGCGTACCACGTCCACCCCGGCCTCGAGAATCTTGTCGAGCATCTTGGGATCGTCCGTGGCCGGTCCCAGGGTCGCAATAATTTTGGTTCTCCGTAACATGGGTCTCGTTTGCTTTGTTGGTAATTGTTAAAAGATGTCCGGATTAACCCTTGGCGCGTTCTTCCAGAATGGCGACGGCAGGCAGGACCTTGCCTTCGAGATACTCGAGGAATGCACCACCGGCAGTGGAGATATACGAGACCTTGTCGTAGATATCGTATTTCTGAATGGCCGCAATGGTGTCACCGCCACCGGCCAGGGTAAAGGCGCTGGTATTGGCGATGGCATCAGCAATCTTCTTGGTACCTTCACCGAACTGATCGAATTCGAACACGCCCACCGGGCCGTTCCATACAACGGTACCGGCCTTCATGATGATGTCTACCAGTTCCTGTGCACTCTTGGGACCGATGTCGAAAATCATGTCGTCATCCGCCACATCGCCGGCGTCCTTGAGTACCGCGGGTTCGTTTTCATCAAATTTCTTGCCGACCACCACATCAACCGCGATAGGAATGTTGGCACCGCGCTTTTGCATTTTCTCGATCAGGCCTTGTGCAGTCGGAATCAGGTCCGCTTCGGCCAGGGACTTGCCGATCTTCTTGCCGGTGGCTGCGAGGAAAGTATTGGCAATACCACCGCCTACCACTAACTGGTCGACCTTCTCAGACAGGGCTTCGAGCACGGTCAGCTTGGTTGATACCTTGGAGCCGCCGACAATAGCAACCATCGGCCGTTTTGGATCGGCCAACGCCTTGTTCAGTGCCTCCAGTTCCTCGGTCAGCAACAGACCGGCACAGGCGACCGGTGCAAACTTGGCAACACCGTGAGTGGAACCCTGGGCCCGGTGGGCGGTACCGAAGGCATCCATCACGAACACGTCACACAGTGCGGCATATTTTTTGGCGAGCTCATCCGTGTTTTTCTTTTCGCCCTTGTTAAAGCGAACATTTTCCAGGATCGCGAGCTCACCCTCGCTCAGGCTCGGGGCAGTATCCAGGTAATCCTTGACCAGCTTAACGTCCTTGCCCATCAGACCTGACATATACTCGGCAACCGGCTTCAATGATGCCGCTTCGTCGTACACGCCTTCTTCCGGACGACCCAGGTGTGACATCACCATGACCTTGGCACCAGCCTTGAGGCAGTGTTCGATGGTTGGCATCGAGGCCTTGATGCGTGCGTCGGAAGTGACTTTACCATCCTTGATAGGAACGTTCAGATCGCAACGGATTAGAACACGTTTGCCTTTCAGATCCAGATCTGTGAGCTTGATTACAGACATGTGAATACTCCTAAAAGTCTTGAAGAAAAATAAGGAAAAGCGGTCTTTTCCTGATGTCTCTTACATACATATATGTATATTTTTTCTACCGGGATATTAACGCGGAGTACGCAAAGACGCAGAGGACGCAAAGAATGATTTTTCTCTGCGCACTCTGCGTCTCTGCGGCCTTTGCTTAAACAACTCCGTCGTATCTAGTTCTTTGCGACGTGCTCCACGAAACGCATCATGTTACAGGTGTAACCGTACTCGTTGTCGTACCAGGACACGACCTTGACGAAGGTATCATCCAGGGCAATACCGGCACCGGCATCAAAAATGGATGAGAAACCAACACCGCGGAAGTCGGTGGAAACCACTTTATCTTCGGTGTAGCGCGGAAGGCCATGCCGGTAAGCTTGCCATTCAGTTCCGGCAGCACCTTGCCCACAGCCTTGGCCGCACCGGTGGAAGACGGAATGATGTTTTCCAGGATACCGCGACCACCGCGCCAGTCTTTGGCGGACGGACCGTCTACAGTCTTTTGCGTGGCGGTAGCCGCGTGGACGGTAGACATCAGACCGCGCTTGATGCCCCAGTTGTCATTGAGGACCTTGGCTACGGGCGCCAGGCAGTTGGTGGTACAGGAAGCAGCAGATACGATCTTCTGGCCGGCATAAGCTTCGTGGTTGACACCGTATACGAACATCGGGGTGCTGTCCTTGGAAGGCGCAGACATCACAACCTTCTTGGCACCGGCGTCCAGGTGCTTCTGACAGCCTTCTTCGGTCAGGAAGAAACCGGTGGAATCGATCACGATATCCGCACCGACGTCGCCCCATTTCAGGTTAGCGGGATCGCGCTCGGCGGTCAGGCGAATCTTCTTGCCGTCAACGATCATGGCACCGGCTTCGGCCTTCACATCACCGCCGAAACGACCATGGACGGAATCGTACTTGAGCATGTAGGCCAGATATTCGGCATCAAGCAGGTCATTGATACCGACGATCTCGATATCCTTGAACTCCTTGTAAACCGCACGGAATACCATTCGCCCGATTCGGCCGAATCCGTTAATACCGACTTTAATTGTCATGTGGTGAGTCTCCTTAAATTTATAACGAAATAGTTTTGATTAAAGTGATTCGACGGCCTTCACCACGTTATCCACGGTAAAGCCAAATTCTTCAAACAGCTCATTCGCCGGTGCGGATTCGCCAAAGCGATTGATGCCGATCACCTTGCCATTGAGGCCAACATACTTGTACCAGCCATCGGTCACGGCCGCTTCCACCGCAACACGCTTGGTCACACTGCTCGGCAGCACGGATTCACGATAGGCTTCATCCTGCTGGTCAAATTCAGTGGTAGACGGCATGGACACGACGCGGATCTTCTTGCCACTCAGTTGCTCTGCAGCACCCATGGCCAGCTGGACTTCCGAACCGGTCGCGATAATGATGATCTCCGGGGTACCTTCGCAATCCTTGAGCACGTATCCACCCTTGCGGATATCGGCGATTTGCGCCTCGCTACGTGACTGATGGGGCAGGCCCTGGCGGGAGAAGATCAAAGAGGAAGGACCTTCTTTGCGTTCAATCGCGGCAGCCCAGGCTACGGCGGATTCCACCCCGTCACACGGACGCCATACTGCCATGTTCGGAATCATACGCAGGGTCGGGATCTGCTCGATCGGCTGGTGGGTCGGACCGTCTTCACCCAGACCGATGGAGTCGTGGGTATACACAAAAATGCTACGCACTTTCATCAATGCCGCCATGCGCAAAGCGTTACGGGCATATTCGGAGAACATCAGGAAGGTCGCGCCGAACGGGATGATACCGCCATGCAGGGCCAGGCCGTTCATGATGGCGGACATGCCGAATTCGCGTACGCCGTAGTTCACGTAGTTGGCTTCCTCATTGCTGATCATCGGCTTGTAACCGGACCACTCAGTCAGGTTGGAACCGCCCAGGTCAGCGGAACCGCCGAACAGCTCCGGTACGGCCGGCGAATAGGCCTCGATGCAACCCAGAGAAGCCTTGCGGGTGGCATCGCTCTTGGCATCGGCATTGGCCTTGGCAATGAAGGCAGCCGATTTCTCGGCCCAGTCGGCCGGCAGTTCACCGGACATGCGGCGCTCGAACTCGGCAGCCAGTTCCGGGTGGGCCTTCTTGTACTCGGCAAACTTGTCGTTCCATGCCTTCTCGGCCGCGGCACCCTTGTCAGCCGCATTCCAGCCCGCATAGATACTTTTCGGAACCTCAAAGGCATCGTGATCCCAACCCAGAGCAGCCTTGGTCAGGTTGATCTCGTCCTGGCCCAGCGGGGCACCGTGATCTCGTCCTGGCCCAGCGGGGCACCGTGACAGGCGTGAGAACCGGCCTTGTTGGGCGAGCCGAAACCGATGGTGGTCTTGCAGCAGATCAGGGTCGGCTTGTCGGTCATGGCCTTGGCCATATCGATGGCTTTTTTCAGCGCTTCCGGATCGTGACCGTCGACGTCCGCGATCACGTGCCAACCATAAGATTCAAAACGCTTGGGCGTATCGTCGGTAAACCAGCCCTCAACGTGACCGTCAATGGAGATACCGTTGTCGTCCCAGAACGCGATCAGCTTGCCCAGGCCCAGGGTCCCGGCCAGGGAACAGGCTTCGTGAGAGATGCCTTCCATCAGGCAACCGTCACCCAGGAATACCCAGGTGTGGTGATTGACGATATCGAAACCCTTCTGGTTGAAACGACCCGCCAGGGCCTTTTCAGCGATGGCCATGCCCACGGCGTTGGTAATGCCCTGACCCAGCGGACCGGTGGTGGTCTCCACGCCCGGGGTATAGCCGTATTCCGGGTGACCCGGGGTCTTGGAGTGCAGCTGACGGAAGTTCTTGAGGTCGTCAATGCTGACATCATACCCGGTCAGGTGCAGCAGGGAATAAATCAGCATGGAACCATGACCGTTGGACAACACGAAACGATCGCGATCGGCCCAGTGGGGGTTGGCCGGGTTATGTGTCATGTAATCATTCCACAAAACTTCGGCGATATCGGCCATGCCCATGGGCGCACCCGGGTGTCCGGAATTCGCCTTTTGAACCGCATCCATACTCAAGGCACGGATGGCATTGGCAAGCTCTCTACGAGAAGGCATGGCGCTCTCCTTTGTTGCTGTTGCTGTCATAGTCTCAGCCCCTAAAAGTTGAAAAAGAAACCGTCCGCACCAGATCGCCGGCACGGTAATGAAAAACTGTTAAGCGGGAGTATTCCCCTGGCGCCTGTTGCGCCTTCCACACCCCACCGGGCTTAGGACCGGGTTGCCCAGGGTAACTTCGCGCGGGTGATACGTGGGCCCAGCGCGCTATTCATTTCTGCCCCGCAAAATGAGCGGGCGATTTTCCCACTTTTCTGCCCCTTGCGGCAATAGCCTGCTCTGACCGGGCAATAAAACTTCTCTTGGACCAATAAGTATTATTTATTTAGATTCAAATACTTAAATCGCCAATTATCCCTTTTGGGTGGGCCGCTCAGGCCGCCTTCCATTTGATGGAACAACCCATGCTCGGGATCTGCTCGTGTGGTCCCTGCCCGTTACGGGCAATCTGGACCATGGCCTCGAACAGGTCGCGGCGGGCATCGGCCGGCGCCGTTTCTTTGCGGCTGGCGTCCAGACGTCCTCGGTACTGCAGCTGCAAGTCCTTGTTATACCCAAAGAAATCCGGGGTACAGACCGCACCATAGGCCTGGGCCACGGCCTGGGTTTCATCCAGTAAATAAGGAAAAGGGAAATCAAACTGGGCCGCGACACGCTGCATATTCTCAAAGGAATCCTCATCATACTGCATCGGATCATTGGCCATAATCGCCACACTTTTGATACCGTAATCGAGTAAGTCGCGGGCATCACGGACGATGCGCTCGCGCACGGCCTTAACGTAGGGGCAATGATTGCAGATAAACATGACCAGCAGTCCATTTTCACCGCGGCAGTCCTGCAGGCTCCAGTGGCGGCCATCCACGCCGGGCAGGTTAAAATCGACAGCAGGCTGGCCAAAATCACATATCGGCGTTTCCATGCTAACCATATTGCGCTCCTTACATTCGAAACGGGGGCGGCATTGTAGCACGCTCCTCCGATTGGGATTTGTGTTCCACCGGCCCGGCCGTTAAACTGCGCGAACTTTTTTTACCCAGTATTCCCACAAAAAGAAGGATTTTCGATGTCAGAACGCAGCCTTTTCACCTCAGAATCCGTCTCCGAAGGCCATCCGGACAAATTATGCGACCAGGTTTCCGACGCTGTCCTCGACGCCATTCTGGCGCAGGACCCCGCTGCCCGCGTCGCCTGTGAGACCCTGGCCAAAACCGGGATGGTCCTGGTCGCCGGGGAAATCACCACGACGGCCACGATCGACCTGGAACACATCGTCCGCGAAACCGTGAACGGCATCGGCTATACCGGGGCGGATATGGGTTTTGACGGCAACTCCTGCGCCGTCCTCAACGCCATCGGCAAACAGTCACCCGACATCGCCATGGGCGTGGACGATACCGACGACCACGAACAGGGCGCCGGCGACCAGGGCCTGATGTTCGGCTATGCCAGCAACGAAACTGACGTATTGATGCCGGCACCGATTACCTACGCCCATCGCCTGGTCCACCGCCACGCCGAAGTGCGCAAACACGGTATCCTGTCCTGGCTGCGCCCGGACGCCAAGAGCCAGGTCACGTTCCGCTATGAAGACGGCAAGCCCACGGGCATCGATGCCGTGGTCCTCTCCACCCAGCACAGCCCGGACATCAGCCAGAAAGACCTGCACGACGCGGTCATGGATGAAATCATTAACAAGGTCCTGCCCGCTGAGTGGCTGGACAAGGACACCAAGTATCTCATCAACCCGACCGGCCGCTTTGTCATCGGTGGCCCGGTGGGTGACTGCGGCCTGACCGGCCGTAAAATCATCGTGGATACCTATGGTGGTATGGCCCGCCATGGCGGCGGCGCCTTCTCCGGCAAGGACCCGTCCAAGGTTGACCGTTCTGCCGCATACGCCGGGCGCTACGTGGCCAAGAACATTGTCGCCGCGGGTATTGCCGAGCGTTGCGAGATCCAGGTGTCCTACGCCATCGGCGTGGCGGAACCGACCTCCATTGGCGTGGATACCTTCGGCACCGGCCGTATTTCCGAGGGCCGGATCGTCGAACTGGTACGCGAACACTTTGACCTGCGGCCCAAGGGTCTGGTCAAGATGCTGGACCTGTTACGCCCCATTTACCAGCCGACCGCAGCCTACGGCCACTTCGGTCGCACCGAGTCCGAATTTACCTGGGAGCGGACCGACAAGGCCGATGCCCTGCGGGCTGCAGCAGGACTTAAATAATCCCGTAACAGGAATGTGCTCAAGGCGCCGATAGCGGCGCCTTGATCCTCCCCGTACACCCTATACAATATACACATTCAGTTTTTCCAGTTTCCTGAGGGGCGCTGCAGCCCCGCTGCTAAATGTTCTCCATCAAACATACTCCCGTATTGCTGGGAATATTTAGTAGCGGGGTCAGGCTCAGGAAATTTCCATAACCGTTAACAACGGCGCTCACCGAACCATGGAGTAACATACATGAACGCGGTGATCGATCCTGCATTCAAAGATTACAAAGTCGCAGACATTAATCTGGCCGACTGGGGCCGCAAGGAAATTGCCATTGCCGAGACTGAAATGCCCGGCCTGATGGCCCTACGCGAAGAATACGGCGACAAGCAACCGCTGAAAGGCGCGCGTATCTCCGGCTCCCTGCACATGACCATCCAGACCGCTGTCCTGATCGAAACCCTGGTCGCCCTGGGTGCCGAAGTGCGCTGGGCTTCCTGTAACATTTTTTCCACCCAGGACCATGCCGCTGCAGCCATTGCCGCCGCCGGTATCCCGGTCTTTGCCTGGAAAGGCGAGAGCCTGGAAGACTACTGGTGGTGTACCGAGCAATGCCTGACCTGGCCTGATGGCGGCGAACCCAACATGATCCTGGACGATGGTGGCGATGCCACCCTGCTGATCCACAAGGGTGTGGAATTCGAAAAGGCCGGCAAGGTGCCGGAAGCCAAGGCCGATGATAACGATGAATATAAAGTTATCCTCGGTGTTCTCAAACGCACCCTGGCCAGCGATAACAAAAAATGGCAGCGCATGGCGGAAAGCATCAAGGGTGTGACCGAAGAAACCACCACCGGTGTGCACCGCCTGTATCAGATGATGGAAACCGGCGAACTGCTGTTCCCGGCCATGAACGTCAATGACTCGGTGACCAAGTCCAAGTTCGATAACCTGTACGGCTGTCGTGAATCACTCATCGACGGCATCAAGCGCGCCACCGACGTGATGGTCGCTGGCAAGATCTGTGTCGTGCTGGGTTATGGCGATGTCGGCAAGGGTTGCGCCCAGGCCTTCCGTGGCATGGGTGCCACCACCTGGGTCACCGAAATCGATCCGATCTGCGCCCTGCAGGCGGCGATGGAAGGCTACCGCGTAGTCGACATGAACGAAGCCTGCAAACTGGGCGACATCTTTGTCACCACCACCGGTAACGTCAGCGTGATCAACCACGATCACATGGCCGCGATGAAAGACGAAGCCATCGTCTGCAACATCGGACACTTCGACTCCGAGATCGATATCGCATCCCTGAGTAAGTACAAGTGGGAAGAGATCAAGCCGCAGGTAGACCACGTGATCTTCCCCGACGGTAAAAAGATCACCATCCTGGCCAAAGGTCGCCTGGTCAATCTCGGTTGCGCCACCGGCCACCCCAGTTTCGTGATGTCCGCTTCCTTCACCAACCAGGTCATGGCCCAGATCGAGTTCTTCAACAACAACGGCGACTATGAAAACAAGGTCTACGTGTTACCGAAGAAACTGGATGAAAAGGTCGCGCGCCTGCACCTCAAGAAGATCGGTGTCAACCTGACCCAACTGAGCCAGGAACAGGCCGACTACATTGGTGTCCCCGTCGACGGCCCTTACAAGCCTGAACATTACCGGTATTAATCTCCTCAACGCAGAGGCGCAGAGGACGCAGAGTTAATAATTATTTTTAACTCTGCGTTTCTCTGCGTGCTCAGCGACTCTGCGTTAGAAGGAATATCATATGAAATCGCAAAAGCAATTTGAGCGCACCTTCAGTTTCGAGTTCTTCCCGCCCAAGACCGATGAAGGCCGGGACAAGCTGCGCGCCGTGCGTGACAAACTCGGCGTATTGAAGCCGAAGTATTTTTCGGTCACCTTTGGTGCCGGCGGCAGCACCCAGCAAGGGACACTGGAATCTGTACTGGAAATCCAGCAGGCCGGGTATGAAGCCGCCCCACACATTTCCTGCATGGGTACCCGTAAACAGGTGATTACCGATTTGCTGGACACCTACAAAAGCAATGGTATCAAACACCTCGTAGCGCTTCGCGGCGACATGCCCTCCGGTTCCGGCAATATCAGTGGCGGCGACTTCAATTACGCCAATGAACTGGTGGCATTCATTCGCCAGGAATACGGCGATCACTTCTTTATCGAGGTTGCCGCCTATCCTGAAGTCCATCCACAGGCCAAAAATGCCATTGCCGACCTGGACAACTTCAAACGCAAGGTCGCGGCCGGTGCCAATAGCGCACTGACCCAGTACTTTTTCAACCCACAGGCTTATTATTACTTTATCGAGGAATGTGAGAAACGGGACGTTAGCGTTCCCATCGTTCCTGGCATCATGCCTATCACCAACTACACCCAACTGGCGCGCTTTTCCGATATGTGCGGCGCCGAGATTCCGCGCTGGATTCGCAAACGCCTGGAGGCATACGGAGACGACAAGGAATCGATTCGCAAATTTGGTGAAGAGGTTGTCACTGATCTTTGCAGGGAGTTACTGGATGCGGGCGCACCCGGCCTGCACTTCTATACCCTGAATCAGGCCAATGCAACCCTGGCAATCTGGAAAAATCTTGGCCTGTAAGGAAATTCTGCCTTTATGCATATAGCTATCGCGGAGTAATATACGCAAAGGCGCAGAGGACGCAGAGCTTTTAAAATAATTACTCTTTGCGTTCTCCGCGTCTCTGCGACCTCTGTGTTAAATCTAATCTGCTGAAATAAGCACTGTACAATGCGATCCAACGACGATTTAAAACAGCGCGACCTGGCCCATGTCTGGCACCCTTGCAGTCAGATGAAGGATCATGAATGGCTGCCCCTCATCCCGATCAAGTCCGGTAAAGGCGCCTGGCTGGAAGACTTTGAAGGCCATCGCTACCTGGATGCCATTTCCAGCTGGTGGGTCAACCTGTTTGGCCATGCCAACCCGGCTATCAATGCGCGCATTCGCCAGCAGTTGGAGCAACTGGAACATGTCATCCTGGCCGGTTTCAGCCATGAACCTATCATCCAGCTCTCGGAACAGTTGAGCACGCTGACACCACCGGGCCTTGAGCGTTGTTTCTATGCCGATAACGGCTCTTCTGCCATCGAAGTGGCATTGAAAATGAGTTATCACTACTGGAGAAACCGGGGTTACTCCGAGAAAACACGTTTTATTACCCTCAGTAACAGTTATCACGGTGAAACCCTGGGTGCACTGGCCATTGGTGATGTGGCTTTATACAAGGAAACCTATCAGCCCTTATTGATGCAGGCTATCACCGTCCCCTCCCCGGATTGCTTTTCACGCGAAACAGGCAGCAGTTGTCAGGAACATAGCGAACGCATGTTCGCGCATATGCGTCGTACCCTGGAACAACATGCCGACGAAGTCTGTGCCGTCTTCGTTGAGCCGCTGGTGCAATGTGCTGGCAATATGCGCATGTATGATCCGATCTATCTCAAGTTATTGCGCGATGCCTGTGATGAATTCAATGTCCACCTGATCGCCGATGAGATTGCTGTCGGCTTCGGCCGAACCGGGACCCTGTTTGCCTGTGAACAGGCGCAGATCAGTCCAGACATCATGTGCCTGTCAAAGGGATTAACCGCGGGCTACCTGCCACTCTCAGTCGCCGTCACCACAGAGGAAATCTACCAGGCATTCTATGATGAATATGAAAATCTGACCGCCTTCCTGCACTCCCACAGTTATACTGGTAACCCGCTGGCCTGCAGTGCGGCGCTCGCAACAATGGAAATCTTCGAACGTGATAACGTCATTGCCAATAACCGCAAACTTGCCAGGCGCATGGCCGATGCTGTCAGTGAATTACACGATCATCCACACGTCGCCGAAGTACGCCAGACCGGTATGATCCTGGCAATCGAAATGGTCAGGAATAAAGCCACTGGCGAAACCTATGCCTGGCAGGAACGCCGAGGCATGCGGGTTTACCAACATGGCCTTCAACAGGGTGTCTTATTACGGCCACTCGCTAACGTCGTTTACTTCATGCCACCCTATGTCATTAACGACGATGAAATACAGTTAATGGCAAAAACCGCAATTGACGGTATCCAGCTCGCCACCCGCGACTGACATAGTTTCATATGCGCATTCCCCGTGTTTATCAGTCAATTTCACTAGCAGAAGGTCGGGAAGTCAGCCTCGATGTCAGCGCCAGTCAGTACCTGGTCAAGGTTCTGCGACTTCGTGAATCCGCCCGGCTGATCGTCTTCGATGGCCAGGGCAACAGCTATGAAGCGGAATTGACAGGCATACGTGGCAAACAGGCCACGGTAAAATTATTAAATCAAATCACAGCAGATACAGAATCCCCATTGCAAATCCACGTTGGGCTCGGAATCAGCAAAGGCGAACGCATGGATTATGCAATCCAGAAACTGGTAGAGACAGGCGTGCACAGTATCACGCCATTATCCACTGAATACACCGTGGTAAAACTCGATAGCAAACGTAAGCAGACACGACTTCAACACTGGCAGGGCGTGGTAATTAGTGCATGTGAACAATGTGGTCGCAATTACCTGCCTGAGCTGTATGAAGCCGACGAAATTTCACACTGGCTGGCAAACACCGACAGCGAGCTTAAGCTGGCATTCGATGCCAGTGGGGATATCTGCCTGCGGAACATCAAGACCGTACCACGTACTATCAGTATACTGATTGGTCCTGAAGGTGGTCTGAGCGATAATGAACTCGATTACGCGCGCACACATGCTTTCAGCATCGTGCGCCTGGGTCCACGCATTTTGCGGACCGAAACTGCGGCCGTAGCGATCAGTGCCGCATTACAGACCTTGTGGGGAGATTATTAAAAAGCTGCTTAGTCTAGCTTAGCAGTCAATGCTGAATCCGCATCAACCTGGCTTCGAGATCATCAATATCCGGCACAATAGCGGCAACACCGTTCAGATTTACATAGGCCTTGACGGATTGTCGTTGCATTGGCGGACGATCACCATACTGGATTGCGTTGGCACGCACAATTTGTAAGCTTGGCAGGCTTTGCATCACTATAGCGATATAGGGCAACTCGTTATTTCCGTTCAGGGTATTCAATACCGCGATGCGGCATCCCCGGTGCAGACTCCCAACATTGCCTTCACTCGCTGATTCAAACATCACCAGAGGTACGCGACGCTCACGCCAGTTTATATAACCCAGCAACCAATCTGGTGCGTCTTCGATAGCTTCGGGCTGGTTAAATGGAATTACTTCTGCCACTGCGGCATTGGGTAACAAAATAATATCTGAATTCAGTGGTAACAACAGGCTGTGTACCGCATCAAACTGCTGGCGTTGACTTTGCGACACGGAATGTGTGCCACGTACGCTAATCTCAGTCACATCACCCATCTAACTGTATTCCTCTACTTGCTCCAGATGCATGGCCAAATGCCTGGCGAGTTGCTCCGGATTACCGACAAATTCTGGCTGACAGGTACGCCTGACATTATCAGGCATGCTACTGACCACGCAGCTTTCTGATGTCTGCAGCCACACCTGACCGGCTTTAGCCTGCATATATTCGCAACCAAGCCGCCCATCGTCACCCATGCCACTGAAAATAATCGCGCCGGCCGAGCTGCCATAACGATCCGCTACGTCGCGTAAAACCAGATCGATGGAAGGCGAATATTCGGGTACTTCAGCAAGCTGATCAAGCTCAATATTGCCAATAGGATTGATTCGCAAATGCTCTTCCACCGGGGCTACAATTACATCCTGATGCTGGAACAGATGCCCTGCCTTTGGTGCCATGACATTAAGCTTGCACACACGATTCAGCTGTTCTGCCAGGAGCCCGACGAAATTTGCCCCAAGGTGCTGCGCTACGATAAATGCTGCCGGAATATCTGCAGGCAGTGACCGCAGAAATCGCTTCACCGCTTCAGGCCCGCCAAGCGATGCGCCCAGAACCCAGACGTTGCGCGCCAGGCGATGTGACGAGCGGCTGGTTTTCTCTGGCAGCATCTCCTCCTTGTGCACAGCAGACGCTGGTTCTGCCGCCATGAACATATCATTCCCGGTTGATTCGGCGATCTTACGCATCAAACTCAGATGCCACTTGGGATTGTGGGCAGGTTCATTTACCAATAAGGCCGTCACGTCATTAAATATAATCGGTATTGTGACGGTATCAAGGACTTCATGTAAAAGCTCATCGTCGTGCGTCTGGTCATCATGCAAATCCAGTAATAGAACTTCAGCGCTGGTCTTTTTCAATTTGTGTAGAAACAGGCGAGTCAGCGGTTCGCTCAAGACAACGTGTAGTCCGGATTGCTCCAATACCTTGCGCAGGTTCGAGCGTTGACGCAAAGAGTCTGATGCAATTGCGATAGAAATCTGTCGCAGTTCCTGGTCATTCATAGAGTATGCTGTATCCCCACGCCCGTAATCCATATTTGGGATATGTTGATGAATATTACTGCGCAGGGCTGAGTCTACACCATACACTGCTAAATTAATCCTTCTCACTCAACATATTGTTAATGTTATCGAGTAATTCACCTTCACTATAAGGTTTACCCATATAGATATTTACACCAATTTTCATCGCGCGATCACGGTGTTTCTGACCCGTACGTGAGGTGATCATAATAATCGGCAGATCCTTGAGTTGCTGATCATTACGGATATTGGTTGCCAGCTCGAACCCATCCATACGCGGCATTTCCACGTCCAGCAGCATCACATCAGGTTTATATTCCTGCAACTGTGCCAGCGCATCCACCCCGTCCTTGGCAGAAACTGTTTTGAAATTGTTACGTTCCAGCAAGCGTGTTGTGACTTTACGCACGGTAATCGAATCGTCGACCACCATAACCAGAGGAATACGCTTCTCTATAACGACCGGTTCCACAATTTCCGTTTCTGAGAATGCCTCTTCACGTTCAACGCTGGACAGACGTATCAAAACGCCAAGATCCAGGATCAATACGACACCACCATCACCCATGATGGTCGCACCAGCGATACCACGCAGGGTGCTTAATTGCGGTCCCACTGGTTTGACCACAATCTCGCGACTACCAATCAGGCTATCAACATGTATAGCTGCACGATGTTCGCCCGATCTTACAAGTAACATCGGGACTTTTTTCACCTCGTCGGGAAGGATGTTGTCTTCATCCAGGCCCATGGCATTGCTTAGGTTGATATAACGGTAATCATTTTCCAGCCAGCGATAACTTCCGTTCTTTTCATTTTGCATGCGCAGAACTTCTTCCCTGGCTACACGCTCCACTGATTC
Source organism: Gammaproteobacteria bacterium (assembly GCA_037384645.1). Lineage (GTDB taxonomy): Bacteria > Pseudomonadota > Gammaproteobacteria > UBA6429 > Thiohalophilaceae > RI-92. The sequence goes on along the minus strand of JARRNT010000006.1, from coordinate 35,791 downwards.
AACACCCAGCAGGGGAATCGCATAGGTCTCTTCCCCGACACGGATCATGAGGGCTCGCGTAACCGACAGGCTCATGGGCATGCTTATGGTAAACTGGGTACCCTTGCCTTTATCAGTCTGGATATCGAGAAGGCCACCAAGCTGTTTGATTTCGCTATTGACGACATCCATGCCGACACCACGTCCCGCAATCTGCGTAACTTCTTCAGCGGTACTGAATCCGGACTCGAGGATAATATCAATGAGGTCATCCTGATAGACGACGGCGTCTGGCTTGAGGATGCCGCGAGCAATCGCCTTGTCGCGAATGGCATCGAGATTAATACCATTACCATCATCCGCAACTGTTATCACAATATCGGATCCTTCCCTGGCAAAGCCAAGTCGGATAGTACCGGTTTCATCCTTGCCGGCCTGGCTGCGCACAGCCGGCTTTTCAATACCGTGAGCTATGGCATTCCGTAACATATGCTCGAGTGGTGACATGATGCGTTCGAGAATGGTCCGATCCAGCTCGTTCCCAGCACCACTTATCTCCAGCTCAACCTTCTTGCCCAACTCTTCACTGGTTTGACGCACGATACGACGCAAGCGCGGAACCTGGCCGGAAATGGGTACCATGCGGGTACGCATCAGGCCTTCCTGCAGATCGGTGTTGACACGCGACTGTTGCAACAGCAGGGTTTCTGACTCACGCGTCAGGTTCGATAAAATACCGCGCAGGCTATCCAGGTCGTTCAGCGATTCGAGCATGCCCCGCGATAGCGTCTGCATCTGGGTAAAGCGGTCGAACTCAAGCGGATCAAAATCTTCCGAGGCTGTACCCGTTTCTTCAATTCGGTACTGGATTTGTGCTTCCGCCTCGATCTCGAACTGACGCAGCTGGCCACGCAGACGCGATACCGTATCATCCAGTTCTGTCAGGTTATAACGAAAGGCATTGCTCTGTTGTTCCATGCGCGAGCGGTAAATACTGACCTCACCCGCAAAGTTGACCAGGTTATCCAGCAAATCAGAACGTACTCGGATCAATTCGCCACGTGGACGCGGTTGCTTCGTTTTCTGTTCCTCAACCAGTTCCGGTTTTGTCTTTGCTTCCTGGACCGGTTCAGACGGATGCCTTACCTCCAACGGGACAACATTGTTTGTCTCGTTTTGAATTTCCTGGGCCGGGGACTGAGATTGCTCGACTGCAAGTGATGACTCTACCCGTGGAGCAGAAGTCGGTTCAGGTTCAGCTTCTGGCTCAGGTTTAAATTCTGACACCGGCTCAGACTCGCTGGTGTCCTCGGGGATATCAACAAGTTCCACGCTCAATGTATCTTCCGGGACACTCGGTTCTGCAGATGGCCCCTCTGCCGGAGATATTGCCTCTTCCGGCGGAGCATCCAGCGTAACTTCCTCGACTTCCACCTCTGGTGGCGCTGCCATATCCGACGAAGATGCGTCCAATGCCTCCGTTTCAACCGTTTCACCACTTGCCAGCGCATTAATCACCTTGATCAAGTCAGGTGCAGAACGCGGTTGCTGGTTATTTCGAAGTTCCTCAAGCATCGTGACCAGGCGATCCTGCGCCTTTTGCAGAGCGCGGAACATATCCTCGGAAACATCCAGTTCGCCATCGACAACTGCCGTCAGCATATTTTCAATGCTATGACTCAGGTCACCAATCTCGGTGACGCCAGCCATCCGCGCGCCACCCTTAAGCGTGTGCAACTGTCGTTGCAGCGCCTTGACCAGGTCGGCATTGTCCGGCGTACCGATCCAGTCATGCAGGGTATGATCGCTCTCATCCAGAATCTCGATGCCTTCCTCGAGGAAGATTTCGAGTAATTCCTCATCGTATTCCGGCTTGGCAGTCGGCAGCTCCTGCGCTGGTTCCGGTGCCGTGTCTTCTGCTTCCTCGATGATCACTTCTTCGATCGCTGGCTGGTCCAGTTCAGCGTCCTCCAGCTGGAGTTCAGACAGAGTCTCCGGTGCCTGGATCTGCATGGTTGGCGAATCGTGACGCGTCCTGTCCAGCAGGGCACGGGTGCGCATGATCAGATCGACATTATCCGGTAATGTCGCGCCTTCCTGATCGAGAATAGCAACTGTTTGTTCGATAAATTCAGCAGCATCCGTAAACAGGTCGACCAGTTCCTCATCGACATTCAACTCACTGTCTTGCAGGTATTTGACATGGTCTTCCAGAAAATTACACAGCTCTGCGATTTGTGGCACGCTGGCGGTACGTGAACTGCCTTTGAGTGTATGCAGGGCACGGACCAGTTTATGATTCGCGCTACGCTCGGTACCATTATGCCAATCGTCGACGTATTCACGCAGGGCCTGAAGGTGTGTCGCAATCTCTTTGCGATAAATCCCCAGCAACACCGGGTCGATGCCTGGCACAGTATCAGGCGTTGGCGCAGCAAGTTGAACAGAAATCTCTTCCTCGACATTATCCAGGCTGGCGCTGTCTGTTTCTGGCTCCGCTGGCGAGACTTCTAATTCTTCGCGATTCAGCTCAAGTGCTGGTTCTTGGCGCATGCTGGCCTGGACATCATCCAGGCTATCCATACCTTCAAGCTCCAGGCTCATTTCACTGAGATCAATCTCCTCAACCGCCGGCTCGGTATCCGGATTTTGTTCCGATGCTTCAGCGACTTCCGGCTCGTCGGCTGCATCGGCGACGTCACCCGGTACGATAGTCTCACCTTTACTGAGCGCTTCTGCCTGTTGCATCAGTTTGAATACTCCCTGACTCGGCTTCTGGCCGGTACGGAATAACTCAAACATGTCGGGCAGGATTTTGCGTGCACTCTCCAGCAGCCCGAACATGACAGCATCAGGTTCAACCGATTTGTCAATTACGCGGTTGAGCATATTTTCGAATGCCCAGGCAAATTCGCCGACATCCACGGCACCAACCAGACGCCCGCTGCCCTTCAACGTATGAAAAGAGCGTCGCAGAGTCTTCAGGGTTTCTTCATCGTGCGGGTTATTTTCCCAATGCGGCAGTAAGCGTGAAATATTTCCATGTTCTTCGTCGGCCTCCTCCAGGAAAATCTCGACGATCTCATCATCCAGCTCATCTGCAATAGTGGATTTATCTTTTTCCGGCATTGTTGCGGCAGCCGGCTCGGGGTTTGCCGACTCGGGAGCAGCAGGGACTGGTTCCTGTGGAGTCGGCTCAAGCTGGCTGCTTTCCTGCGATACGGGTAACTCGGCTTCCTTTTCAGAAGTATCACCCAACTCTGGCGTCAGACTGACTTCACCCGTATCGCCGAATCCCTCTAATACCAGTTCATTTTCATCAGCCTCAGGCGGCTCGGTTATCTCAGATGGCGCTTCTTCCAGCTCCAGACCCGATACGTCAATCTCAGGCTGAGTCTCATCCGAAGACAATTCAAGCGTCAACTCTTCAGCGGCGATATCCCGATCCGGTGCTTCCAGATCAATGTGGGTTTTCTCCTCGTCATCCTCTTCTGCTGCAGGCTCCAGCGACATCTCAGGTTCTGGCTCTGCCTGGACATCGAGCGCATCCAGGCTCTGCTCAGCCACATCGAGTATTGCGGTCGGATGGCCCCAGCTTTCAGTCAACGAGTCGAGATAATATTCAACACTGCTGATGGAATCGGCCAGCAAGTCAAGAGTATGCGACTCGGGTCGCTCGGCCTTGGCGATAATTTGCTGCTGTATATAGCTTGCAGCCCTCTCCAGGATCGTCGATGCGCGATCGAGCGTAAGCATGGAAAGCGAACCCCGAATCCGATCCAGCAGTGCCGGCACTTCATCCAGGACACTGACATGTTTAGGCGCACGACTGTAATCGTTAAATGCATTCTTGATGGAATCGAGATCGACCTTGACCTGCTCAACCACCTGTTTAGCCAGCTTACGTTGTTCCGGGTTACCGAACTGACGAATAATGGATTCTTCGTCTGTTGCCGTTTGTTCAGGTTTCTGTTCTGAAGGTTTGGCGCCAGGCTCACCAAGTGCAGACTCTATACTGAGCAAGGCACCGGCAACATCCATCAAGGCGGTTTCCTCGATTTCGCGTTCGCCGGAACCCATTGCGGTAAGTATGTCCACCTGATCCTGCAGCAACATACGTTGCGCACCGAACCCAAGCATGTCCAGGGTATCTCCCATTTGCGACAGCTTGTTGCAAAGCTCCTTGAGTACTTCTGGATCTCGATTCTCGGCACGGACAAACACATCCAGCTTGTCCTTAACCTGATTCAGATCCTCCAACAGGACGGAAGAAACTGTACGCATGAGTGCGGCGTTGGGCGCAGACAGGTCGGCGCGCGCACGCTCAAGGGTTTCCGTATCCGGCATCAGCTCCTTGAGCGCGAAGGCATTTTTCAGTTCACTAACCCGGTCACCCTGCGAATGCGAACTGGCAACGTAATACAGCAGATTTTTGAGAAGCTCTACCGGTGGCTCACTGGAAAGGGCAAACTCACCCTTATCGAGAATCTTTTTGAATTCACGGTCAACCTGGCCCATGAGCAGCTTGACCGCAATCGATGAATTAATACCGCCATCACGCAGTGCCTCAACCAGCCCGCTCGCCGCCCACAGAACACGTCCGGTATCCGGATCATTCGCCGCCGGTCGCAAACGCTCGATAACTGCACCAATACGCTTGAGCCCTTCCTGCACATCATTATCACGAAACCAGTCAAGCAGTCCCAGGTGGTAGGCATGACGCAGCTTCCTGACCAGGGTGTCGATAGGCTCCTCGCCTTGCTCCAGCGGGATCGGTGCATCCACTTCCAGGTTGGGGGAAAACAGGGCACTTTCCGACAATAACGGTGCCCCACGCGCTGCTCGTAAATCATTCAGCAAAGGCAACAGAATAATCGGGTAATCCGCCTGGCCCTGCTGCAAACGTTCCAGATAATCAGGCAACTGCATCATGCCGCGCATCATGACTTCGTACGCCTCGTCACGATTTTTGACATGATTACTGATCAGCGCATTACTCAGGCGCTCAAGTTCATTGGCGAGCATACCCGCGCCGTACAGTTCGACCATCTGCAAAGTGCCATAGACCTGATGCAGATAGTTCAGGCAGAAACGCAGTTGCGACTCATCCTGGCTGTTCTCGACATAGGACTCCAGCGCCTTGCGCGCATTGTCCATCGTCTGGTCAATTTCGGACTTAACCCAGCTTAAGGTATTCCCGTCAATACGACTGACCTGCTGCATTTAGCCAGCTCCTTTATCGGGCAGGCGCCTGTAAGCCTGGGTATATTCATGTTTAACAGGCTCTAACAAGGGATGCGTCCAGCTGAAAACCTCACCCGCGCCTAGCACGAGTAGCCCGTTTGGTTTTAATCGTCTAGCCAGCTGTTCCAGGATACTGTCACGCATCTCATGCTTGAAATAAATCAGTACATTCTGGCACAGAATAATATCCAGTTCCCCGACAGGCTGGCTCGCGAGATCCAGCAGATTTAGATAGGAGAAACAGACTTTTTGCCGTAGTCGCGGGACAACACAGACATGTTCGTCGTCAATCGGCATCAGGTATTTCGCAGCGATGTCCGACGGAACATTTTTCACGCGCCGCGAGTGATACAGTGCTTTACGGCCCGTCTGCAAGGCAGCTCGACTAACATCCGAAGCAGTCACACCGTAATAGTAATCTGTCTCTTCAGCGAACAGATGGTCCATCATCATTGCCAGCGAATAAGGTTCTTCACCCGTGGCACAACCGACACTCCAGGCGTTGACGGTATAAGGTTTAATGGGTTTTTGTTGTAACAGCGGCTGCAGGTACTCTTCCCGGATAAGGTCCAGGGCGTGCATGTCGCGAAAAAACCGGGTCTCATGTACAGTGAGTTTGTCGATCAGGTTTTCCCACTCTATCTGTCCGCGTGAACCATCTGTCACCATGTTATAGTAACTCTGATAATCCGCGATGCCGAGTTCGCGCATGCGTGTATGCAGATTGGTTACCAGAAAAGATTTACGGGAGTCCGGCAGGGATATCCCGGTACGCGATTCCAGCAATACCGCCCATTGCCGGAATTGCTCATTGCCCATCTCCGGCGATGCCGTGTATTGCCATGGCACCTGCATTTGCGCGTTTGTCTGAGCCATCACCAATGGCCTTTACCTCATCGCCTCGTTATAGCGGCAGCTTGAAGCCAGCAACGGAACGACGCAGTTCGTTTGCCAGTTCAGCGAGATTACCAATGGATGCAGCAGTCTCGTTGGTACCGGCAGAAGTCTGCGTTGTGATCTCCTGAATAACATTCATGGTATCGGAGATGTTGTTGGCAGCACTAGCCTGCTGTCTGGCAGAGTCCGAAATATTACGAATCAGATCGGCCAGGTGTTTGGACACGTTTTCGATAGCTTCCAAAGACTGACCAGCGTTTTGCGCAAGCTGAGCACCCTGTACCACACCTGCGGTACTTTGTTCCATGGAAGATACTGCTTCCTTGGTATCGGACTGAATACCTTTCACCAGTGCCTCGATCTGCTTGGTAGCATCAGCGGAACGTTCAGCAAGTCGCTGTACTTCGTCAGCAACCACCGCGAAACCGCGCCCTGCTTCACCTGCCATGGCGGCCTGAATCGCTGCGTTCAAGGCAAGAATGTTGGTCTGTTCGGCAATGTCGTTAATCAGTTCCACGATATCGCCAATCTCCTGCGAGCTTTCACCCAGACGCTTGATCCGCTTGGAGGTTTCCTGGATCTGCTCACGAATGCTGTCCATACCATGAATGGTGCGTTGTACCGCTTCGTTACCACGTACCGCGATATCTACCGAGCGATTGGCTTCACCGGCAAGCTCGGCGGCGTGGTTGGACACAGCATCAATGGATACAGCCATCTCATTAATCGCAGAAGATGCTGCTGTAATCTGTTGTGCCTGGTGATCGGAAGCCTCTGCCAGATGCATGGCGGTCGCCTGCGACTGCTGTGCAGCCGATGATACCTGTTGCGTGGTTTCGTTGATCGCCTGTACCAGGTTACGCAAGGCATCAATAGCGTAGTTGATGGAATCCGCGATAGCGCCGGTGATATCCTCGGTCACGGTCGCCTGCACCGTGAGGTCACCGTCAGCGAGGTCACCCATTTCATCCAGCAGTCGCAGAATAGCTTCCTGGTTTCGCTTGTTGGTCTCTTCTGTAACGCGACGCTGTTCATCTGTCGTAAACAGTGCACGACGTTGTGCCAGGAAGTACAACACTACGATACCGACAATAAACAGGATCGCAACACCACCCAGGGCAAACGCATACATCAGTGTCATACGGGAAGAAATCAGGCCCTCATAAGATGACTCAACTTTTTCGATCTGCTTGAGGATTGCATCAGATGAACCCAGAATCTCCTCTGCCGCACCTGATACCTGAAACATCTCCGGCGAACGATCGAGAATAGAACCAACCTGGGTCTTGATCTGGTTAAACTGTTTTTGCACCAATTGCAGTTTGGCCCGAGCCGCAGCGCTCTTGAGTCTCTGAATGCGCTTGGCAGGATTGCCATTGAGCATGGAATGAATAACGGACCCAAATAAGGCAGCGTCACGACCGAACCGGTCAGCAGCAGTCACAGCACCTTCACCACCATCCAGTACCCGTGACACGTTACTGGAAATACGCTGAATCAGCATCAGCTGGCGCGTGGCAATGTAAACCTGATCTGACGGCGCACCCTGCTCAGTCATGGTCGATACCACTTCATCAGACATTGCCAACAGGGTCGGAATCTGTTCATTAATGCTGTTAATGTAAGAACGCATGGAGGTCACAACTTCACGACGCTGTAGAATCGTGTCGATGTTGGTACTGTACTTCTTCCAGGTCGAATCCAGACTTTTCACTGCAGAAAGCCGACTAGTCACATTGTTCTGGTAGTTCAGGATTTGCTGGAATTTGTTGCGGGCAACCTGCAATTCAGGGAATGACTTGAGACGTCCGCGTGCGGCCTGAGAAGCCAGTTTCGCCAGTTCCTGAGACAGTACCTTCTGTTCACCCAGACGACTGATGTAGGTTTTATCGGCGGAACCCAGCTGGCCGTTTTGCCAGAAGAAGTAAAACATGCCAAGCAGACATGAGATCATGATAATGACCATGATCAGCGTAACGCCGCCTGCGCTGAAGGACCGCCCTTCACTCGTTTTTAATTTCATGTTGTAACTCCTGATTGCAAGATACTGCTTTTTTCCAATGCCTTATCGCGCCATGTCTTTTGTTTATCCGGAATGCCGTGTAACCGCCTATAACCTTACGGCGACCTCCAGAAACCTTTTGTTCGCCGTCAGCCGTGGCATGCTGAACACACCCCACTGGGTATTACCCTGTTTGTAACCGGCGCTGATAAACTCGCGATACTCTTCGGGCACGCTGGACAAGCCACCTACCCTATCTTCGTCAAAGAAATGCCGCATGCCCATGGCCTCATCCACCAACAGACCCGCAGTCAGATTCTCTGATTGAATCATTAATACCCGGCTTCGCCGGCTTAATTCTGTCGCTATTCCCTCGATAAAATTACGCAGGTCCATCACCGGCAATAAGTTACCGCGGACATTCGCAATACCTTTCACCCAGGGCTTGGCCTGGGGAACCCGGGTTAGCGTCGGATAAACCAGAATCTCACCGATTTCCCCCAGGGAGGAAACCATCAGGATGTCACCGACGCGAAAACCAATGCCGGACCAGGTCCGCCGCACTTCCACCTGCTGCGGTAAACCCAGGGCCATACCTTGACTGCGCTGCTCGATTTCACGTAGCAGGGCATAAGGGCTGACGCTGGCAGTACTTGCGTTCATTGGCCTTTACAGTACCGACTTGACCTTGGCCAGCAAATCAGGGGCATCAACCGGCTTGGTGACATAATCTTTGGCACCCTGGCGCAGTCCCCACACCCGATCTGTCTCCTGGTCCTTGGTGGTAACGATGATGATAGGGATATGCTGGGTTTCGGGGTCTTTGGTCAGGGCTCGCGTGGCCTGAAAACCATTCATTCCCGGCATCACCACGTCCATCAGAATCACATCGGGCTTGGCATCTTTGGCCTGTTTGATCCCGTCTTCGGCATTATCGGCAGAGCTCACGGAATGCCCTCCCTTCTCCAGGATACCTTTAAGAACATGCACTTCGGTCGGCGAGTCATCAACTATCAAGACTTTGGCCATATTTTCTGCTCCTTAGCTTAAATGTCGCGTAATCGTGTGGTACTCATGATGCCTTCGCCACATGTTTCTTTATGGCACCAAGTAATTCTTCTTTGGTAAATGGTTTTGTCAGATACTGTTCCGAACCGACAATCCGTCCTCTGGCCCGGTCAAACAGACCATCCTTGCTGGATAGCATAATCACCGGGGTCATTTTGAAAACCTTGTTGTTCTTGATCAGCGCCGTGGTCTGATAGCCATCCAGGCGTGGCATCATGATATCGACGAAAATAATGTCAGGACGGTTGTCAGCGATCTTGGCCAAGGCCTCGAAACCGTCTGTTGCAGTGATGACTTCACAACCAACTTTTTTGAGCAATGTCTCTGCCGTACGCCGGATGGTCTTGGAATCATCGATGACCATCACTTTGAGGCCTTGAAATTCATCGTCCATAATTTTCTCTGCAAGCACTGGTGGTAACCCTCGAACGAGTCATATGTCAAAAACAGGATGTACCGACAAACGGGCCGGTGAAAATCCAGACAAATCCCCCGTTTTTATTATAGTTCCGTTGATTATTTAACATAGATTTTAAAAACGATCTATAAGTATTCATATTCTATAGAATATTTTGTTTAACCGGCCTACGCAGGCAAACCAGAATCATGTTTAAGATGTCTAATATTTAGCCAATTCATTCGCCGTCCTCACTCTATCCTTATCATGCGTCTTGCATCTGTTAGACTAATCTTATTTACAACGCAAAACCGTTAAGCCACATGTCAACTACAGTCGAACATTTACACGCCGTGCCCCATCTGACCACCGCCATGGCGGGTCCCTTGCTGGAGCTTGAATCCCATTTACTCGATCATCAGGCCCAGATCGAAACCTGGTTGCGCAACCAGTGGCTACATACCCCGGCGCCGTTCTATACCTCTGTCGACCTGCGCAATGCCGGCTTTAAACTGGCCCCGGTTGATACCAACCTGTTTCCGGCTGGCTTTAACAATCTCAATCCGGCCTTCATGCCTTTGTGTATCCAGGCCATGCAATCGGCCATCGAACGCATTTGCCCGGATGCCGCCCAGGTCCTGCTGATCCCGGAGAACCATACCCGCAATATGTTCTATATGGAGAATATCGCCACTTTGCGGGATATCATTAGCCGAGCAGGCTTCGCCATACGTATCGGCTCCATGCTGCCAGATCTTGAAAAATCCACACAAATCCAGCTGCCTTCAGGCCGCAGCCTGACCCTCGAGCCCCTGCAACGCAATGGCGACAAGGTCTATCTTGAAAATTATGACCCATGCGTGGTCCTGCTCAATAACGACCTCTCCAGCGGGATCCCGGAAATCCTGCAAGGCCTGGATCAGCGAATTATTCCCCCGCTCAACCTGAGCTGGGCGACACGGCTCAAATCCACCCATTTTTCCCAATATCGGGCGGTAGCCGAAGAATTCGCCAAACTGGTCGAAATCGACCCCTGGCTGATCGATCCCCTGTTTCGGAACTGTGGCGAGATCAATTTCATGAAGCGCGAGGGCGAGGACTGTCTGCGCAAGAACATCACCCGCCTGTTGAGCGACATCCAGGCCAAGTACGATGCCTACAACATCCCGGAGCGGCCCTTTGTCATGGTCAAGGCCGACGCCGGCACCTACGGCATGGGCATCATGACCGTGCATAGCGTCGACGAACTCATGGAACTGAACCGCAAGCAACGGACCCGCATGTCGGCCAGCAAGGGCGGTCAGTCAGTGTCCCGGGTCATCATGCAGGAAGGGGTCTATACCTTCGAAAACTGGGGTGACGAGCAGGCTGTCGCCGAGCCCGTGGTCTACATGATCGACCACTTTGTTGTCGGCGGATTTTATCGCGTGCATACCGGGCGCGGCATCAATGAAAACCTCAATGCCCCAGGCATGCACTTCGAACCCCTGGCCTTTGCCGAACCCTGCAATACGCCGGACACGAGCAAATCCCCTGATGCCAACCCGAACCGCTTTTATGCCTACGGCGTAATCGCCCGTCTGGCCACACTGGCCGCGGCCCGCGAATATGCGCAGCACAATCCGTAAGACCCTGAGTATTTCAAACAGCTGACACTCTATGCCCAGGACCCCGGTCAAACTTGGTGTGGTGATGGACCCTATCGGGTCCATTCATTATAAAAAGGACAGCACCCTGGCGATGCTGGTCGCAGCGCAGCAACGCGGCTACCAGTTGCACTACCTGGAAATGTCAGATCTCTACCTGGCCGGAGCCGAAGCCCGGGCTACGGTGCGCGACCTGACAGTGCAATATGACCCTCAACACTGGTACGAGCTGGGGGAGAGTCGGGATATCGCCCTGTCACAGCTCGATGTCATCCTGATGCGCAAGGATCCGCCCTTCGACATGGATTACATCTTCGCGACCTATATCCTGGAACTGGCTGAACAGGCCGGTGCACTCGTGGTGAATCGTGCCGCCGCCCTGCGTGACTGGAATGAAAAGCTGGCCGCCCTGCAGTTCCCGCAATGCATTTGTCCTACGCTGGTCAGCAGCCGCTATGACACGCTCAAAACGTTTATCCAGCAACAGCAGGACACCATCCTCAAACCGCTGGATGGCATGGGTGGCGCCTCGGTATTTCGGGTCAGCGCCAACGACCCGAATCTCAATGTGATCATGGAAACCCTCACCCACCACCAGCAGCGCCAGATCATGGCACAACGCTACCTGCCGGAAATCAGCGCGGGTGACAAGCGCATCCTGCTCATTGATGGCGTACCGGTCCCATATGCCCTGGCACGTATCCCGAGCCAGGGCGAGACCCGCGGCAACCTGGCGGCTGGCGGTCGTGGCGAGGGCGTCGCCCTGAGCGAACGCGATGCCTGGATTTGCGAACAGGTGGGTCCACGCCTGCGCGAACAGGGTTTACTCTTCGTCGGCCTGGATGTCATTGGTGACTACCTGACGGAGATTAATGTCACCAGCCCGACCTGTATCCGCGAGCTGGATACACAGTACGGCCTGGATATCAGCGCCATGCTACTCGACAGTATCGAACAACGGCTGTATAGCGATAATGTCCTCGAACTTTAAACTGATTCTGTTGTTGTGCCTGCTGCTGCCCCTTGCCGCCTGCCATCCGGCTAAGAAAATGGTTACGACCACGGACAGCATCATGGCCTTTGGCGATTTCGTGCAGGTCACGCTGATCACTGTCCCCAGGCAGGACCAACGCGCCATACTCAAGCGCGTCGAAGATGAAATGAATTACATGCAGACTGCCTTTCACCCCTGGAAGACCGGGCCGATGGGCCGCACAAACCAATTACTGGCGGCAGCCGGAAAATTCAGTGCTAACCCCTCGGTCATCCCACTGGTGCGCAAGGCACAACGTCTGGCCAAAGAAAGCCAGGGACTATTTAATCCCGCCATTGGCAATCTCGTGCAACTATGGGGCTTCCACGCTGACTTTCCGCCACAAGGCCCACCTCCGGCTCCCGGCGCTATACAAAAGCTGGTCAGACAGCATCCGCGCATGCAGGACATCTCCATTTCCGGCATACGCATGGACAATACCAACCCGGCCGTCAGGCTGGACCTCAGTGGCATTGCCAAGGGTTACGTCCTGGATTTCGTCATGACCAGACTGCAGGCCGAAGGCGTCCACGATGCAATGATTGACGCCAACGGTGACCTCAAGGTGCTCGGTCAACACGGCAACAGGCCGTGGCACATTGGTATCCGAGACCCACGCGGCAACGGTATAATCGCCAGCCTTGATGCCCGTGACGGCGAAGGTGTTTTCACTTCCGGTGATTATGAAAATTATTATGACTATGACGGCAAGCGCTACTGCAATATTATCGACCCGCGTACGGGATACCCGGCGGACAAGACCCGTAGCGTTACCGTGATCAATCGTGACGGCGCCCTGGCCGATGCCGCGGCCACGGCATTATTCGTCGCCGGTCCGAAACAATGGCCCGGGATTGCCAGCGACATGGGCGTCAAGCTGGTGATGCTCATCGATAGCCAGGGCGTGATTTATATGACGCCACAAATGCGTAAACGCATTACCCTGGAGAAGGCCGGCAAAGAGGTTAACGTTGTTTCCCTGCCATGACCCGCGCAGACTGGATCGTTATCATTATCGCCCTGGCATGTCTGCCGCTGGTCTATGTCTATAACTGGCGCACACAGACACAGGCGATCGAAGCCACCATCTCCGGACCGGATCACTACAAACGCACCATCATGCTGGATCACGATCAAATCATTCATGTACCTGGAAAGCTTGGCGACAGCGTGCTTGAAATTCGTGACGGCAAGATCCGTTTCATCAAGTCACCCTGTACCACCAAATTCTGCATCCATAGCGGCTGGCTCAAATACAACGGTGACGTCATGGCATGTCTGCCCAATGGCGTGTATGTTCAGGTCTCGGGTGGTACCCGCAAGTACGACGCGATCAATTTCTGAGATTTACCTTGCCGGATCCGAATACACTCAGCCCCATGCAAATTACCCTGTCCACGACCCGGGATGACCATCGGATTGCCTGGCTGACCGCCGCAGCGGTATTAATCCACCTGTTCGAAAGCGCGATCCCGACATTTCTCCCCGGGATCAAACCCGGCCTCGCAAATATCGTGGTGATTACCGTGCTGGTCATGTATGGCTGGCGCACAGCAGCCTGGGTCAGTATCCTGCGGGTGCTGGTCGGCAGCCTGTTGCTGGGTACGTTTTTATCGCCGACGTTTATGATGAGCCTGTCCGGTGCCGTTGCCAGCGTAAGTATGTTGTGGCTGGCCAGCCATCTGCCGGGCAGGGGTTTCAGTGCCGTCGGCTATAGTTTACTGGCAGCCATGGCGCACATCAGCGGCCAGTTTGTCTGCGCCTATACATTGTTTATTCCACATGCCGGTTTATGGCGACTATTTCCGGTTTTACTCAGTATGGCGATCGTGCTGGGAATGATTAACGGTATAATTTGTCTCAGACTGGTGAACCGACTCAAAGCCACGGCATGCAAGACGTCATAAACACGCCATATAATCGCCATCAGCTGGATCGCATGGGACTGACCGTGTTTCTGGCCCTGGCTATCCACGCTATCGTAATCCTTGGCGTCAGTTTCAACATGGACGACATGTTCAAAAACGACGGCACCCCGACCATGGAGATCACCCTGGTATCGTCCCAGTCCAAGGATGCGCCCAAGGAAGCCGATTACCTGGCCCAGGCCAACCAGAAAGGCGGCGGTAATGTGGACAAGAAGGTCCGCCCGACCAGTCCCTTCTCCAACCCCAAGCCGACCAACGAGAACGGGATTGCCCCGGACAGCAAGCAGGCCTTTGCACCGCCCAAACTGAAAAAGAAACAGGCAAAGCGCAAACTCATGACCGCGGACAAGTCCCCGTTTGCCCGCGATAGTGAAAAGTTCAAGCGCAAGATCCCGATTGAAACCCAAAGCAAACAGGCGGCGGAAAATTTTGCCCGCAGCCGCGAGTTCGCACGGCTGCACGCCGAGATCCAGGAACTCAAACGGGCGTACGAACACATACCGCATCACACCTACGTGACCGGCGTAAACGCCAAGCAATACCGTTTTGCCAGTTATATCGAGGCCTGGCGCGACAAGGTGGAACAATTCGGTCGGCTTAACTACCCGGAAGAGGCCATTCGCCATGATATCAACGGCAGCCTGCTACTGGACGTCGGCGTCAACCCCGACGGCTCGATTGATTCCATGCAAATCTTGCGGTCTTCTGGCCACAAAATCCTGGACCATGCTGCCCTGCGAATTGTGAAAATGGCGGCACCTTTCGCCCCTTTGACCCCGGCTATCTTGAAAGATACTGATGTTCTCCATATCTCACTGGTATGGCATTTTACTGTCAAACAGGGCCTGTCCACTTCAATCAACTGATAGCGCGGACCATGACTGACTCATCCAATCTGACCAACCAGTTTCTTATCGCGATGCCCAGCCTGGACGATCCCAACTTCCAGCAAACGGTGACTTACCTGTGCGACCATAATGACGATGGCGCCATGGGCCTCGTGATCAACCGGCCGATTGACCTGGAATTCGAAGAATTACTGGATTTCCTCAAGATCGACGGCGGCAGGAAAACCCATCCCTACATCCCCATCTATCAGGGCGGACCGGTCCAGACCGAGCGCGGTTTCGTCCTGCATGAGGATATCGGCCAATGGGAGGCGACCATGCCGGTAACCGACAATATCGGCATCACCCTGTCTCAGGACATTATTGAGGCCATTGCCCACGGCGGCGGACCGGAGCGTTTTTTGATTGCCCTGGGCTACGCCGGCTGGGGTGCCGGCCAACTGGAAAATGAACTGGCCGCCAACGCCTGGCTCAACGGCAGCGCCGATCCCGCCATCATTTTCGACACGCCTATCGAGCAACGCTGGACCGCCTCTGCCCACTTGCTCGGCGTCGAACTCAAAAACCTGTCCAGCGACGTCGGTCACGCGTGAGCCAATATCGTACCCTGCTCGGGTTTGACTATGGCAACAAGCGCATCGGGGTCGCCGTGGGACAGGAGCTTACCCGTACCAGTCAGGCCCTGTGCACACTGCACAATCACGCTGACGGCCCCGATTGGGCAGCCATCAGCCGACTGATCCAGGAGTGGCAGCCGGCGCTGCTGATTGTCGGCCTGCCTCACCACATGGACGACGATCGTCCCCACCCCCTGGCGGCACGCGTGCAGGACTTTGGGAAACAGCTCGAACAACGGTACAATCTGCCCGTGGACTGGGTCGATGAACGCCTGAGTTCACTGGAAGCCGAGGCACAACTGGCCGGTAGCGGCAAATCGCGCGCCGATAAACGCGACAAGGCAAACATTGACAAACTGGCAGCGGCAATCATTTTACAAACCTGGCTCAATTATCAGGCAGACTGACAATAACTTATAATTACGACTATGCCACAACTGCCCGCACCGCAAACGCTGCTCGAGGACATGGCCAACAGGCTGCGCCAGTTGCTGGCCAGCCGCGATATCCATGATCCGCGCATGATCGGCATCCATACCGGCGGGGTCTGGGTGGCCGAGGTCCTGCACCGGGCACTCGGCCTGGCGTCGCCACTGGGTACGCTCAACATCACGTTCTACCGCGACGACTTTACCCGCATTGGTATGCACCCCCAGGTCCAGCCCTCCAACCTGCCCTTCGACATCGACGACCACCATATCGTGCTGGTCGATGATGTGCTGCATACCGGGCGAACCATCCGCGCCGCCCTGAACGAAATTTTTGATTACGGCCGCCCGGCCTCGGTAATATTGGTCACCCTGGTGGATCGCGGTGGCCGGGAGTTGCCCATTGCCGCCGATATCACCGGGTTACGACTGGACCTGGCTGCCAACCAGCACGTGAAACTGAGCGGCCCCGAACAACTGCGTCTGGAACTCCAGGAGAGCATGTGAGCAAGCAGGACATTCAATTCGATCAATCCGGCAAGCTGCGCCATTTCCTGACAATTGAAGGTCTCCCCCGACAAACCATTATCGATATTCTCGACAACGCAGAGAAATTCACCACCGTCGGCACCCGCACGGTGAAGAAAGTCCCGCTGCTGAGGGGCTTTACCATCGTTAACCTGTTCTTTGAGCCCAGCACCCGGACCCGGACTACCTTCGAACTGGCGGCCAAGCGCCTGTCTGCTGACGTGCTCAACATCAATATCAACGCCTCGTCCACCAGCAAGGGCGAAAGCCTGCTGGACATGTTGCGCAACCTGGAAGCCATGCATTGCGACATGTTTGTGGTCCGCCACGATTCAAGCGGTGCCGCCCATTTCATCGCCGAACATGTCGCCCCGCACATCAGCGTCATCAATGCTGGCGACGGCAGCCATGCCCACCCGACCCAGGGCATGCTCGATGTGTTTACCATCCGCAAACACAAACCGGACTTCCAGAACCTGCGCGTGGCCATCGTCGGCGACATCAAACACTCGCGGGTCGCACGTTCGGAGATCCACGCCCTCAACATCCTCGGGGTACCGGAGATCCGTGTAGTCGGACCGCACACCCTGATCCCGCGCGAAGCCGCCAGCCTTGGCGTGCATGTGTACCACGACATGCGTGAAGGCATTAAAGACGTGGACGTCATCATGATGCTACGTCTACAGCGCGAACGCATGCAGGGTGCCATGCTGCCGAGCGAGGCGGAATATTTCATGCAGTATGGCCTGACCCGCGACAAACTGGCGCTGGCCAAACCCGATGCCATTGTGATGCACCCGGGCCCGATCAATCGCGGCGTCGAGATCGAATCGGTCGTGGCCGATGGACCGCAGTCGGTCATGCTCGAACAGGTAACCAACGGCATCGCCGTGCGCATGGCCGTCATGTCGATGGTCCTCGGCCGCAAGCAACAGGAAACCTGACATGCGCATTGCCATTCTCAACGGCCATCTCATCGACCCCCGCAACCAGATCGATGGCAAACAGGACCTGTATGTTGCCGATGGTCGTGTCGTCGCCGTCGGCAAGGCACCCGACGGATTTCAGGCCGACCAGACCATCGATGCCAGTCAGCAAATCGTCTGCCCCGGTTTCGTGGATCTGTGTGCCCGCCTGCGCGAACCCGGGCAGGAACACAAGGGCACAATTGCCTCGGAAACCCGCGCCGCGGTCGCTGGCGGTATTACCAGTTTATGCATCCCGCCGGATACCAATCCGGTGATCGACACCCCGGCCGTGGTGGAATGGATTTATCGCGCCAACCAGGATGCCGGCTTTTGCCGCGTATATGCTCTGGGCGCCCTCACCCAGGACCTGCAGGGCGAGCGTCTGAGCGAAATGGCCCACCTGAAACAGGCGGGTTGCGTCGGGGTCAGCAATAACATGCGCTGCAGCGATAATCCGCTGGTACTGCGCCGCGCCCTGGAATATGCGGCGAGTATCGACATGACCGTGTTCCTGCAAACCCAGGTCAGCATGTTATCGAACAGTGGCGTCGCCCACGAAGGCGCCGTGAGCCTGCGCCTGGGGCTGGCCGGGATTCCGGAGGCCGCCGAGACCCAGGCCGTCGCCAATTACCTGATGCTAGTGGAACAGACCGGTGCCCGCGTTCACTTTTGTCGTCTGTCCACGGGACGCGCCATTCGCATGATAGGTCGCGCCAAATACGACGGGCTCAACATTACCGCCGACGTGGCGGCCCACCAGTTACACCTGACTGAAATGGATCTGGGTTACTTTAACAGCCTGTGTCACGTCATCCCGCCACTGCGTACCCAACGCGACATGGAGGCCCTGTGCCAGGCCGTGTCCGATGATCGCATCGAGGCGATTTGTTCCGATCACCAGCCCCATGACCTCGATGCCAAGCTGGCACCCTTCGCCGAGACCGAACCCGGCGTCTCCGCGCTGGAGACCCTCTTGCCCTTGACTCTGCGCCTGGTCAAGGCTGGACAGCTGAGCCTGTCCGCCATGGTTGAACGCCTGTCGACCACGCCTGCGGAAATTCTTAATATCGACGCAGGGCACTTATCGGTTGGCGCCAACGCAGACATCACCGTGTTTGATCCGGCCCACGACTGGGTACTCAGTGTAGACAATATGCAAAGCCAGGGTAAAAACAGCCCATTCCTTGGCTGGGCGCTGCAAGGCCGGGTCACCCATACCCTGACGGGCGGCAAACTGATTTATCAACTGGACACTCCCGCATGAACAAGCCACACCGTAATACCATCGTGGTGGAAGACGCCGAGATTCTTGACCACACACACCACCCTGGCGATCAGCATATCCTGCGCGTACAGGCGCCCAAGATAGCGCAGCGCGCCCTTGCCGGCAGTTTTGTCCACCTGCAATGCGACCCGCTGTTGCCGATGCGCCGGCCGATTTCAATCATGCGGGTCGATGCTGAAGCCGGCTGGGTAGAGTTTCTTTACAAGGTGTTCGGTCATGGCAGCCAGTTACTGACGCGACGGACACCAGGCGAACGGGTCAGTATGCTTGGTCCTGTCGGCGTGCCCTTTACCCTGCACCCTGAACGTAGCAGGCCGCTGCTGATCGGTGGCGGGGTCGGGATCCCCCCCATGGTCTTTCTTGCTGACGATATCCGCAAACAGCACAAACCATATCAGCCGTTTGTAATCATGGGCTCAGAAGTGCCTTTCCCTTTTGCTTCACGCCCTTCCACCATTATGGTCCCTGGCATGCCCGAGGGTGTCATCGCCTGCATGCCCCTGCTCGAAGACTGGGGTATCGCCTCGCGCCTGGCCAGTAAACAGGGCTACCCTGGCAGCCATGAGGGCTATGTCACCGACCTGGCCCGCCATTATCTGGATGCACTGGATGATGCACAGCGCCAGCAAGTAGAAATATTTAGTTGCGGCCCCCACCCCATGCTGGAAGCCGTTACCCAGGTTGCCCGCGAATATGCTATCCCCTGTCAGGTCTCGCTGGAGGAATTCATGGCCTGTGCCGTGGGTGGCTGCGCGGGTTGTGTCGTGGAAGTGCAGACGGATGCCGGACCGGCGATGAAACGCGTGTGCGTGGATGGTCCGGTATTCGACGCGTATACGGTGTTTTAACTCGAAAAAACTGAAGAACCTGCTGCTACTCGGTTTCCTGCAGGGTCACGCCGTCCAGTGAACTGGAGATCACCTCTGCATCGCCTTTGGAATCGCCCAGCTTGATCATCAGCCGCAGCTCGTTGGCAGAGTCGGCATGGTTGATCGCGTCTTCGTAGGTAATCTTGCCATTCTTGTAGAGTTCATAAAGGGCCTGATCGAAGGTCTGCATACCGTGCTGGCGTGACTTGGACATCAGCTCCTTGAGGGTATGCACCTCGCCCTTACGGATCATGTCCGAGGCCAGGGGCGTGTTGATCAGGATCTCGGCACACAGAACCCGGCTCTGGCCATCCGGCGCCGGGATCAATTGCTGCGCCACGATACCCTTGAGATTGAGAGACAGGTCCATCAGCAACTGGTTACGCCGGTCTTCCGGGAAGAAGTTGATAATCCGGTCCAGGGCCTGGTTGGAATTGTTGGCGTGCAGGGTTGCCAGACACAGGTGACCGGTTTCCGCGAAGGCGATAGCGTGGTCCATGGTTTCCCGGGTCCGAATCTCACCGATCAGGATCACATCCGGCGCCTGGCGCAGGGTGTTCTTGAGTGCCACCTCGAAACTTTCGGTATCCAGCCCGACCTCGCGCTGGGTCACGATGCAGCCTTCGTGGTGGTGAATGAATTCGATGGGGTCTTCGATGGTAATGATGTGACCGGTACTGTTTTTATTGCGGTAACCGATCATGGAAGCCAGCGAGGTGGACTTACCGGAGCCGGTTGCACCGACAAAGATCACCAGTCCCCGCTTGGTCATGGCCAGATCCCTGAGGATCGGTGGCAGCATCAGGTCTTCAATCGTCGGAATCTTGGTCTCGATCTTACGCAGGACCATGCCAGCATGATTGCGCTGCTGGAAGGTACTGACACGAAAGCGCCCGATGCCTGATGCCGAAATGGCAAAGTTGCACTCGTGCGTGGTTTCAAATTCCGTACGCTGTTCCGGCGTCATGATCGAAAAGCAGATCTCGCGTGCCTGTGCCGGCGTCAGCGTCGCCTGGGTCACCGGGGTTAATTTACCGTTAACTTTGATACTCGGGGCAACACCGGCCGTGATAAACAGGTCGGAAGCCTTTTTGTGCACCATCAGCTTCAGCAGTGAATTGAAATCCATAGCAGCGGTCGATACGTTATCCGGTTGCGGAGATATCCAGAACCAAGTTTAGTTGAAGTTTTCCTTGTTAGCAGCACGCAGGCGGGCATCCTGCTTGCTGATGACACCACGGCGTAACAGGTCCGACAGGGTTTGATCCAGGGTTGTCATCCCGACCTGCTGTCCGGTCTGAATAGCAGAATACATCTGCGCCACCTTGTCCTCACGAATCAGGTTACGAATCGCAGGTGTGCCAATCATGATCTCATGCGCGGCAACACGGCCACCGCCAATTTTCTTCAGCAGGGTCTGTGCAATCACCGCACGCAGCGATTCGGATAACATGGACCGCACCATGCCTTTTTCAGCCGCGGGAAATACGTCGATAATTCGGTCGATGGTCTTGGCGGCAGAACTGGTATGCAGGGTACCGAAGACCAGGTGGCCGGTTTCCGCTGCGGTCAGGGCAAGCCGGATCGTCTCCAGGTCGCGCATCTCACCGACCAGGATGATGTCCGGGTCTTCACGCAGGGCGGAACGCAGGGCCTCACTGAAGCCCAGTGTATCGCGATGCACCTCGCGCTGGTTCACCAGGCATTTCTTGCTTTCGTGCACGAATTCGATCGGGTCCTCGATAGTGAGGATGTGGCCATGCTCCGTTTCGTTCTTGTAATCGATCATGGCTGCCAGGGTCGTCGATTTACCCGAGCCGGTTGGCCCGGTCACCAGCACGATGCCGCGCGGCTGATCGGAGATATCCTTGAACACCGAGGGACAGGCCAGGTCTTCCAGGGTCAGGATCTTGGATGGAATGGTCCGGAACACGGCGCCGGCACCACGATTGTGATTGAAGGCATTGACACGAAAACGGGCGACTTCAGGCAATTCAAAGGAAAAATCCGTTTCATAGAATTCTTCAAAATCCTTGCGCTGTTTATCGTTCATGATGTCGTACACCAGCGCGTGCACGGTCTTGTGTTCCAGCGCGGGCACGTTGATACGGCGAATATCGCCATCCACACGAATCATCGGCGGCAGACCGGCCGACAGGTGTAAATCCGAAGCTTTATTTTTAACACTAAAGGCGAGTAATTCCGTGATATCCATAGCTGTCCCGTGTACGTTCCAGAATCGGGTTAGGTAGTTTTTATCGGACCCTTCGATAAATTCTAAACCCTTACTTTAAAGTAAATTCGGACCAAGCGCACATTCTTCAGTCCGATAAGCTGTTCTGGCTACAACGCGACCATGCGCGACCCTGCTGACAGGCGAGCGTTTTGGTTATACTTTTAATATATTCATGCCCGTTATTTATACAAAATCATGTCAACGCTGCCCCAACGCCTGCAACAGGTCCGCCAACAAATTCGCGATGCCGCCATTGCCGCTCAGCGTCTACCCGACAGCGTACGCCTGCTCGCTGTGAGCAAGACCCATGGGATTGAGCAAATTCGTGAAGCGATTGCGGCCGGCCAGACGGCATTCGGCGAAAGTTATGTGCAGGAGGCACTGGCCAAAATCGCCGCACTCAGCGACGCGCCTGTCGAATGGCATTTTATTGGCCCGATCCAGAGCAACAAAACAGCGGCGATCGCCAGTCACTTTGACTGGGTCCATAGTGTCGATCGCCTGAAAATAGCCCAACGCCTCAATGACCAGCGAGGTGACCGACCACCGCTGAATATCTGTATCCAGGTTAATACCAGCGGTGAAGCCAGCAAGGCCGGCGTCAGCGAGGACGAACTGGAAACACTCGTCCCCGCCATTCGCCAGCTGCCCCGGCTGCGCCTTCGCGGCCTGATGACCATCCCGGCAGCAGAGACAGACCCGACAAAACAGCGTCTGCCATTTCGCCGTTTGCGCCACGCACTCGAAAAGCTGAATAAGGCGGGCATGGCACTGGATACGCTCTCGATGGGTATGAGCGGCGACCTGGCGGCGGCCATTGCCGAAGGGGCCACGATTGTACGCATCGGCACCGCGGTATTTGGACAACGTTCGAACACACACAAACACTGACTTGGCCGGCAAAGCCTGTTAACTTATTAGATTATGGAAAAGATCAAAATTGGTTTTATCGGTGCGGGCAATATGGCGCGCGCCCTCATTGGCGGCCTAATCAGTAGCGGCGTCCCTGCCAGCAACATCGCCAGCTACGATCCGGACCAGACGCGATTATCAGCACTCTGCCGTGACACCGCTACCATCCCCTCCTCTGGCAACCAGCACCTGGTCGAGCAGAGCCAGGTCGTGGTGCTCGCAGTCAAACCCCAGGCGATGCATAGCGTGATTGCCGATCTGAATTTGCCTGCCCAACCACCATTGTTCCTGAGTATTGCTGCCGGCTTGCGCACCGACACCCTGTGCAACTGGTTCGGCCAGCGCGTGCCCCTGGTCCGGGCCATGCCCAATACCCCGGCGTTGGTGCGGGCCGGCGCCACGGGCCTGTTTGCCAATCCCGGCGTGAGCGTCAAGCAGCGCGATATCGCCGAGACCATTATGCGCGCCGTCGGAGTAACGCTCTGGCTGGAACAGGAAGATCAACTCGACGCCGTGACCGCCCTCTCCGGCAGCGGACCCGCCTATTTTTTCTATATGATGGAGGCCATGGAAACGGCCGGTAGCCGTCTAGGTTTGTCTGCGGAGGCCGCCCGCTTGCTGACGGTACAAACCGCCTTCGGAGCCGCCAAGCTCGCACTGGAAGTAGAAGAAGCACCTCAGGTCCTGCGTGAGCGTGTGACCTCTCCCGGCGGTACCACCGAACAGGCCCTAAAAACACTCGACCAGTCACACACCCGCGACAACATCATGGCTGCAGTCTCCGCCGCCCGGGATCGCTCAGAAGAACTGGCAAAACAATTGGAGCAATCATCGTGAACGGCTATGTCCTGAGTTTTCTGTTATTTGTTATTGGTATCATTTTTGGCCTGCTGATCTTCACCGTACTACTCCGGCTCATCCTGCAAATCGTCAGGGCGGATTTTTACAATCCTATCAGCCAGTTTCTCATGCGCGTGACCAACCCGATGCTGCTGCCGCTGCGTCGGATTATCCCCGGATTGTTCGGGGTCGATATGGCCGCCGTGGTCCTGCTGCTCATTCTGGAAGCCCTGCAAATCCTGCTGACCAATTTTTTGCAGGGTATCGTGATCCATGGCCCATTGCTGTTTCTCAGCCAGCTGGTGGGTACCACGATCCAGGATATCACCCAGCTGTTTTTCTTCAGTATCCTGATCACGGTTGTACTCAGCTGGGTCAATCCGCAGGCCAGCTATCACCCCATTGGACAACTTTTGCACCAGATAACAGAACCCTTGTTGCGCCCGGCCCGCAGGATACTGCCGCCCTTTAGCGGCATCGATCTTTCCCCGATCCTGGTGATCATCTTCCTGGCCGCGATCATGTTCCTGGTCGCCGCACCGCTGATCGACCTGCCAAAGCGGGCATTCTGAACATGCCCAGCTGGTATAGCTGGCAGGGCAATGATCTGCTGCTGAACATCAGTGTGCAACCTCGCGCCGCACGCGACGAAATCTGTGGCATCCTGGGCGATAAACTCAAAATCCGCATTACAGCGCCGCCGGTAGATGGCAAGGCCAACACCCACCTGATTGCCTTTCTGGCCAAACAGTGTGGCGTCGCGCGATCGCATGTGAGCCTGGTTAGCGGCGAGTCCTCACGCCAGAAACGCCTGCGTCTCAACCTGCAAAAGCCTAATTTACCTGTGGTCTTAGCGCCGTTTTGTTAACTCCGTAGAACATTTAGGGCAAAATTAAACTTCCCCGGTGTGATGCCGTTAACAACTTCACGGTGAAAATAGTAAAATCCAGGGAACCAATGATTGTCATTTCACCACATAAAAAGCTATATTGATTAACAAGTTACTAAAACTGGCTGAGAATACCTCATGGCGGCAGATCGTTTCACGGACCAGATGCAGGCATACGGGCGCTGGAAGGCAACGCTCGTTGGTTCCATCCTCAAATATCAGAACTGGCTGGAGACACACAAGATGTCCAGCGCCGATATGGAGCTGCGCATTTTCGAATTACTCGAGCAGCTGAAGTCTGATTCCCTGACCATCGCCTTCGTTGCTGAATTTGCCCGAGGCAAAACCGAGTTAATCAACGCGATCTTTTTCTCGGAATACGATCGGCGCCTGTTACCGTCGGAGGCTGGTCGGACCACCATGTGCCCAACAGAACTGTTCTACGATACCGCTGAAGACCAGAGCTATATCCGGCTACTGCCGATTGAGACCCGGCTGGAAGACGTCAGTATCTCAGAGCACAAAAAACACCTGATTAACTGGACCGGCATCGAACTGAATACCCATTCTTCAGAAGCCATGGCCCAGGCCTTCCGCGAAGTCGTGCGGACCAAGAAGGTGAATGCTGCTACCGCGAGCCGGCTCGGCCTGTTCGACCCGGAACGTGACAAGGGCCATGTCGGCGCCGATGGCATGGTCGACATTCCGATGTGGCGGCATGCCATCATCAGTTTCCCCCACCCCCTGCTTAAAGAGGGTCTGCGAATCCTTGATACCCCGGGCCTGAATGCCATGGGTACCGAACCGGAACTGACCCTGAACATGCTGCCCAATGCCCAGGCCGTGGTGTTTGTCCTGGCAGCGGATACCGGTGTGACCAAATCCGACATGGACATGTGGAGCCACCATGTCCAGGCCCTGGATGCCGATTCGCGCCACGCCCGCCTGATTGTTCTGAACAAGGTGGATACCCTGTGGGATGAGCTCAAGGATGAAGCCACCGTCCAGAATACGATCCAGGCACAGTGCAATACCGCGGCCAAGATGCTGGACGTGGATACCAAGAGCGTGTTCCCGGTATCCGCACAAAAAGGCCTGCTGGCCAAAATCCGCCACGACAAGGGCCTGCTGGCCAAAAGTAATATCCTGTCACTGGAAACCATCCTGTCCACTGACATCCTGCCCAAGAAACAGGAGATCGTACGCGACAGCGTGGTCGGCGAGATCGGCAGCATGGTGAAACAGTCACGCGATCTGATTGCCTCACGCCTCCAGGATGCCAACAAACAACTCAAGGAGCTGAAAAGCCTGAGCGGCAAAAACGAGGATGTCATTTCGCACCTGCTCAAGAAGACACGTACCGAACAGGCCGTCTACTACAAGAGCGTGGAAAGCTTCCAGGCCAATAAAAAACTGTTCAGCGATCAACACAGCGCGCTGCTCAGCACCCTCAGCCTCAACGAGCTGGATCAATTGATGAGCCAGACCCGCAAAGACATGGCAGATACCTGGACCACGGTCGGCCTGAAGAACGGCATGAAACAGTTCTTCGACGTGATCGCCAACACAATCAAGGAAGCTTCATCACAAACGGACAAAGCGAATATGCTGGTCCAGGGCATTTACCGCAAATTCAATGCGGAGCACGGACTCGGTGATACCAAACCCAAGCTTTTCAGCATGAGCAAATACAAGCGCCATATGGAACGGCTGTATCATGAGGCCGAGGCCTATCGCAAAAGCCCGGTAACCACCATGACGGAACAAAGCTTTGTGATTAAGAAGTTTTTTATCTCCATGGTCAGCCATGCCCGCAATACCTTCTTCAATGCTCATCAGGAAGCGGAAAGCTGGGGCAAGGCCGCCATGGCCCCGTTGATTGCCCGTATCAAGGAACACAAGGATCAAATGGAAAAGCGGCTGGAAAGCCTGCGCAAGATTAACGAGTCACGCGACACCCTGCAGGCGCGCATCAGCGAACTGGAGAATGCTGCCGAACAGCTTAACAGCCAGCTGGCAGATCTCAACACCCTGATGCAAACGCTAAACCAGCCACTCGACAGTTTTATTGATCGCGACCAGGCACAAGTCGCCTAAGAAAGCCTTGCGCACTATATCAATGCTACGCCCACCTCGGTGGGCGTTTTTATTTGCGCCTGGTTATTGCAGGTGGCCTACCCCGGCTTGCCAGGCCTGCCAGATAAAGTACATACCAAACCCGATCACCAGCATACCTGCCAGGTAACGTACCACCGGCTTGCGCAGCCAGCGTTGCAATGCCCCGGCGAGTAAGCCCATCGCCAGCAGATTCGGCAAGGTCCCGAGCCCAAAACTGAACATGATGATGGCACCGTGACTGCCACTACCGCTGCCCAGGGCAGTCGTCAGTACACTGTAGACCAGGCCGCAGGGTAGCCAGCCCCAGACCATACCGACCAGAAACGCCTGCGGGACGCTGCGTATCGGGATCAAACTACGGGCAAATGGTTCAATACGACGCCATAGTGCCGCACCGATACGCTCCACGTTCACCAGGATGCGCCATATCCCCGACATGTACATCCCCAGCAGGATCATAAAAACGCCGGAAAACGTCTGCAGTGACAGG
This sequence comes from Gammaproteobacteria bacterium, assembly GCA_037384645.1. Lineage (GTDB taxonomy): Bacteria > Pseudomonadota > Gammaproteobacteria > UBA6429 > Thiohalophilaceae > RI-92. Next base: position 8,569 of record JARRNT010000006.1, on the reverse strand, counting down.
TGCACCACGTACGAGCCGGTACCGCGTACCGCCACTTCACCCAGCCAGCCAAAAACAAATCCGGCAAAGGCGTAGCTGGTGATGCGGCCAAAGTTGTAATTCAATTGCAGCATGAAATGTCGCACCTTGTCGGCTCGTTGATCCGTCCCTACGCTGAGCACACCGGCAATACCGCTGCACATGCCCACACAATGCACTCCACCGAGCAGTCCGATAATAAAGCTGGAAATCACAATCGAATAATCAAACATATATCAGCCTGTATAATAAAATCACCTGTGTGATTCGATACTCACATCGCGATAAGCTGGCCTATGACTAGCCGCTATCGTTTGTTTTCAGCGGCGAACGGTATATTAAAAAAATTATCAGCAAAATGACAGGAATTCCCATGAGTGCCGTGATCAGGAAAAATGTCTGATAATTCGTCGCATTGACAATCGCACCGGAATAACCACCTATCACCTTAGGCAACAACGTCATTAGCGAGCTGAAGATCGCATACTGGGTCGCGGTAAACGATATATTGGTGAGGCTGGATAAATAGGCCACGAAGGCGGCACCGGCAATCCCGCCGCTCAGATTGTCCGCCGCGATAACCACTTTGAGCAGGTTCAGACTGTTTCCGGTATTGGCCAGGTCGATAAACAGCAGATTGGTTGCCGCCGACAGGATTGCACCCAGTAGCAGGATACGCATCACGCCGAAACGCACGGATAGAATACCGCCGACGAAACCGCCGAAGATGGTCATGATAATGCCGTATAGTTTGCCATAATCGGCGATCGTGTTGGTGCTGAAACCAATGTTCAGGTAAAACACATTGGTGATCACCCCTAGTACAATATCGGATATGCGATAAAACCCGATCAACAAAAGGATATACACCGCGAGTTTTTTATAACGGCGAAAAAAATCCGCCAGTGGCTCAAGGTAAGTTTGCTTCACCATGCCGATATTGACCAGATCGAACATAACACACAGGTATGCCGCCGCAATAGCCAGCCCCAGGGCAAGCAGCAAACGTGAAACCTGTGCAATAAATTCAGCAAAAGGTCCATTAAAGCCCAGTTCAATCATAAATATATGTTCAATCGCTGGTGCCGGATTTAATTTTGCAAACCCCAGTACAAACACACTGGTGATCATCACAAACAATAATAAAAAACGCAGATAATCCATCAGTGAGTGCAGGTACGTGTCACGCTGCCGGTTAATATCGGGCTCGGGCATCACCAGGGTGGTTGTAACACCAATCAGCATAAATCCGGCCATGACCAGAAAGATTTTTTGCCAGACCAGGTAGACATAAGACTCGCCACCACCAAACCAACCGATCATTTTAAGTGCGAGGAAACTCGCGACAATCATGCCGATGCGATAACCGGCAATGTAAGTTGCCGCCATCGCAGCCTGGTATTCTTCACTTTCGGATTCAATCCGATAGGCATCGATGGCAATATCCTGGGTCGCCGCCGAAAAGCCCAGCATCACGGCCGCATAGGCCATCATCGCGATATGCTGCGCCGGGTCTGTCATCGCCATCCAGATAATGGCGCAGATAATGCTGAGTTGAGCAAACAGCAACCAGCTGCGACGCCGGCCTAAACGTTTATGCAAAACGGGAAGCGGCAGTTTGTCCACGATCGGCGCCCACACGAATTTAAACGAATAGCCGAGGGCGGCCCAGCTGAACTCGGTAACGATGGCGCGATTGATGCCCGCGCGCGTCAGCCAGACTGAAAGGGTACCGAAGATTAACGGGAAAGGCAGGCCGGCGGAAAAACCCAGGAACAGCATGCGCAGCACCGCCGGCTGCCGGTAAGTCAGGAAAGATTCTCGCCAGCTATGTTTACTCAGTATAGACAAGTGTTGCGATCCGAATTCAGAATTCGATGTCGTAGTCAATGATCAGCGGCGCATGATCGGAAAACCACTTTTCCTTGTATATCGATGCCTTTTTAACACTGTCTTTCAGTCCGGGCGTAATCACCTGATAGTCTATACGCCAGCCGACATTTTTGGCCCGGGCCTGGCCGCGATTCGACCACCAGGTATACTGTTCGGGTCGGGTGTCCACGACCCGAAAGGCATCCACGTAGCCGACCTCGCCAAACAGCTTGTCCATCCATGCGCGCTCTTCAGGTGTACAGCCCGAATTCTTCTGGTTGCTCCTGAAATTCCTGATGTCGATTTCCTTGTGCACGGTATTCCAGTCACCGCAAATAATATAGTCGCGCCTTTTACGACGCATAGCCTTAAGTTCATCCAGCATCCTGTCCATGAAGCGCAATTTATTGGCATGCCGTTCTTCACTGGAAGACCCGGACGGCAGGTAAAATGACGCCACGCTCAGTTTGCCGAAGTCCGCCTGGATATATCGGCCCTCTGTATCAGCGTGATCCCAGCCCAGTCCGGTGATGACCTGATCCGGTTCCTGTTTGCAGTAGATAGCAACACCGCTGTATCCCTTTTTGACAGCGTCGAAATAGTAACAGTGATAATTCTTTGGATAAAAAATCTCAGCGTGTAGCTGATGCTCCTGGGCCTTGGTTTCCTGAATACAAACCACATCCGCACGCTGCCGGCTCAACCAGGTAAAAAAGCCTTTCTTCTCGGCAGAGCGAATGCCATTCACATTGGCGCTGATAACTCGCATGAGACTTATCCTGTCATTCGAAACTGTGTATGATACACGCTCAAACTTGGCAATAGAAAATAATCTCCATGCAGGATTACCAACGCGAATTTATTGAACTGTCCCTGCAGGGCGAAGTCCTGCGTTTTGGCGAATTCCAGCTTAAATCCGGACGTACCAGTCCCTATTTCTTTAATGCCGGTTTATTCAATAATGGCCGCGCACTTGCCCGCCTTGGCGAGTATTACGCCGACGCCATTGTGGCCAGCGGCATTGACTTCGACGTTCTGTTTGGACCCGCCTATAAGGGAATCACCCTTGCCGCCAGCTGCGCTATCGCCCTGGCCAATAAATATGACCGTTCCGTACCATATTGTTTTAATCGCAAGGAGGCCAAGGACCATGGTGAGGGCGGTAATCTGATCGGTGCCCCCCTGGCCGGACGCATTCTGATCATCGATGATGTCATCACTGCCGGTACCGCCATTCGTGAATCCATGGCCATCATCGATGCCGCCGGCGCGCAGGCCGCCGGTGTGGCGATCGCCCTGAATCGCCAGGAACGTGGCCAGGGTACACGCTCCGCTATCCAGGAAGTGGAAGACAGTTATCACATCCCGGTCACCAGCATCATCAGCCTGGAGCACCTGATTACCTATATCGAACAGCACAGCCAGTACACCCAATACCTGGCTGCCATTCGGGCCTATCGCGAACAATACGGTATTTAGCCGAACAAACGGGCCCGCCCCAGCAATAGCATAATCCCGACCAGGAATGTCACCAGTTCGTAGCTCCGCTTGATCCAGCGGTTGCCCTTGACAATGGACCAGTGGGCGCCGGTATAGCCCCCCAGTAGGGAGCCAATCACCAGTGCCGGCACCCAGGCCCAGTGAATTATCCCGTGCAGGCCCAGGGTCAGGGCACCGCTGCCATTCCAGAACAGGCCAACCAGGACCAGGGTGTGGGCAACGGCCTGCTTGTAATCCAGCCCGAACCAGTGCACCAGCCAGAGTGTGACGAACAGTCCGGTTCCGGAGGTTAAGGACCCGTTCAGAATGCCGATGATAAAAAGAACCGTGCCACCAAGGAGCAGTCCGGTGCGGTCGCGGTGTTGCGCTAATGCCTGCTGGCCCAGAGACGGCCTGAACAGGGAATATATTCCCAGGGCTATGGTCAGTATGCCCAGTGCCATTTCGGCCAGGCGCCCGGGTACAAACAGCACGATATTGGCGCCGATCACGACACCGGGGATACCGGTGAGTAACATGACGAGAATGAAGTTTCGCTCCAGGTTTCGCTCGCGGGCATGGCGTAACGTCGCGCCAAGCCCGAGGAATACGGTAGCCAGCTTATGTGTAGCCAGGGCGGCTGCAAACGGCAGGCCAAGGAAAATGAGTAACGGCAGTTGTAATAAACCGGCGCCACCACCCGCAAATGCCGAAAAGGCATTGGCAACATAGGCAGCCAGCAAAAGTAGAATTTGATCAATCACGCAGAACCGAGTTTAATTAGGGCATATTATTTAAATGCCATTATTATTAGACGAGGTCAGGAGTTACCAAGCAATATGCCTCAGATATCAATCACCACAAAGTATACCCTGTTACTTGCCGCCTCGCTTGTGACCGCCGTAGCGGCCGGATCGGCACAGGCAGCGGGGGTCAATATTAAATGCTGGAAAAATGATCTCGGTATTCGTGAATGCGGCAACAGCGTACCGCCGGAATATTCCCAAAAGCGCATCGAAGTGCTCAATGATCGCGGTATCGTGGTCAAGGTTATCCAGCCACCCAAGACTCCGGAACAACTGCAAAAAGAACAGGAACAGGCGCTGCGACAAAAGCAGAAAGCGGAGGCAAAAAAGCAGCAACAACGGCAAGACAATATCCTGCTCAATTCCTATGCGACCGAGCGCGATCTGATCATGGCCCGCGACACCAACGTCAAAGCCGCCAAGGCTGAACTTGATATTGCCCAGAGCAACCTGAAAATGCAGCAGAATGTCCTGGAGCAATTACAAAATAAGGCCGGTGATTACGAACGTAGAGGCAAACAGCCTCCCAAACGGCTCATTAAGCGAATAGATTCGACCAAGCAAAACATTGCGAGCAAGCAGGCAACAATCCACCAGCGTGAACAGAGTATGAAGGCGATGAAGGCGCGTTATGCCAGGGATCTGGCTCGCTTTCGCAAATTAAAAGGCCTGAGCAATTAATCCAGACACGTTGCAAGTAGTGACCATTGCTGCTCCCACTGTGCCAGGGGTGACACCGTAAAACCGCTGCGGACAAATTGCTGGATTCGGCCTTCCACCAGGCAAACCATCAGGTTGGCCTGAGCCTGAACCGGGGAAACGGCCTTGAGTTCCTGGTTAGCCTCCCCTTCACGCAGGACCTGTTTGAGCTGGGTTTCCAGGCGTTCATAGAATTTATCAATACGCTTGCGCAAACGCTCGGTTTCGCCCAATAACACTTCGCCGCTCAACAGGCGTGAAATTCCCGGATTTCTGTCAGCAAAGCCCAGGGCAACAGTCATGATCTTCTGGCAGCGCCCGCGCATGAACCTGTCTTCTTCCAGGATACGGTTGATCAGACTGAATACACTGTCTTCGATAAATTCGATCAGGGCCTCCAGCATCTTGGCCTTGCTTGGAAAATGACGATACAGGGCTGCCTCGGATACCCCCACGGCTCTGGCAAGACCGGCGGTGGTAATGGGTTCGCCTGGCGATTTTTCCAGCTCCATGGCCAGGGTTTCAAGGATTTGCTGTCGGCGCGACTGCTTTTTCTCTTTCATACTCAGCCCATAATCAGTGTACCAACGCCTTCGCTGGTTAACACTTCCAGCAACACGGCGTGTTCCACCCGTCCGTCAATAATCTGTGCAGTATGCACACCCGAGCGTACCGCATCCAGGGCGCAATTCACCTTGGGTAGCATACCGCCATGGATCACTCCGTCTTTTATCAGCTTATCCACGTGTTCGGCTCGAAGCCCGGTCAGGAGTTGACCGGACTGATCCAGCACGCCACTGGTATTGGTCAGGAGAATCAGTTTCTCCGCGTTTAATGCCATGGCCAGTTTGCCCGCAACCAGGTCCGCATTGATGTTATAGGACTGGCCGTCTTCACCCACGCCGATCGGCGCGATGACAGGAATAAAGTCGTCTGCGACCAGCATCTTGACCACAGAGGTATCGATACTGGCGACGTCACCCACATGACCAATGTCGATAATCTCGGGCTCATCCATGCCTTCACTCTGCCTGGTAATATGCAGCTTGCGCGCACGAATCAGGTCGCCATCTTTACCGGTCAGACCTACGGCCTTGCCGCCCTGGCGATTAATCAGGTTGACGATCTCTTTATTGACCAGCCCCCCCAACACCATCTCCACCACATCCATGGTTTCGCTGTCGGTGACCCGCATACCCTCGACAAAACGACTCTCCTTACCAATCTGTTTCAGCAGATTGCCGATTTGCGGACCACCACCGTGCACCACGACGGGATTCATGCCAACCAGCTTCATCAACACGATATCCCGGGCAAAGCCTCGCTTGAGATTTTCGTCCACCATGGCGTTACCGCCGTATTTAATGACCATGGTCTTAGCCTGGAATCGTTGTATATACGGCAACGCCTCGCTCAGGACTTCAGCGACATTTTTTGCTTGAATCGGATCGAGACTCATTGATTTGCAGTTTTGTTAAGTTAGTGAGCCAACACATCTTAATGGTTTTTTTATTTTGGCGCACCGTCTATCTATAAGAAAACCCTGTACCACAAACACGAATGGAGCAGGATTCTGGTCGTATCGGAAAACACAGGCAGCAAATGCTGCCCGCTGATCTAGAACGGTAATTTCAAGTCTGGTTTCACTGCCAGCATTTGTGCCTTGAAGAGCTGCTGGATCCTGCCCAGAGTCCGTGCATCCTTGCCTTCAAAACGCAATACCAGTACCGGCGTGGTATTGGATGCCCGCACCAGGCCCCAGCCATCGTTGAAATCGGCGCGGATACCATCAATCATGGACACATTAGCGTCACCAAAATCCGCTTTCATCATCAGCTCATCAATGAATTGATGGGTCTCGCCTTCACGCATTTGTACATTGATCTCCGGGGTATTCACTGCATCGGGCAGACTGGCAAAAATGGCATCAGACTTCTGATTTGCCTGTGACAGAATTTCCAGCAGGCGCGCACCGGAATACAGGCCATCATCAAACCCGTACCAGCGATCATTAAAAAACATATGACCACTCATTTCGCCTGCCAGGGGTGCACCCGTCTGCTTGAGCTTGGCCTTAATCAACGAGTGCCCCGTCTTCCACATGATTGGTTCTCCGCCCTTTTCCCAGATGACACGGGTCAGGTTGCTGCTGCACTTGATGTCATAAATAATCTGTCCGCCCGGGTGCTTGGCCAGCACATCGGCAGCAAACAGCATCATGTAGCGGTCCGGATAGATGATCTTGCCACTGGCATCGACAACGCCAAGGCGATCACCGTCACCATCAAAGGCAATACCAAGATCGGCACCTTTGCTCTTGACCGTTGCAATCAGGTCTTTCAGATTCTCTGGTTTGCTCGGGTCCGGATGATGGTTGGGGAATTTGCCGTCCACGTCGCAATACAGCTCCGTCACCCGACAACCCATGGATTTGAACAACAATGGCGCAATCGCACCAGCAACACCGTTACCACAGTCGATCACGATATTCATGGGCCGCTTGAGTTTGACATCGCCCACGATTCGTTCGATATAGCTTTTGGCCACAGACTGGTTGCTATAATCACCGCTGCCACTGGTAAAATTATTCGCCTCAATTCGCTCACGCAATGCCTGAATTTGCTCACCCGCCAGGGTATCCCCCCCAACCATCATCTTAAAACCGTTATATTGAGGTGGATTGTGACTGCCTGTCAGCATAACGCCGGTTCCGTCTGCAAGTTCGTTGGCAGCGTAATACAGCAATGGTGTCGGCAACATACCAATATCTATCACATTGATCCCCGCCTGCTGCACACCTTTGACAAACGCACCACCGAGTTCCGGACCGGACAGGCGCCCGTCACGGGCAAATGCCAGGTTTGTCAAACCACGCTCTGAGGCAACACTACCAATAGCGCGTCCGATCAGATTCGCATGTTCAGCCGTCAGGCTTGTCCCGACAATACCGCGGATATCATATGCCTTGAAAATCTCTGCGGGGGGCGTCGCAGAAGCCGATTGGCCAGCTGAGGCCCCAGTATCCAGCACCGGAGCACTGCCCGCGGCAGGCGCTGCATTCGTCATGGCATGCGGTTCAAACTGCATATTGGGATCGCGCGATCGCTACTGCTATCCTTGGTACGCAACTCGTCGATCCGTCGGGCGACCTCGTTAAACTCAGGCAATACCAGGTCGTAATCATGCTGTCGAGTACCGCGCATCACGTCAGCCGTCATACGCGTGATATTGGCAGCATCATTGCGAACGGTATTACTCGTCGCGCGTTTGAGCAGATAGAAAACCAGTCCCATCAGGGCAACACCCGTCAGGAAGAAAAATACTGCCTGAATAGTAATTGGCAATATGGTCTCCGACGCCGGGGACCATACCGAAACAATCCAGCGTGTCCCCTTTACCTTGTAGTCAAAAGAAATCACTGTCCGCAAGTTCTGGTCACCGTGCCTGGCAAGCAAGACCGCGGGCTGGTTACCGGCCTGTTGTTTAAGCTCGACGAACAGGTTCTTGGGAAGCTTTGTCATCCAGACCTTAAGGACCTTGTAGTTGAGCACCAGCTGAAGTTCACCGATAGGCCGGCCGTTGTCGAGTACAGGACGCACGATTTCAATATGCTGCTGCGAGGTATTCGGAGCATGCGCCTCGATAGGTGGTTTCATATCGCCACGTTCCACTGAATTGATCAGATCGAGACAGGC
>JARRNT010000005.1:94613-113785 GCA_037384645.1 Gammaproteobacteria bacterium | reverse complement strand
AGGCATAAATATGCAGAGAAAGATATAAATTCTTGCGAGACCCACGGGGCCTTTAGTTTATATGCCTATTACCAGCTTGATCTTTGCCTTAAGTACAAGGGGGCCTCTGCGCAAATGGTAAAGGAAGCAAGGAATGTGGTATCAGCATTCTATCCTAAACTCAAATCATTGATTGATAAAAAGGGACCTGTGGCCAGGCACGCCTGGAGTATGGCAAACACATGGCTACCCGATGATTTTAGCAAGAAGGAATATTCACAGATGTTGAAAAATATGTGTGAATCAGACGTGTATGTTCTACATTTAGTAACGAAAAACCAGGAATGGAAAGCTGCATTATCCTGTTGGCGCTAATCCTTCAAACCCGGGGTCAGAGAACAATAGTTCAGTAAAAGGGGACGGAGGGATTTAATTTTAACCATGCGTAAACACGAACAAAAACGCTGTCCCCGCTGCCAGGCGCTGTTTGAATGCAAGTCCGGTTCGATCCTGCTGTGCCAGTGCCAGACGGTGTACCTGGAGCCAGAGCATTTAGAGTTTGTCAGTGAGTGTTACACGGATTGCCTGTGCGCCGCCTGCCTGAAGGTGGTGCGGGCGGAATACGATATTTTGCAATACACGCAACAGATTGACGCAATGGTAGGAAATAAGTCGCGCTGAAGTTCTTTCTTTTTATGAATACATTAAGGAGGAGTTATGCCGAGATTCATGTCAGCGTTGGCCAGGAAGCAGGTCGAGGAATCTGTGGACGCACAACCCCGACTTTTCGAGGGCAAGTACGAGGGATTGGCAGAAATAGCGGAGGATGCGGAGGAGCAGACGTTTGGGGATCTGTTCTGGGAGTTTATTGCCGACGAGTTGATGGTAGAAGACGAGGAATAATCGAATATTTGCGAATATTTGGGGTCAGTGTAAAAACTATAATTTAACCACACGTCTTTAAATGCGCCAAACCGGGTCAGTGAGCAATAATGGCTAATATTAGATAATATTCCTCTCTGACCCTATTCTCCTGCTTGAAACATTATTCCAAATACAAAAAGGCATGATCCAGATCATGGCAAGGGTGCAGGCTGACGCTACGCTTGAAATATCTGATAGGGAGAATGGACATGAATGCCAGATATATAATTGTTTTAGTTTTTTCTCTCTTCATTCCAGCACAGGCGTATGCAGTAGACGGATATGTGGGGCTGGGTCTTGGTCAATCGGAAATTAATCAGGGATTATTCGGCGAGTACGGAAATGCGTATAAGATCATTGGCGGGATACGCTTGCATCCTAACTTGGCGCTTGAAGCGGCTTATCTCGATTATGGTAAGCCCAAGGAGAACCTGTTTGGTGTAGAGACAGAGTATGAGGCAACAGCGGTTGCAATCTGGGCAAAAGGCTTGTGGCCTGTTACACAAAAAATCGATTTATTGGGGAAACTGGGGCTGGCCGCCTGGAAGGTAAAGGAAACAACGACTGTATTTGGATCCCCTCCCTCAACAACAACATCGGATGGGACGAACTTTTCCTGGGGAGTTGGTGCAGCCTTTAATTACTGGGATCGCTTTTCAATCCAGGTCGAGTATGAAGATGTGAATGCCGATATTAATACCATGACCTTATGGAGTGTATCCGCATTGTATCGCTTTTAAACTCACATGGCAGGATAAGTTCAGTTCGGTCCTGCAGTATCAATGTCAGCCGGCCGTGGTTAAGCTGAAAGCAGACCTCAAGTAGGCAGATGGCTTGATCATTGCCAGTCCTGAATATGCCCACGGCATTAGCGGTTCAATGAAGAATGCCCTGGATTGGTTGGTGAGCGGTGAGGAATTTCCGAATAAACCCATCATGCTGATGAATACATCGCCGCGTGCGCACCACGCTTTAGACGCGTTGCGGGAAGTCCTCGAGACAATGTCAGGCAATATTATCGAAAGTGCAGCGGTATCGATTCCACTTTTGGGCAGTAAATTAGACAAAAATTGCATCCTGGCGGACCGCTATCTTACCGATCTTCTACATGTGGGCTTGAGCAGATTTTGCGACGAAATACTCTGTATTAAACGAGAGGATAGTGCTACTGGTCGCACGTAGAACGCTAATAAAAAGCCAGCCAGAGATATATGTTACCTGGTATAAAAGCGTATCTGAGAGTAATATTTCCTAATATACTTGCGTTAACACGCATAAAAACACTGCCGCGATTCCCGAGCGGCGATTAAAAGCAAGCCCCGTCCGATTTTGTTGTCTCGGTAGTATTGTTATTCGCAGTACCTGTAATGTGGCTGTATGTAAGCAATATGTCATAAATTTAAATATAAAGAGAGGCAAACATGTCTACACTGGAAATTCACTACTCAGCCAGCGATATCGAGGCGAGGATTCTTGAGGGGTTGCGTGCGGCCGGGCTCGACCCTGGGCAACGGTTGACTCCTGAGGAGCTGGCTGCACTGGATCATTTCCACACGGGGGGACTGCAGGCATCCCGCGAGTTACTGGAGATGGCAAAGATAAACGCTGGCGACCGTGTACTGGATATCGGCGCGGGCCTGGCTGGTTGCGCCCGGTTTCTGGCGATGGAAAGCGGCTGTCGCGTGGACTGTATCGAGATGTCCACCGATTACTGCACCGGCGCCGTATTGCTGAATAGACTGACAGGTATGGAAGCGCAAATTACTGTGCAACAGGGTAGTGCCCTCGACTTGCCCTATCCCGATAATTCCTTTGATGTGGTGTGGATGCAAAACGTTGGGATGAACATCGAAGACAAGCAAAGGCTCTATCAGGAAATTGCCCGTGTACTCAAACCGGGTGGTCGCTTTGCCGTGCAGGAAGTCACTGCCGGACAGGGCGCCACATCTTACTTTCCGCTGCCGTGGGCTAGCGATCCCGCTCACAATTTTCTTATCAGCGGCGATGAGTTGCAGTCGATTCTCGCTGACTTTGGGTTTGCGACCGAAATATTTGAAGACGTCAGTGTTTCGCAATTCAGTACGAACAAAGCCAATTCCACGCCTGCTGCCCAGGGCCAGCTGGGGCTGTCCGTATACGTAGACAATCTTGGGGAAAAGGCCGGCAACGCGAAGCGTTGCCTTGACGAGGGACAGGTACGCTATGTCAGAGGTGTGTTTGAATTAAAAGGGTAGCGAAAATGTCGGGTCAGCGATTAGTTAGAATCTCTTCGGGTTCCAAAAAAATAAGGGACAGACCACGATTAATTACAAATTCATATGCGCAAACACGAACAAAAACGCTGTCCCCGCTGCCAGGCGCTGTTTGAGTGCAAGTCCGGTTCATTATCGTACTAACATGTAGTGAAGGGTCCACATGTTAGGCTAAACTTTTAAACCGGGATTATGGCGCCGCGCAGGCTTGCGTGGTAGCGAGGGAATGTAGGATGACACACACGCCGATAACAACCGACGAGGTTTTTGCGGGCCTGGCACCGCAAACCGTTTTTGAGCTTGAAAAACAATATGGCAACACCGACCTGATCCGTGCGCTCAAGTCTGCGCGCTTGGCGGGGCCTTTCAAGGTCACCTCGCCGTGGGAACTTGAGGATGAAGTGGGTAAAACGCGCATCAATGCCAGTGGATACGCGGCAACGCCGTTCGGCGATTGGTATCCTCCGTTATTGAAGTTTGTCCAGCGTTTTTTAAATGAGTCGCATGCAATGGGCTTGCCTCAGCAGGCCTTATCTGACTGGCGTGCTGCCCTGGAGGCCGAGCTGGTCAGGTTGATTGCTGAATTGGCACCATCACATACCGATAGCAGAGTGTTTTTCTCCAATAGTGGCGCGGAGGCGATCGAGGCGGCGATTAAACTCGTTAAGGCCTGGCGACCTGATGCAACGCACTTTATTAACTTCCAGAGCGGATTCCACGGCAAAACTACCGGTGCGTTGAGCCTGACGGCGAATGAGGAATCGCAGGGGCCGTTCCGTCCACTGGCTTATTCAGCAATAACCCTGCCATTCGGTGACTTGATGGCCGTTGAAGACAGCATCCGCACCAGTGGTGAAGATAAGATCCTTGCTATCGTGCTGGAACCAATCCAGGGAGAGGCAGGTGTGATTGTGCCAAAGCCCGAATTTCTCGCCGGTGTGGATCAGCTGGCAAAAAAACACGGTATTCCGGTGATTGTCGATGAAATCCAGGCAGGCCTGGGACGCAGTGGTTATTGGGTGCCGAGTATTGAATGGGGTGGCATGGATCCTGATATTCTGGTGTTTGCTAAGGCGCTGGGTGGCGGCATGATTCCCATTGGTGCCACCGTTGCGCGCAAGGAAATATACGAGAAGATGTTGGGTGGATTGAAATGCAAGATTCACTCGAATACCTTCGGTGGCAATTCCCTCGCCATGGCTATTGGTTTGAAGTCGCTGGAAATACTACGAGAGGAAAAGCTGGTAGAGCGATCCCGTCATTTAGGTGTACAAGGATTGGCGCGATTAAAGCAGCTGGCCAGGAAGCATCCCGCCCTTATTGCACAGGTGCGTGGTTTTGGTATGTGGTTTGCTATTGAATTTAAGCCGATAATCCCGTCGCGTTTTGCCTTCCACCAGGAAGAAATGATTGGTGAGTTCACCAGCATGCTGGCATTGATGATGTTGCACCGAGGAGGGATTCATGCCAACCTGGCATTGAATGCGCACCGAATTGTGCGTCTCACGCCACCACTGACGCTGCCCGACGAGTTGTATGAGAGGATGTTTGATCGAATCGAAATGGCGGCGGATAAGATGAAGTCGGCCAAAGCAATGCTTATCAAGACCTCGCCGAAATCAATGCTAGATTTGACACGAATCGCTTTCGATTTCTAATCAGCATGCGCAAACACGAACAAAAACGCTGTCCTCGCTGCCAGGCGCTGTTTGAGCAAAGGTAATAGGGGGCAGAACACGATTAAATAAACACGTTCGATGTATTCCACACGACATACCGACCCACTTAATATCCCGCGCGATCGAAAAAGGGAGGCATCGCCTCCCTTTTTGTTGCTGGCCTAACCGGCGCGCCGAGTTACTTGCTAGCGGCTTTCTTGGCCGGGGTCGCGCTCAAGGAAGCGACGTAGTCGGCAACGGCTCCGATATCATCATCCGTCAGGTTTTTCGCGACAGCACGCATCATACCGTTTGGGTCATCTTGCCGATCGTTTTCTCGAAATCGATCCAGTTCGCGTCTGATGTAAGCGATATTTTGCCCAGCAATGGCAGGAAACATGGCGCCATTCCCATGTCCTCCTTCACCGTGACAGGAAAAGCATGCCGGGATGTGTTGCTTGGCGTCCCCTAGCTTGGCAAGCCTCTCACCCAGTTTATCAGAGGTGAAATGCAGGTGGTTCGGACGCCGGTGCCGGGTGGAAAAATACCGTGCGACGTTATCAATATCTTTCTGGCTTAGATGATTGGCAATGGAATCCATGACCGCGCCCGTTCGGGAGCCTACTTGAAACTCATGCAATTCCTTTATAATGTACAGTTCATTCAAGCCCGCCAGCGCCGGATAACCTTGTTCGACATTGCCGTTGCCATCCGGACCGTGACAGTTTGAACACGCAATGACGCCGTGATGGTTGCCGTGCATGACGATCGCCTCTCCAGCGGCGATGGAGCTGGCATGTGTGACAGGGCTAATGCCCAATAAAATTAATGTTATTGTGGTAATAAGCTGTCTTGCTGACCTCATAGTGACCCTCCTTGCGGGTGACTCTCAGAATATACCGTAATTTCCATTATATGGTATTTGGGTTCAGAGTAAAAAACTACTTTGTATAGATGCAGTTACTAATAAACACTTGATAAAGATCAGCAAACACGAACAAAAACGCTGTCCCCGCTACCAGGCGTTGTTTGAGTGCAAGTCCGGCTCGATCCTGCTGCGCCAGTGCCAGCTTAGCTCACTAACTTCCAGCGGGTCTCATTGGCAAACCATTGCAACAATTCATCGAATGAGAGTGGTCTGCCTATAAAAAATCCCTGGGCCATGTCGCAGTCGTTGGCAGTGAGGAACGCAAGTTGTTCGGTGGTCTCAATCCCTTCTGCGACAACGGCGATATTGAGACTATGCCCCATGGCAATGATTGCGGCGACCAGGGCGGCGTCTTCCGAATCGTTGGTCATGTCGCGCACGAAAGATTGATCAATTTTGAGCTCGTTGATTTTAAACCGCTTCAGGTAACTAAGGCTTGAATAGCCGGTACCGAAATCATCGATGGCGATATTCACACCAAGGTTGCGCAGGTCGTGTAATGCATTGCTGACATCGATGCGTTCGTCCATGAGAATGCTCTCGGTGATCTCCAGTTCAAGCTGGCTTGCATTGAGCTGCGTATCTTGCAAGGCATGATGGATCGTGCCCAACAGGTCACCACTCATAAATTGGCGCGCTGAGATATTAATGGCCATGGTGAGTGGCGCTCCTAATGCCTTATGTAACCTGACTGCATCGCGGCAGGCCGTTTTAAGCACCCATTGGCCGATGGGAATAATTAAGCCAATTTCTTCGGCAAGTGGAATGAATTCAGCAGGTGAATTTAGCTGGCCGCTGGCGTTTGGCATACGCAGCAAGGCCTCGACACTGAACACAGTGTTAGTCTTCAAATCAACTTTGGGTTGGTAAAAAAGAGTAAAGCCGTCGTTGTCGAGGGCGTCATGCAAATTCTGCTCTAGACGCAGCCGATCGGCGCCGTGACTGTCCATTTTTCGCGAATACACCTTATAGCCATTACGGCCGTGTTCCTTGACCCAGTACATGGCTACATCGGCGCAGCGCATCAATTCATGAGTGTGTACACCATCTCTTGGACAAATGCTGATGCCGATGCTTGAGGTAATGTGCAGCTTCTGCACTTCCACGTCAATCGATTGTGTCAAGGACTCGAGGATGCGGGCCATGATTTGTTCTGCCGCCTTAACGTCGGTCTCCGGCAGTAATAGCATGAATTCATCGCCGCCCATGCGGGCGATGGTATCCGTGGGACGTAAACAGGATTTTATGCGCGAGACAAATTCCTTGAGCAGGCGGTCACCGATATGATGGCCCATGGTGTCATTGATATGTTTGAAGCGGTCGATGTCCAGCATGGCAAGCGCAAACGGCAGTTTAGTTCGACGTTGTTTTTCGATTGCCATGATGAGACGGTCTTCAAGCAAGGCCCGATTGGGCAGACCGGTCAACACATCGTGCAAAGCGATATGGCGGATATATTCCTCCGCGCGCTTTTGTTCGGAGATGTCGTAGGCAATACCAAGGTAACCTTGCAGGACATCGTTTTCATCGCGCAATGCCGTTACCGACAGCCGTACCGGAAAGCGCGAACCATCCTTACGCACATAAGTCCACTCGCGTTCTTCCTGAAAATCGCGTTTGGCTTTGGCAACAAATACTTCAAAACCGGGTGTTACCGGGTAGCCCAGTTCCTGGCTCAAGGATTGTGCGCGCTCCTTTACCTCATCGGCATCGTGAAATATTTCGGGAGTGGCCTTCTCGATCATCTCCTCCGCACGATACCAGAGCATGCGTTCAGCGGCATGATTGAACGTGAGAATGACGCCATTCACATCGGTGGAGATGATGGAGTATGCGGCACTCTCAAGAATGGTGTTGCGCAGCCGATTGGAGTAGTCCAGTTTTTGCAGGAGGCCTTTTTCCGCGATGTGCGCGTCAACCAGGTCCTGCAACAATGGTTTAACCCGCAAGCGTATAAGCCACAGACCCAGGCCAACCAGTAATGCCAGAAATGGCAACGCGAACTCAAGCTCATCTTTCGCTGGTGCGTACAACTCCGCGAGATCCATGCGCAGGATCAAACCAAGGCCAGTCGTACCCACCGGAGTATAAGCCGCGAGTACATTATGTCCGCGATAATCAAGCAGTTTACGAATTCCGCTTTGATTGGCCAACGCATATTCCATGGGGATAGGTTCGCCTTGAAATTTATCTGGCACAGTCGACATCGCATTATTTTCGCGATGCGGGAAGCATAACAGCAGGGTTTGATCCTGTCGCGCACACATGACCATATTGCCGGTCTTGCCCCAATGGATGGCATCGTCAAAAAGTTTATCCAGCTCCGGGAGTGGCTGTTCTAGTATCAGCCTGACACCAGGCATGTCTCTCCCGGCCTGGCTGAGACTGATGCGCAGTCGCAAATAGTAACCCTGATGCCAGGCGAGTTCCGTTACCTGGGGGGCATGAAGACGGGAGGTTGAGGTAGACGCTGGCAGCAAGGTGCCGGCCAGGACACGGCGTTTTCCTGCCTGGTCCAGGCCGATGCCGCTAAAGCCCTGCGTGAGCAATTCGCTGGTGGCAGCTATCGCCTGGGTCATGGCGTCCTTATCTTGATGTTGATCGAGCATATGGATAAGTGCGTTGTGCAGACGTGAACTGGATGCGGCCAGCTCGGCGTGTCTCGTATGATATTCGATGGTGTTTTCGATGAAGTCGCGTCTGCTTTGTAACAGTTGTTGTATATTCACGCTGGCCTGTTGAGTGATGGAGCGATCGAGAAAGACCAGGCCAGTCACACCCGTGGCAAGCGAGGTGACGATCAGCGCAATGATGATGGCGCGATTAATCTGGGTAGCACGCATACTCACACTGATCCGCTCACCTGTTTGTGTCATGCGATACAACTGATTCCATAGGCCGATACCGAGCAGGGTCATGCCAATCGCCGTAGGCAGAGACATCCAGATCAAGCCCGTGGCGACATACACGCCTTCAAAAATAATGTTGAGATTGAGCAGATAGCCGACGGAGGCACCGACCCCAATAACCAGCAGTGTCAGTGCCAAAGCGCGCGCCAGCAAGGCGAATCTGCGTTGCTCGGAACGGCGCATGGCCAGGATGCCGGCAGCAAAAATCAGGAAGCCAAGCATGGTCTGTGGCGACATATGCCCGGAGGGTTCGGCCCCCCAGGCCGTTATCAGGAATTCAATCCCGAAGTTGCGACCCGTGGCAAGCTCGACGGCACGGGCACCTGCCAGCAACAGAATTAACAGGATAAGTACGCGCTGTAACAGCGAAGCGTTTTGGTCAGTGGAGCTTTTGCATTTCAACAGTGCCAGGCCGCTCAAGATAAAACACAGCGCCGTACTGGGCACCATCGGATTCCAGTTGCTCAAAATACGTGTCAGGGCAGGAACATTAAAGAACCAGCCAAACAGGCCCAGGATTCCCAGAATCAGGGCAAGTAAACCGGGAATAAATCTAAGGGAATTCATTTTGCTGGATACTGGTACAGGCACAGAAAGTCCTTTTGGTCGTAATGTAGAATTGCTTATTTGTCTCGTCGCAGATATTGAGCTTTATCCTGATTGTGCCACGGGGCATTCATTACAGAGTTTGTCGCATGCGCTACCTGCTTGTTTCCCGGTAATAATAAGCCAGTAAGCTACCATTCAAAATTTATCATTCCGGGGGAGTCACACTTAAACTGTAGTCTAAATTCTAAAGGGCGGTGAGGCGATTGGCGGCGAGTCATAATTTGAGTGACAGGGGATGACGATTTATTGAATGCCATTGGCTCAGCGGAATTCGCGGGGTGCAGGAAAATGGTAATATTTGGGGTCAGAGTCAAAATTAAGACTTCATCACTCAATTTTAAATGCGTAAACACGAACAAAAACGCTGTCCCCGTTGCCAGGCATTGTTTGAGTGCAAGTCCGGCTCGATCCTGTTGTGCCATTGCCAGACGGTATTCCTGGAGTCCGAGCATCTGGAGTATGTCTCCGAACGCTATACGGATTGCCTGTGCGCCGCCTGTCTCAAAGCCGTGCGGATGGAGTCTGATAACGAACGACTAACTGGCAAAATTGTTGCTTTAACTGGAAACAAATGGCGCTGAAATTTTACAGTTTGCTATTCCTGGGGATTTGCCTGTCAGGCAAAGCGCTTGCCTTTGAACAATATAAGACTGCACCAAAACCAGTCTTTGAAAAATCCTATGGCCATTTGCTGGTCGGCAGCAACGACAGAAAATTATCGGCCAGGACCAGAACCCATATCCGCAAGCTCGCAGCCAGAATAAAAAAGAATCGCCGTGGTGCTTGTGTGCTGTTTACCGGTCCCGAGGGAACCGGTAAAATCCAGGCCGTGACCATGCTCGGCGTGTCCCTTGACCTGAGTGTGTTTCGGGTCGATCTGTCAGCCGTGGTGTCCAAATACATTGGGGAAACGGAAAAGAATCTTGCCCGTGTTTTCAAACATGCAGAATCCAGGCATTGGATCCTGTTGTTTGATGAGGCGGATAGCCTGTTCGGCAAGCGCACTGGCATCAGTGATGCGCATGACCGTGATTCCAATCTGGAGACGGGATATCTGCTACGCCTGTTGGAACGTCATCATGGCCTCGTCGTGTTAACGACCAATCAGCGCAGTAATGTGGATCCGACGTTTAAGCGACGTTGCCGGTATGAAATCAAGTTCCAATAACGAGAAAAACCGGGTCAGAGAGCAATAGTTTCTAATATTAGGGAATATTGCTCTCTAACCCGGTTTTATGATTTTTCCTGGGGGAGGAGATACCATGAAAGTGCACTCGCTCGGACATGTGGTGATCAAGGTGCGCGACCAGCAGCGCGCCGAGGATTTCTACCACGGACTACTCGGCTTTCCCATCGCGGCCCGCAACGCAGAGCTGTCGGCGACCTTCTTCACGCTCGGCAATCATCACGATTTCGCCGTGGTTGCCGTCGGCGATGACGCCGAGGAAGCCCCCGCCAAATCGCCGGGACTGTTACATGTCGCTTTCAAGATCGGTGACAGCATTGGCGAGCTGGCCGAAGCGAAGGTGACGCTGGAGCGCGCCGGCTTGCAGGTCCAGGCCTACGACCACGGCGTGTCCAAGTCGCTCTACTTCAATGATCCTGATGCTAACTGCATTGAGTTCTACGTCGATGTCACCGACGCCTGGAAGCAAAACCCGCAGCTAGTCGCCTACTCGGAGCCGCTGGAACTGCTGCCAAAAAAATAAATAATTGGGGCCAGAGCACAACATTGTCTAATATTAAGAGATGTAATTGGCTCCTGATTATTTAGAGAGCAATACTTTATAATTTTAGAAGTTAATCATCTCTGACCCACTGAATTCCAATAAAGAAAATCTTAAATGGATAAATAAGGAGGTGTGTTATGCGTTCGTTGACTCGTCTGGCAAGTATCGTATTAACCGTAGCTGGCATCGCTTTATATGTGGGGAATACCCAGGCCGCGACTTCCCCTGCAGCATCCGAATTCTATCCACTGGTTGGTAAGTGGCATGGTGAAGGTCAGCTGTCACAACCGGGGCAGAAACCGATCAAACTCTCCATCAGCCTGCATTGCCGGAAAGCCTCTTCCGGCTGGGCTGTGCGCTGTGCAATGGTGGCCAAAAACAAGCAAATGACCATGACCGAGTCTGACCTGATGGGCGTTGATCCTGTTACCGGCCAGGCCCATTGGTATGCCATCACCAACCAGGGCGAGACCCATGATCACCTCGTGTCCTGGCCGGGTCCGCATCACATGAAAGCCCATTATGACTGGACCCAGGATGGCAAGCACATGCATGAAGACATACAGTTTGAAATCAGTAACAAGCATGTGCACTTCGCCAGCGTAGTCAGTGCGAATGGAAAGAAGGCCGATGAATTTGAAGGTAAACTAAAGCGCTAAGAATAGGGGCGGTCGTTATAAGACCGCCCATTTCTTTGACTCAATAATATTTTGGGTCAGTGTAAAAACGAAAATTTAACCACACGACTTTAATTGCACATGCGCAGACAAAAACACTGTCCACGTTGCCAGGCGATGTTTTAGTGCAAATCCGGCTCGATGACAAAAGAACAGGTGGTTGGGCTGGCAGTCAGGATCTTTGCGATAAATGTTATCAGGACTGTCAGCGGATTTCCTCGATAGAGAACTTCTTGCTGTATATTTCGGGTTTGATCAAGGCATAGCCCTGCAGTTGCCAGTGAGCCAGTTCGGTAATGGCAGAAGGGACCAGTTCGACAAACTCATAAAAGTCCTGGCGTCGATAGCCGAAGTCTTCAGCGGACAGGCTGCAGACCTTGAATTTGACGCCGATGGCGTGGTAGTAACGCATGCGCTCCACGGCGGTATGATATTTTTCATAATTCTTTTTTGCCACGGTCACGATCTCGGTACCGTGGATCACAACGATGATGTTCATGAATTCCGGCGCCTGATTATAAGGTGATTCGGACAGGGGTTTGATTAACGAACGCAGCCAGTATAAGGCTGAATTGATTTTCTGTGGCTCATCGAAGTAGAAATCAAACACGACATTCTGGGACGTATAGGGCGTTTCTACGTATTGCGCCCCGGGCTCTTCAGCGAAAAGCGGGTTGACCAGCCAACAGCATACAAGGATTAATAGACCTCTGGTTAGCATGGGCTAAATCCTCCGTGATATATTCTTAAGTATAGATCTGCGTTGCCAGATAAACAGGGCACCTGAACTTCTCGCCGATAACCTGGCTTAATGAGGCTGAAAATTACAGGGGACGGAGGGATAAATTTGAACCATCATTGATGATCTAACGCGCGTAGGTTGGTCATAACAGTGATGCAGTCCAAAAACAGGATGAGTTTAAAAGACAGGCCTGGGGTGCAAAATTCTCCATAGATAATATCAATGACTCCTTGAACCTCTCTATCGATTTTATCTCGTCGAACTCATCAGGTAATATTCAGAGATTGTGTACCGGAATATAAGGGGAAAACGATGTCGCAGACCAAGATTTTGCTCGATGAATCAGAAATTCCAACCCAGTGGTATAACGTCGTTGCCGATATGCCTAATCCGCCAAGCCCGCCGCTGGGGCCAGACGGTCAGCCCATCGGTCCTGATGCCCTGTCAGCGATATTCCCCAATGCCTTGATCGAGCAGGAAGTCAGTGGCGAGCGCTGGATCGATATCCCCGAACCGGTACGTGAGTTCTATCAACTGTGGCGGCCGTCGCCGTTGTACCGCGCACATCAACTGGAGGCCGCACTGGGTACTCCGGCGAAGATCTATTACAAGTACGAGGGCGTCAGCCCCGCCGGGTCGCACAAGCCGAATACCGCGGTGGCCCAGGCCTATTACAACCGTGAAGAGGGTATCCGCCGCCTGACCACAGAGACCGGTGCCGGCCAGTGGGGTTCGTCACTGGCGCTGGTAGGCCAGAAGTTTGGCATCGAGGTGCGGGTCTACATGGTCAAGGTCAGCTATGAGCAGAAGCCGTTCCGCCGTTCGATGATGCAGACCTGGGGCGCGGAAGTACTGGCGAGCCCAACCGACCTGACCGATTCCGGGCGCAAGATCCTGGCACAGGATCCCAACTCGCCGGGTTCGCTGGGCATCGCCATTTCCGAGGCGGTGGAAGAGGCGGCCTCGCGCGACGATACCAACTATGCCCTGGGTTCGGTGCTCAACCATGTGTTACTGCACCAGACGGTGATCGGCCTTGAGGCGAAAAAGCAGTTTGAAAAGGTCGGTGATTATCCTGACATGGTGTTTGCCCCCTGCGGCGGCGGCTCCAACTTCGGTGGTGCGGCGTTCCCGTTCTTTGCCGACAAGGCGGCGGGTAAAGCGGTACGCCTGGTGGCGGTGGAACCCGCCTCGTGCCCGACCCTGACCCGCGGCCACTATGCCTACGACTTTGGCGACTCCATCGGCCTGACCCCGTTGATGAAGATGTATACCCTGGGCCACGACTTTGTGCCGCCAGGCATCCATGCCGGAGGCCTGCGTTACCACGGTGATTCGGCCCTGGTCTCGCAGCTTTATCATGAAGGACTGATCGAGGCGGTAGCGGTGCCACAGCTGGCCACGTTCGAGGCCGGGGTACAGTTCGCCCGCACCGAAGGCATCATCCCGGCACCCGAGTCCAACCACGCGATCCGCGCTGTGATCGACGAGGCCAATCGCTGTAAGGAAAGTGGCGAGGCCAGGACCCTGTTCTTTAATCTGTCCGGCCACGGTCACTTTGACATGGCTTCCTACGACAAGTATTTCAGTGGTGAACTGGAAGACTTCGAGTATCCTGCCGAGGCCATCGATAAGGCGCTACATCATCTGCCCAAAGTGGGCTAAAAGATGTCTGGATAAAGCGGGTCAGGGAGTACTTAGAACCTCTTCGAGGTCCACACCGGAACTACCTGCGGTAGTTCATAGGTACTTCCTGCCCCTAGATTCACTTCGTGAATCATCAGGGATTTCCTGAACGTGTTACACACGTTCTGGTCACACCCTTCGGGTTCTGGTCGCGCTAGTTTCTAATATAGATGCGCAAACACGAACAAAAACGCTGACCCTGCTGCCAGGCGCTGTTTGAATGCAAGTCCGGCGCGATCCTGCTGTGCCAATGCCAGACGGTGTAGCTGACGCCCGAGCATCTGCACCAGGTCAGCGAGTGATACACGGATTGCCTGTGCGCCGCTTGCCTGAAGGCGATGCGGGCGGAGTATGATATTGTGCAATCGACCGATCAGAACATGACACTGTCCGGGAACAAGTGGCGTTGAAATATTTAGGGGCAGGCTAGTCATCATTACTGCCGCTAACTATAAAGAGAGAGAAGATGCATACAGACAGTATATTGGTGGTGTTAATCATAGGCGCGCTGGCGGGCTGGCTTGCCGGTAAGTTAATGAAGGGCAGTGGTTTCGGCATTATTGGCAATATTGTGGTCGGGATCGTTGGCGCAGTGATAGGCAGTTTCCTGTTTGGGTTGTTGGGTGTCACTGCTGGTGGTTTTATCGCTTCTCTGGTTACCGCCACCGTTGGCGCACTGGTTCTGCTATTTATCGTAAATGTGCTGAAAAAAATGTAAGCATGCTTGAGTGTTCCTGAAAACCGGGATACGGCCAGCCTCGAGCCGCTTCTTCGTCATACTGGCGAAAGCCAGTATCCATAACGCGCTATTTCACAGTAAAAAATACATTCTTAATTGCTCACGCAAAATATTAAGCCTTATTCAACTGGATTCCGGCCTTCGCCGGAATGACGATAAACATTCAAACGACGTTAAGGCATGGTTTGAGATCGCTATTTTCTGGGGATACCTCAGTCTCTGACCCTGTTTGTCCTGCACATCGGCAAAGATGGCGATCTTCTCGCTTTTGCTCAAACTGCCGCTTCCGTTGCCGTGGGTGGATGTCGAAATGAGCGGATAACCTGCATAGCGCGCAAAATTCCTTTAAAAATAAATGTAATATCAGTAGCTAATTGGCTGGTATTGCTGTACGGTGAGTGCCAGTAGCAGTTTATTATAGTCGTTCCGGTAGTTCCTCTCGCAGTGTTTTCAGCAGACTCTCCCGAAATATCTCAGTAACAAGCTGTCCGCTAACACATTGTTTAATAATATATAGAGGTAACTCACATGAACACAGGTATTGTAAAGTGGTTTAACGATAGTAAAGGTTTTGGCTTTATCAGCCCGACTGACGGCAGTGATGACGTCTTCGTCCATCACAGCGCCATTCAGGGCAACGGTTTCAAAACCCTGGCTGAAGGTCAGAAAGTGACTTTTGGTACCGAGCGCGGCCAAAAAGGCCTGAGCGCGACCGGCGTCGTACCGGCCTAGACCCAGCGGGTTATCCCCGACCGTAAAAGTGCCCCGCGCATCCCGCGGGGCATTTTCTTCACCCCCCAACGTGACCCGGCGGTATGGTCTGCCCGGTTTTCACTATCCAGTCAGCCCACGCTTATTACAGTCACGCGGGTGGAATGGTTACAGGAGTAATAACGCATCATGGCCAAAGAAGAACTCATTGAAATGGATGGGACCGTCACCGAAGTTCTGCCCGATTCGATCTACCGTGTCGAACTGGACAACGGACACAAACTGTCAGCCTATGCCGGTGGTAAAATGCGCAAATTCCGCATCCGCGTGGTCGCCGGTGACAAGGTCAAAATTGAAATGTCCCCCTACGACCTGTCGAAAGGCCGGATCAGCTTCCGCTATAAACACTGATCGCTTCATGGAAGGTATCAGCGATATCAACATTATCGGGATTGACGAACTACGGCCCCCCGTGATTCGTAAGGAACCGTACATCGATCTTTATTTTAAATTATCCCACCAGGCCCCCGCGGACTGGTGTCGTGATTTTAACTCGCTGCTGGCGCAGCATCCCTCCGCACCGAAGATAAAAGAAAAAGAAGGGTATTTTATCGAAAGCTGGGTCAGGACCCCTGATGAAATCGTTGACCTTCTGGCTTTGCTCAAACAGACCGTCGCGGACTGTACGCAGCAGTATATCGAGCGCATCGAATCCGCGGCCCGTCTTAGCAACGCGGCAAGCATGACATCCCAGGAAGAGGCCGGTGAACAAGGCCGCCTGAATCGGATTATCGCCAGTCTGGACTTTGCTGAGTCTGAGCACTAGACATCCCGGCAAAAAGGCATTCCCTACACAGGGACCACGGTCCCCTGTATACTGACATGGCTTGTGAGCGATGACAGGTCGTGCGCAATATCGTGCTGACTTGCGCGCGCGTTGCCCAATTGAACAACAGGTGGTGCAGAGTGCAGATCAGGCTTGGCTACGAAATGATTTATGAGTGTCCGCAACCAACGCCCATGGTGCTGATGCTGAATATCCATTTTTCGCGTGTCTCCGATCTCGTTATTCCGGACCATATCATCACCAGCCCCACGGTTCCGATCAGTGGCTATCGCGATGGTTTCGGTAACTGGTGCAGCCGCATCGTGGCACCGCCGGGCGACATATGCATTTCCACCGATGCGCTCATCAATGATAGCGGTCTGCCTGACCCGGTCGAATCCAGCGCCATGCAGCATGCAGTGGAAGACCTGCCCACGGAAACGCTCGTCTATTTGCTTGGGAGCCGTTATTGCGAAACCGACCGACTGACCGAAACCGCGTGGGCTCTGTTTGGGCAGACGCCGTTAGGTTGGGCGCGGGTACAGGCGATTTGTGATTTCGTGCACGAGCATCTCAGTTTTGGTTACCAGCATGCACGCGCAACCAAGACTGCACTCGAAGCCTACAATGAACGCGTGGGGGTATGCCGCGACTATACGCACCTGGCCATCACCTTTTGCCGTTGCATGAATATTCCCGCGCGCTATTGCACGGGCTATCTGGGTGACATCGGCGTGCCTGCTTCGCCCGACCCCATGGACTTTTCCGCCTGGTTCGAGGCCTATCTGGGCGGTCGCTGGCATGTGTTTGATCCGCGCAACCACATACCGCGCATTGGTCGTGTCCTGATTGCACAGGGGCGTGATGCGGCAGATGTACCGATCAGCAATACCTTTGGCCCGAATCTACTCAAAAGCTTCAAGGTGTGGACAGATGAAGTATAAGCCTGGCCCGGGATCCGCGATTCGCTTTGTGTGGGCGCGGCGATAGGGGACAGACCACGATTCAATGTGTTAACCGGATTAAAGGGGACGCAGATATTTTGGGGCAGAGAACTCCAGGCGCTCTTAGAACAGGCGCATCATTTGATCTGCAGTAAAAAAATAATTTTCTCTCGCCGGGTCGGCATAGGTTTTTATTCTTTATAGCCGAACAACTTCTTCATGCGCTTCCTCAGTAAAAACAGTATCACCCCGAAGAATAGTGCCAGGAGAGCACCCCAAAACTCCAGAAGCTTTGTCCAAAAAACAGACCATCAGGCGATAAAAACGAAGAACCGGAAGAGGTCATGCGGTCAGGTGGTGCCAAGGAAAACATAACTAATCCTGTGCTGCTGTGCCAGTCCAGACCGTATACCTGACACCCAGGTATCCGGGTTTGTCTGTCAACGCCACACGAAAATATTTGGGGCAGCGCACAATATTCTCTAATGTTAAAAGAATTGTTATCTGAGCCCTGTTATCCAGGGGGACACAATGCCTGTTTTCCCAAAATGCTAAGCCGGATCCTGTGGGCGCCAGGCAAACAGATACTGGAACCGGTCAGGTGGCGTGGCAGCGGGATCAAATGATTGCCGGAGGGAGTAGCGACTGCTTGTCAGTGCCTTGCCAGATACAGAGTATTCCAAAACAATCAAATTGGTTTGATGCGTGATTCGGTCTTGTTCCTGCCCCTTGTCCTTGCGTCAAAATTCCAAGTCAGGCTTTTTGGGAAGACGCCGGTAATTGCACTTCTTCAGAGAAACTGAATACTGGCGAGGAATCAAAAAATGCATAAAAATATTGAGCGTTTACTACAAAAATTACAGCCTAATTAAATTAAATACTTTTATAGCCTATATTTTATGTGGAATAATTAATCCACTGCCCATTTTGAGTTACCAATGACTGATATGAATTCTAATGCGCCAACGGTTGCTAAGATCACCGCAGGTCTGGTGGACGCACAATTCCAGCAACTGCTGGAAGGGGCACCGGACGCTATTGTCATCGTCGGCCCGCAAGGGGATATCGTGCTGATAAATCGAATGACCGAGAATCTGTTCGGCTATTCGCGCGATGAATTGATAGGCCAGCCGGTGGAATGCCTGATACCGGTTCGTTTTCGTGAAGGACATCATCGACAACGGGACAGCTATATTCACAATGCACACACCCGGCCCATGGGTTCGGGGCTGGAGCTGTTTGCCTGTCGCAAGGATGGCAGCGAATTTCCGGTGGAGATCAGTCTCAGTCCCCTGCAGACGTCTGCCGGCATGCTGGTGACTTCTGTAGTGCGTGATATTTCGGAGCGCAAACAGGTGCAACAGGCACTGGAACATCATGCCGCGGAATTGGAACGCTCCAACTCTGAACTGGAGCAATTTGCCTATGTGGCGTCTCATGATCTGCAGGAACCGTTGCGCATGATTACCAGCTATTCCCAGTTGCTGGAGCGTCGCTACAAGGACAAGCTGGACGGTGATGCCCTGGAATTTATTGACTATGTCGTCGATGGCGCCAAACGCATGCAGGATCTGATCAATGACCTGCTGGCCTACTCCAGGGTCGGTACCCGCGGTCGTGAATTCAAATCCGTTAATTTGGAAGACGTATACACACGGGTACTGGGGAACCTGCAGCTGGCGATCGAGGAAGAGCAGGCCGAGATCAGTCATGATCCCTTACCCATGGTTCAGGCCGATGGTCTGCAGTTGGTACAGCTGTTGCAAAACCTTATCGCTAATGCACTCAAGTTTCATGGTGAGAAACCACCGAGGATACATCTTGGTGTAGAGGTGCAAAACAATGAGGCATTATTCTG
>JARRNT010000005.1:27597-94575 GCA_037384645.1 Gammaproteobacteria bacterium | reverse complement strand
GCCTGCATGGTAAAAGCAAATATCCCGGGACCGGTATCGGCCTGGCAATTTGCAAAAAGATTATTGAACGCCATGGTGGGCGTATTTGGGTGGAGTCACAGCCCGGGCTTGGTTCAAAATTCTATTTCACATTACCGCTAGCTGCGAAGGAGTAATCAGTAAATGGAAAAACTGACTGTACAACAAGGCATCGAGATACTCCTGGTAGAGGACAATCCAGGTGATGTGCGCCTGACAAAGGAAGCACTGAAAGAGGCCAAGGTTGGCAATAATCTGCATGTGGTGGATGATGGCGTGGCTGCCATGCAGTTTCTCCGGCAAGAAGGGGAATATCACGATATGCCGAGACCGGACCTGATATTGCTTGACCTGAATTTGCCGAAAAAGGACGGTCGCGAGGTGCTCGAGGAAATTAAGGCGGATGATTTACTGAAAAAGATCCCGGTTGTGGTACTTACCACATCGCATGCCGAAGAAGACATCGTGCGCAGTTATAACCTGCATGCCAACTGCTACGTCACCAAACCGGTGGACCTCGATCAATTCATACGGATTGTGAAAAGCATCGAGAATTTCTGGCTGACTATTGTGCGTCTGCCACCTGTGGATTGATAGAACCGGAAAACGCTTCTGACCCAGCCATGTCGTATAAACTGAATACCATCAAAGTGCTTCTTGTCGAAGACAATCCTGCCGATGTGCGGTTGGTGCGAGAAATGTTTCTTGATGTCGAAGCCAGTGAGTTTGAGCTGTCTGTTGCGGAAACCCTGCATTCGGCGCTCGATGTACTCGACGGGCATGAATTCGATGTCATGTTACTTGATTTGTCATTGCCAGACTCCCGCGGGCTCGATATCGTCACTCGGATTTTAAATGTTGAACCTCATTTACCGATTGTGATCCTCAGCGGCAATGATGATGCCGAACTCTCATTGCAGGCGGTGCAGGCCGGTGCCCAGGATTATCTGGTTAAAGGTCAGGGCGATGGCAATCTGTTAAGCCGTGCGCTGCGTTATGCGATCGAACGCAAACGTACCCAGGAACGTCTGACCTACCTTGCCCAGTATGATCAACTCACTGAACTGCCCAATCGCAGTCTGTTCAATGAGCGACTGGCCTCATGTTTGCAGCAGGCGCAACGCCATAACCGGAAAATGGCACTGATGTTTCTGGATCTGGATCATTTTAAGGATATCAACGATACCCTGGGTCATAGTGCCGGCGATAAATTATTAAAGGATGTGGCCAGGCGTTTGCAACACTGTGTCCGTTCCGAAGACACTATTTCCCGCCTGGGTGGGGATGAGTTTACGATTATCATGCGTGAGGTGAAAAACCAACAGGATTCGGCTGCTGTTGCAAATAAGATCCTCGATGTCATGTCTCAGCCGTTTCAGCTGGAAAATGAAGAGGTTTTCGTTACCACGAGTATCGGGATTGCCGGTTATCCCAGGTGTGGCAATGATCCGGAAACTCTTATCCGCCATGCCGATATCGCCCTGTATCGTGCCAAGAGCGAAGGGCGCAGTAACTATCAATATTTTGAAACCGAGATGAACCAGGCAGTGACCGAGCGTATGAATATGATCAACGCGCTGCGGCACGCTGTAAAGCGCAATGAATTCATTTTATATTATCAGCCCTTGATACATGCCAAGAGTGGTAATGTATTCGGAATGGAAGCCTTGTTGCGCTGGCAACATCCGGAGCGGGGCTTGATCCCATCGAGCGAGTTTATTCCGTTACTGGAAGAAACCGGTCTCATACTCCCGGTGGGTGAGTGGGTCCTGCACGAGGCTTGCCGGCAAAATCGACGCTGGCAGGAATCGGGTCTGGGTCCACTGATCGTTTCCGTCAATTTATCCGTCCGCCAGTTCCATAAACGGGATTTGGTCAATGTGGTCATGCAGGCCATCGATGAGGCCGGCATCAGTCCTCAGCAATTACAACTGGAAGTCACCGAAAGCGTTCTCCTCGATCGCAGTCATTCCGCCAATAAAATCCTGGCACGTCTGAGTGATAATGGGGTCAAACTGGCCATCGACGATTTCGGTACTGGTTATTCCTCGCTGAGCTATCTGAAACAGTACCCGTTCGACACGCTGAAATTCGACCGCAGTTTTATTCAGGGCATCACCAGTAGCGATAATGGCGCTGCGATCGTAGCTTCCGTCATTAACCTGGGACACAGCCTGGGCATGACGGTGGTGGCCGAAGGTGTGGAGTCCCAGCAGCAACTGACCATTCTGCATGATCATGCCTGTGATCAATTCCAGGGTTACCTGTTTGGTTATCCCATGTCTGCATGCAGTTCCACCAATTGGTTACTACAGAACACGGCTCGATCATTTTCATCCCTCGGCTAGTCCACAAATTTCTAATTCCTTTGATATTTAACCTCTCATAGGTGAATGCGTAACACGAACAAAAACGCTGACACCGCTGTCAGGCGCTGTTTGAATGCAAGTCCGGCTCGATCCTGTTTTGCCGGTGCCAGAGGCTATACCTGGAGTCGGAGTATCTGGTCTATGTCTCCGAACGTTTCGCGGATTGCTTGTGCGCCGCCTGCCTGAAGGCGGTGCGGACGGAATTTGATATTGTGCAATTAACAGATCAGTTCGGGGCGCTGGCCGGTAACAAGCGGTGTTAAATATATACATCATTAAAAAATCAGCTCAGCGGTGAATAGTGTCTGATTTTTGAAAATTCGCCTCACTGCCTCGCTATTTATACAGTGGGTGGCGTGGATATCAGGCCCGGGTTGGTGTTGAGCGGGCGGCCTGAAGCCTGAGTTCCTGCTATCATTGCTGTAGTCAGATGAATTACCGGGATGGGAACGATGAGCAGCGTATACGCTGATACCATGAGGCCGCAGACGCTGGGCGAGGAAATTGTCAACAGCATCAGCCATGGCATTGGCCTGCTGTTAGCCATCGCCGCGATCCCGATCCTCGTTAGCGCGGCGGCGGACCATGCGGGTGTCGCCGAAATCACCGGCGTCAGCATATTTGGTGCCACCATGGTGCTCGCCTATCTGAGCTCAGTCCTCTACCATGCGTTGCCAGCAGGCAGGGGCAAGCAGGTCATGCAGCTCGTGGATCATGCTGCCATCTTCCTGCTGATAGCGGGTACTTACACGCCGTTTACCCTGGGTGCGCTGTGGGGCGTCTGGGGCTGGTCCCTGTTTGGCGTCGTCTGGGGGCTCGCGCTCATGGGTCTGATCCTGAAGACCTGCGTGGGCACACGCTACCAGAATCTGTCAGTCGGCCTGTACCTGGCCATGGGTTGGCTGATTATGATCGCCATTCATCCGCTGTACCTGCACGTGCCGGCATGGGGGCTGTTCTGGCTGGTCATCGGTGGCCTCGCGTATACGATCGGTATTATATTCTTTGTCCTGGACGAGAAAGTCCGCTACGCCCACGCGATTTGGCACGTCTTCGTTCTCGCGGGTTCCTGCTGTCATTTCGTGGCGGTGCTCTGGTACGCTGCATAGTCCGGGCGGCCGCTGTAATAAAACCAGGTCAGCAAGGTTGTGATCCAGGCAGGTTCCTGGGTCAGGATACAATCGCTTTGCTCATTCCTCTGCTATCAGCGCGCACACGTAAATCTATCCGGCTAAGCATGTGCACGAAACACGGTCACTGACCTCAATATGATTTCGTATCCATGTCACGCAGGTCGCGCATTCAGAATTATATGCATATTTAATTTATACTATTATTGTGGATAAGGATGAATTAGCACAGGTAAATCAACCAGCCTGGCGCAGGTTGTTCAAGACGACGGAAGGGCGCATTCTGTGGCTAGGTATTGCCATTGCATGCCTTGGTCTGATTGCTATGGCGGTGATAGCGTTCTGGGCGCCTGGGCTTTCGACCATGATCGGCGCCATGAGCGTTAGCAATATTGTTTTTGGCCGGGTTGCATCCATGTCCATTGGTTTCGCCGGCGGCTACGGCCAAATCCTGGTGATCCTGGTCAATTGCTGGATCGAGACAGTGCTGGTGTTGTTGTTTTACCCCTTGTTTGTTTTAAGTATGAACAGGCTGCTTGTCTTTCCGCGCCTGAAACGCTTTCTGGATAACACAAGGGCTGTTGCCGAGCATGAGCAGGTCAAGGTGCGACGCTATGGCATCATTGGCCTGTTTGTTTTTGTCTGGTTTCCGTTCTGGATGACGGGCCCGGTCGTGGGCAGTGCCATCGGCTATTTGCTGGGATTTTCCCCAGTTTTGACAGTGTCAGTGGTGCTTGGCAGTACTTTTCTGGCCATCGCGGCATGGTCTTACTTCCTGTTTGATCTGTACGCGCAGGCGATGCAGTTTGCGACCTGGGCGCCGGCGGTCATCATCGGGATTATCATCCTCAATGTGGCGGCTGGCTACTGGTTGAATCGACGGGGTCGACGCTGGAACAAGAAAAGCTAAAACATTTTTGAGCGGGGACCAATAAGGCTTAAATACTACAATGAATGTAGTCCAGTGCAGGTTACGAATCATCTTAAACAAGTGGCGGTTGCCTGGCCTGCTGCCCTGCCTGCATAAGTTTTCGTTAGCCCGGGTTGAGCCAGCGTGAACCTGCTGCGGACCAACCTTTTCCTTTCCACCGTTCCTTCGCTCTGGATTCTGGTGCTGATGGTTTCGGTGGGTCCCTTCGGCGACACCGAATATACCCCATCGCTGCCGCGTATCGCGCATGAGCTGGGTGTGAGCTATGGTGCGGTCCAGCAGACCATGACGGTATACCTGTTTGGCTATGCCCTGGTGCAGCTGATTTATGGCCCGCTATCGGATCGTTTCGGACGCAAGCCGCTGATGCTGGTGGGCGCGCTGCTGTTCGTGTTCGGATCGCTGGTCTGCTTTGTCAGCCGCTCCCTGGATGTCCTGCTGCTGGGGCGTTTTATTCAGGGCCTGGGGGCCTGCGCGGGCGCGGTACTGACTTCCGCCGCGGTTCGCGACAGTTTCCCGCCCGCGCATATTGATCAGGTGTATTCACGCATCAATGCGGCATTTGCGCTGGCACCGGCAGTCGGCCCCGTGGTTGGCGCCTTTGTCGATGACCATTTCGGCTGGCACGCGAACATGCTGGTGCTATTGGCAATGTCTGCCTTGTTGCTGGTGTGCGTGTTACTGTTCCTGCCCGAAACCCATCCTGCGGACCGGCGGCGTTCGCTACAGCCCCGCCGCATCGTGCTGGGCTACCGCAGCTTGTTTACCCACCGCCTGTACCTGCCGTTTATTGTCATTAATGGTCTGGTAATCGGTGTGGTCTACTCCTGCCTGACCGAAGCGCCGGCGCTGGTGATCAATGTGCTGGGCCTGAGGTCGCGCTGGTTTGCCGTGGTGGCGGGCGGCATTTTCTTTGCCTTCGTCACCGGTTCGATCCTGAGCGCACGGTTCGGCACCCGCCTGGCGGGACGTCGAATCGTGGTGTTGGGTCTGCTGGTGATATTGACGTCGTCGGTTGTTCTGGGTGGCCTGGCCCTGTGGGGCACGCCCAGTCTGCCCCGTACACTGGGACCGATCATGGGGGTGTTTCTCGGCGTTGCCCTGGTGGTGCCGAATGCATTGGGGGCCGCGATGCGTCCGTTTGGTCGCCTCGCGGGATCGGCCTCGGCCATGGTCGGCTTTACGCAGATGGGAATTGCCAGCGCCGCCAATGCCGGTGTGAGCCTGATTCCCTACGGTCCGCTGTATGCCATGCCGCTGATCTTCGCCTTGCTGGCCTTATTGGGGCTGGGCGTTTACCAGTTCGGTATCCGTGGGCGTGAAGATCGTAATAGGGGGCAGGCCACGATTTAACGCTTTGCTATTAAACAGAACAATGGGGGGAGGCCACTTGATATCGATCAATTGGCTGATCAGAACAATGCGTTGTTCGGGAATAAGTGGCACTGACAGGATCTGTGAGTGCAACCCACTGCTGAATACAGCAGCCTCGATCGCCTATATAATGGTATTACTTGTGCAAAACGGCAGCTGGTGGGCAGAATCTGTTGTTGGAAGTTTCATGAGTAATCTAAAAACGGGTAGTGCAGGATGCAGATCAAATTTGGCTATGATGAATTGATTTACGAGTTTCCTCAGCCGACACTCATGGTGCTGACGCTAAATATCCATTTCCCGCGTGTCTCCGATCTGGTGATGACCTTTTGTCGTTGCCTGAATATTCCTGCGCGCTATTGCACGGAGTATCTGGGTGACATCTGCGTGCCGCCTGTGCCGGATTCCATGGACTTCTCGACCTGCGAGGCCTGTCAGGACGGTCGCTGGTATGTCTTTGAACCGCGTCACCAGATACCGCGCATTGGCCGTATTCTGATCGCGCAGGGGCGTGATGCGGCGGATGTACCGATTAGCAACACCTTTGCTCCGAATCAACTCAAAAGCTTCAGGGTGTGGACAGATGAAGTATAAGCCTGGCTCGCGATCAGCGGTTCGGTTTGTGTGCGCACAATATTGTTAATAGGGCGGGATAATGGGATCCGATACT
The DNA here is from genome assembly GCA_037384645.1 of Gammaproteobacteria bacterium. Lineage (GTDB taxonomy): Bacteria > Pseudomonadota > Gammaproteobacteria > UBA6429 > Thiohalophilaceae > RI-92. The sequence continues at coordinate 88,083 of JARRNT010000005.1, read as the reverse complement.
GATGTGACAACATTGCCGTTGCTGGCAGTCGATGAGCCGCCCGCGTTCGAACTGGTCAATGTACAGGGGCGCAGCAGTGCCGTCCTCGTTTGCGACCATGCCGCCAATCGGGTCCCGCAACGACTCGGTAGCCTGGGTCTCGACACAGGGCAATTGGCATCGCACATAGCCTGGGATCCGGGAGCGGCCGAGGTTGCGCGTCGGCTCGCCGACCGTCTCGACGCGCCCCTGGTGTTGAGTGGCTACTCGCGCCTGGTAATCGATTGCAACCGTCCACTGAATAGCGCGGAGTCTATCGCGGCACAAAGCGCGGGTATTCCTGTTCCCGGCAATCTCGGCCTGTCACAAGAGCAAAGAGCACGCCGTATTCATACCTTGTTTCGGCCATATCATGACGCGATAGAGCAACTGCTCGCCAGCCGTCTCGGGCGACCGAGTCTTTTGCTGAGTATTCACAGCTTCACGCCGGTCTGGCACGGCAAGCCACGACCCTGGCACATCGGCATATCATGCTGGCGCGAGCGGCGATTCGCTGCACTGCTGCGCGACGCGCTTGCGACTGACGAGGCTATCAGCGTCGGTGATAACCAGCCCTATCCTATCGAAGATGATATCGATTACACGATCCCCGTGCACAGCGATGCCCATGCTATCCCAGGTGTGATGATCGAGATCCGCCAGGACGGCATTGACACGGCGGCAAGTGCCGAAGCCTGGGCTGCCCGGCTGGCGCAAGCCTATGGCTCAATTGAAGCGGTGGCACTGGAAGGCGAGTTGAAAACTTAGCACGAATGGATTACAAAGCAGGACCCGTGCGTAAAAGCAAAAGGGTGCGGAGGGCACTTAGAATCTCCGACTCACTCGGGTCAGTTTCATCTATTCATACGCAAACACAGACTAAAAGCACCGTCTGCGTCACGGTGACTTTACGGGTATTTGCGAACGATAAATAATTTGCCGGTATGCTTATGGCTTTGCGGCCAGGCATTAATACGCAGCTCCGGGTTTGATCATGAAATTTCACTGTTACACTGACTGGTGTCAACTTCCGCAGAGTGCGGCAGACCTTTTTGACGCGGCAGCAGAGGAATCAGTGTTCACATCACGTCAGTGGCTTGAGGCGGTGAGCGCTGTGATCTGTACCGGCGATGAAAAGGTCGTGTTGGCCGGCGTGGTAGCGGAAAACGGCCTGGTCGGATTGTTGCCCCTGGTCCGTGGCGGCGGCAATACCTTGTGCTCGCTACGGCACCGCTATACACCCCATTTCAGCCTGTTACTTGCAGAAAGCGATCGTGCGCAGGTGCTTGCCTGTCTGGCGCGGGGTTTGAGCGAATTACCCATCAATGGCGTGCTGTTAGAGCCGGCGATAGCAGAAGACCGTAATCTGGCTGACTTACTAGCCGGTTTGGCGTCAGCAGGCTTTGTGTGTGAACGCCATTTTCGTCATTACAACTGGATTTACCGCGTCGAGGGCCGGACATATCAGGAATTCCTGGCGTCCCGCCCGGCCAGGCTGCGCAATACGCTGGCCCGTAAAAAACGTAAACTGGCGCGTGAACAGCGCTACGAGATTCGTTTGTACACTGGCGATGAAGTGTCGCACGGGATGCCCGATTATTACATGATCTACAATGCCAGCTGGAAGGCCAGAGAACAATATAGCGGTTTTCTGGATAACATCGTGACGGCGTTTTCCAGGCAAGACTGGATACGGCTGGCAGTGCTATATATCAATGGCCAGCCGGCAGCCGCGCAGCTATGGTTCGTCAACCATAGCAAGGCAAGTATATTCCGGCTCGCCTATGATGAGAAATGGAAGTCGTACTCGCCGGGCAGCATCCTGATGGGCTTTCTGATGGAATACGTGATTGAGCATGATAAGGTTGAAGAAATCGATTTTTTAACAGGGAACGAATCGTACAAACAGGACTGGATGTCGGCGCGCAGGGAATGCCACGCCCTGAGTTGCGTAAGAGATGCGGTAGATCAAAACCGAAATTCGGTAATTGGAAATATCCTGAAACGCATGGGTAGAATCAGGACGGTATACTAACGACCCGGCCAGATTGAAATAAATGCAGGAGGCCAATCTGCTAGCGCAACTGCGTAGATGCCATATCGTGATCTACACTTAACGCTTGCCGCGCATAGAGGAAAACACGCTGGATGAATGGTCAAAATCACAAATCGAAACAGGATATATGCGTCCTGGCGGAAAAGATTATTAACAAGGTGGCCGAACCGAACACACTCAACGGCTAACAGAACCATGTTATCACCAGTATGGGGATTGTCATTTTTTCCACTGGAAATGATGATGTCAATTCGCTGATGCGCAAGTCAGATACTGCCATGTATGAGGCAAAGAAGAGCGGCAAGAACAGGTAGTACCTTTATCAGGACGAGTAGCTATTTCGCGTATGAGTCAGAGTAAAAGATCTGCTTCGATAGGGTGGTAGACGCTGGCCGCCTTGATCAGGGAAGTGGCAGTGAGTGCAGGTACGCCGTAGACTTCTGCACTGACGTGGTAGTCCGCTTTAATTTTTTCCAGTAACAAATCAAAATCGCCATCGCCTGACAGCAGGATGACCCTGTCCACCTCTTTGGCGATTTGCACCACGTCCAGGGTAATCCCGACATCCCAGTCTCCCTTGGCGGAGCCATCACTGCGCTGTATGTACGGTTTGAGCCTGACGTTAAAGCCAATGTGACGGAGCGCATCCTGAAACTTGCGCTGATTGTCGTCGTCGCGGGCAATGGCATAGGCAATGGCCGACACGATGTCCCCTTGCGCGCTGACAAGTTGCCAGAACGCCCGGTAATTGAACTGGCGACCATAGGCCTGGCGGGTGGTGTAATAAATATTTTGTACATCAGCAAAAATGGCAATTTTGTCAGGCTGGCTCAAAACAGGGGATCTCCAGGTGAATAAGGTGCGTTCGGCAGTTTATTCCTTATATATACAATTATACCGTAGATGGCTTCTTGCCGGCTTATCGTGTATGATGTTTATATGTAGCAGTTTTTCTAGTCGTTCCGGTAGTTCCTCTCGCCGTGTTTTCCGCAGATTCTCCCGAAATTTCTCGGCAACAAGCTGACAGCAAATTTGTTGTTTATTAAAAGTTATACAGGGAAATGCATGTGAACACAGCTATAGTCAGGTGGTTTAACGGTAATAACGGCGTTGGATTTATCCGCCCGTCTGATGGCAGTCCGGAGGTTTTCGTCCATCACTTTGCCATCCAGGGTCACGGGTTTAAATCCCCGGCCGACGGCCTGAGCGCGATCAGGGTCGTTCCCGTCTGGAGCTGACCGGTCTTAACGACCGTAAAACATCAACCTCGCAGCGCGGGGTTATTCTGCAACCCAAACGTGAATCAGCGGGATATCCCGCCGGTTCTTCAAGCCGGTGAACGCAATCATGGCATTGCCTGCCGGCAGACAGAGTACAGGAGCAATGATACATTATGGCTAAAGAAGAACTTATAGAAATGGATGGTACCGTCACCGAAGTTCTGCCCGATTCGATCTATCGTGTTGAACTGGACAACGGCCATCAACTGTCCGCATATGCTGGCGGTAAGATGCGAAAATTCCGTATCCGCGTAGTCGCCGGTGATAAGGTCAAAATTGAAATCTCACCATACGACCTGTCCAAGGGCCGCATCAGCTACCGGTATAAATGCTAATGACTCAGGGAGGGGCCGCGAGTTTACTATCATCGCCGTCGCTGAGCGCTAACCTCCTGTCGTTGGTGTTAAACCGTCTATTGTTCTCTAATTGAACTTATCCGACCAGGCCCCGCGGTAAAAGGGCACGTAATCATCATTAAAGGGGTTGGAGTGCAGCTGGAACCCCTTCGCGGTTAGCCAGGAAAGCTCTTCAGGCTTATGCCTGGACACCCTGGCGGATTTCATCAGGGATATCTGAACATATTCAACCTGTTCCGGGCATCGCGACCCCCTGCCTTTTACCCGGGATATCGACAAGTTTCAGGCTAAAACCCTTCGGGTTTCTAGCGTACTTCCTTGCTCGTGAGCACGCCACGGATTGCCCCTGTGCCGTTTGCCCCATCGTTTGTCTGGCCTGACAGAATCTTATCCCGCCGCGATTGTCTGACAGTGACAACAATGAGCGGTCTATTGACCGCCTTCATTTTTCAGACCACTAATCCTTTTGGGAAGGAAGACTCGCTATGCATGAGATTCAACAGGCCTGGACCGCTATCCAGTTTGGTGGGCCGATGGTCTATCCGCTGTTGGCACTCGCCGTCGTGATGATGGCGATCCTGCTGGACAAAGGTTACGTGTACTGGCGCTATACGCGCCCGCCCAGGATGCTGCTGCGCCTGGCCGAAAGCCAGACCGCCCATTGGGGCGAGCTGGAAAACCAGGTGGCGATGCTCAGTCCCCACCACCACTTTGCCCGTTTTCTACAGACGATCCTGCAACATCGCCATGGGCCGGCCTGGTGGGCCGAATCCCGGGCCGGAGATGAGGCACAGGTTATCGAAAAGGCCCTGGGCCGGGGGCTGTGGGTGCTGGAAACCATCGTGACGGCGGCACCGCTGCTCGGACTGCTGGGCACCATCAGCGGCATGATGGGTGCTTTCCATCTGATTGGTAACAAGGGCCTGGTGGATCCCCATGGAGTCACCTCCGGGGTTGCCCAGGCGCTGGTGGCAACTGCGCTCGGGCTGTTCATCGCCCTGATTGCCCTGTTCGGTTACAACTTCTTTTCACGTTTGCAGTCGCATACCCTGGACGAGATGGAGCGCATCGGCACACGCCTGGTGGACCGGCTGCGGCTGGACGCCGAGACGACGGAGGGCGGCCATGAAGCTGCGTAGGTCACGGGCATACCGCCGCGGGCGAATCGAGATCATCCCGATGATCGATGTTATGTTCTTCCTGCTGGCCACATTCATGCTGGCATCCCTGTCCATGCAGAACCTGCACTCGCTGCCCGTCAATCTGCCGCAGGGCAAGGCGGCACCCATGCATACGACTCAGCCGGTGACCCTGACGGTGACCAAACAGGGCAAGCTCTACCTGAACCATACCCGCGTCACCCTCGCCAACCTGAGCGCGACCCTCAAGCCCATGCTGAAAAAGCACGGCGGTGCAGTGGTCGTGGCCGCCGATCGGGACTCCCGTGACGGGGTCGTGGTGCGCGCGATGCTGGCCGCGCGCCAGGCAGGGACCGACCAGCTACTGATCGCCGTTAAGCACAAATGACCGCGACTGCCTGCCCGGGTCCGTTCGCCCCGGACAGCCCGGCCCGACGCCTGCCGTGGGTGCTGCTGATCGCCATGCTACTGGTGCTGCTCGCGCTGCTGGGCCTGGGCCGGATCCTGCACCCGGCGTCGGCACGGCGTCAGGTCGCACCCAGGCCACTGCGGGCGCGTATCTATGAGTTGCCTGCCTCGCGCGGGGCGGCAGCGGCAAAATCGGCTCCCGGCGAACGGCACCCGCTGCATACACGTATGGCACACTCCCGAGTTGCCCACAGTCACCGGCATGCCAGGCTCGCCAAACCGCATGTGGCGACACCGGGTTCTGCGGTACTTGCAGCACCACACCATTCTCACCCATCCAGTGCCACTCACACTTCGCCATCGCCACGGCACAACAAACCCTCGACCCTTAACTTGTCGACCCTGCAGGCGCAAATCAACGCGGCGGTCAGTCAAAACGATACATCCCCGCCCCAAATCCATGACCCTCATACCCTGGTGGCGCGCTACTACATCGCCTCCGTGATGCAAAAGCTGCAGCGAATCGGCGACATGAACGATCCGACCGAACTCACCGGGATGCCGGTCCTTGGCCTGGTGATTGGCCAACACGGTGAATTGCAGGAGTTGAAGCTGTTGCGTTCCTCCGGCGATGCCCGGCTGGATCATGATGCCCTCCAGATTGCGCGCGAGTCCGCACCATTTGCATCGTTTCCCGACAAGCTCAGGCACCAGGCGAAACACATTCAACTGGTGTGCTACATGGAATTCGAAGGCTATCGGCAACTCTACACCGGTTATTAAAGGGCGCGTGAGGAGATAGCGGAGCCAATGAAAGAATGTAAAGCGATTTGCCGGTGTTATTGTGTTTATTTCTGGACTTGAATACGAAATACTAAGCCGGGTGCGAGCTAACCAGAAGGAGGCGCAAAATGCCTGTTATTTCCCCGGAAGCGCCAATACGTTTGTATCGTTTTCGCCTGTCCGGGCATAGTCACCGTGTCGAGTTGATGCTGTCTTTACTCAATTTGCCGTATGAAGTGGTAGAGGTAGATCGGGCCAGTAAAGAAAACAAACAGCCTGAATTCCTTGCCATGAACCCATTTGGACAGGTGCCTGTGATTCAGGATGGCGATGTCACGCTTGCCGACTCCAATGCGATCCTGGTTTATCTGGCCAGTAAATACGACGAGGGTAAGTGGTTGCCACGGGACCCAGTGGCGGCGGCGAAGGTGCAGCGTTGGTTGTCGGTGGCCGCAGGTGAGCTGGCCTACGGTCCGGCGCGGGCACGGGTAGCGGTACTCTTCAAATTGCCGGTAGCGGTAGATGAAGCGATAGCCCGGGCCGAGGAGCTGTTTACGATCATGGAAAGTGAATTACAACACAGCGCGTACCTGGTGGGCGAGACGCCGACGATTGCCGATGTTGCGAATTACACGTATACCGCCCACGCCCCGGAAGGCAATATTTCGCTGCAACCTTATCCTCATCTGGGGCAATGGCTACAACGCATCGAAGCCTTACCGGGCTTTGTGCCCATGGCAAAATCGGCGGCCGGCTTGTAAGTCAGAAACGCTCGGAACAAACAGGGTCCATACCCGGGGACAGGGTCAAACGATTATTTTATGACGTGCAGATTAATGCGTTAACATGAACAAAAGCGTTAGCTGTTAAATTTATACGATAGCTGAACGAGGTAGAATAATGAAATATGTGTTGCCAGCTATTTTAATTCTGATAATGGGGTTTTCACTTTCCGCCTGTTCACCTAAGCCAGGCAGTAAAGCGTGGTGTGCTGCGATGAAGAAGAAAGATAAGGGCGACTGGACGGCGGAAGAAGTAAAGGAGTATGCAAAACATTGTATGCTCTAATGTGAAAGGAAAAGCTAAAAAGAGCCGGTGATGATTGAGCTCAGTACAAAATGCGGCATTGTTAGAACTAGAAGCAATCAGAGCGGTTGAGATGTTTTTTATCATCGCAAATTTTACTCTCGCCGGCGTACTGCTCGTGATTGGTGTGCTGACCCTGAAAAAGGTGAGTCATCCCGCTGAACTGGTGTTTGCCAGCCTGCCCTTGTTGTTCGGCCTGCATCAGTTCACCCAGGGTGTCGTCTGGCTGGGGCTGTACCATATGGTCAGTCCGCACACCCTGCATGTCGCTTCTACCCTGTTCGTGTTTTATGCCCAGGCGATTTTGCCGTTCTGGGTGCCGCTTGCGATCTGGCTACTGGAGCCGCGCGGTCCACGCCGTCATTTGATCGCCACACTGCTCCTGGTCGGGGGACTGCTGATGGCGTACGTGGCCTGGGGCCTGCTGCTGCAGCCGACGCAGGTTTTTATTCGCGATTATTCACTGGTCTACTTAAATCCACATACGCAACAACTTTGGATCGCATTGCTTTATATCCTGACCACCTGCGGCTCACTGATTCTGAGCCGCAGCGTCGCCATCCAGTTGTTCGGCTGGTTGAACCTGCTCGGCCTGCTGGTGGTGTACTGGATTGCGCAGTATTCCTTCACTGCCCTGTGGTGCCTGTATGCGGCGCTGGTGAGTGTAATCCTGTATCTGCATTTCATCGAGCGGCGTATTGCCTTTTTGCGGACGTTGCAGCGCGAGGAGTCCCGGTTTGGCAGTGAACTGGAAGCGGAGCTGCACAGGCTGATCGGCCTGTTCCCGCGCCTGCGCAGGCTTTTCGGCAGGCTGGTCTGAGCCACTGTGTTACCATTTGTATCGATGCGAAAATGGAAAAGGCGGGTACAGGGCATACTGATTTACGTTAACCAATCACCCTGTAACATTCCTGTTTAATGTAAATACGCCAGTAAAAGGTAAAAAAAGATGACAATAAAACGCGCGGGGCACCGATACATCGATACGGAAAGTGGGCATACCATTGATATCTGGTATCCTCGCCGCAGCGAGCAGGCAAGGCGTGGTTGCCTGGCGGAAAAGCTGGGTTTGATACAGGGTGAATTGTTTGAGATCGAGATCAATTCACTGGCGAGCCCACCACAGTCGACAGAAGATGTTTACCTGCGTCTGCACATGCTGTCCGAGCGCGCGATTAAGCCCAATGAAGTCAACCTGACGAAAATTTATAGCCTGCTGCCGACGGTGGCATGGACATCGGCCGGGCCGGTATTTCCCGAGCGCGTGGAGTTGCTGCGCAGCCGGGTGGCGGACGAGTATCATCAGTTGGTCGTGAGTTCGATTGACAAGTTTCCACGCATGACCGACTACGTGATCCCGGCGGATGTGCGGATTGCCGATACGGATCGTGTTCGCCTGGGCGCCTATCTGGCACCGGGGACATCGATCATGCATAAGGGCTTTGTGAATTTCAATTCCGGTACCCTGGGCAACTGCACCATCGATGGCCGCCTGGGCCCGGGGGTGGTGGTGGGTAAAAATTCCGATGTGGGGGCCGGTGCCACAATTACAGGTAACCAGTCTGGTAGCAGTAAACAGATTAATTACATCGGTGAACGAAGTCTGCTCGGTGCCAACGCCGGTATAGGTATTGCCGTTGGCGATGATTGTGTCGTTGAGGCAGGATTGTTTGTCACCGCAGCAACAATCATAAAAACAGAAGATGGCGAATATGTACCGGCCAGAAAACTGTCGGGCAAATCTGGCCTGCTTTTCCGGCGAAACAGTCAGACCGGGGCCATCGAGGTATTTAAAACCAGTTGATAACGATGATCAGGTATCTGTATTGGTATAAGGGGGCAAAAAGATGGAAAAATTTCCGGTACTGGCTCAGGTAGTGTTGCCCAGACCGTCGTTCCAGATTGAGTCGTACTGGTCCTGAGAACTTAGCGAGTCGCGATGTCAGGAATTCCGCTGAGGTGCCTGTAGCAGCGGGGTGAGTTCATACACAGTGACAGGATTCTCCAGCCCCTTTACCCTGATGTCTTCTCTCGGTAAAAACAGCAAACGTGGATCGTTTTTGGCTACGGCATAGACATTTTCCGCAGCAATGATGGAAATTGGTCCGGCACAGGAGCTCAGACGTGCTGCCAGATTTACAGTTGCGCCAACAACAGTATAGTGAAGGTGCTCAGCTGTACCTATGTCACCAAGTATGACCTCGCCTTTGTTAATACCACAACTTACGGCAAAAAGATGATTTTGTTTCTTAATAATCAAATCCTGTGCGTGGGTTATAATACCCTGGGCACATAAACAGCTCCGTTGTTCCTTCCCCTCACCCTCAAATATTGCTGTGATACCATCACCACCGTATTTATCAACATAACCACCGTGTTGATATACCAGTTCAGCCTGGCGGGCGAGATGCTCGTTGAGCAGCTTGAATAGTTCTTCGGGCTCCAGTTGCTGTGCGAGCTCAGTAAAGCCGCGAATATCAGTAAACAGGACACAGACTTCCCGTCGTTCAGGTCGGGGAGTCTTGCCGGATGCGACATATTGCTCAATCATATCTTGCGTCATAGGGGATACGTAGCGGTTGACAAGAGTACGCATACGTTCATGTTGACGGTAAAGTTCTACACGTTGAATATGGGCCTTTAGCCTCGAGCGCAAGACAAATTTGTTGATGGGTTTGGTAATATAATCATCGCAGCCGGCTTCAAAAGCCTGTGATAGTATCGTGGTCTTATCCGCGGCGGTAATGACCAGGATAGGGGTAAACTGATATTTGTCCAGGGTCCGAAGCCGTCGGCAGACCTCAATTCCACTGAGCCCCGGCATATTAAGATCCAGCAGTATGCCATCAAACTCATGCTGTGCTGCCATCTCCAGGCCCGCTTCACCGCTATCCGCCTCAAGGACATCATAGTTATCAATAATGAGATAATGCTTGAACAGCTCTCGAATGGCCGGCACATCATCGATTATCAATATACGTTTGCTATTTTCGGTCTGCATATGGAAGTCAAATCTCTGACAGGATAGAACTTTAATTATAGTCACAGGATAAACTATTTTGAATTGGAAAAGGTAATTACCAGACTGGCGAAGATCAATTATGGTGCATTAACCTGGCCAGAACAGGGCATATTTGAACATTACTTCATACCTGCGATCTATATTAATATTAGGCATGAAAGTGGGGGCGCCGCGGGTCTGGAAAGGATTTCAGGCTATGGTCAGAAATAACAGGTTCGGATTCTATTTTGACGAAGACTGAGGGTGAAAAAACACATTGAGTATGCCGCTAACTTTCAGTTATTCAACTACCCAGGCAGATTATGCACATTTCGATCAGGCCAGGATTAACTACCTGACGGCGGGAGACGTTAACCGGAACAGGCAATTCAGTGAACAGGTTTATAGCATGATATTCATCATGGTATTTCTCGTGGCCGTTGCTGTTCTTGCCGCCGCCGTCCAGGTGAGTTTCAGCATTTTCAGCTTCGCCCTGGGCATCGTGTTTTATATCTCTATGACACGATACAAGGTCAGGCAAATCAGGAATAAGTTTACCCCCGGACCGGACTGTAGTTTGTTCGGTGAACATGAAATGCACCTGGATAAAAAATCGTTAACGGTAAGGACTCAAATGTCCAGCTTTACCACGGCCTGGCAGACGGTGACCGCTGTGCAGGAGAACGATAGCTATTTTTTTATTTTTCTGGATAGCCTGCATGGGTTTTATATTCCCAAACGTGAACTGACCTCAGAGTCCTTGGCGGTGGATATCAGAACATTTTTGGCTGACATGGTGCAGGCATAGGGAGTCGCCTTGCTGCATTCATAAATGATGGAGAATACAATGTCCCTATATGCTAAGAGCACGCTTTTCGTCATGCTGGGGCTGCTTGCCTCCTGCGCAAGTCCGCCGCCACAACAGGGAAAACCCCTGCCGGCTGGATACCTGTACAAAGGAAGTTTTCTCAATATCCATTCACCCAGGCAAAAGGGCTGGTACCTGTCATCCGCTTCCCATGCGGGGATGCAATTTACACGACACGGAGACAAGAAGGGGGAGCGTTTTACTGCACAGGTGCAGACCTTTCCCTTACCCCGTTTCAAGCATACCCGGGACATGGTCAGTTTTTTAAAAAACGGGTTTGAGAAAGACACCCGCTCGGCGCGCTTCACTATCATCAAATCCGATTTCAAGCTTTCTGATGTACGCAAGTATCCCTGCGTGAGTGTCTCAGCGGTCATACAGGATAACCAGGCTACTGGCTCACACGCACACCATAAGAAACTGATACTGCAATCGTATTCGCTTTATTGTCGCCATCCCGTACAGAAACTGGCGGGTTTTGCCATCACTTATTCCCATCGAGGAAAATCGTTATACCCGGGGCTCAAGCAACAGGCCAGGGCCTTCATGGCCGGTGTCCAGGTCCCGCGGTAGAGGAGGACTTGTTGCAACGGGGTTCCCCGTTTCGGCGGTGCCTTGATCGAGTGGACTGGCATACGCAGTTTTTGTCCACCAGCTGCGTTGTATGCCAGGACTCGCGTGCTAAGCCAGACAACAGCAACTATCAAGTCGCGCCCGCATGATCCGATAATGACACTCAGGCGTAAAAAAATCAGGGTTAATCCAGCTGGCAGGTCGTGACAATCTGGCCGAGAGGTCGTTTTCAGCCGTCTGCCCGGGCTGATGCAGAATAATAAGCCAATGCAAATGCACACAACCAGGCGGGTGTTGTTCCGGATTGCCATCATTGTGACGGGGCTGGAACTCCTGATCATGCTGATCATCCCACTGATACCTTATCCTATCAGTTCATTCCAACAGGCCCTGCTGGATGCGCTGGTCCTGATATCCCTGTCTACGCCACTCATCTATATCTGGGTGATCAGGCCGTTTGTTGCCGAGCGTGACGATGCACTGGCGCAAATCAACCACCTGGCCCATGTCGATCCACTGACCCAGTTGGCCAATCGGCGTCTCATCGCAAAATGTCTGGAAACGGATATTGCCACCAGCAACCGGCATCGCTGTCACTTGGCAGTCCTGTTGATCGATCTGGATGGATTCAAGCAGGTGAATGATGCCTATGGGCACGAGGCCGGGGATGCCGTGCTGGTGACCATTGCCGGACGTCTGCGCTCTATTACCCGCGGCGAAGACGTTGTTGGGCGCCTGGGCGGCGACGAGTTTGTGGTGCTGCTCAACCAGCTCGATGCCGATGAGCACACTGCCCGGGAGAATGCACGGCAGGTGGCGGAAAAAATCATTTCGCTGTCGAGTCAGCCGATTGATTATCAGGAAATATCCATGCAAGTTGGTGCGAGTGTCGGCATACGCCTGATCGGGTGCGACAAGGTCGAGCCGGACACGGCCATCAATGAATCCGACAGTGCCCTGTACCACGCGAAACAGTCAGGCCGAGGTTGTGCCGTGTTTTATGAGGAATGAACCTGGGCGGAAGTCTGGTTTTAAACAATTACCAATAGTGGGCTTGTAACAAAAATGACAAATTAGATTTTGAATAATTAAAGTAGTGTTAAGAATTCCTGCCTTATGCCTGTTGGCTTCTTCAATAGGTTTTACGTGCTTTATGTACAGAATTTCCATTTACCTGCCGCTTGTCTTTTATCCGCTAACCCCTTTCGCCAGCAGGGAATGTGGTGTGGCCGTGATTAATTCCGGTTCAGGCCCGGCAGGCTGTTTTGCAATGGCACGTATATCGTCGACATCACTTTTGTCGTCTTATTCCAGTTGATCTGTATCTCCAGCCCGTCATTTTGATCCCGTAGTGTGTAGTTATGCATGTGATTCGCGACCAATAAGCGGGCGTAGAGGTGGTTGAAATACTGGGCAAATGCGAGCGACTTTGGGTCATGGGGAAAAGAAACCACGAGAGTGTGATTGTGGTTATAGCTGTTATTAAGGATCTTGCTGAGTTTAACCTGATTAGCGGAGCAGACCGCTTTGACAGCGTCCTTCCAGGGACCGGGGTGTGCTGCGGAAACGCTGTCACGAGAATACATATTGGCTGGCATTGTGGAACAGGCAGCTAGAGCCAGAAGCGTGATAGCGAGCAGGATCCATTTTCTCAAAATAGAAGTCGTGAGTTTCACCATCCCTCCCCGTTGTTTCTGTGAGCTGGCATGTAGATCATGCCGGTAATGTATATCATTATATTTGTTTCGTTTCGGGCGGGCAATTTCGCCGGTGTTACACGCCTCTCAGAGCGACGGATGCTGATATCTGTACGAGCCGGGTCGGTGAATACGTGTCAATGATCTGGTATAAATAGGTAACGTTATTACAGACTGGCCAGTGCCTATGAAACAGCCCATCACCGGTTACCATACAGACGAAGAAAACCACTGGGTGGCCGAATTGGCATGTGGACACAATCAGCATGTCAGGCATAACCCGCCACTGGTGAGCAGGCCCTGGGTAATCAGCGAGGAGGGCAGGCACTCGATGCTCGGCTATGAACTCAATTGCAAGAAGTGTGACGAACAACAGCCACCGGACCGCTGAGCTGCAGGCGATTTCATGAATCCGTTATCACAATCTGCCGTCCTGTATTACATCTATGATCCCATGTGCAGCTGGTGCTGGGGTTTCAGGCCAGTGTGGAATCAGGTCAAGGCCGCCATGGCTAAGCGAGTGGAAATCGTTTACGTTCTTGGTGGCCTGGCGCCGGAAACCGACGAGCCCATGCCACAAGCGATGCGCGATCACCTGCAGCAGACCTGGCAACGTATCCATGCGCTATGTGGCGTCCCGTTCAATTTCGAGTTCTGGACCCGTAATACTCCACGCCGTTCCACCTACCCCGCCTGCAAGGCAGCACTGGCGGCACGGGAGTATGGCAAGGAACTGGCGATGTACGAACGCATCCAGCGCTTTTATTACCTGGAGGCGGGGAACCCATCCTTGTATGAGAATTTATATGCCCTGGCCGAGGAGCTGGCTATCCCGCGGCAGGAGTTCATCGATCGTATCCGGTCCCCCGAGCTGAACAAATTGTTTTTAGAAGAACTGATGCTGGCTGAACGACTCGGCGCGCAGGGCTACCCCAGCGTGGTGCTCCGGCTGGGTGATCAGCTACATTTCATTGAACACAGCTATACGGACGTGCAGGCTAATATTGCTCAAATCGAGGCATACTTGCCAGCGGGCTAGCGCACGCAAAGCAGGCAGCATTTCGTGTTCAGGCCAGTGCCTTGCGGTGTTCCTTGATGTGCGCCTTGAGGTCAAAGCCGATCTTGAGCGCGATTAACAGCAACAACCCCCAGACAGGCGAACCCAGTGCCATGGCCACAGCTCCGCCTAGCAGGATAGTCAGGTGCAGCAGCACGACTCGCCGGTAAGGCCGTTGCATGAGTTCACTGATGGCGGCCCGCCGGTATTCGCCGTGGCCCAGGTAATTCCAGAGAAAGGAAAACAGGTGACTGGCCGCGAGTATCATCACCGCCCAGCTTAGATCAAAATCCCTGATTGCCTGAATGGCGCCATTAATGGGCCAGAATCCGTGGTCCATGTCGCCGTAGTGGTTACCGCCAAACAGGCGAATAACAAACAGGCCGTGAATTGCCGTAAACATCCCGTAATGAACACAGAAGAACGGCACCATGAAGAATTTCGATGTCCACAGGACGAGGTCAGCTGGATCCGCCAGCAGCATGCGCAGCACATTTAACAGGCCAATCACGACATTTTCCAGCCAGAACAGAAACAGGATAGGGAATATCGGCCAGCCAAGTTCAAACACCCCGTACAAAGGGATCAGGTTAGCGCCGATCAGGACCAGCGAGGAGGGCGAATACCAGTGAACGGGTTTTGTTTTGTCAGTGGTGGCTGGGTTATCGCCATGGACCGGCAGATAACGACCAACTCGTTCTAACATCTGTTCCACCTGTTCCTGATTCGCCTGCATGGTGGCGCGATATTCCTGCATTGACGTCTCACTGGTACGCATTTTGTGCAGGATGGCATCGCGACCGAGCCCGGGATATTTTTTTACCATGTTCCGGGCAATGGAGCGGGCGATAAAGGGTTTGAGTGCGTGCATGAGCCAGGGCGGTGCCTGGTTGATAGTATCATTCGAGTTCTTCATGGCGGATTAGCTTGGCAATAATTATAGATACATCGGCTATATTCAGAAATATTGATGAGTGTACCTAATGATGTATCAGAATAGTGAGATTAAAACAACGGTGTTCGCACGGTACACGCCAAACCGGATCAATAGCGGTATAGACGATGGGATCCCGTCAAGCCGGGTGAATAAGTATCCTGCTATCTCGATGCTGTAAAAAATACTGGCGAGACCGGGATGGTGCAACCGGCCAACTCCGGACACAGAAGGTTACTTTATTTTATTCGGGCCCGGCTACTGGCAGATGTTATCCTGATCAGGCTGTTGTGAACTTCCTGCCTGTTGCGTTGGAGGTAGCGGCAATGGCACAGTAGTCCCTCGGCGCATAGAACTTGCTCCTCGCCATCTCATCACTTTGCATAGTGGAGGTAATTGTCATGAGCAATATCCTGTCCCTCAGTTTGCGTTATTTCCCATTCCCGGGCCGGGCCGGCCCCATCCGCGATGCCCTGAATATCGGCGGTATTAAATTCGAGGATGTGCATATACCCCCCGATGAATTTCGCCAACGCCGCAAGGCAGGGGAATTTCCCTTTGGCGGGCTGCCGGTGCTGGACATTGAATCCACGCAAGGCAAGGTATGCGCGGCCCAGAGCAATGCCATCCTGCGATTTGCCGGGCGCCTGTCCGGCCTGTATCCGGTGGATGATCCGGTCAAGGCGCTCAAAGTCGACGAGGCCATGGACATGGGCGAGGATATTAATGCGCTACTCGGGCCCAGTCTGCACGAAGCGGATGAGGCAAAACGCATGGCGATGCGCAAGACCCTGGCAGAAGAAACCCTGCCGTTCTGGGCAGCTTGTTTCGAAAAATTGCTGAATGCCAACGGTAACACCGGCTTTATTGTCGGTGACAGCCTGACAGTCGCTGACCTCAAGCTCTACTGGATCATCGAATGGCTCACCTGCGGTATGCTCGATGGGATCCCGACAAGCCTGGTGGATAGCTATCCCGCCATCCAGACCTGGCGTAAACAGATTGGCGAGGTCAGGGAAGCGCAACTTGCCGTTACCGCCTGAGCAGCGGGCCAGCTCAATCCTGGTCGGGTTACGGCAGGGATTAAATAAAAATTTGACCGTCAGCACGCATTGCAGCGGACAGATCTGTTGCAATACCCTCTGTAATACGAAGGGTCGAGCCAGGGGTCCCATGAAAACATTACTATTGCGCCGAGCAGGCTATTGCCTGACGCTGACTATCTCACTCCTATATATATATCCGGCACTGGCGGCGGGACCCGGCCAGGCTAGCCTGATGCCGCCATCCCCGATTGGTAAGCATGCCGCTGCCAAATTCATGTACGGCCAGGTGATGAAGACCATGAATGCCGGTGGTTACACCTACGTACAGATCCAGTCTGCTCATCAGCTCGTCTGGGCAGCCGGCCCGATCACGCCAGTTAAAAAAGGCGATGCGATACGTATCAGCACCAACATGCCGATGCGGCAATTCCACAGCACAGCACTCAAGCGAAATTTTTCACTGGTCTATTTCACAAACCACATCGTTGTTGCCCCCGGCGGTCATACCAGCATGGCAGCAGCAGGCGGGATGAAGGAGCAAATGCCGTCTTCATCCGCAACAGCAAAGACAATCCAGGTAAAACCGGCCAGCCATGGCAAAACCATTGCCGAAATTTTTGAACAGCGGCGACAGCTTAAGGGCAAGCAGGTAAGGGTTCGTGGTGAGGTCGTGAAGTACATCGGCAATATTATGGGTCATAACTGGATACATATTCGCGATAACAGCAGCGGCAGGACACTGCTGGTGATTACCAGGGATAAGTCCCAGTCAGATGTGGTTCTGGTGCGGGGGACAGTGGTACTGAACAAGGATAACGGCATCGGTCACGTCTACAAGGTTGCCCTCGAACACGCGCACATTCTCGGTCACTAGGTATGACCGGGACCCGGGCCGGCGGACTTTACAAATGACCGGTGTGGGGACTATAGTCCTGCCATGAAAATAATGAATAAACTCATGCTCTTGGCCCCGGTGTTGCTGGTTTTGGGGCCGCAGGTCGCACAGTGCCAGGGGCTGCGGGACGGGATTGTGCCAGTCCACGGGGTCAATGTCAGTAAACGTAGCGGGCAGGCGGCCAGTGGATTGATCAAGGTCTCGAATCAGACGTCTTCATATCGCTATGTCTCTGCCAACACCATTCTCAAGTACGCCCACCGTACCCGCCTCAGACTGCGTTCGCACGTTGCCCTGGTCTACGATGAACGCGACAAGGAGGTCATCCTGCACCGGCACGCGGATCAGGAAATGCCCATTGCCTCCCTGACCAAACTTATGACTGCCATGGTGGTACTCGACAAGGGGCAGCCCATGGACCAGGTGATTACCATTACTAATGCCGATAAGGATCGGATTCGCTATTCTCGCTCGCGCCTGCGTACCGGCATGCGCTTCACGCGCCATGACCTGTTACTGATTGCCCTGGTCGCTTCCGAAAATCGTGCGGCAATGGCACTGGCGCGAACCTATCCGGGAGGTACGAAAGCGTTTGTGCTGGCCATGAATAACAAGGCACGCCTGCTGGGTTTACGCCACACCCATTACAGTGACCCCGCCGGTCTTGGGAACGGCAACTATTCCACCGCCTATGACCTGATGCAGATCGTGAAGTCCGCCAGCCAGTACTTTACGATTCGTGACTTTACCACCCAGTCCCGTGACAGTATTACCAATCTACGCACCGGGCGTGAGGTCAAGTTCGGCAATACCAATCGTTTCGTAAAATACGACAACTGGCCGATCTCGCTCAGCAAAACCGGTTTCACCGATGACGCGGGCAATTGCCTGGTAATGAAGACCCGGATCCAGTCGCGCCCCGTGATCATTGTGTTACTGGATTCGTGGGGTAAGCTGAGCAAATACGGTGACTCCAATCGGATCAAGCACTGGCTGATCAGAACAGAGCACATTGCGAAACGGGTGCGAATGCGGATTGCCGAATCCAGTATGTAAGGGCCTGGCCGGCTCTCCCACCCGCTGTCGTTTTTACCGGGTAAAAACGTCTACGTAGCTTTCGAAAAAGAGTCTGTCGGTGGCAGCCCCGGTACCTTCGTCGCACTCTAGTCAATACCCTCCGGACAACAGTCCGCCATCATACGTCACTTGTCGTTATGCCGGTATTTCGTATCAATGCAATTTTTGCTTTCTTAAGTCTGTTAGCTGGACTGTCGTTAAGCGATGAAATTTTATTTGAAATCAAATACGGTTTGGCGTATTAGGTGATTTTTCGCTAACTGAACAGCAGGGAATATTAATTAATGTCCGAGTTTTTCAAATCTACCGGCTTGTTGCTGGTCATGCTAAACCCATTCCTGCTCATCGTGTACCTGACAGGCATCGTGCAAAAGCTGGATCAACGCCAGTTTACCCGGGTCCTGGTCCGGGCCGGGCTGATCGCAAGTACGGTGTTTTGCGGTTTTGCTATCCTGGGTGATGCCATCTTCGTGCGCTTCATGCACGTCGAATTCGCCTCTTTCCAGATCTTCGGCGGGGTCGTATTTTTGCTGATTGCACTGCAATTCGTCTTTCGTGGCCCGACTGCAATTGAAATCCTGCAGGGCGAATCAAAACACCTGGCCGGGGCCGTGGCCATGCCTGTTTTTATCGGGCCGGGCTCGATCAGTGCCTGCGTCGTGATCGGCAAACGTGAAGATCCCCTGATTGCCTGTCTGGTAGTCATCACGGCGATGGTGATCTGTGTGGTCACCCTGGCCCTGCTGAAAAAACTGCATGATATCGTATTGCCTCGGCGCGAAGCCCTGGTTCAACGCTATATCGAAATCGCCGGTCGGGTGATGGCCCTGATTGTCGGGACCATCGCTATCGATATGATTATGCGCGGCCTCAGTGCCTGGCTACATAAGTTCTGATCGGGTTCAGGTCCAGCGGGCAAAGTCGGCCTTGCGGATGAGACAGTGTACGCCCTTCACGTCATCCACCACCTGTGACACCATGAAGTCACCGGCGGCACTTAAATAGGCATAGGCAATGTCGTTGGGTACGCCATACATGTCCTTTAACGCACGCAGGGCCTCGCGCACGGCCTTGCGCATGGCTTCGTTCAGGTCACGGTCCAGGCCGACGGCAATCCAGTGCTGATTGGTTTCGGCGAAGGGACGGTCGATGACGCCAAGGATGCTCCGACTGGTTTCGCCGGGTAATACGGTAACGCGCAGGCTTGCTCGCAATGGCGCTTCCAGTGCCGTGAGCGCGACCTCGCCGTGGCCCTGTGCGTAGTGCGGATCGCCGACATAGAGTCCGGCTTCCGGCACCTGAACCGGCAGGTAGACCGATGTGCCGGCGACGAGATCCTTGATATCAATATTGCCACCAAACGGACCGGGCGGTACGGAATGCAGCGAGCTGCCGCCAGCCGGGGTCACACCGACCAGGCCGAGAAACGGGGCGATGGGGAAGGTGATCGGTTTGTCACTGTCGTATGGCAGGCAGCCGGTGTGATCATGCCCGACCGGACAAAACATCGAGATAGTGCCCGAGGTTTCCGGCTGACTGACATCCGGTTTGAAGTCAGGGTGTGGTAATGGCGGCATTTCCCCCGGTAGCGAACCATATCCATGGCGGCTGGAAATAATCCCGTACGGCGCGCGCGGAGTCAGTTCCAGGAATTCGACCTTGAGCACATCGCCGGGTTTGGCGCCGGCAATGGCGATCGGCCCGGTGACTACGTGCGGACCGTCACCATTGGCGTCGCGTTCGGCATAGTTGGCAGCAATCTCGACGGCATCGCGCAAAATGTCTGATGGGGCAACGCCAAACTGCTCAAAATAGGCCAGTGGGTCACGACCCTGATCTTCCAGTATGCCTTCATGCGAAACCGTATCGATGGTGACGGTCTCGCCGGATTTCATGGTTAATACGGAGGGTGTATCTTCACTGGGCAACCAGCCCCACAGCACGGTTTTAATACTCGAAGCCAGGTAATGCTGTGCGTTAATCTGGCCTTCATTGGGTTGCAGGATACTGGTGTCGCTCATGTCATTTATCTCCAAAACTTGATAGTACAAAGTGATACATCGTTAGCTTGCCTGCTGGTCCAGGTGATCCTCTGCCATGACCTGCAGGAAGCGCGCGGTCACGGGGTGTCGTGGACGTGTCAGGACTTCGAGCGCCGGTCCTTCTTCCGCTACCACGCCACCGTTAAGAAACACGACCCGGTCCGCGACTTCCTGGGCAAAACGCAATTGGTGGGTGGAGATGATCATGGTCAGGTGATCTTCGATGGCCAGGCGTCGGATGACATCCAGGACTTCGTTCACCAGTTCCGGATCGAGAGCGGAGGTGGGCTCATCCAGGAGCAGCACACTAGGATTCGGTGCGATTGCGCGGGCAATGGCGACGCGCTGTTGCTGGCCGCCGGATAAATGTCGGGGCAGGGCGTGTGCCCGGTGCATCAGGCCAACCCGCTCCAGTAATTCACACGCGCGGCGATGCGCCTCGGGTTTGGATTGTCCATAGACCCAGCGCAAGGGACCGGCCACGTTTTCCAGGGCAGTCAGGTGGCTGAACAGATTGAATTGCTGGAAGACCATGCCGACACCGATATCGGCGCGTGCCCTGGCAATGGCGCGTGGCGTTAACGGCTTGTCGTCCTCGTCCCGATCCAGATACCGGCCGCTTACCTGGATGCTGCCACTGTCCCAGCGTTCGAGCCGGTTGATACAGCGTAGCAGGGTGCTTTTGCCTGAGCCGCTGGGTCCCAGCAGGGCCACCACTTCACCGGCGCGGATGGTTAGATCCAGGCCGTCGAGGACGGTTTGATCGCCGTACTCTTTGCGCAGGTCGTGGACCTCGACCGCGACCGGACGATTGACCAGGGAGGCGGCCCGCGTTTCCCTCGCTGACGAGGTCATCTTGCTATAATTTCGGGCGTGCGCGTCAGTGGGTGCAGTGTCCTTGCTCGCAGGCGGTGCCGGAGCGGCCGGTGTCAATATCATGGGTTCGCGCCGCCACGGTGTCAGGAAGCGCGCCAGCAACTGGCGTGGTTTGGGTCGATCCAGATCAAGCAGTGCCTCGGCCGCGAGCTGCAGGGCACTGAAGCCACCGGTGAGCAACAGGTACATGACCCCGGAGGCGAAGAAAATTGAGAAAAAGTCAAAAGTCGATGAGGCCAGCTGGGTACTGCGCAGGGTCAGTTCCTGCACGGCAATAAAGGAGGCCAGCGATGAGTTCTTTAACGCTGTTACTGCCTCGTTGCCCATAGCCGGTACCATGGTCCGGATGGCCTGTGGTGCAATAATACGTCGCATCAGGACTGACGGTGTCATGCCCAGTGCCTGGCCGGCAGATACCTGTCCGGATTCCACGCCGAGAATCCCGGCGCGGATGATTTCCGCGATGAAAGGTGCTTCGTTGGCGGCCAGGGCAAGACCGGCGGCGGCAACCGCGGTGAGTTTGAGGCCGAGTTGCGGTAAGGCGTCGTAGGCGAACACCATCTGCAGGATCAGCGGGGTGCCGCGAAAGATGATGGCATAGGTGCGGGCGAGCATGGACAGCGCGCGAAAGCGAGACAGCTGCATACTCGCCAGCACCAATCCCATCAGGAGGCCGCCGGCCAGCCCCAGGGCAGTCACCTCGAGCGTAATGGTGATGCCCTGGAGCAGGTACGGCAGGGTTAAGTAATGTCCAAAGAGATCCATTTTCGTTTAGTGCGTGATCAGCTTCGGATGCTCTTCGTGACCGGCACCCAGAGACCACTTGGTCAGAAATGCCTTTTCGATCCCGGCTTTTTGCAGAATGATCAGGGACTCGCGGATGGCACTGCGGAACTTGTGGTTGTTCTTGGGCACGGCGATACCGACGGAGTAAGGCAGAGTGACGGCAACCGCTTTGCTCAGCTTGTCGGGATAGGCCTTGACCGCCTGCTCTACCGTATTCACGTCATTAATATAGGTATCGGCGCGTCCCGCGAGCACTGCCTGGATACACTGCGCATTGTTATCAAATAACAATAGCTTGGGTGCCGGCTTACCAATTTTCTTACAGCTTGCAGCCAGGTTCTGCACCAGCGGGACTTCCACGAAGCCGGTGTTCTCTGCCGCTGTCAGACCACACATCGAGGTATTGATGCCCGTGATCTTTTTCGGATTGCCCTTGGC
The DNA here is from genome assembly GCA_037384645.1 of Gammaproteobacteria bacterium. Lineage (GTDB taxonomy): Bacteria > Pseudomonadota > Gammaproteobacteria > UBA6429 > Thiohalophilaceae > RI-92. The sequence continues at coordinate 65,667 of JARRNT010000005.1, read as the reverse complement.
AACCAGGACACCGTCAAATACCTTGGAGTAGGTAATAAAGTCGGCGGCCTTGGCGCGTGGCGAGGTCGCATAAATATCGGAGATGACGATATCGGCCTGACCTGCCTTTAAGGTTGGTAACAGGGCGGCGAAGGCGACAGGCTTGTAGCTCATCTTGAAACCAAGGCACTTGCCAAGTGCTTCACCCAGGTCAATATCGAAACCGATGTACTTGCTGGGATCCTTTGGATCAAGGGCTTCGTATCCTGGCGTGTGTGGATTGATGGCATTGACCAGTGTCTTGCCTTTCCAGTCCGGATACTTGGCTTGCAACGCTTTGCATTCCTTTGTCGGGAATTTCGGCATGGCGGCATGCGCCAGGCCAGGCAGGGCAACAACCGCCAGCCACATTAACGCAGCAGCAGAAAGAAAAATTTGTCGGGCATTTAGCTTCCCCGGCAGAATGCTCGCTAGTGTTTTATTGCCAGAGTGATTGCAACAGGTACTCATCATGGTTTCTCCCGTGAATGTTAATGATGTTTATGTGTACCAGGTGGTTTCAGCAAAAAGCGCGCCAGCAGCAAATCGGTGTAAAAATGTGCCGATGTCATGCCATAAAGTTACATATTCGGGAAATTTTCATGACATCTATATCGTGACTGTAATAACGGGAACTGGCGGTGCACTGTGTTGGTACATGCCTGCACTAACTTGGTGTCATGAATGATCAAACGTTATGTAGAAAAACAAAGCCTGACCATGTGGCGGGAATTTTCCGGGTAAAATCCGGAAAAGTTGTGGAAGTCACGGTAATTCAGCGGGAATTGTAAAATTTTCTGTTTACTTTACAAATGCACACAGCAGTTTGGTTGACACACTGCCAGCTTAATTACCGATTTGCCTTACATTTGTCTTCTCGATCTGCTGTATTGAGGGATGTCTTAGCACTGGCACAGAACATGCTGGTAGATAATGACTATCTAGTTGAGTAATTTCTTGTGAGGATAATAACGCATGTCAGAAAACTTGTTTCATATGATTGCCACTGCGCCACAACCGGTTGCGCCCTTTAGTCACGCGGTAGAAGCCGATGGCTGGATCTTCGTGACAGGACAGTTGCCAATTGACCCGGATGATTTTAATGCCCCCTTGCCAGAAGGGATAGAAGCACAGACACACAAGGTATTTGTCAATCTCAAGAACGTCCTTGCCGGCCTGGAACTGGGCCTGCATCACGTGTTGTGTGCGCGTGTCTTCCTGACGGACTTTTATGCGGACTACGAGGCCATGAACCGTGTATACGAAAGTTATTTTCCAGCGGAGCGGCGTCCGGCACGTACCTGTGTAGGCGTGACCGGTTTGGCCCGTGCCGCACTGGTGGAAATTGATTTCATTGCCCGTCGCCCCGGATAATGTTCAGTCGCGCACAGCTCGTGTCTGCGTATCGGGGCATGGCAGGTAATCTGGCCCGAGCGGGAGTGCCCACGGGCATTTCAACCGCTATGGACTATACTCAGCAGGTCATTGCCTCCGGCGTTGCAGGACAGTAGCCGGTGTCTGCGCGATGAGTATCTGAGGATTGCCTGACATGGGCTGGGCCTTCCCGCCAAGAAGCAGGCCGACAGTATGCCTGGTATCTGTTATGCGATCCTGAAAACAAACAATATAAAAACAAGGGGAACATCGCAATGAGCCAGCCAAGCGTGACCGGTCTGTCCGGTAACGAAATCTATTGCATGCAGTTAAAAGGTTTGCGTCCGTCCGGCGTGGTAGTCGGCAACAGCATTCAGTCCATGGGTTTTATGGGCAGCCTGACCTCGGCGTTTCGTGGCGTACTGGGGGGCGAAGTGCCGGAGATCACCGCGACGATCCACGATGGTCGCGAAGCCGCCTTTAAGCGCATGGTCGATGAGGCCGTCCAGGAGGGCGTGCACGGTGTCGTCGGTGTCAGCTCGGAGTTACGCAGCCTGGCGGGGAATACCGAGTTTTTGTTTGTTGGTTCGGGGGTTGTCGGTGGCGGTGGCACGCGCCACTTTACCAGTGCGGGTGATGCCCAGGAATTATTCTGTCACATGGATGCCGGTTATCAACCCATGCAATTCGTGTTTGGCAATATTGCCTATTCCGTTGGCGCGGTGCGCGGTATTACCGGCGCACTCAAAACCATGATCCGGGGTGAGATCAAGGAATTCAGCGACGTGTTCAATGCCACCCGCCATCATGCCCTGGAACGGCTGGTTGCACAGGCAAAGCGTGCCGGCGCCAACGCGGTGGTCGGTGTGCGTACCAATATCAGCCAGTTCAACGGCGTACACGAAATGTACATGACCGGGACGGCGACCCGTCATCCCCAGTTGCCGTCAGAAACCAGTGCAAGCCCGGTGACCAGTGACCTGACCGGTGAGGAGCTATGGGCGATGACCAGCCTGGGTTATGTCCCAATCAAGTTATTGATTTCAACCTCGGTTTATTCCCTGGGTGCCATTGGTGGCCTCAAGGCCATGTTCAAGGGCCTGGTCAGGGGCGAAATCAGCGATCTGACGACACTGGTCTATGATGCGCGCGAACACGTGTTTGATCGACTCAGGTCCGAGGCCGCCAGCCTGCAGGCGGATGAAGTCGTGGGGATCAAAACGTATATCGTTGAACTGGGCTCGGGCCTGATCGAACTGGTGGCGATCGGGACCGCGGTGCGTAAAACCGGTAACGTCAAGGTCAGCAGTGCCCAGTTACCGGTGCAGGCGATCATCCGCGACCGCGATACCTGGATCAGTGGTGAAGGTGGATTTGATCTGCAATCGACCCGTGCCGGCAAATAAGCACGGTCTCTTGCCGATGACCGCCTGTCGCTAATATTAGCAAGTGTTAATGAATTGCGAACATGCGCTGGCACGTTTGCGAAGTGCTAGACTTGGCTGTAACGGACAACTATTCTAGTTTGGCATTTGTTATACAAGTGTCAACAAAATGCCGTGGTGCATTCACGCCACGGCAGATCATGGGATGACAGTGTGTCGTATCAGGGCGCCGGGTTGGGAAACTGTAAATAGATCTTTTCTATCTCGGCGCTGAGTTCAGGCGAGAGTTGTACCCGGTCCGCTTCCAGATTTTCACGCAGTTGATCCATCGAGGTGGCACCGATGATCGTGCTGGCGACGCACCACTTGTTATAGGTGAAGGCCAGTGCCAGCTGGGTCGGTGTCAGCTGGTGGGCGCGGGCCAGTTCGACATAGGCCGCGACCGCCTCGGTGACGTTCGGTTTCACGTAGCGCTGGGTAAAGCCATCGAACAGGGTGGCCCGGCCGCTGGCTTTGGGATCGTCATGGTATTTCCCGCTGAGATAGCCGAAGCCGAGTGGTGAGTAGGCCAGCAGGCCAACCTTCTCCCGATAGCCGATTTCCGACAGGCCGCCTTCCCAGTTGCGATTCAACAGGTTGTAGGCGTTCTGTACCGACACCGGACGCGGCAGGCCGAGTTCATCGGCCAGGCGCAGGATCGTCATGAGTCCCCACGGGGTTTCATTGGAGAGTCCCCAGTGTCGTACCTTGCCCGCCTCGATAAAATTAGCCATGGTGGCCAACGCCTCCTGCAGCGGTGCAGACTCGCGTTCCTGTTCCGGATTGAAGTGGTAGGCGCCGAACAACGGCACGTTACGATCCGGCCAGTGCAGCTGGTAAAGATCGACATAATCGGTTTGCAGTCGTTGCAGGGAGCCATGCAGGGCCTGTTCAAGATTCTTGCGGGTGAAATGTAACTGGCCATTTCTGATCCAGTCGAAGCTGCGCCCTGGACCGGTTGCCTTGGTGGCAAGAATAATCTGATCGCGGGCCTGTTGTTTGAGCCAGCTACCAACGTATTGTTCGGTGCGGCTGCTGGTTTCGGCCCGCGGCGGGACCGGATACATCTCGGCGGTATCGTAAAAGTTGATACCCTGATCCAGGGCAAAGTCGAGTTGGGCGTGGGCCTCGGCTTCAGTATTTTGCTGACCAAAGGTCATGGTACCCAGGCAGATGTGCGTGACTTTCAGATCGCTGTTTCCCAGCAAAAGTGTTCTCATTTTTTCACCCTTTGTTTATTCGAGGATTTTTTGCTTATGTCCACGTGCAGAAAATATGGAATGTCTGACGCGGTGGCAGTTTCGACAGGCAGTGCAGTCAAACAAGGATTACCTGTTCAGGCAAAAGGACGGGCTCAGAACGTGATCACGGTGTAGCCTTCATCGATAGCCCTGGCGATGGGTTCACCCACGTAGATGACATTGGCGCCTTTACTTTCCAGTTGTTCGACCGTGCCCTGGTTTTCCGCCACGTGCCGGCAAAACATGGTGCCTTCGATTTCCTGTACCATGTTAAATAATTCATCATCTTTCATGACGGTTTGTTCGCTGTCGCCAAACACGACGACGCGGACATCATCGACCCAGCCACGGCGCTTGGCATTGAGGCCCCACAACACGCCTGGCATCAGTTTGCTGCGTTCGCCGGAAGCCAGCCAGACTAAAACCTTGCTCATGATTACGCTCCTTTGTTGTGATGTCGTAAACAGGTTTGAATGCCAGCATGGCATTCGGTTCAATCGAGCACGCTTAACGCCAGCCTGACGATGTCCTGGGCACGCCTGGGGCCAGGGTCGGTGCCGGCTAGTACGCGCAGTCCCCAGATGTTGTTTAACAAAAACGTGGCAATGGCCCTGGGGTCCCTGTCAGCACCCAGCTCGCCTTCGGCCTGGGCCTGTTTCAGTTTACGTCGCAGCAGTGACTCGATTTGCCGGAAGTACACATTGACGCGTTCACGTACCGCCGGGTCCTGGCGGGCCATCTCAAGTACGCTGTTGACCAGAAAGCAGCTACGTTTGCCCTGTTTGCTCACTGTATCGCGGGCCAGCTTGCGCAACAGTTGACGAACCCCGGTGAGCGGTGAGGCGCTACTGTCCAGACCTTGCTGGATATTGGCCACGCTGCGCTGACCGTAGAGATCGATGCTGGCCAGAAACAGTTCGCGCTTGGAGTTGAAGCTGGCATACAGGCTGCCCGGGCGCATATCGGTTGCGCTGACCAGGTCAGCCATACCTGTGGCGTTATAGCCTTCATTCCAGAAGGCCTGCATTGCCTTTTCAAGCACGTCTTCCCGGCGATAGCGTGAGGGTCTGGCCATGACATTTACTCCTGCTAATACATTTTAGCCATAATTGAACGATCACTCAAGAATGCGATTGAATACCGGCGAAATCTGCGGCAGTATGGCAGGCCTTGAAACGGGCAGGGTCGCCTGCTGTTTGCAGTTTGATCACACCTCGCCGCAAGGCGGGGTGTCAGGGGCAGCCAAAACGAATGAGTGTAAAACGCGGATCGCGCTGGTGGCCGGCAGTATCGCTGGTCCTGTTATCAATTGTATGGGGTTATACCTGGGTGGTGGCAAAAATAGGTCTGAGCTATGCACCACCGTTTGCCTTTGCCGCTGAACGCAGTCTCGGTGGCGGACTGGCATTACTGGCCGTGCTTAAATTGACTGGCAGGCCGATGCGCCTGATCGCGCCGCGCAAGACCCTGCTTATCGGCCTGGTGCAGGTAACCGGTTTTATGCTGTTTCAAACCTGGTCGCTGGTGGCAGGTGGCGCCGGCAAGACCGCGGTACTGGTGTTTACTATGCCAATCTGGACCCTGCTCATGGCCTGGCCGATCCTGGGTGAGCGAATCCGCGGTCAGCAGTGGCTGGCAGCAATCAGTACCCTGACCGGGCTGGTGTTAATCATTGAACCCTGGAACCTGCACGCCAGTATCCTGAGCGAATTTCTGGGCATCATGGCGGCCTTGTGCTGGGCGGTCGGTACGATTCTGATTAAACGATTGCGTCAGCAAGAGCAGGTCGATTTGCTGGCGTTAACGACCTGGCAGATGTTGTTCGGTGCAGCTGCCTTGTGGCTGCTGGCCATGGTCATCCCCGAGCACCCGACCCACTGGAATCTTTCCTATCTGGGCATTCTGACCTATATGGCTGTCATGAGCACGGCCCTATGCTGGTGGTTGTGGTTTTATACGCTTGACCGTATTCCCGCCTGGGAAGCCGGCCTGTCGGTACTGGGGACACCGGTCGTTGCCATTGTGTCTTCGCGCCTGATGTTGAGCGAACAGTTCCGGCCTGACGAGATCATCGGGATCCTGCTCATCGGTATCGGACTGGGTCTGCTGTCCCTGTTTGGCTGGCTGGCCAGCCGCCGACAATCAGCACCGGTACCCGAGTCTGTCATACCTGGCCGTCAACTGGACTAGCCGCCTCGCTGCGCGTTCACACGGTACACTGATTGCCCCGCAGCAATGGATAGCAAGCCATTACTCTCGGCACATGATCAAAACGTGCACCTAGCCACATTAATCAAGGCGGAATATGTAATATATATAGATAACAAAATACTCAGCCTGCGCTGGATCCCGCATGAAGGTTCAGGTCAAAACAAAAACAGAATAAAAACAGGAAGGAGGAAGCATGCCCGCATTCAAGGCAACGGTCGTCGGAGAAAATTTCCAGTTTGTCGTCGATGATGAAGCGCAATTACTTGATTTCACTCGCACCCTGTACGTGGATGCCGAGGATGAAGCAACTGCACATCAGGCGGCGCTGGCCAGGGTTCGCGAGGAACTGATTGCGCAGGCCCTGTTGGACGATGATGGCGGTCAGCTGCTTACAATCGATGAGCTGTGCCAGGCAGAAAGCCAGGTGGATGAGGCCTTGATCGGTGAATTTGTCTGGTATTTTCCTGAGGACGATGAGCTGGACGTGGACGACTGAGCGAACAGCGCTGGGGACAACACGAGCATATCCAGTTTGGTTGTCGACGACCAGGTGTAGCGGGTTCTTTCAGCCGCTTTGTTTATCGCCTACAGAACCAGAACACCATTCTGTGTGTCTATAGGTGGTATATGGGCACGGTGTCGCGGCTTATCACACCATGCACTCCTTTTTTGATCCCGAAATATCTGCCGGGACAATGCGCGGGCTGTGTCGATGCGATTTGAGCAAATTAATCTGGTAGCGTTGTTATTCCTGGCCTGTACAGGTATCGCAACCCACGCCCTGGCCGCAGATTGCCAGAGTCAGTCGCCTAATCTGCGCGATTCCAATAGCGTCTGGGCCCCTGTCTCCTCTCAGCCTTTACCACGACATCTGCAGGACAGGGTGTTTGGCTTTTTTGCCCGGCTTGAAGGTCAGTGGCAGGGTTCAGGAAAATCGACGGCCTGCGTCATGACTGGCGGTAATGACAGCGTTCCTGTCAGGGCACCGGAAGAGCTGAAATTGCGCGTTCACCGCAACGGTAACGCCTATCAGTTTGATTTCAGCATCTACGATAAACGCAATAGTGTGAGCACAAGTTATCACTTCATAGTGACCCGCAATGACCGGCATTTACAGGTCACCGGCGAGGGCGATCTGGCGCTGATGCAATTTTATGACGGCGGCATCAGGTTCAGGACCCAGACCGCATTGCGCACCGGGTTTCGGCGCGAGTTTGGCAAAGGCTCGGGGAATACCGTGTTAAGCCTGGAGACGGTCAGGCAGTTCGTGCTGAAAAATGACGGCCTGCAATTTTATAAAGCGGTGTTTCATAATGGTGCCATGATCGATTACAGCCACTGGCAATTCAGCCGGGACTAGGCATCGTTCGCCTGCAGGTCGAATCAGGAGGTCGCGAACAGGTTGTTGCATGTTTTGCGCGGGATTTTGACTGAACGCAGCAAGTTATCTTCTTGTCATAGAGATGACCCGTAGCTGAGACCAGGTCAAAGCGAGGTGGATGATGAGAAAGGTAATATTTGGCATCACGCTCCTGGCTGTATTGACGCATATTAATCCGTCTTATGCGAAGGCAAGGGAAGCCAGGGTGGAAAGCTCGGCCCAGCCGATTACTGCCCTGATCAGTGACTGGAGCCAGTTCCGCGCTGGTATCATTGCCAAAACCAGCCAGTACGACAAATACAGCAATATCAAACCCGGCCAGCTGCCAGGCCTGCGCCAGTCCATGATTGGCAAGTGGAACATGGTTAATAGCGCGGATGACTCGGGTTACCGTATCCACGCCATACTCGACCTGAAAAAGCATCATCGTTTTACTTACGATTACCGGATCAAGGCAGGCAATGCCTCGCAGGATTGGGCCTTTTCCGGCAGGTGGCAGGAAAAAAACAAGATCCTGATGCTTTTGATCAGCAAGAGCAGCTATCCGGGTGAAGCGAGCGGTAATATCCTGTTCTGGCGCCTGTTACAGATCGGCCACGATAAACTGGTCTATGTCAGCTCCAGTATGGACAGGATGCAGGCCATGACCCGCGGCAGCGGCATCCGCGGTTCCTGAACGACCTAAAAAAGCGAAACATCTGCTATACCCCTGTGGTTTTAGTGTCAGGTATTGGCTTTGCCATATTTATGGACAAGTTGTTCAAACTTGCGGGACAGGCCGATATCCTCAAACACCGGGTCACCGAATTCATCTTCGGCGACAACCATCTTGCCCGGAAGATAGGGCAAGGCCTCCTCGACCTCGTCGAGCATGGCCGAGAATAATTCACTCATGATCTGTTGTTCGCTGCGATGATTATAGAGTTCGGCAAGGGCTCGCGCCCTGGCGTAATCTGTGGCACTGACTTCAATACTGAGCGTTTTGACCAGTGGCCGGACCTGGCCGGACTGTGACCATTCTGCCAGTAATTGTTTTACTCGGTTCATGCTGCATGCTCCTCAAACAAGTCCAGATGGGGGTTTGACAAGCAATCAGGCGGGTTATTATGCAGCAAAAAGAAAAATGATGATTTGTGCAGTCGTCTGTCATGATGCAGGGTGGGCTTCGCGCAATACATCGTTGTCAGCAGGTCGATTCTCAGGTTGTCCGGCGGCGTTCGCGTTCACCCAGTTCGCGCAGGCCGCTAACCGCCTGCTCCATTACCGGATTGTCGCTCTCCCGCGGGAAAATCATATAGGCCGGGTGGACATAGCGCGGTGAATCGGCGACGCGATGCAATTGCCCCGATTCAATAAAAGGCGCGGCCATGCGTGCAGGTAAAAAACAACTGCCGCCATTGGTCAGCATGAGCTGGATGCCAAGCCAGCCGATGTTGGCCAGCTGGGAGGGCCTTGCCAGATCCGGATAGCTCTGGGCATGTTGGGCATAGAATCCCGGTCCCCACTCTATATATATGTAGTCATCTCCCGGAGCCTGGTCGTCGGACCGCGTGCTCACCAGCACCAGGGTTTCATCGAACAGGTGTTCCACGATCAATCCCGGCGTGTGGCGCGGCGTGTACATCAGGCCAATGTCGATACTGCCTTCGATAAGGTGTTGCATCAGGTCTTCTTCAAAGCCGATTTCGCTGTGGATCACCACATCGGTAGCCTGCTGGCGCATCCAGCCGACCCATTGCGGCAGGAACCCCTCCCACAAGGCTATCCGCCCGCCGACCCGCAGGCTGGCGCGGTAACTTTCCGGCAGGCCAATGTCATCACGCGCCTGGTCGGCGGTCAGTACCAGGCGCTTGGCGTAATCAATAAAACGGCGACCGGCAACCGTCAGGCTGGCACCTGATCGATTACGCACAAACAGCCGGGTTCCCAGTTCTTCCTCCAGGCGCTGAATCCTGGCGCTGATGGTCGACTGGGTGAGATGCAGGTGCTTGCTGGCCTCAAGAAAGCTGCCATGCGCGGTGATGGCCAGAAAGGTTCTGGCCTGATCGATATCCATAGCGCGGACCTCCAGATTCGCGGTGGAGCGGTGATGCAATGTCCGATTGTAACGGCTAACAGCTGATCTGGCGCTGGCCAGAACAGGGCAAGATTGATTAAAATTGAGCCTACGATACAAATAACAATGCAAACACACCGTGAGCCGACCCAATTTTTATTATCCCGTTGCCATGCTGCTGATTATCCTGTTTGCCGGCTATCTGATCTACTCGGGTTATTTTGAGAAACCCCGGGTCGATCTCGCGGCCTATCAGAAGCTGTGTGACAAGTACCTGGCCGCGCCCGCCGGCCAATACTCCCACAACCAGATGCAGTTGCTGGTCTACAAGATCGATTACCTGTTTCCCGAGCCAGCGGAAAAGCTGGATGTCCCTGCTGAACGCGCGCTCAAGACCTGCGGGCAAAAGCTGGCTGTGCGCCTGAAACAGCAATCGGGCAAATAAATCCGGCAAACTGAGGTCTGGATAGCATTTCCCGTGTCATTGCCGGCGACGGGCTATGCTATAAAGATGATTCACCCTGTCTGATTCGGAAGCGCCCATGTCTAGAACACGTTATTTCCTGCTGGCATTCTTGCTGCAGCTCGTCGTCGTTCAGCCGGTTTTCGCCGGCGATTTTGCCTGGTTACAACGGCTCTCGGTCCAGGCCCAGGCAGACCCATCCGGGTTTGTGGCGAAGCTGTCGGCGCGGTTCAGGATCGGGGATGCCGAGGTCAGGACCGTCATCAGTAACGTCGGCAGCCAGGCCGATGCCTACATGGTCCTGCGCCTGGCGGAAATGTCACACCAGCCGGTCGCCGAGGTCACCCGGGTATACCGGCAGGATCGGCGCCGTGGCTGGGGGGTGATTGCCCGGCGTCTGGGTATCCGGCCGGGCTCTCGCGCCTTTCATGCCCTCAAGGCCGGGGACGACCTGGGGATGGGGCGACGTGGCGGTGATGCGAGGCGGCACGGGCGTGGAAATGGTCACGGCCATGGCCACGGTAATGGCAACCATGGCCGGGGGCATGGCCGCGAGGCTGACTAGCCGTGAAATTTTCTAAAATCAACACCCTTCCTGCTTGCTGGACTTAGGTAGAGTTACGTATTTGAACACCGCTGATTTGTCATTAAAGTAAGCCCTGTCTCGCCGTGGTGCGGCTTATCGCAGTCATGCTATGGCACTGCAAGCAGGAGGAACGATGGCAAAAGCGAGTAAAAAGCCGGTGACTGCGTCTGCGGTCAAGGCAAAGAAACAGGCGCGGCCCCGCAAGAAGCAAAATTCCATTTCGGATGATGTCAAACGTCAGATGATCGCGGAAGCTGCCTTTTACAATTCCCAGAAGCGTGCCCAACTCGGCGGCGATCCGGTCCAGGACTGGTTGCTGGCGGAAAAACAGATCGAACAGACCCTGAATCATTGAGTGATTTTATATTTCCGCCTTGTTCAGCTGGGTTGATCTGGCATGACGGGCCCCGGTGCCCGGCCACGTGATGTCGATGTAGGGATCATTACGTATAGTAATGGTGGTCCTGTTGTCTAAGCTATTGCAATACACACCTAAATACTCGGGTTTTGCTGTCCCGACCCCGGATTCTGTCATACGAGACTTGCCGATGGTAATGAGCCGTAACGCTATGAACCAGCCAGAAACCAGCCAACGAGATAGAGAATACCAGGGAAAGGCGTCACTGTATCGTTACATGATCGAGGATTCGCGTGACGTGGTCTTTCTGCTTGACGAAAACGGCTGCTTTGTTTATCTCAACAATCGCATCAGGCATGTGTTGGGCTATAAAAAAGAAGAGTTGCTCGGCGTTCACTTTTCAAAATTGCTGCATCCCGATGACCTGAAGCGATCACAAACAGCATATTCGCAGTGCATCAACGCCTCAGGCAGGGCGACGGCGCGTGGCGTGCATTTACGCATCCGGCACAAATCCGGCGTCGATAATTTCCGTTATTTTGATATCAAGCTGGTCGCGGTACCCGAATCCGTAAGCCAGGACTATATCGAGGAAGCGGGTCAGGCTGATGAAGCGGGCCGCCACCGTGCAGTGATCTACGGTGCTGCCCGGGATATCAACCAGCTCAAGTCGCTCGAACGTATTATCCGGACCAATACCCATCATGACTATCTGACCGGTTTACCCAATCGGGCATTGTTGAAAGACCGTGTCAGGCATGCCATCGCACGGGCCCGGCGCGAGGGCCTGAATTTTGCCGTCATGTTCATCGATCTTGACGGATTTAAACAGGTGAACGACATGTTCGGCCATAGTGCCGGCGATATCCTCCTGCAGTCAGTTGCTCAACGACTGACAGCCAGCCTGCGTGAAAGCGATACCCTGGCCCGTATCGGTGGCGATGAGTTTGTTCTGTTATTGCCGGTGATACGATCCAAAGAAGAAGCAAGAGGCATTGCGCGAAAGCTGATGCGTGAGATCAGTGCCCCGTTCGAATTCAATGGCTCCACCATTCCTTTGAGCGCCAGCATCGGCATTGCGGTCTATCCCGACAATGGTGAAAGTTTTGAAAGGCTGGTCAATGCGGCGGACAATGCCATGTATTACATCAAGCACAAACCAAAAAACGGCTATGCCTTACTGGCGGACCTGCCGGATGCAGAACGTATAAACACTGTTTATCGGACAAAGCCGGACTGAATCCGGCTCAGCGAGGCAAGTGGTAAGCGGTCGCCTGGTAGTCAGGCTGAAATGGTAAGCGGTGGCTGGGTTTCTGGCACCGCGTCGTTTCCGAGTGCTTCACCAACAGGGTATTATTCTGCTTGTCAGGGTTGGCGGCTTCGACCTGTTGCCGGGCAGGGGCGGCGTTTGGTAGCAGATGGAAGGCCAGCGCGATCAAGTTAACCAGGATGAATAATCGTAATAAATCAGCCAGCGTCTTTTTCATGAATCAGGTCCCTTTTGTGCGTGGTTCCCGATACCCTACGGGATAGTTATTAAAACGCGAACTCGTCAAAAAGCCTAGTGCTAAGCCTTGCATAGTTGACCTGGGTCAATCTGTTTCGGACACAGTCAGCCTGCGTGGTATAGTTAGATGGAGCTTCAGCCCGGGCGATTGCCTTGCAGGAGCAGCCCGTACAAAATCGTTAGTTTTATTCTAATATTGAATAAATACCCGTTCACCGGATGGTGGCTTTAAGCGGGCGGCAGATACCCAGGGCGAGGACAGGCAGCGCATGGTGCTGATGCAGAACGATGACATAACGGACAAGGCGTAATATGGTTACCGAGAACAAGCACAAACAGTCGGTAGAGCTATCTCACTCGGATTTAACCCGTCTGAGTACACGCCAGCTAGATGAGCGACTGGAGGCCTTTTTTCGCGACCCGGATGATTCAGTCAGCGGCGAACTGGTGCGGGAGCTTGTCAACGAATTGCAGGTGCACCAGAACCAGCTGGAAAAGCAAAATATCGAGCTGCAGGAAGCGCAACGTCTGCTGGAGGAGTCGCGCAATCGCTATGCGGAGCTTTATGATTCTGCCCCGGTCAGTTATGTCACGTTTGACAGCGCAGGCTACATACAGGAAATCAATTTAGCCGGTGCCAGCCTGCTGGGACAGGAGCGGGCCAGTTTGCTGGGCAAGCCCTTTCAGCGATGGCTCAGGCAAGATGACACCAGGGCATTTCTCAATCACCTGAACGCGGCCGGTCAGTCGCGGGCGGTCGTCCACCTCGAGTTGCAGATACAAATTCCAAACCAGTCTTATCTGGAAGTTCGGCTGGAGAGCGTTGCTAGTAACAGATCGGTCAATAATAAACCTTTATTTCACACTACCATTACCCACATCTATTCGCGCAGAGAGGCAGATCGGGTGATTAAACATCAGGATCGGCAGCTGCGCCTGCTATCCGACGCAATACCGACATTTATCGCTTATGTGAATCGAGAAGAACGGTTAACCATTGTCAACAGGGCCTACGAGTTGTGGTTCAAGGCACCACGTGAACAAATTCAGGGTAAAACCATCAGGGAGGTGGCGGGTGAGAAAATTTACGCAGAGATAGCGGGTTACGTGCGGGCGGCACTGGAAGGTAAACCAATCAGTTTCGAGGTTACGTATCCCGTCGTTGAGGGTGATGAACGCCTGCTCAGCGTCAGTTATATACCCGATTTTTCCGAACGCGGTGATGTGCTGGGATATTTCAGCATGGCGCGCGATGTGACAATGCAACGCAAGCATGAGGCCATGGACAAGATGCGTATGCTGGAAATGGCCCGGGTGGCACGGATCAATACCATGGGAGAAATGGTGGCGGAGCTGGCGCACGAGCTTAACCAGCCCCTGGCGGCCATTAGCATTTACAGCGATGCGGTCAAGCGTATGCTGGACAGGGATTCGCTCGATATTCCCGATATCCGAAACGCCCTCAACGAGATACGACTACAGGCCCGGCGTGCAGGGGATGTGATCCAGCGACTGCGTGATTTTGTCAGCAAGCGTGAGATGCAATCCGAAACTGTCCAGATCAATGCCCTGGTCGAAGAAGTAATGAATCTGATTACGGTGGAGGCGCGCTGGCATAATGTAAAAATTACGCTGGAGCTCGGTGAGGCAATCCCCCCTATCGAGGTAGACCGCATTCTAATCGAACAGGTGATTCTCAACCTGACGCGTAATGCGATTGAAGCAATGGATGCGATTGAAAAGACAAAGCGCTGGCTGGTCATCAGGACCGCATTGAGCAAACACAACGAGATTGAATTGTCGATCGATGATAACGGCCCGGGTATACCGAAGGCCGAAATGGATAAAATATTCGAGCCATACTATACGTTGAAGGAGCACGGTATGGGTTTGGGGCTGGGTATTAGTCGCAGTATTATCCGGGCGCATCACGGTCGTTTATGGGGTATTCCCAATGAACACGGCGGAACGATATTTACCTTTACATTGCCCTGCCAGGATGAAGACGAAGCGGCATAAAGGGAGGGGACTTCAATGGCTAGACAACAAACCGTACATATTGTCGATGATGACGCTGCTGTGCGTAAGGCCCTGGTCATGTTAATGCAATCCGATGAATTGCAGGTCGAAAGCTATGCTTCGGCCGAGGAATTTATCAAAAATGTCACGGCCGAAGACAAGGGCTGTATTCTGCTGGATGTCCGTATGCCCGGGATGAGCGGGCTGGAACTGCAACAATTGCTGCGGGAACAACGTATAGGCATGCCGGTGATTATTATGACAGGTTTTGCCGATGTGGCCATGGCCGTGGAGGCCATGAAGGCAGGGGCCTCGGATTTTATCGAAAAACCCTTTGATAACGACTACCTGTTAAAGCAGGTTAAAACCTGCCTGCAAAAGAGTGAAAAGATCCAGTCAGCACAGGATCAACAGCAGGCCGCAGACGACAAGATTGCCCGGCTGACACGGCGCGAACGCGAGGTGATGGACATGCTGGTGGCCGGCCACCAGAACCGGGTGATTGCCGAGAAACTGGGCATTAGTCCACGTACCGTGGAAATTCATCGCGCGCGGGTGATGGAGAAACTGGAAACCCATTCCCTGTCTGGCGTCGTTCGTATCGCCCTTAGCGTGGCGGATACCGCTTAACAGGCGTTCTGCCAATACGAGAATCAATCTGCGGCAGTAATGTGCCTGTGATTTGCGGGATATGATGAGTATGTGTTTTCACTTATAGCAAAATCTCCTCTGTTTGGTATAAATGTAACTGGTACATCATCCCAGGCCTGCCCTGGCTTTTCTTGCTTCGCTGGCTTGAGGACTAAATTCATTAAGGTGAGTTCCTCATTATGCGTGTCAGCGAGATCTGTAATCGTGATGCAGCCATTATTGGTAAACTGGATACGATCCCTGCTGCAGCGGCATGCATGCGTGATTTCCATGTCGATTATCTTGTGGTGGTGGAATCAGTGGGCGGGATCAATATTCCGGTGGGCACCATGACGGATCGTGATATCGTTGTGAATCTGATAGCCAGCAATATCGAACTGGACGGCATCACGGTCGGCGACGTCATGGCTACCCCACTGCTGCTGGTGGACGAACAGGATAGCGTCATCAATACACTGAAACGCATGCGCCACCAGTGTTGTCAGCATGTGCCGGTAGTCAAGTCCAATGGTGCGCTGTCAGGCATCCTGTCTATCGAAAATATTATCGATATGCTTGCCGAACAGTTTAATCACATCGGTTATATCCTGAATCAGGACGAATATTTCTCCTATCATCATAAAACCGCATAGCGTCTTGCGCGTAAAGTGCCTGTGGCACTTTGTAATCTGACGGGCTGGCCAAGCAGACCGTGTCAGCGCTTAGATACGCCAGTCCTTGCCGTGGTGCTGGGCCGTAGTATGAAAGCGGGATGATGCATAGTGATGTGCAGGCGGTATTGCGGCTTCCTCGTCACCATTTGACAGCCTTTGCAGCCGTTGCATATCGTCCACCACGATATGTTTCCGATCGACCGTGACCAGCCCATCCTGTTGAAACTGCGTGAACAGGCGGCTGACCGTCTCGACCGCGAGGCCCAGCAGGTTGGCGATATCATGCCGGCTCATGCTGAGATTGAAATTGGTTGCGGAATAGCCGTGTTGCTGGAAATAGTGCGACAGGCTGAGCAGGAAACTGGCCAGCCGGGTGGCGGCTGACTTGCGCGACAACAGCACCAGGTGATCATGATCCTTGCGAATTTCCCTGCTCATGGCATGTAATAAGAGGTTTTGTAACTGGGGCCGGTGTTTGCTGGCGCTTTCAATTCTGGCGTACGAAATTTCGCATATACTGCAGGTTTCCAGGCTCACCGCGGACTGGGTATGATGGTTGGTGGCGATGCCATCGAGACCAAGCAGTTTTCCCGCGAGGTGAAAGCCGGTCACCTGTTCTTCGCCGTCGGGTATATGGGTATAGGTTTTTACCGAGCCGCTGCGAATGATGCAAACGGTCTTGAGCGTGTCATTTTCCCGAAACAGGTATTCGCCCCGGACCAGGTTATAAATTTTTAACGGGATATCCTCCAGGATCTTTTTCTCCTGTCTGGGGTGATTTGAATATTGGCAAAATGGCAGAAAGTCGCAATTTTGACAGCCAATCGGGAGAGAGGCGGTATGGCCAGGCAGTTTGGCTTCCATTGTTGTCTCCATATGCATGCTCTTGCATTAAACGGGATAATTGTGTCACTGCTGTTGTCAAAGTATTACATTTGCAGGCGAAGATCTGTCAGTAGAACTACCTAATTTGGTGCTAGACTGCGGTCATTGATCAGGTCTGAGACGAAGGGAAATATGCAGTCTGACCCGGACAAACTCCTGAAAAAGCACGCCCAGCTGACGCATTCGGAAAACCTGAAAGTAACATCGCATGTTCAGCGCCAAACCGGGGAATGGATTCTGAACACGATTATGGTCGAGGGCTACGATGTGCCCTTTCGCTTCAAGCGCAAACAGCCTTATCGCAACGCCAGGGGCGCCCGTGTAAACCTCACTTATTATCCAGATATCGAAACGATTGGCGGTATGGCGATGGAAGTGATGAAGGTGGTCAGGATCAAGCTTGCCTAGTCTGTCAGGCTGGCAGGTGTGCGGATCCGGAGTTTTGATTCAGATCAGGTGGCTGTAACCCGGACCGGTCTAGACTGCATGGAATGCAGACACCACAGCAACAAACCAGCCAACCGGCAGCGTCGCCAGGCACGATAGCCTATAGCCTGCATGGCAACTGCTATCTCAATATCACTCACCGCTGCAGCCTGCGTTGCCGGTTTTGCCCCAAGCATAATCGTAACTGGGTGGTGCAGGACTATGATCTCAGCCTGCGCCGCGAACCCGAGCTGAAGGACATCCTGCTGGCCCTGGGCGATCCCCTGCAATTTAACGAGGTGGTCTTTTGCGGGCTGGGCGAGCCGACCCAGCGCCTGGATATCCTGCTGGACGTTGCCCGGGCGGTGAAGTCACGAGGTGGCCAGGTCCGCCTGAATACGGACGGTCAGGCCAATAAGTTACATGGTCGAGATATCACCCCCGAGCTGGCCAGCTGCGTGGACCGGGTCTCGGTCTCGCTGACAGCACAGAATCCCGAGGTTTATGCGCTGCATACCCGCCCCAGTCACGATGGGGCTTACCAGGCCATGCTGGAGTTTACCCGCTGTGCCAGGGCGCAGGGGATGGACGTGACCTTGACGGCGATCGATGGGCTCGCCCAGGTAAATATCGCCGCCTGTCGCCTGATCGCCGAGAGCCTGGGGGTTGGCTTTCGCCGGCGGGTGCTCGATATCGTCGGTTAGTTCAGCCCGGGCTTCTGCTACAATGGCGCTGTCACTGACAGAGAATATGCATGCTGGTGGGACTGATGACAGGAATGGTGGTGAGGCGGCGTTTTGTCTGCCGTTGGCGCCGGGCCGTGGTGCCATTGCGTTGTATTAATCCTGTTGCGAACCTGCCCGCCGGCGACAATCCGTCGTACCTGCAGACGGGTGCCTGAAGCCATGAGGACACTATCCCTGGCGCGGTATATGCCGGTGACCCTGGTCCTGATTGCCATCTCCAGCTTGATCACCCTGCTTTCCTCGTTTGGCGAGAACCGCCAGCTCCTGTTACCGTTTTATATCTCTGAATATACCGGTGGGGCGATGCGGGAGGTATTCCAGGGCGAGGTGTGGCGCTTATGGATGCCTATCTTTATGCACTTTGGCCTGTTTCATTTCCTGTTTAGTATGCTCTGGCTGTTCGATCTGGGCGGCACGCTGGAACGCGCCCAGGGATCGCCACGCCTGGGATTACTGGTGGCAGTGACGGGCGTCATTGGCAATGTTGCGCAGTATTTCTGGGCCGGCCCGAATTTTGGTGGCATGTCGGGGGTGACCTATGGGCTGTTCGGTTACATCCTGGTCCAGCGTCGCTCCAATCCAGACGGCGGACTGGTCCTGCATCCCTACATCGTGGTGATGATGCTGGCCTGGTTTGTCCTGTGCTGGGCAGGCGTGATCGGGAATGCGACCAATATGGCCCATACCCTGTGCCTGGTCTGTGGCATCTTGCTGGGCCGGGTAATGTCACCGCGCAAGTCCCGGCACTCGGAACAGGAATTATAAGTAAAAGATATGGTGGCCGATGATGGCAACGCGCTTGTGCCGTCGTGACCAGCCGGGCTTGATGTCGATACTATGGTAAAACAAGGCGCCCCGCAGGGTGGGGATTTGATCACCGGTGAGCACGGTCCGGGCGATTTGCAGGGCCTGACGCCATGCCGCCGAGTTGGTATTGGTCGGTAGCGACATCCCTGCCCAGGAGAAGGCGTAGATATTTTCCTTGCGCTTCGCGTTCCAGTGTTTCTGGTACACCACCCGGCAGATGCTGGACGGAAACTCGCGCGAGCGGCTGCGGTTGAGTGTCACTTCGGCCACGGCATACTGGCCGGCAATCGGTTCACCCCGGGCCTCGTGATAAATGTTCATGGCCAGGCAATGGATTTGTCGGGAAAGGTGCTGGCTGGCCTGGGCGTCCTGTGCGAGGTAATACACCGAGGGCAGGGTGATCAGCAGGCTGATGGCGGCCAGTACACGTTCGCGGCGCGAGGTGAATTGCCACAGCCGCGTGCGTTCAAGCCCGCGATGCGCCGGCGCTAGCAGGTTACGACAACAGAATTGAGAAAGTCGGCTGATCATGCAATGCGTATCCGGAAGAGGCCTGGGGGCCCGTTACTCACCATCAATGTGGCAGATTTTAACGGAATTCGCCAGCCAGATCCCGCCCTGATCCGGACAAACTGTGGCAACAGGCTGACGAATTGTGATGCGATAACCAATACTATATATAAGTATGTTTGTGTATAGTGACAGCGTAAACCGAGTTTTGAGTCCTGTGAATATCGCGACGCTTACACCCACGCCGTACAAGGTCATCGACAAGGTGTCGATGCCCCATATCCTGTCTTTTATCAGCGACAAGTTGCAGAGCTTCGATACTGAAAAGTTGGAATCGATTAAACTGTTGCCACTGAATCGTAAGGCAATCCTGCACGGCTGCTGTACTTATCCATGTCGCATGCGTTTACGTAATCGCCTGGTGGAGCGGGGTTATCGTTTACGCGCCAGCGTCAACATCGAGCTGGCGCCACCGTTTGTTTACCATCACTGGGGCCGGATCCCATCTGCATCCCACAAACAGGGCTGGTATTCTGGGGCGATGACCTTCCGCTTTAATGATCTGGAAGAGTGTGCCCTGCACACCCTGGCACACGAGTGTTTTCATTTCCTGAGCCACTCGCGCCAGGTCCGGCTTAAGAACACCGAGGCCAATGCCAACTGGTGGGCCGACCAATGGCTGCAGGAATTTGTCCGCGAGAATCCAGCCTGAACCAGCAAGAAAGGAAACCGCAAAATGCCGAGTGCCCCGGAACTGGAACAACATGTCACTGAGTTGCAAACACAACTGGCTTTCCAGGAAGATACCATTCAAACTCTGAATGACATCGTGACACGCCAGCAGGCGCAGATCGACAAACTCGAGCACGAGGTCAAGGCCCTGCTCGTACAGATGCAGCAACTCAGTGATGCCTTGCGTCCTTCTCCGGCGGACGAGGCACCACCACCGCACTACTGACAGAAGCAGGTGATGAGTACAGCACAAAAAACAGTTTCGTTGATACTGGGTAGCGGGGGCGCGCGAGGCCTGGCGCATATCGGGGTCATCAGGAGCCTGGAGGAAAACGGCTATACGATCCGCTCGATCGCGGGCGCTTCCATGGGGGCGTTAATCGGCGGTATCTATGCCGCCGGCAAACTCGATATTTACGAGAAATGGGTCGCTGCCCTGCGCAAACGCGATGTCATGCAGTTACTCGATTTTGCCTACAGCCGTGCCGGGCTGTTCAGCGGCGACCGGATTATCAACAAGTTGCGCAACATGCTGGGCGATATCCGGATCGAGGACCTGCCGCTATCCTTTACCGCAGTGGCCACTGACCTGAATGCCGGGCGGGAGGTCTGGCTTACCCGCGGTTCGCTGTTTGATGCGATCCGGGCCTCGATCGCGATCCCGACGATCTTTACCCCGGTCAAGTTTCACGGCCGCCTGCTGGTCGATGGCGGGCTGCTGAACCCGGTACCGCTTGCGCCGACGCTGAAAGACATTACCGACCTCACGGTCGCCGTCAGCCTGAGCGGCAAGCCGGAGGCGCTGGCCGAGCCGGAGGAAGCACAGCAGGATAACGACAAGATCGGTAACAGTTATCGCAATGCCATCGCCGAATACATCGAAAGCCTGCAGTCGCATTTCTCCAGCGACGAGGATGATAGCGACTCGACCAATATGTTCGAGCTGATGTCCCGCTCGCTGGAGGCGATGCAGCACCTGATTACGCGTTTCAAGCTTGCCGCCTACAACACCGATTATCTTGTCGAGATACCGGTGAATGCCTGCAGTATTTTCGAATTTTACCGCGCCGAGGAAATGGTTGAACTCGGTTATGCACGCGCCCAGCGTCTGTTTGCCAAACAGGGATAGCGTTTTTATGTTGCGGGTTCGGGCGTCGCGGGACCGCTTGTGCGCGCGCTTATTGTGGTGGGTATTTTTTCTCACAAACCGATGCGCATTGGTCAAACGCGTGGTCGCATTTTTTATGCCCGGCATCGCCCTTGGCCGTGGTATTACACTCGTTGTGTCTGGCCTGACAATTTTCCATGCATATCTGCAAACGGTCGTTGGGCAGCAGCTTGCTCATATCTGTCGGCTTTTTGGTGGTGGTGCTGAATTCGGGGATGCGTAACAGGTCAAAAAAGCTGTTCTGTGTGTATTTACGATAACCCTGCAGGTTGGCGAACAGGGATTTGGCCAGGGGCTCGACCACGATATGGTCATATTCCTTCACGATACGCGCCTCTTCGTGCTTGATCACGCGGCCCAGTTGCGGATCGAACCATTCCGTATAGGTTACTTGCTTGATCGGGTCGGTACATTCCCACTTGATGGTATTGCGGCCGTTGACCATGCCCTCGCCCAGCTTACGACGCTTGTAGTGGCCGCAGGGTTTGGTCGCCCCCAGCACGTGATAGCTGTACGTGTTGGCCGTGTCGGCGTACTCACCGAACAGGCGGTCGAGGTCAAGATCGCAATCCGGCGACCGGGGATCCAGGGCTTCCTGGTAGTAGGCCTTCTTGTTGACCAGGTAAGTGCGACAGGTTTTATGTGCCAGATTGGCGATAGCGATCATCTTGCCGTAACGGGGATGGGTGGTTTCGCTGCGCTTGCCATAGCGGCTGACCGCCACCTTGGCAGTATACATTTTGCCATTGATCCGGTCGCGGACGTGGACCTCGGCACGAAAATCGGGCAGGGCGCCCGGGGCGGCGTCTGCATTGGTCAGGATAGCGAACAGCAGCAGGCCGACTCCAGGTAAGACGAAAAACAGGGGTCGGTTCATGACAATCCAGCGTCTCCCAGCGCATACAGCTAATTACAGAGCCCTAAAATCTATGCTGTTATTTATGACAAATCAAGGAAAACTATCACGGGTTTGCTGGCCGTCAGTCAACGACACAGAGGTGGGCGTGGCGTGGGTCAGAATTCCCTTACTGACAGTCGGAGGATAAAAACACCTATTAACAGTGTGTGACATTTCGCCGCCTGGTATGTCTAAACAAACCTGTATGAGTTACGTATAATCTTTGGCCAATATGGGTGTGTAACACCTGGATTACGGATAATAACGGGAGAGTAAATTATGAGTATTGATAAAATCGTTCTTGCCTTTGCTGGCACGGTGATCCTGGTCAGCCTGGCACTGTCACAACTGGTTAACATTCACTGGCTGTGGCTGACCGGCTTCGTTGGTTTCAACATGCTGCAGTCATCCTTCCAGGTGCAAGCCGTGATGAAGCGAACCAGCCAGAACAGTGATAATCACCCGGCCTCTCAGCTGGCGGCGTTGCTGCAAGCCTTGCCGGCGTCCCCGTCAGCCAGAGAAATTCATCGCCTCCGGGTGAGTATCAAACGGACCCGGGCCTGGTTGAAGTTATGTCATGCGGTGACGGACAGCACACCGGCGTATCCGCAACTGGTGACGAGTCTGCGCGACCTCAGCCATGCCCTGTCTGCACAGCGCGATCGGGAGGTCGCAGTGCAGACTCTGACAAAACTCGTGGCCAGATACCCGGGGAAAAAGACCCAACGCCTGGTTGATGTGTTGAGTCAGCTGATTGCGCAAGACCTCGACTCGCCGCCAGACATCACCTCACTTGATTCATGCATCGCACAGATTCGGGAGCTACTGCCGACATTCACCTGCCTGGCCCTGCCACGCCAACCACAGGTTGCAGTAATTGAGCGTCGTTTCGCAAAAATGTGCAAGGCCGGTGAGCGTGCGCTGGGCTCGGCCACCTGCATGGATCTGCATGCCTGGCGCAAGCGGGTCAAAACCCTGTTTTATCAGGTGGAGATGGTGGCAGATGCCTTGCCGGGACAAAATCGAATACAGCTTCGGCTGGACAAGCTCGGCCGGTGCCTGGGCAAGATACACGATCTGTGTGTGCTGGAAGCGATGCTTGAGGACAAGCTTGCGCTGTTACAACCGCCACTTACGGCGACACCGGTATTCAAACGGATTCGGCGTGAACGCCATCGGCTCATTGCATTCTGCTACAAGCATTATCATCGCCTCTGCACATAGGCGAACTGTAGCGAATAGCATTTGCCGCGACAGGCATAACATCATCAATGGGCCTGGCTGCATCGGTTGCGCATGTAACGCAAGGCAGACTGGATCAGGACGGGGGGACGCTGTTGGCCTTCTGGCTACGCCATTGCTGGTAGGTGGGAAATTTCCGGTAACCGTCGCTGAGGACATAACGCAGTACGCCACGCAGGCGGTAAAAACCGAGGACGGAATCGATCCGGATGATTTCCTTGCCGTTGCCGGCATAGAAAATCAGCGTGGGTGCATAACTCAGCCCCAGTTGTTCGGCCCAGCGTTTGCTGGTGGTGTGTTTCCCCTGCGGGGTGACGACGGGGACATCACGCCACATGTTTAATTGCACGGCATCGATCCTGTCCATTAACTGCCTGATTTGGGGCTGGTTCAGTGGTCCGGCGTGCAGGACATCACAGGCGTGGCAGTGACCGCGCTCGAATACCAGCAACAGCGGTTTGCGGTGCTTATGCTGGCTGTAATCGGTGAGAAAGGCGGGCGGGTGAAAATCCGGGTAGGGATTAAGTGTGTCGTAACCGTAACTCTCGGCATTTTCTGCGCGGGCCAGGTAGCTGCGAAAACTGCCTTCTTGTTGATGGTGATCGGCGGCATACTCCAGCGCGGCACGGAACTGGTAAGGCGGGCGATACCCGGCAAGCTTGAGTGCGAGTTTGCCCTGGTTATCGTAAAAGAACAGCGTTGGCGTGAAATTGGCGCGGTGGGCAATGGCAAATTCCTTTTCGCTCATTTCCCTGCCGGCGAAATCGGTAACCCGCCGATCGCCGAGCACGTCGATCGCGACCACGTCGAAATGCGCACGGGTATAGGTAACGATATCCGGCTGGCCCCAGTTTTTCTCCAGTTGCGCCTTGCAATAGGGGCAGTCATGGCGGCCGAAATAAATAATCAGGCCACGCTTGTTCCTGTTGGCGTCATGCAGGTCTTCGCGAAAATCCAGGAAGCTGAGTTTGAACCAGTCGGGCAGCACCAGAGGTTGAGATAACGGGGCATCGGCAAACCCTGCTGTCTGGCTGGTGGCGGGGGCGGGCCGGAAAAGCAGCCCAGTTACAAAGATCATGATATATATCAGGAAATTCGGAGATTTTGCGATGATGGCTTTCGGCATGGGTATATTCCAGCTGGATTATTCATTAACATTATCAACAGATGCTGAACTCAATGTCACACATCTTGATTGTAGAAGGAAATCCAGCCAGTGATTAAGCAAATCCTGTTAGTCGGTTTACTGCTCTGGTCGACCGCCGCGATGAGTGCCGGCCAGACCGGTGCGACCCTGTTCGAGAACAATTGCGCCGTCTGTCACGGTGAACATGGCAAGGGTGGCGTGGGCGTACCATTGGCGCTGCCGGACTTTCAACGCCAGGTCGACAACAAGTTTTTGTATACCACGATACGCATGGGCCGCCCGGGTCGGGTCATGCCGGCATTTACCAGCCTGAGTGACGAGCAGGTCTACAAGATTATTCACTACATTCGCAGCTTTACCCACGTCAAGGCGCCCAAGCGCAATCCTGCACGCATCCACGGTAATATTGCCCGCGGCAAGCAGTTGTTTGCCCAGGATTGCGCGGTTTGTCATGGTGACCATGGCCAGGGTGGCAAAGGTACCGGTGTGACCTTCTCCCGGCCGCGTAATCTGCCGATCCTGGCGCCGGCCCTGAATAATGCCGGTTTCCTTGCCAGTGCCACAGATACCATGATCAAGAATACCCTGCTGGAGGGCCGCAAAGGCACGCCCATGAATCCTTTCAAGGGCAAAAAGGTCAAGATGCAGGATATTGATGACCTCGTTGCCTACGTGCGCAGTTTTCAGAAAGACCTGAAGCCGGAGCCGAATGAAAACGAGCCCATGACCATGGTCTACGAGGCATCGCAAAGTCTTGATAAAGTGGTCGCGGCTATCAAACGTGCTGCCATTGGCAGGAATTTCAAAATCATACGGGTACAGACCATGGATTCCGGTTTTGTCCCGCCCGAC
Source organism: Gammaproteobacteria bacterium (assembly GCA_037384645.1). Classification (GTDB taxonomy): domain Bacteria; phylum Pseudomonadota; class Gammaproteobacteria; order UBA6429; family Thiohalophilaceae; genus RI-92. Next base: position 40,312 of record JARRNT010000005.1, on the reverse strand, counting down.
AAGGAATCAAAGAAAGAAGTTATCGTCTACTTCTGTAATTTTGAGCTGCTGAACAAGGCGCTGGCCATCGACCCCCGGGTAGGCCTGTTCCTGCCCTGCCGGGTGACCGCCTATGAACAAAATGGCGTGGTCAAGGTCGCGGCGATCAATCCCAAGCGCCTGAGCCACATGTTTAATAATAATGAGCTGAACAAGCTCTGCGATCACATGTATCAGGTCTATTCCGATATTCTCGATGAGGCAACCTTATGAGACGTTTGTTAAGCCTGGGATTGCTCCTGTTGCTGGCGTTCAGCCTGCCAGTGAGTGCCGAAGAATTATTAATGGTACGGGTCAAGTCACCGTTTCCGGAGACGATGCTGAAATTTCAGGAGGTCATCAAGGAGCATGGCTACAAACTGAGCCGGGTCCAACGCGTGGATGTGGGTCTCTCCATGAGCGGATATAAAACCGACAAGTACCGCGTGGTGTTTTTCGGCAAGGAAAAGCAGGACCGCTGGATCATCAGGCACCATCCCAAGCTAATACCCTACTTGCCGTTAAAAGTGGCGATTTATGCCGAAAATGAAGACACCCTGCTGGTTGCGCCAAATCTGGATATCCTGATCAACGCAAAAGATCCGCACCTGAAAAAGATGGTAAAAGGCTGGGAGCAGGATTTGCAGGTTATGTTCAGGGAAATGCACGATTACGGCATGAACAATTAAACCTGCCGGATCCGTATAACGGATCTGTGAAGGTATAGCCATTCGCGCCTATCTCTGGCGCGTCAAATCCGTTATCATCCGGAGCAATTACCCACAAATACAGTATAAGGATGCGATACGTGAAACGATATTTCTATTTTCTGGCCGCTTTCCTGCTTAGCCTGAGCGTGAGCTTGAATGCTGCCGCCGCCGGTAAAAAACTCACGAATGACAAGGCGCGTCTGAGCTATGCCATCGGGGTACGTATTGGCGACAGTCTCAAACGCCAGGGCCTGGACAAGGAGCTGGACCCGGCCATTCTTACCGAGGCGATCAGCGATATGCTCAAGGGCCACAAACTCCGCCAGTCCGAGAAAGAGACAGAGGCTGTGCTTAAAAAATTCCAGGAGCGTGAGCAAGCCAAACACAAGGCCGAGATGGCAAAGCGCAAGGCGCAAATGCAGAAGGAAGGCAAGATTGCCAAGGCTGAGGGTGACAAGTTCCGCGCCAAGTTCCGCAAAGAAAAGGGCGTGAAGGTTACCAAGAGCGGCATCATGTACAAGATTCTCAAGGAAGGTAAGGGCAAGAAGCCAAAGGCGGATGACAAGGTCAGCGTTAACTACACAGGTAAGCTGGTCAATGGCAAGGTCTTCGACAGCTCCTACAAACGCGGACGTCCGGCGACCTTCCCGGTAAACGGCGTTATCCCGGGCTGGACCGAGATCCTGCAAATGATGCCGGTGGGCTCCAAGTGGCAAGTAGTGATTCCGCCAGAACTTGCCTATGGTGATCATGGTGCCGGCGGCGTAATTCGTCCGGGAGAAACGCTGGTATTTGATATCGAACTGCTCAGCATCAAGAAATAGTTCACGCCGAGCATAACTGGCGAACGGCTGATACAGGAAACTGTATCAGCCGTTTTCTTTTGCGTCCGTAAATTTAAAAACTCGCCTCATGGATTTGCTGCAGGTGGTATATCAGAACAACCGTTGCAGATAGGCCTGCAGGTCATTGCGGGTATAGGTTTCATTCGCAAGATTGGACTGGTTATCCGAATACGTGTAGCGAACGCCGCCACGCCAGCTTGTGCCAAAGCGGGTATCTGCGCTCAAAACCAGTTCATAACGGTTATCGTCCCGGCTCACGCCAGCGACAGCGCCGTAATGACTCTGGCGCCAGCTGACTGTCTCTTGCGTACGCCAGCCATGGTCATGAAGTTGTCTGAGTCGGGCGAGTAGAGTGTGGCGCGTGGGTGAGTAATTGGCGGTGCTCAGGTTCCGGCGGTTGTTGAGTTCCAGCTCGTAGCGTACTCGCAGGCGACCCCAGGGAGTGGGGCGAGTCGCCTGCACACGAAATTGTTGCCGACTACCCTGCAAATAGGTATAGCTAGCCGCATCGGCACTGATATCGCTGTAACGATAACGCAATTTTAATTTACTTTTTGCAAAGAGAGGCCTGCTTGCTGTCAGCTGCAGGTTCGTCACCGTGATAAAGTCCGAATGGTCGAGCTTGTCTTTGTTCAGTGAAAGACCGGGCAACAACAGCCACTTGTGGTGTGTTAAGGGGTAGATAACACCGGCAGACAGCTGGCTGAAGTCCGCACTGTTGACAGTCTGGTAGTTCAGAACAAACAGGCTTGCGTTGATAAGGACACGGCCGGCAGGAAGCGAAATAAACCCAAACAGTTGAGCGTAATTATCGCCTTGCTGGGTGGGTGAACCCGTCGATACCAGGGTGACATTGCTGTTGTGACCATAACCCAGACTGAGCAGGCCGTTGATATGGTGAGCTGACTTGCGTGGTGCATACTTGTCCAGCATATGTCTTGCCAGGGCTGTCACCTTTTTGTTGTCGTGGCTGGCCGCCGCCTTGCGAAACCAGGTGATTGCGTCCTCTTTTCGTTTCTGGGCCAGCGCCACGAGGCCCAGATTATATGCGGCCAGTTGTCGGAAATTTTTGTCATTCAGCAGTTTTCTGAAAGCTGTCTCAGAATTTTGATACTGCCCGCTTTTGTAATAGGAAACTCCCAGGTTGTAATACAGATCACTGGAGTGTTTGCCCTTGCGCCTGGCACGCTCGAAGGCAAGGATGGCCTGGTTGTAGTTACCGGACCTGAACGCGGCTATACCGGCCTGAAAGTCAGCATCGCCGGCTGCGGCATAGCTTGGTGCAATTGCGAGAAAACCCAGAACGAGCAAAAAAACACGAAAGAATAGCGTCGGCATACGACCCCTCACACCATGGATTATTATCTGAAATATTTTTATTAAAAATAAAACCGCCGCCACATAGTGGCGGCGGCAATGACTACAGGAATTGCTTAGTGATCTGTGGAGCTTGATGCATCGGCCGCATCCTGCAAGGCCTGAGTTGCCTGCTCTTCCGCGGCAGCATGGCTGTCTTCGTGGGCGTCTTCCTCAGCTGCGGCCTGGGCAGCGGCGTCAGCGTCGTTAGCTGCACTTTCATCGGTACCCTGGCTTGCCGCCTCGCTTGATTCACTCGAACTGTCGCTGGCGGTTTCGTCATTATCTGCGGTGCCATTAACATGCTCTGCCGCTTCCGGACTGGCCTGTGCCGGCAGCTGGATGTTACTGGTCACATCCTGTGGGTTACTTTGATCAATGACATTCATGGTGACATCATCGACATCACCCTGGCCTTCGGCATAGGCACTGTTTACGCTCATGCCGACCAGAATGGCGGCGAGCAGGCTTGGCAGGTATTTTTTCATGGTTTACTCCTTAAAATATATCAAGACGGTCATGTTTAAACGTGTTGACTCATGCTGCGGCGTTGCGATGTTGTCGCATCGGTCACGATGTTCACCCTGAATGTCCGGCTTTTGCCGTTGTGCGACAGACGCGCGGTGAGCACACCACCGGCCTGCGTTTTTACCAGCAAGGGCAGGACCAGTCGATTGGCGCCCTGTTTCAGGTTCGTTTGCCATTGCAAAACCCGCTGTCGCGCATAACCATTGATTTCCACGCCGGCCGGGAGGTCGATACGCAGGGTTGCCTGGCTGATCTGCATTGGGCTATGGAATACCAGATCGACATTGTGGAGCTGGTGAGATGCGACGTGTATGGTCAGCACGGCTGCACGTTGTAACGGCAGACTGGGCGGCCTGGGGAACAGGAACAAGACGACGAACATGGCGATGATTGCAGTGGCAAAGCCTGACACAAACCAGAGCGGGCGGCGGACAACCAGACTGGACTTGCCTGCGGGGTGCGGCAGGAAATCCAGCACCCGTTGCGCATAACCGGCACGCGCCGGGGTGACAGGCATCGTGTGCAACGCGAGGAGCAATTTCTGCGTCTGCAAAAATACTTGCTGGCAATGACTGCAATGCTGCAGATGCGTGTTAATGGCGTCCCGTCCGGCTTCAGGGAGTTCACCTGCCAGGTAGTCGTCAAGCTGTTGCTGTATATTTTCGCAGTGCATGATTGTCCTCTAACCTGTTACACGCACGGATTCGGAAAAAGGTTCCACAAAAAGTTGTGTACGCAGGGCCTGGCGGGCTCGGTGCAGGCGCGATTTGAGCGTACCCAGCGGGGTGTCGAGTATGGTTGCCAGCTCGTTGAGCGTGAAGCCTTCCATATCATGGAGGACGACCAGTGCCTTTTGTTCCGGATTGAGGCTGGCCAGGGCCAGTTGCAGGCCGCGCTGCAGGGCCTGTTGCTCGGCGAGGAATTCCGCGCGGGCGGATTCATCAGGCATTGTTTCCAGCAAGTTCTGTAGATCATCGGTATTGGGCCGCGACGGGTTGCGTTGCTGTCTGCGGGTGAAGTCGATGAACTGGTGATAAAGGCTTTTGAGTAACCAGGTATCGGGTTTGTCCAGTGTATCCAGGTCGATATTTTTGCGGTACAGGGACAGCAGCAGTTCCTGGACCAGATCCTCGGCATCGGTGACATGGCCGGTCAGCCGGCTGGCATAGCGATGCAGGCTTTCCAGGTGTGGCCGCACCTGCCGTTCAAATCGCTGTGGCTGTTGGCGATTGAAATAGCTGAACAGTTTTTTCTTCATTTTTTTAACTTATATCCAACACAGGTACGGGAAACTGTGCCAGAGTGTGCAATCCCTTTGTTATGGGTGTGCGTACCACGCGGCAACACAGGTTAGGACACTTCTAACTAAAAAATGATTCGCGAGTAAACGGGAATATGTCACAACCCGGTAAAGACCAGGTCGTCCTGGCTACGTCAGGCGGAGAAATCCGGATTTTTATTTACTATGCAGCTCGAAGGCGATGGAGTCGGAACAGGAAACAGGGTTTGAATTTATCCTTGTCATCGCCCGGCACGGTATTCATTTCTACCGGGTCCATTCCTTGAGGGGGATTGTCCTGTTTCATGCCGTCTGTGGAGTTGGGGGCCTATATCCCCTGATATCGACGCATAAACCAAAAAGCTGGATGTCTTGCGGGCCTGGTCCAGACCCCCGGGGACGACATGGATCAATCCGGGCGCAATTTGACCGATCGAATAGTTTGCCTCCAGCCCGACCAGGGGTAGAATCCTGATAACTAATAGCAATTAAAAAAGTCTCGTTTTGGCATCACACCGCCAGGCGATAAAACGTGTGCGGGAGGGTTATGTCAGTCCTGTCTCAGGAGATCGTGGACTACCTGAATCGGGCCAATCGCAGCCTGGGCGACTGGCTGGCCGAAAATCCGGTTATCCGTAATCTGGTCACCTGCCCCTATGTCAGTATCCGGCCGACCGCGCTCCCGTATGCACAACGGATTACCGCGTTCGATGGCGAGAGGGGCCGGTTTGTGGATATCTATTACCGCGATGGCAGTCACCGCTACATTATCAATGTCTCCAGCTGGCACCTGACTATCGCCGGTGTGGAGACCCTGGCCGAGGATATTCACCGGGCAGAGGGAAGTTGTCACGTCGAACGCTGTTACCTGATTCTGTATGTCCCGGGCGGCTACAGCCTGGAGGTGGCCGGGACGGGCACCGCGCCGGAGCTCCGTTTACGCGAGTTGCAAATCGAAGAACTGGATTTATTCTAAATCGCCGTTGCTGGCACACTCGTCACAAACTGTTAACAACATTGACCTTTTAGGGTTTAGCGTGTACTTATTTATAAGATAACACGAGCGGAACGATCCACGATGAACCAGAAAAGCAGCAATGTCTTGATGGAAAAGCGCAAGCACAAACGGATCCAGTACGGGCGCACAGTGAACATCAAAACGCAGAACGGAGACAGGTTACAACTGGAAGTGCTGGATTACTCCATGGGTGGCATGGGACTGGTTAGCGATGTCCCGTTTGAAGCCGGTGATATCCTCGATTTCGAATCGATTATGACCCTGGATGGCGAACGGCGCGTCCTTGAGATCAAAGGGGAGGTTCGTCACATCCAGCAGCAGTTTCAGGAGTATTCGTTCGGCGTCTGTTTTTTGTGATAAGCGCCACGAACTGCACGTGATACGGCTTGTCCCTGTTTCAATTCGACATTAATCTGTACAATAATAAATGTCTTTGGCGGCGTGTCCGTGGGGACAGATCGTGGTCTGTGCGAAGGCAGGCAGGTTAGCCGGGATATACCCGGGATATAACAAAAAAAGAGGCACCAGTGGTTGCAGAGTATGTGGAGCGCCGTAGCTTCCCCCGTATGCCCGTTACCGCCCGCATGCGGGTAAGCCATTCGCGGATAGGCACGATCGAAGGCCATTCCGTTAATATCTCGGATACCGGCATCCTGCTGCGTTGTCACGACCTGCCCAATTTGCCGCGCGGTGCCCATATCGGCCTGCAAATGCTCGATTCCGCCAACCCGGGTATTATTTTCAACACCCGCGTCATCCATATGCACAATTCAGAAATTGGTCTGGCCATCGTGGATTATGAGTTCAACGGTGTGCGTTACACCCTGGATGAATTACGGCGCCAGTGGCAAATCAGCCGCCAGGATCTGGATGGGCAACCGCTGTCAGCCAATGTTCCGCCAAACCCTGGCCTGAACCGATGATTCAGGGATTCTCAGACTGATTGCAAATACCAAGAAAAACTATAGAATTCAAAGGCATACGGATGAAGTTAACCCGGTTTTGAGCTATATTTAAGCAACGTTGTAAATTCTCATCAAAGGTCCAATATGGCAAAGGCGCAATCCAGGTTCCAGGAACGACGTATTTTTGCTCGGCATCTCGTGAATGCCCGGGTCATGTTGATCCATGGTTCGATTGGCGAAATCCGGGCCAAAACTCGGGATATCTCCGACAGTGGCGTGTTCGTCGTGGTCAAGCCGGTGCCGAAACTGCCCATCGGCTCCCATATTAAAATGCATATGCTGGATTCCAGGCACCCCACTATTGCGTTCAATATGAAAGTGGCCCGCAGTACTGATGAGGGTGTTGGCCTCATGTTTATCGACTACGAGATCGACGGTCAGCGCTTTCCCATGGACAACCTGCGCAAACAGGTCAAAAAATAACGTAGTATTGTCGACATGGAGACGATTCGTATCCGTGCCCTGCGGCACTCGGCCTTTTATACCCCGCTGTTATTGACCATATGCGGCGGATACCTGCAGCAGCTGGGCCTGGAGCCGGTTTACGACGTGGCGACAGCGGAACGCACGGTGGACGGCGGCTTGCTGGCTGGTGACATTCACCTGGCCCAGTCGGCGGTAGCGGCCGGTTTTGCCGGCCTGGAGCAGGGCCACCCCAGCCCGATCCGCCATTTTGCCCAGATTAACGAGCGCGATGGCTTTTTTCTGACCCGACGTGGTGCGCGCCAGGCATTTGCGTGGTCAGCCCTGCAGGCGCAGCCGATATTAGTGGATCACCTGTTCCAGCCGCTGGCCATGCTCAAATATGCCCTGCATCAGGTCGGCGTGGATTACCAGCGTCTCAGGGTCATCGATGCCGGGGATGTCGAGGCCATGGATCGAGCCTTTCGCCAGGGCGAGGGCCAGTATATTCACCAGCAGGGACCTTATGCCCAGCAGCTGGAGGCGGACGGTGTCGGTCACGTGGTTGCCGCCATCGGCGAGGTAATTGGGCCTGTGGCCTTTAGCAGCCTGTGTGCAAGCCCCGATTGGTTGGGGACGGATATGGCCAGACGGTTCATGCGGGCTTATCAGCAGGCGCGTGCGGCGGCCATGCAGCAGCCGGCGGCTGACATCTGTCGCCAGATTCAACCCATGTTGCCGGGTATCGAGCCGGCCGTGCTGACCCGCACCATTGCCGCCTACCAGGGACTGGGTTGCTGGACCGGTTCGCTGCGCATCAGTGAGGCCAGTTACGCCAAGGTCGTGGAGATATTTGAATTTGCCGGCCAGATACACCGGCGACATCGCTATGACCAGCTCGTGTGCGAGCCGCCGCAACCGGCCTGATCGGCTGTTCTGCTACGGCACCCTGTGTCTGCCCGCTATTATGCGTAGCGTGAGTGGGTGCTTACCCCCTGCCAGCGCCGCGACGTTGCCGGGCTATGCCCGTTATTGCCTGTCTGGCTGTGATTATCCGGCGATTGCCCCTTTACCCGCGGCGCAGGTGACGGGCGTGCTGTATCATGGGCTCGGCCGGGCGCAGTGGGCAAGGCTGGATCATTATGAAGGTCACGAGTACCAGCGTCGGCGGGTCCGGGTTGAATTGGACACGGGCCAGCGCCTGTGGGCCTGGACCTATGTCCTGCGACCACGCTTTTATCACCGCCGGGCCAGGCAGGGGTGGTCACTGGCACAGTTCCGGCGTGAAAAACTATACTTGTATCTGGCTAACCGTCATTATCCATGACAATTCAACGGGCAGGGGCCTATGGTCGAGGCGCAAATCAATCCGCATGAACAGGGTGGGCATATCGTCCTGAGTCCGAACAGATCGGTTCGCTGGAGTGATAACGTCCTGTTTCTCTATATTGTGTGCGGCCTGGCAGTGCTCATCGGTATCAGCTTCAGCATGCTCGGCATGTGGCTGGTCTTGCCGTTTACCGGGCTCGAGGTCATTGCCCTGATCGCGGTGGTGTACTACGTCGCGCACAAGTGCCGGCGGATTGAAGTTATCCGGGTCGAGGACGGCTGTGTCCAGGTTGAGCAGGGTGTTACCCAGCCCCAGACCAGCTGGCGCAGTGATTTATTCTGGACCCGGTTGATCGTGATGCCGCGGGAACGGCCCTGGCACCCGCTACACATCTATCTGCGCGGCCGTCATGATCAGATCGAAATCGGCACGTTCCTGAACGAAGACGATAAACAAATTCTCATTAAACAAATACGCCAGTTTGTCACCAGCGTCTAGGATTCGTCGTCCCGGCCAGTGATGCCATTGCCGGGATAGTTGTACAATCCCGGACATGTCCGGTTCATCTCGTAAAGTCATCTTCGCCGCCTTGCTGGGCAACACCCTGATCGCCCTGACCAAGTTTATCGCCGCCGCAATCACCAACAGCTCCGCCATGTTGTCGGAAGGGATTCATTCCCTGGTCGATACCGGCAATCAACTGCTGTTGCTGTACGGCCTGAAGCGGGCACGCAAACCGGCGGACGAGATGTTTCCATTCGGCCATGGCAAGGAGGTGTACTTCTGGAGCTTCGTGGTGGCGATCATGGTCTTCGCCGTGGGTGCCGGGGTCTCGCTGTATGAAGGTGTTTTGCGTTTGCGTCAGCCCGAACCCCTGCAACATGTCTTTATCAACTATATCATCCTGACCCTGGCATTTTTATTCGAGGGTAGCGCCTGGTTGTTTGCCCTGCGCGAATTTTCACGACAAAAGGGCAAGGTCGGTTACCTGCAGGCCGTCCAGCGCGCCAAGGACCCGTCTATTTTTGTTGTGTTATTTGAAGACACCGCAGCCATGCTGGGACTGGCGGTGGCCTTACTGGCGACATTTCTCGGCCAGGTCACCGGTATCGTGTATTTCGATGGCGCGGCCTCGATCATTATTGGTCTGATCCTGGCGACGACTGCGATCTGGCTTGCCTATGAGACCAAGGGTTTGTTAATTGGTGAGCGTGCCAGTGCTGATGTGGTTGACGGTATTCGTGCCATCGTCAGCGCGGTGCCTGAGGTCAAACACGTTAACGAGATTGCCACCATGCACATGGGACCGGATTTTGTGCTGGCCAACCTGAGCCTGGATTTCGTCGATAACATTCCGTCCCAGGTAGTGGAGCAAACGATTACCCGGATCACCGTTCAAATCAAGGCTGATTTTCCGGTGGTCAAACGGGTGTTTATCGAGATCGAGTCCTGGCAGTCGCACACATCCGGTACGGCGAAGGCATAAAAAACCCGGCGGCGCCGGGTTTTCGGTGCGGCAGGTATGCCTGAATTACGCAGCGACAACACTGCCCTGGCTGACATTCATCCGCTCCACGGTTTCTTCGTGCAGGGCGGCGAGCGTAATTGCATCGAGGTGTTGTGAAACCTTGTTTTCCAGCAGGCCCCAGGCCATCAATGTGGCAGACTGCGGCTGGCCGTTGAAGTCGGCAGCAGTTTTGCGATTTACGTCGATGGCAGATACGATATCGGCAATGGTGATGACTTCAGTGGGCTTGCCCAGCACATAGCCGCCACCTGGTCCGCGTACACCCTTGACCAGGTTGTTTTTGCGCAGCAGGGCAAAAATCTGCTCGAGATAAGACAAGGAAATATCCAGTTTCTTTGCCAGAGAGGTGAGTGATACCGGGTTTGGCATCTGGAAAGCCAGGTTCAGCATCGCTTTAATTGCATAATGTGCGCGAGAAGAAATTGTCATAGCCTAAAGTCCTGTTCATTTTATGGTGAAGAAAGTTTCATCCGATGGAAAACAGCTCAGTCCTTGTGTCCCTTCCGTGGTTGCTCCCAGATTGGCTACACACATTCCATGGATACCCTGACTACAAAAGTAGAAATTAAGCCTTATTTTCACAATGTTCTTTTTGTAAATAATTGTAAAATTTTCGGATATTGCCAGCCATGCACCTAATAAAAGTAAGCTATTTAAGCCTTCATCTTAACCATACAAATATCATACTCATTTTGCCGTTGAGTGGAAAGACCTTATTAAAGTAAAGATATGATCTGCATCATACTATTTAACTGCTATGCCCGCGCCCTGTTGCTCGGTGCCGGTGTGCTGCTGCTGGCGGCCTGTGCCACGACCATGACCGGTTCTTCGGGTTTTAATATCAACAAGCTGCCCAGTCAGAATGAAATCGCCAGGCGGCTTGCCCAGGGCAGCATGCCGAGGGAGTTACGCCGTCAGATTATCCGTTTGTATAGCCGGGATCCGGTGGAGCGGGCCAAGGCCGCGTCCCACCTGGGACGGATGCAAGAGGGCGCCGGTCCCGCTGTCAGTAACCTCATTCAATTGTTGCCGGATGATACCCCGGTCCAACTTTCCAGTTATCTCGGCGGTGGCTATACCAGTAGCCTGGAGACCACGCCAGGTGAACAGGCGAGTCACGCCCTGGCGGAAATTGGTGATCAGGCCTCCAATGCCCTGATCCTGGCGCTCAATGATCCCCGGCCGAGGGTACGACGCCTGGCGATCAAGGCCCTGGGCCAGATTGGCGACATCAGTGCGGCGGATTTTCTGATCAGGGCGCTAAACGACCCGGACAGGGGGGTAAGGGCGACGGCCGCTATTGCCCTCGGGAACTACCGCCATCCCATGGCAGTGCAAAAGATCATGGATGCTTACCCGAAGGCCAGCGTGTCTGCGCGGACCGATATGATCTATGCCCTGGCAAATATCAACGACATCCTGGCTGTCCCATTCCTGATCAAGCAGGCCAAGGATCCTAATTCGTCTGTGCGTGCTGCCGTCATGCTGGCCCTGGGTAAGCTTGGGGATGCGCGTGCGATTCCGGCGCTGTTGGCGGGCTTGAAGGACCGGGACGAGATCGCGCGTGTCAATGCGGCTTACAGCCTGGGTAGCTATTACTCGCCCAAGGTAATCACCGCCCTGGTGGCCGTGTTACATGACCCGGCCAAACGGGTCAGGCGCGCAGCCGTGGATTCACTCAAACGCCAGAGCGGCATGGATTTCGGTATGTCCACGGCCAAATGGCAGCAGTGGTGGCAGCAACAACGTCGCCAGATGCAGCAGTCGCATTAAGCCCATTTCGTGCCTGGGCCGCAGGGGTCGGCAGTCGCGACGACTGCACTTTTGAAGTGCTCAGTTTCCCTGACTATCCGTGCTGGAATCCTGCTTAAGCAAGGCGATGGCGCGTGATGACGTGTCGACGTTTTTGGCCTGGCGCGAAAATAGTGATTGGGCAGTGTCTATTGCGCGTGTGTAGCAGGTATCAGGCGTCATGGCTCAGGAGCTGCGCAGGCAGACAGGGACAGACACAGGCAGGTCATCAGAAAAACACGATTTGGCATGGGTGCAAACTCGGCCGTTGATTGCCTTATAATAACAAAGACCCCATTACCCCGAAGAACGAATGATGCGTGCTCTGTTAGTTGTTGCCCACGGCAGCCGGCGAGATGAATCCAATGATGAAGTCCGTCGTCTGACCGACAAACTGCGGGCGCTGGCGGGCAATGAGTATCAGCAGGTCGAGTGCGCCTTCCTTGAGCTGGCACAGCCCTCGATCCCCGATGGTATCGATTGCTGTGTCGCCGAGGGTGCCAGCGAAGTTGTCATTTTGCCGTATTTCCTGTCTGCTGGCCGCCACGTAGCCAAGGACATTCCGGAGATTGTGGCCTCCAGCCGCGAGCAGCATCCCGGGCTTGCCCTGCGGATTGCCCCCTATCTCGGCCAGGCCAGCTCCCTGGTCGGCAGTTTGCTGGAAATGAGCAAAAAATAGCCAATTTAGCGATTTCGAAAAATATTTATCCCGCATCGTGGTTGCCATAGTGGCCTTGCTGGCCAGGCCGGATCTGTTTATTGATCAGTTACTTAGAACAGGATCCTCACTAAAATACGCAATTTAAGTTATTGATTTATATGATGTATTTTTATGACTGTGGCTCAGGCCGGGGTCTTGCATGCCACTCGGAGGGGGGCTAAGGTTAATCCACCAGCCCCCGTTCTGGGTCAGCTGGTGGAAAATTCGCATTTTCTTTGTTGTTA
>JARRNT010000005.1:0-27487 GCA_037384645.1 Gammaproteobacteria bacterium | reverse complement strand
TTTTTTATGCGCGAAAAAAGCTGTTGTGATTTCCGATCACGCCAGGTATTTAACATAACGACAACATGACAGCGCGTGTTATAGCAGAACTACCTGATAACAGGTGCGACGAATAACCTGAAAGTCCGTACGCTGCGTTCCGATAATACATAGTGAGAACTAAAAAGAGACCGGCATGCACGATGCACACGAACTTGAGCTGGTGCTCAAATCCCGAATTCCGATTGTCGTGATTGAGACGCGGGAAGAACAGCGCGCGCTCAACCTGATCAGATCAATGCAAATTCGCCTGGCGCAACCTGTTTTCCAGTGGACCGTCACGGAAGGCCTGCGCCGGATCGACCTCGATTACGAACCCCAGCGACACAATGCCGAACCAACGGAAGTACTTGGTAATATCAAGGCAGGATCGCAGGACGGCATTTACATCCTGCTGGACTTTCACCCGTATCTGGGTGATCCCATGCACGTGCGTTTGCTGAAGGATATCGCCCTGTCCTACGACACCCAACTGCAAACGATTGTTCTGATCAGCCATGAGATCAGGATCCCGCCGGAATTGAAAAATTTCAGCGCGCTGGTACAACTGTCTCTCCCGGATGAGACATCGCGCAGACACATCGTCAATGATGTCGCTGAACAGTATGCCAGGCAGCACCGCAAGAAGGTCAAGGCGCATAGCCCGTCGCTCGATACCCTGGTCAGGAATCTGTCCGGTCTGACCCATGCGGAAGCCACGCGACTGGCGCGTAGCGCCATATACGATGATGGTGCCATCACGCCGGATGACCTGCCCCAGGTAATGAAGGCAAAATATGCCATGCTCAGCCGCGACGGCATGCTGACACTCGAAACCAATACGGAATATTTTTCCAGTATCGGTGGCTTTACCCGGCTCAAGTCCTGGCTACGGCAACGTCAGCCCGCGTTCGAAGGCAGGCTAACCGGGATCGATGCGCCCAAAGGGATATTGTTGCTGGGTGTACAGGGCTGCGGTAAAAGCCTGGCTGCCAAGGCAGTTGCCGGTGTCCTGGATATTCCGCTGTTGCGTCTGGAGATCCCTGCCTTGTTTAACAAGTTTCACGGTGAGACCGAACGCAATCTGCGCGAAACCCTGAAGGCCGCAGATAACATGGCGCCATGCGTGTTGTGGATTGATGAACTTGAAAAGGCTATCTCGCAGGGCGATCACGATGGCGGGACAGCCAGGCGGCTACTGGGTTCGCTGCTGACCTGGATGGCCGAAAAGCAAAGCACGGTCTTTATCGTTGCCACCGCCAACGAGATCGATGCCTTGCCACCGGAACTGGTGCGCAAGGGGCGTTTCGATGAGATCTTTTTTGTGGACTTGCCGGACATGGCTACGTGTGAGCGAATTTTTGAGATCCATTTACGCAAGCGTGGCTATCGTCCGGACCAGTTTGACTGCAGTCGCCTTGCTGAAGCGTCAGCGGGATTTTCCGGCGCGGAAGTGGAGCAGTCGGTCGTGGCCGCAATCTATGCCGCACATGCGCAGGAAGTGGGGCTTAACCAGAATCATATCCTGCAGGAGATCAAACACACGCGTCCCTTATCCATCGTGATGGCGGAACGGATTAATGCCCTGCGCCAGTGGGCGCAGGCGCGCACTGTGCCGGTTGACGAGTGAGTACAATCGATTAAGGCGTGGGATGAGCCGGACAGATTGAGTAGTCATCGGCGGATGCTGCTTGAATCTGGTTGATGCTGTCGTTACTCTCTGAATTTTAATTGGGGCTGGATGTGGGCAAGCAGGTAAGTCATGGCTGCAGTAACATGTAAATATCATACACAGACACCTGCGCGCTGGCGTTGCAACTCCTGCCAGATCAATTTTTGCCCCAGCTGTGTTACGGCAACCGGTGATCGTCCGCCGGACTGTCCGGTCTGTAAACGAGAACTGACTTCGCTGGGCTCCGCCAATCTAATCAAGCCATTCTGGACGCGGCTACGACATTTCTTCCTGTATCCGCTTCACCCCGGGCCATTGCTGGTTATGTTGTTTTTGACAGGGGCCTCGTTCCTGCTCAAAATCTTGCCAGGCTGGGACTACCGCATGAACTTCCTGCTCTGGAGAGTCCCGCGCAATATCATTTTTGCTCTGCCTTTCCTGTTTTTATTTCTCAAGTATGCCCAGAGCGTGCTGGAAGATACGGCGCGCGGACATCTGAAACCCAGGCCATTGTCATCCGAACAGCTGACGGAAAACGGCATGATCGTGGTCAAGATGCTGACGATATTGATTGTCTTTGCTTTCATTGAATTTACTGCTCTCGATCTGTTTAACCAGATTGGTAAACATATAGTGGGCTTTATCCTGGCGTTTGCCACGCCGGCGGCGATCATGGTGCTGGCCATGGAAGACAAATTGCTGAGTGCATTGAATCCTGACGTGGTCGCATCAGTAATCATGCGAATCGGGACACCTTACTTTTTGCTTTTTGTCCTTTTTTACATGTTGCAGCTGGCACGCGGTACGACATTTGGTCTGTTGGCGGAGGTTGTCGACCCATCGCTCTGGCTGGCAATTTATGTATTTATCTCCATGTATTTTTATCTCATTGCCTTCAACATGATGGGATACCTGCTGTACCAGAAGCATGAGGTGCTTGGCTACAATCTCGACGTCGATGTGGAAGACGTGATGGACAAGCCCCGTAAGCTGCAGGAAACGCAGATTAGTCCCGAATTACGCGCCGTCGAGATCCTGTTGCATGAAGGCAAGAATGAGGAGGCGATCCGACAACTGGAAAGCATTATTCGTAACGCGCCTACCGATATCGAGGCCCGCGAACGTATACTCAAATTGTCTCGCCTGGTCGGCAATCTGGCCGTACACCGTGAGCAGGGTCGTACATATATCAGCTATTTATTGAGCGAGAACAGGGTGTCACAGGCTGCCATAGTCTACCTGGCCTGTGTTGAATTCGACAAACAGTTCCGACCAGCAAAGGCGGCAGAGCGAGTGGAGATTGGCAGGTACCTGCGCCAGAATGGCAAGGCCAGGCAGGCGATGACTCTGCTCAATAATCTGCACAGGGATTTCCCTTCGTATGAAAATGTGCCAGAGGCATATCTTATGGTGGCGCAGATACTATGCGAACAGTTTAACGAGGATGCGCGGGCACGCCAGGTACTGAATTTTATACTGCAAAACTATCCGTCACACCCGATGCGTAGCGCGGTTGAAGATTATATGCGCATCGTCGATAACGTTTCTAGTCACTGACGCTAAGCTGGTTAGCCTTGAGCAGGTGCTGCGCCTCGTTACTCTCAGGGTAGCGCTGCAATAAGAGCTTACTGTAGTAATCAACTTTCTGTTTGTCCCGGCCTTTGAAATATTTTGCCAGCGCCGCCAGGCCCTCCGGTATGCGGTTGTAATCGGACCTGGCCTTGAGCATGAAATTCACCAGCTTCTCGGCATCCTCCATGTAACCGGAGGCAGCGAAACGGGTTGCCATGCTCATTAACAGCGCGGGTGACCAGCGCGGTTTGGGTTTCGCCCTGGCAGCATAATCGACAAAGGTGTCGTGAATGATTTTGACAGTGGTTTGATCGCTTCCCGGCAGGTTGAGCAGTTGAGCAGCGTAGTGATGGTAAGGTTCTGACGCTGTATTATATTTACATACATTATAGAGTTGCTGCTTGAGGTTGATATCGTCGGGACGCTGTTTGAGCAGGGCTTCAAATTTTTCACGGGCCTCGTCGATTTTCATGCTGGTCATTAACTGCATTGCCTGCTGGTACTCGGCCTGGAACTTGTCTTCATTATTCTTTTCATCGACGTATTCGGTCTTGATCGCACCGGGAACAAATTTAAGTATGCCCGCGAACAGTGCGCCGGCAAATATGCCACCGACGTGGGCAGCGGTATTTACATTGGTGGTGAGTAGAAACTGGATAATAGCCTGGTAGGCCAGGAAAAAGGGCAGCATCAATATAGCGGGAGCTCTGACATAGTCGAAGTACACAAAGACGTAATAAAAAAAGTTTACTTTGCGCAGGCCGAAGATGATTACGTACATACCCATGATGCCGGCGATGGCTCCGGAAGCGCCGACCCCGGGTATGGCTGAATGCGGGTACAGCATGATGTACAGCCAGTTGGCGGCAAGGCCGGACAGGAGATAACCTGCGAGAAAAAGCACGGGTCCCAGGATCAGCTCCACCGCATAGCCCAGTAGTACCAGGAATACCATGTTTCCCCAGAGGTGAGAGTTGCTGCCGTGTAAAAACATGCCGGTAAAGTCGGTGAGCAGGCTGGGCCGGCTCGGGACGGTGCCGTATTCGTAGGAAACGACTTTACTACGTAAATAGTCATACTGGTTTCGCTTGCTGCGCCAGTCGCTATAGCCGGAATCATCGGGCTTGATAATCTGGTCGGCATCCAGTTTATTCTGGAACTCGCCGTCCTTGAACATTTCGGTAAACCGCTTCTTTGCTTTGCTGGTACCTTTATCCAGGTCTGTTTTTGTCAGCTTGTCCTTGATGTGGCGGTATTCGTCAAAGGCCTTCAATTCAGGGATATACAAACGGGAGTACTGGTAATAGTCGAGGGCCTTCGCCAGATACGCATTGTCATTGGCCTGCCAGATATACCAGCACAGGACATTTATCACGAGCAGCAACAGGGTAATTAATGGCGGGTTGCGCCAGTCAGGCATACGGTCTAGGGGCAGGAAAAACATCGATTAAGTCACAAATAAAATACTGGGATTCGTTTTAGCGGACCAATTAGCAAATAATAAGTCTGTATCGGCGGTCTAATTCGGCATCATTATTTATTTTTAGTATGAAAGACTGATTATTGGGGATAAAGTGATTATGGTGGAACATTCTAAAATTGTCACGCAAGACGATAAAACTAATGTGGAAAATCAGGATGTTATTGCCGCGGTAGAACAGGCCGTTGCTACCCATCAGCTGTTTGGTGACCTGCTGACTGTCGTCGAAAAGGAATATTTGCTGGATCGGGGGATCGTGCGTAGTGTTGCCCCGGGTATACGCCTGTGTCGTCAGTATCAGCGTGACGATCGTGTTTACATCCTGGTCGTTGGTGAGGTTGAGGCCAGTTCAGGCGAAGACATTGCCAAGACCCATATCGCCAATATCAGGCAGGGTGAGTTGTTTGGCGAGATCGCTGCCCTGTTTGGCATGCCCCGCATTTGTGATATTACCGTTACCCGGCCTTCAGTAGTGCTGGAGGTGCCCAGTAGCGTATTGCGCACCATCATAGAAGCCCGGGTTGAACTGCGTGAAGCAGTGATGCAGCGCTTTCGCGCACGTATCACCGAGACGGCCCTGCGGGCAGTACCGCTGTTTCGTTATCTGCCTGATGATTCCATGCAGCAACTGGTTGAGTCGGCTTCCCTGATAGGCATTCCCCCAGGCAGCATCTTGATCGAAGAAGGTGAGGTGGGTGATGCCTTTTACGTCATCGTCTATGGCAACCTGCGCGTCAGTCACGATGTCAGTGGCCGTCATCTGAATCTTGCCCTGTTACAGCCGGGCGACTTTTTTGGCGAGTGGTCGATCCTCACCGGCGCGCCCCGCGCCGCGACGGTATCGGCGCTGATGCAAAGCGAACTGGTTGCGATTAACCGCGACGCCTTTCTCAGGATCATGGAATTGCATCCCGAGATTCGAGAGCGGATTGATCTGGAAGCACACAATCGTTTCGAGCAGCTTTCGACAGCAGACACCGTCAGCAAGGAAGTCGGTGCACGTCGGAACCTGGATGAGATCAAGCATATTCTCAGGCAGCAAAAGTAACGCTCGGCAGCGGCTGCTGACAGGCTTTGCTGGCACCTGCACCTGCCCTTATTCGGGGTAAGCTGTAAATCCAGGCGACGTTCGATGATGTGCGCAAGCGCTTGCCCCATGTCGCCAGGTTAGTCCAGGCTGTGCCTGGTTTGGCCACCCACCTCATCAAAATCACCAATTCACCTTTATTTTATACCGGCACACCGGTATGGAACTGCTTGAACAGACCCAGGCCGGTATTAACGTGACGATGCGCCGGTTATCGGGATAATGAGACAGGTTGGTGGGGCGGCAAGCTTTAACTAACAAGTTAATTCAGGCTATTATTGCCAATTTGGATATTTCAAGAATCGGTATCAAGGGGTACATATGTTTAAATCGAGATTACTTATCGCGGCCATGTTGTTATTTTGCGTTCACTCCGCGTTTGCCGACATGTTGAATGTTCAATTAAGCAATCACACCGGTCGTTTTGTCTATTCGACGGAGAGTTTCGGTGGTCAGTACGGGCCAATCGATATGGAGGGCGGCCTGTTTTTCAATCAGGACAACGACAAAATACTGCATTTCGGGTTGATGGTGCGCAATGACACCATGGATGCCCCCCTGGTCATTTCAGTCGGGGCACGCGCCTACTATGGCGATGTCGGACATAAGGCGGGGCAGATACGAACAAAGTTTGCTGCCATCGCGGTCGGCGGTGAATTGCTGGTGATACCGGATAATCTGGGCGGCTTCGGCTTCGGCGCGTTTTATTACCTGGCCCCGAGTGTCGTGACCTATATGGATGCCAATCGTTTTAATGAGTATGGGGTACGCCTGAACTACGAGGTCACCAGGCAGGCCGATATCTCCCTGGGCTACCGTAAAATCTCAGTCGATCTGAATAATAACAATGTTGGCAAGCAGACGGTGGACTCCAGCGTTTATTTCGGGATTGGCCTGCGTTTCTGATTGAACCGAGCTATTGCAGTGATACATTAAACTCTCTGTCATCCATATCCAGATATGCCTTCATACAGGGCGATTTGTTGTGACCTGTTCAATACCCTGGTCAGCGTGGGAGAAGTCCCGCTATCAGTGGGGCGGTATACGGCAGATGTGCTGGGCGTTGACACCGAGGTCTGGAATGAGGCCTGTTTTGGTCCTGACCATGAGATTTGCAGGCCAACCAGCCATGCCGAGGTTATTCGGGTCCTGGCCCACAGTATCGACCCCGAGATTCCCCAGGATTGCATTGACCAGGCTAGCCGTGAACGCCAGGCGCGATTTGATCATGCCCTGGCTAATGTTCGCTCGACGATCCTGCAAACGCTGGCGCAATTGCAACAACGCGGTCTGCGACTGGCCCTGATCTCCAATGCCTCCAGCGCCGAGGTGGCGGCCTGGCCGGGATCACCACTTGCCTCGCTGTTTGAGCTAAGCCTGTTCAGTTGTGACTGTGGCTACAAAAAGCCGGATTTACCGATTTATCAGCTGGCCCTTGAGGCTTTTGCCGTTGATCCTGGTGAATGCCTGTATGTCGGCGATGGCGGCAGTCATGAATTTAAGGGTGCCAGCCAGGCGGGGATGCGGACGGTGCTGACACGTGAATTTCTCAAGCCACAGCGATACCAGAGAGTCCTGGCAGAGCAGGCCGGCATGATCAATGACGAAATCGGGTGCTTGCGGGAGTTGCTGGCAATTGTCAGCGGTTAATCAGGGGCTGGGACCGGCACAAACCGGTCCCAGTAGTGCTTTTAATTGACCATTTCCTTCAGGGCCTTCAGCGGCAGGATCTTGACGACATTGCGCGCGGGTTTTGCCTTGAACACAGTGGGTTCGCCGGTGAACGGGTTAATACCCTTACGTGCCTTGGTAGCCGGTTTGCGGACAACCTTGACCTTCATCAGACCGGGCATGGTGAACAGACCTGCACCATTTCTTTTCACATGACCGTTGATGATGGTGGTCAGTTCATCAAAGACGGCGACCACGTCTTTCTTCTTCAGACCGGTCTTTTCCGCGATAGTCATGTACAGGGTCGACTTGGTCATCGGTTCCTTAATGGACTTCACAGGTGCTGCCTTTTTTGCTGCAGCTTTTTTCTTCGCCTTTTTCTTTGTTGCCATCAGTTACTCCTGATTCTATTCTGGTTAGGTTAAGTTGCGTAGCAACGGCATACTCGTCGTGGCGACGCCTTGTTACTCAAGGAAACAATGACCGGTAACCAAAATCATAGTCTCCTTAATTGTTGTTACAATAGCATAATCTTTGTGTTTTTGGAGCTAAAAACAGTGTTTTTTTGCACATAAGATGAAAAAAACCCTTAAAATACAGGCTCAGATACACCTTCCGGATCAAATCGTTCAGTCTACACGTAATTACAGCCTTGTATAGCAGTATAAAATGGTAAAAACGATTCACATTGAAGTTGGCAAACAGGGCCTGCACCCGATTACCGCGCAGGTCGAGGCGGTGGTCGATCAGGCGGATGTTGCAGAAGGCCTGTGCAGCCTGTTTATCCGTCATACCTCAGCCAGTTTGCTGATTCAGGAAAATGCTGATCCCTCGGCGCGCCATGATCTTGAGGCGTGGTTGAATCGCCTGGTGCCCGAGCAAGATCCCTTTTATACACATACCCTGGAAGGACCGGATGATATGCCTGCACATATCAAGGCCGCATTGACCGCCAGTTGTCTGACGGTACCGATTCAGGGCGGCAGACTCATGCTGGGGACGTGGCAGGGCATCTATCTGTGGGAACATCGTCATGCACGGGCACGGCGCGAAGTCGTGATTCATGTTGGCAACTGATGGCGCGCACATGACATCGCGCTTTCAGCCAGTTTGCCTGCGCGAGCAAGTCGCCGATCCCGGTGCACGTGAATTCGAATTTAGCCAGGACGGTGAGACGATCTCGGGGTTTGTCCTGCACTGGCGCGGGTGCTGGTACGCCTACCGCAATCGATGTCCGCATACCGGCGTCAATCTTAACTGGCTGCCACATCAGTTCCTGGATATCGGGCAGGAATTTGTTCAGTGTAGTCTGCATGGCGCATTGTTCCGACCAGAAGACGGATTTTGTGTACGTGGCCCCTGCCTCGGGCGTTCGCTGGAGACGTTGCCAGTCGTCATCCATAGCGATGAAGTCGGCATCGAGCTGGGTGTTTCTGGCAAGTCCTGAATCGGATGTAATACCAGACAGCGGCTAAAGTCAGGCCTGACTGAAACTACAAAAGCTAAAATACAGCAATGGCAAACTGCATGCACAGCTGGCGCACAGTCACTCAGAGCGGGTCAGCAGGGATGATTATCATCTGGTCTACCTGCTTGTGGCGCTGCTGTTAGTTACCGGCGGGTTTGTGGCCGGGGCAACGTGGCATCGCAAACGAGCCATGCGACGGCTCGGTGGGCTGCGGGTTTAGTCCAGGCATCCATTCGCCATCAGGCAGAGATGGAAAAGGCCATTTCCCTGAGTGTTTCACCACCAGTCAGGACATCATCCATGATCAGGAAGACCTGTTCTTCCTCCAGTCCCAGGCTTTCGAGTAACTCCTCCGGGATATCGTCACTGTCCGCGTCGGACATGCCATGCATTTTTAGTAGTCGCTCGGTCAGGTTTAACAAATGCACATAATCGGCGTGGGGACCGGCGTATTCGGGATTGTGATGATGTTCCACTACGACGATTAGCTCCTCCGGCATTTTCCAGGCCTGCATTAACCAGGCGCCGAGTTCATTGTGGGTAATCCCCAGCAGGCGTTTTTCCATCCGGGTAATGGCATGCTCCGGGTTGGCTTCTATCATCTTGTTCAGCCAGGCATGTTCATTTCTGAAAAACAAATTGAGCACCAGGAACCCGATATCGTGCAGCAGCCCGGCCAGGTAAGTCATGCCGGATCTCGGTCGAAGGTGCCTGGGCATTGCCGCGGCGAGCTGTTGTGCCAGCGCAGCGCTGTAGCTGGCATGTTGCCAGAAATTCTGCTGGCCGAGGGGACCATTTTCCGGCAATTTGAAGGAGCGACCGAGGGCATAGCCCAGTGACAGGTGCACGACGATATCAAAACCCAACACACGAAAAATTGCATCCTTGAGTGATATGGCCTTGCCGCGCGTGGCAAATATGGAGGAATTGGCGTAGCGCAGAATTTGTGCGCTCAGAGTCAGGTCCTGTTCCACCAGATCCACTAACTGGTCAACCGTGCTGTTGGGATCATTGCGCAAGGCCAGAATACGCGCCGGCATCGACGGCATGGCCGGCAGTCGATCGAGTTTGGTAATGCGTTCTTTTAAATTGTGCGAATCAGGATAATGGCCTGTCGGATCTGGTTTGTGTGAGGTGTCACTGAAAACTCCACCAATCAGGGTGTCATCACCGATGCGTTGCAGTTCATCACTGTTGACGCGAAAAAGTGTACAGGCCTGGGGGGCTTCGAAGTGAATGTTTTCCAGGTTGCTCAGGTGCTCGTCTATAATGATTTTGACGCCACTGTTATGATCCAGTTGGTAATCAGACAGGGCGAGTCGCGCCTTTAAGTGGTTGGCTATGCTCGCGCTGGTGACAAAACGCAGATCCCGGTGCATGCTGGTTTGCAGGGCATATAGATTGATATTGCGGTCTGCCGGAAAGAAGGCCAGGACCAGACCATGCTTGTCCTGCAAGATGGCCAGGCGTGCCACGCTGGAGAGGGGGACGGTTTGTTCCAGCCAGTTTTCCTTGAGGCTGACGGCATCCGGAGCACGCAGCATGACGTATTCCAGATGTTGCTTTTCCAGTAATGTCAGAATCAGGTCAGAATATGACATGATCTGGTTTCCTTATTTTAATATTGAGCCCATATCTGACTCGTTTTCACATTTACGGCGCTTATCTCCGCCAACTTTAGTTCTATGACTTTTACTGATGTAAATTTTTGTTAAAGTTGTCAGCTGTCGCGACCGTAGTCAAAATATTCCCTGTACCCGTCAAATTGCAATGAGTGTGAATTTTTATCGTCGCCTGTTTTGAGAAGTTGAGCACACTGCCAATCTGCGATGGCTCTCACAATTGCCCCGAATAAAACTCGCGATGGTAATGTGACATATTTTGGCATTAATTTAAATAAGGAAAAACTCCGATGGATGAAAAACGCACGATTACCCTCGACAGGCTGAAACAGCTGGAACCGTTATCGAACCTGTCCACAGAGCGGCTGGAAGAACTGGTGACACTTTCCTCTGTTGAACGTCTGCCCATCGGACACAGTGTGTTTCGCGAGGGAGATATCGATAACCAGACGGTCTATCTGCTCGATGGGGATATCCAGCTCAGTACATCTGATGGCAAGCTCGATAAGGTCATGACCAGTAAACAG
This sequence comes from Gammaproteobacteria bacterium, assembly GCA_037384645.1. GTDB lineage: Bacteria > Pseudomonadota > Gammaproteobacteria > UBA6429 > Thiohalophilaceae > RI-92. The sequence goes on along the minus strand of JARRNT010000005.1, from coordinate 16,370 downwards.
AAGGAAGCGCTATACCCGCTGGATGACAGCCAGCCGCGGCAGATGTCATGTGTTGCCCTGAGCCGGATCGATGTCCTGCGTATTGATAACAGTGTGCTGGATTACATGATGATGTGGGATCAAATGGCGGTATCGGAGGCTGCCAGACCGACCCTCCCCGAGCAGGCTCCGGAACAGGCAGCGAAAAAGCGCGAGACTGTCGCTGAGGACAAGGACGCGACACCGGTTGCCAGCGACGAGGATCGCAGCTGGATCCGTAAAATGCGTCATATCATGGCGTTTAAAAATATGCCGCCAGCGAATATCAAGTCATTGCTTGAACGTATGGAGACCCTGCTGGTGCAGGATGGGGACGTGATTGTCAAACAGGGTGAGGCCGGCGACTATTACTATGTATTGACCGAGGGTACCGCCAGGGTGACCCGCACGGTCGAACTGGCCCAGTTGCAACCCGGGACCAGTTTTGGCGAAGAGGCGCTGGTCTCGGGCAGCGTGCGTAATGCCACGGTCACGATGACCAGTGATGGCATGTTAATGCGTCTGTCGAAGGATAATTTTAATGAGTTGCTCAAGGAGCCGTTGCTGGAACGGCTATCGCCGGATGATGCGCGGGAACGGGCCAAGCAGGGTGCGATCTGGCTGGATGTGCGACATGCCAAGGAGTTTCACCACGGTCATTTGCCGAATGCACTGAATATTCCCTTGCACGAATTGCGTATCCGTATCCACGAGCTGGACAAGCAAAAGAATTATATTTGTTACTGTGGCACCGGCCGGCGCAGTGGTGCCGCTGCCTTCCTGCTGGTCCAGAATGGCCTGAGTGCGAGCGTGCTCAGCGGCGGGGTCCAGGTCATGGCCCAGGATCTGCAACCTGGATCCTGACGGCGGGCTCAGCCCGGTGGCCAGAGCATGGGCCGTCCGGCGAGCATGTGCAGGTGGATATGAAATACTGTCTGGCCTGCCAGGGCATTGCAATTCATGACGGTGCGGTAGCCATCCTCGGCGACACCCAGTTCCGCGGCATGTTGCCTGGCGGCGAGATACAGTTTGCCGACCAGCGCGGCATCCGCTTCCTGCAGTTCATTAAGGGTGCTGATATGCCGTTTCGGGATGAATAACACATGGTGCGGTGCCTGCGGGTTGATATCGTTAAACCCCAGCACTTCGTCATCCTCGTATACCTTGCTGGCGGGGATCTCGGCGTTGACGATTTTACAGAACAGACAGTCAGACATGTTGCCTCCTTAACAGTATTCCAGCCATGACCGTGGCCTAGGGACTCGGGTTGGGGTATTGGCAATGGATGGCTTCAATTGCTTCCAGCACTTCTGCAGATAATACCAGTTCTGCACTGGCAATATTGCTCTTGAGCTGGGACAGGCTGGTTGCCCCGATGATGGTGCTGGTGAGAAAGTCGCGGGAATGAATATAGGCCAGTGCCATCTGCGCCGGGTCCAGGTCGTGTTGACGGGCCAGCTCAACATAGGCGGCAGTCGCGGCATTGGCCTGCGGGTTGGTGTAACGGGAATAGTTTGGCCACAGGCTGATGCGCGCACCGGCCGGTTGCTGGCCGCCCAGGTATTTGCCGGAGAGGACGCCAAAGCCGAGTGGCGAATAGGCCAGCAGGCCGACCTGTTCGCGCACGGCGATCTCGGCCAGGCCGACCTCGAAACTGCGGTTGAGCAGGCTGTAGGGATTCTGCACGCTGACCACGCGGGGCCAGCCACGGTTTTGTGAAATCCGCAGAAATTCCATCACCCCCCAGGGTGTCTCATTGGACAGGCCGATATGTCGAATCTTACCGGCCTTCACCAGGTCATTGAGAACCTCGAGGGTTTCCTCGATGGGGGTCGCCTGTTCATCCGGGTTATGGGTATAACCCAGTTTACCGAAGAAATTGGTGTTGCGATCCGGCCAGTGCAGTTGATACAGGTCGAGATAATCGGTTTGCAGTCGCTGCAGGCTGGCATCCAGCGCAGCTTCGATATTTTTACGATCCAGCCGGGTCTGGCCCTGGCGGATATGCGGGATCCAGTCAGCGCCCGGTCCCGCCACCTTGCTGGCGAGCACAATTTGATCGCGCTTGCCACGCGACTTCAGCCAGTTGCCGATAATGGTTTCGGTGCTGCCATAGGTACTGGCATTCGGCGGGATGGAATACAACTCTGCGGTATCAAAAAAATTGACGCCCTGTTCCAGCGCATAGTCCATTTGCGCAAAGCCATCCTGCTCCGTGTTTTGCTGGCCCCAGGTCATGGTGCCGAGACAGATCAGGCTGACTTTGATGTCGGTATTGCCGAGTTGACGATATTGCATGGCGGGGATATTTTTTCCTTTTTTTATTTGCATGGCGGGTATTGTAACGGGTTTTGCCGAATATTTTTATTGTACTTGTTGATAGTTTTTACCTCTGATTGTCATGCGTATGTTGGATTATGCTCTTGTTAAAAATAACTTCGCTCGCTACAGGCGCGCAGCGCCGGGCGAAAAAATGATTTACTGAATAGAAGAAGAGTACCTGCACGATGTAATGATCGGTGCACGATACTTATAAAAATAACGTTAAGACACCTGTATAACCATACAATCGATTCCCGGCAATTTCCCCGTTGGCATAAAACCCGGCAAGGGGGATGTCGCCGAGGATCTCACTGATCAGTTCCAGTTCACGGTGTTGTTCGCCAAACATGTGCTGTCCACGTCCCAGGCAGGTAAAGTAGAGTGCGCCCTTGATCTGCTGAGCTGCGCGTTGCTTGAGTTTGTTGACCATGCGTTGCAGGTCTTCCACTGCCGTGAGGCCGTCGCGCTTGCAGAACATAATGCTCCTGCCGTCCTCAAGGTATTCGCCCAGGGCGAGGGCACCGGATTCCGGATCGATACCGAGCAGGTTGCGCACCAGGTAATCGCCGGTGTCGGAATCCGCCACCGGGAAGCCGGCGAAGATGTAGCCGCCGATGCGGTTGAGGTCGCGCGCCAGGATCTCGCCAATGTCTTCCTTCATGACGTCCAGCGCCGGCCGATGATCGATGGTGATGGCAATATTGCTGTCGGACTCGGTCAGGGTGTGGATCGGACCGACCGGTGAACAGCCCTGGCTGAGACCAGTGATGATCGGTACCTCTCCGTCGAAGATAACGCCGGAGACATCGCCTTCGCAGAGATTGTCGGCATACTGGTGAAAATGCGTTTGCGACGAACTCAGGCCGCCAACCAGATAACCATTACCGATTTTGTCCGGTAGTTGTTCGATGAGTTTGGCCAGTTGGCCGTTTCGCGGATCGGCATGGACCGCGGCTACATGTACTGTTTCGCCATCTGCCAGTTCTGGCAGGGACTGGCTTGAATTAAATACGTGGAACTGTTGTTGCGGGATATCAGTGACCAGCACCACCAGAGCGGCCTGATCGAAATATTCCGTGTTGGTGGCACACAGGGCGCTGCCGATGGTACCGACCCAGTGTGGCACGCCGGTCTCTTCCTGCAGCCGGCGCACCATGTCGGCAAAGTGCGCGGCGTGCTGTTCGCTGACATAGACAAAGCCAAGGCTGGCCTCTGCGGGGATTGGATCGAGCTGCGAGAGGGCGTTGCTGACGGCGGTTTGCCAGTCGCTGGCATCGTTGTGTGCAAGTAAAAACTGTTGCATGGCAATCTCAAGTGCGTTGAAGGCGGTTTCAGTGGATTTTGCAGGCGCCGTGAAAAAAGAAAGCCGGGACGAGCCCGGCTTCCAGTCTATAACAGGTCGACAGAATTAACCCGATTTCTTTTGCTCGATCAGGCGATGGATGACCGGGTTCAGCACCAGTTCCATGGCAAAGCCCATCTTGCCGCCCGGGACGACCAGTGTGTTGCGGCGTGACATGAAAGAATCCTGCAACATGTTCAACAGGAAGGGGAAGTCCACGCCGGCCGGATCGCGGAAGCGAATCACGACGAAACTTTCGTCCGGCGTCGGAATATCGCGAGCGATGAACGGGTTGGAGGTATCTACCGTGGGCACGCGCTGGAAGTTGATGTCAGTACGCGAAAACTGGGGCGTAATGTAATGCACATAATCGTCCATACGGCGCAGGATAGTGTCGACAATGGCCTCGGCGGAATAGCCGCGCTGGGCGTTGTCACGGTGAATCTTCTGGATCCACTCGAGGTTGACGATTGGCACAACGCCGACCAGCAGGTCAGTGTGTTTGGCAACATCCACATCACCGTCGACGACGCCGCCATGCAGGCCTTCATAAAACAGAAGATCCGTGTCTTCGCTGATATCTTCCCAGGGCGTGAACTGACCGGGTTCCAGCTTGGTGTCCAGGCGGGCATTGTGTTCCGCGGCTTCTTCCGGGCTGTGCAGGTAATAACGGCGTTTGCAACGGCCGGTGTCGCCATAGGCTTTGAAGGTTTCGGCCAGGGTGTCGAAGTGGTTGGCCTCGGGTCCGAAGTGGCTGATCTGCTTGCCCTTGGCGGTATAGTCCTCGATCGCCTTTTTCATGGACTGACGGTCATAGCGATGATAGCTGTCACCCTCGATGATGAGCGGGTTGATATGTTCACGAAAGAAAATGTGCTCAAACGCGTTTTTGACCGTGGTGGTACCCGCACCGGATGAGCCGGTGACGGCAATCACGGGATGTTTCTTGGACATGAGTACTCCTTAACAATATTCAAAGCAAAAACTGTTGTTCGCCGGTTTGTCAGTAATTGTTTATTTATTAACCAGCACCTGAAAGCGAGCCGCTCATTCTACTGAAATAAGCGCAGGACGTCTCGTCCTCACTGGCATGAATTTGGCCGGACTAGGCCTGTTCGCGCGCGATCGCGCGGTAGCCAATGTCGTGCCGATAGTAGGCGGCGTCCCAGTGGATGCCGGCCACCCGCGCGTAGGCCAGGGTCTGGGCCTCGGCAACGGTCTGGCCCAGGGCGGTGACGCACAGTACCCGTCCGCCATTGGTCAGGATCGTTGAATCTTTCAGGATGGTCCCGGCATGGAAGACCTTCACGGCTTCGCCACCGGATGGGGCTAAGCCACTGATTGGAAGGTATTTTTCATAGGCCCCGGGATAACCGCCGGCAGCCATGACCACGCCCAGGGCAGCCCGGGCATCCCACTCGGCCGTGACCGTGTGCAGTTCGCCAGCGAGCGCTGCCTCGCACAGGCTGACCAGGTCGGAGCGCAATCGCATCATGATGGGCTGGGTCTCGGGGTCGCCGAAGCGCACATTGTATTCGATGACCTTGGGGCTGCCATCGGCCGTGATCATGAGGCCGGCGTACAAAAAGCCGGTATAGGCGTGACCTTCGGCCGCCATGCCCTTGACCGTGGGTTCGATGACTTCCTTGAGGATACGCGCGTGAATAGCCGGGGTCACCACCGGCGCAGGCGAATAGGCGCCCATGCCGCCGGTGTTGGGACCGGTATCGCCATCCCCGACCCGCTTGTGATCCTGGCTGGTCGCCATGGGTAACACGTGTTCCCCATCGACCATGCAGATAAAACTGGCCTCTTCCCCTTCCAGGAATTCCTCGATCACGACACGATGGCCGGCTTCACCAAAGCTGTTGCCGGCCAGCATGTCCCTGACCGCGGCGATGGCTTCGTCCTCGCTCATGGCGACGATCACGCCCTTGCCGGCGGCCAGGCCGTCTGCCTTGACCACGATGGGGGCACCATGGGTACGGATATAGGCGATAGCCGCTTCCGCATCGGTAAAATTCTGATAGGCGGCGGTAGGAATGTGGTGTCGGGCGAGAAAGTCCTTGGTAAAGGCCTTGGAGCCTTCCAGTTGGGCTGCACCCTGGCTGGGGCCGAAGCAACGCAGGCCCTGGGCCGTGAATTGATCGACAATGCCCGCCACCAGCGGGGCTTCGGGGCCGATCAGGGTGAGGTCGATCTGGGCTTCCCTGGCAAAGTGGATCAAGGCCGCGATATCGTCGGCGCCAATCGGGACGTTTTCCATCTTGGCCTCCGTGGCGGTACCGGCGTTGCCGGGGGCCACGTAAACCTTGTTCACGCGTTCGGATTGTGCTGCTTTCCAGGCCAGGGCGTGTTCGCGCCCACCACCGCCGACGATCAGTACATTCATCCTGGTCTCAATTGCTGCTGAATGGGGAGCGGGCAATATGCCTATCCCGGCGGCTCAGATCAAGCCGTGAATATGCCCGTAATGCTCAGTGGCGGAAGTGGCGCATGCCGGTAAAGACCATCGCCATGCCGTGTTCGTTGGCAGCGGCGATGACTTCTTCGTCACGCATGGACCCGCCAGGTTGGATCACGGCGGCGATACCGGCCTGGGCCGCCTGATCGATCCCGTCGCGAAACGGGAAAAAGGCATCGGAGGCCATGACCGCGCCACTGACCTCAAGCCCGGCATGCTCGGCCTTTATGGCGGCGATGCGCGCCGAGTTGACCCGACTCATCTGGCCGGCACCGACGCCGATGGTCATGTTGTCCCGGCCATAGACGATGGCGTTGGATTTGACGAACTTGGCGACCTTCCAGCTGAACAACAGGTCCTGCATTTGCTGTTCACTGGGTTGTTTCTCGCTGACGATTTTCAGTTCCTTAAATAAGGCCAGATCGGCCTCCTGCACCAGCAGGCCGCCGTTGACGCGCTTGAAATCGAGGCGTGGCTGTAACTGCTCATGCCAGTCGCCACAACTGAGCAGACGCACGTTTTTCTTTTCGCTCACGGCCTTGATGGCGGCCTCGCTGACGCGGGGGGCGATGATCACTTCCACGAACTGGCGTTCGACAATGGCCCTGGCGGTCTCGCCGTCCAGTTCGCGGTTGAAGGCAATGATGCCGCCAAAGGCGGACTCCGGATCAGTGCTGTAAGCGCGGTCGTAGGCCTCCAGCAGGTTCTTGCCGATGGCGACCCCACAGGGATTGGCGTGTTTGACGATCACGCAGGCGATATCGCCATCGAACTGTTTGACGCATTCGAGTGCCGCATCGGTGTCGCCAATATTGTTGTACGAGAGCTCCTTGCCCTGGTGCTGTTTAGCCGTGGCAATGCAGGCATCGGTCTGGTTTGCTTCTACGTAGAAGGCCGCAGCCTGATGCGGATTCTCGCCATAGCGCATGGCCTGAACCTTTTGAAACTGGCTGTTGAAGGTGCGCGGAAAGGTTTCCTGCTTGCCTGCGTTGTCGATGGCGCCCAGGTAGTTGGCGATGGCGCCATCGTATTGGGCGGTGTGTTCAAAGACCTTCACGGCCAGGTCAAAACGGGTAGCATCGGCAACGGCACCGCGGTTCGCCTGCATGTCGGCCAGTACGCGCGGGTAATCACCGGCGTTGACCACGACGGCCACGTCACGGTGATTCTTGGCCGCGGCACGCAACATGGTCGGGCCGCCGATGTCGATGTTTTCGATCGCCGTGGCCAGGTCGCAACCGGGTTTGGCCACTGTCTGTTGAAACGGGTACAGGTTGACGACGACCAGGTCGATCGGACCGATACCGTGTTCGGCCATGATCGCATCATCGGTACCGCGCCGGCCGAGCAGGCCGCCATGGATCTTGGGGTGCAGGGTCTTGACTCGGCCGTCCATCATCTCCGGGAAGCCGGTATAACTTGAAACCTCGATCACCGGTACGCCATTTTCACTGAGCAACCTGGCGGTGCCGCCGGTGGACAGGATTTCCACCTTGAACTGCTGGTGTAGTTGCTGGGCGAATTCAACAATGCCGGTTTTATCCGACACGCTGATCAGGGCGCGCTGGATCGGGTTCATGATCGCTTGTATTCCTTAGAAAAGCTGATGAGAGATTGCGGCGCAGCCGGGCAAAGCTGATTCAGGCTTTACCCGGAAAGGGTTCCTCCCCCTGCGCCGCTTATATATAGAATCCGTTTATTGGTGCAGTCCGTACATTTTCAGTTTTTTACGCAGGGTACCGCGATTGATACCCAGCAGTTCCGCGGCCTTGCTTTGATTACCGCGGACGTAGGCCATTACCGTCTCCAGCAACGGGGTTTCAACTTCCTGTAAAAACATCTGATACAACTGGCCGGCGGAATGCCCATCCAGCTGTTTCAAATACAAATCCATGGTTTGCTTTACGCTGTCGCGTAGGGCGGTCTGAGGACGGTTGGACTGTTCTTGGGTCTCGTCATCCATAGGCATAGCCAATACCGTGTCCGTCATGCTGCTAACTCCTCCCTGGGCTGTAAGTTGTTAAAGAAATCGGTTGTCATACGTAACTGCTCTTCACTCGTGTCTACGCGGTTTACCAGTTGTCGAAATGCGGCGCCATGTGGCTGGCCCTTACTGTACCAGCTGATATGCTTGCGCGCGATGCGCACACCGGCATACTCGCCATAAAAGGCATACAGGTTTTTCAAATGTCCTATCAGGATATCGCGAACTTCTTGGGGTGGCGGCTCGGGTAAATGTTCCCCGGTCATTATGTAATTTTGTATTTCGCGGAATATCCACGGCCGTCCTTGCGCAGCGCGTCCGATCATAATCGCATCGGCGCCTGTGTACTCTAACACAAACTTTGCTTTCTCGGGACTGGTAATATCGCCATTTGCGATGACCGGGATACTGATTTTCTGCTTGACGGATGCAATTGTGTCGTACTCTGCACTCCCGGTGTATTGATCGGCGCGGGTCCGACCATGGATGGCCAGCGCCTGGATCCCCGCATCTTCTGCAATTCGGGCGACCGTGAGTGCATTTTTGTTTTCGCTGTCCCAGCCGGTGCGTATCTTCAGCGTCACCGGTATGTCCACGGCGGTTACCACGGCAGACAGGATGTCCGCTACCAGCATTTCATTCTGTAACAGGGCGGAACCGGCCATCACGTTACAAATCTTCTTGGCCGGGCAGCCCATGTTGATATCGATGATCTGCGCGCCCTGTCTGGCGTTGTGCCGTGCAGCCTCGGCCATCATTTGCGGGTCGGCACCGGCAATTTGCACTGTTTTGGGTTCTGTCTCGCCGGTGTGATCAGCGCGGCGCTGGGTTTTGCTGCTGCCCCAGAGCAGGGAGTTAGAGGAAACCATTTCGGATACAGCCAGGCCTGCACCCAGGTTGCGGCAAAGTTGCCGGAACGGGCGATCGGTCACCCCGGCCATGGGTGCAAGTATCAGATTATTGGGTAACTCGTACGGTCCTATTCGCATTTCGTTTCTTGCTTATGTGTACCCGACAAGGTGGTCGATCATACCCGTAGCCTTGCCCCGGTTAAAGCTGGAATTCAGGGAAATTTTATGATCCAGCGTCGATGCCGGGGTAGGCGGAGCGTCCTACAGGAAGGTGAACTCGAAATTGATCGCGTCCTTGCCCGGATCCAGCACGGCCAGGGTGATGTGCACCGGTGTGCCGGATTCCATCAGCAGAAAGCGGTTGTACATTTTTTGCAGGTATTCTTTCGGTGTGAAGCGGCGACTGGCTACCACGTTGCCACCCAGATCGTACAGCGTGATTTTGATGATGGGGTAAGGCTGGTCAAACGGAGCCTGGTCAACAAAGGTGGCGCTGATCAACAGGGCATTGGGCTGGTTTGGATCGCTGCGCACATCGCGGTTAAGCAGTTTGATCTGGCTGACATCCACCTTGCCGCTGTAGCGGCAGGGTATGCGGCTGCAGATTTTTGTGAGTTCGGGGACGAACTGTGGAAATTTGTGTGCCAGTTCAACATTCTGGAACAGGATAACCTGGAAACCGAGTCCACCCAGCAGAATCAGGATCAGGAGTGACATCAGCAGGGTCATGCCCAGCGAGCGACGCGGTTTTTGCTTCAGCATTTCCAGCGAACGCCGTAACGCGCGAGGGACATCTTCCTCTTCCTCCTGCGCCTGGCCTGGTGGCGTCTCCGAGGCTTTACTTGCTATCGCGACTTCGGGCTCGGATGGCGCTGCAGCCGGGACATCCTCTTCAGGTTTATTGCCTGCGGCAGTCGAGTCATCGGCGGGGACAGAAGTTTCTTCCAGGCTTGAATCTGCTGATGGCTCGGCGGTCGCTGAATCACCTTGCTGTGTGCCTGTGCTGAACACACCCGGATTGCTGGCCTCCAGTTCCTTTTCGAAGTCGGCAATGGCCTGCATATCGAATTCTTCATGGATTTCATTGCCCTGCTTCGCCGCACTGTCGGCTTCGACCGATTCTGATGTGTCCGACCCGGTTTGGTTCTGTGCGCTATCCTGATCGAGGCCTCTGGCAAATGCCAGTAGTTCGTCGATATCTTGATCCAGGCTGGACTTGTCATTATCCGTCGTCAGTTGCGCGTCGACTTCAGCAAAAAAATTTTCCAGCGTTTCCTTCTCGGAATCAGTGGCCGGGTTTTCCCTGCTTTCGAGGTCTTCGTAGATCGTGCGATTTGCCGGCGTGGGTTCCTGATCGGCACTGGGACTGGGGCTACCGAGCTGGTGGGTGTCATCCTCGGACGGGCCGGCGGCATCACTGAAATCAATGTCGAGGTGTTCATCACTGATCGCAGGTGTCGGGCTCTCGTTGTTGTCCGGCTTTTCCTTCGGCGATTCGTCATCGGCAAAGTTGATTATCGAGTCACCGAAATCGATCTGTCCGGGAATATCGATCGCGCCTATCTGGTCCAGATCGTTGTAACGATCATTATCGATGGTGGATTCCATAAACGGTGTCTGGTCCGGGGTTTTCTGGCGCTCGTTAAGAATTTTCTCCACGGCGCTGGGCGAAGGTGTGTTTGCCCGGTTCAGGTCGACCTTTTCTGTCTCCCTGGGAGGCGCAGGCGGAGTTTTTGCTTCCGGTTCCGGTGCTGGCGTTGCAGGTGGCGGTGTCGGAGTCGGTTTGTTGAAAGCAATGGGTTCGCGATCGGTCAGGTTTTTGAACAGGTGCTGGGTTGCATCAAAGACTTCCTGGCAGCTACCGCAGCGCACCTTGCCGTTGGCAATCTTGAGATGGTCTTCGGCGATACGAAAACAGGTCTGGCAATGGGGACATTGGGTGTACATGCTGCTGTGATTATCACTTACGGGTTGCGTTCAATAAAATCCAGTCGTCCTGTTGTCGTTCATGCTGGAATTCAAACCAGTGGTCATAGGCCTGTCGTACCAGCGAGGCCTGTTCGGCCAGGATACCGGATAACACTATGTTACCACCTGGGCGGACTAAATCGGCAAATCGTGGTGCCAGGCTGATCAGCGGGCCGGCCAGGATGTTGGCAAGCAAGGTATCGCACTGTGTCTCTAATGGCGGTTCGATGCCGCGACATTCGATCTGTTCAGCGACCTGGTTTTGTTCGGCGTTGCGCTGCGTGGCGAGTAAGGCCTGGGGGTCATTATCCACCGCGATCACCTGCCGCGCACCCAGCCTGGCGGCGGCGATGGCCAGGATGCCGGAGCCACAGCCGTAATCCACCACCTGCTGCGCCTGCGGCGGGTGGTCAGCCAGCCAGCCGAGGCACATGGCGGTGGTGGGGTGGGTGCCAGTGCCAAAGGCGAGACCGGGATCCAGCAGGATATTGATGGCGTCCGGCTCCGGCGGCGGATGGTGGGAGGGGACAATCCACAGACCGTGGCCAAATTGCATGGGACGATAGTGGGTCATCCATTCCCGCACCCAGTCCTTGTCTTCCAGGATTTCGACCTGCAGGCTGTCAATTGCATCCGGGCTGTGTTGTCGCAGGGCCCGGCTCAGCGTCTCGACATCGGTGCTGGCGTCAAACAATCCACTGATAATGGTGTGTTGCCATAACGGGGTTTCACCCGGTGGCGGTTCAAACAGCGGTTGATCGGCGGCGTCTTCGTAGGTGACAGACAGGGCGCCCTGCGCTGACAGCCAGCTCGACAGGTCCTCTACAAAGCGGGGTCGGGTGGTGCATTTGAGTTGCAGCCAGGGCATGAATCGAAAATTAACTATCCGGAATTGAATCGTCAGGCCGCAATACTACACTGGCACTGCTTACCGAGGAAAGTTGCCCAGGCCTGCGCGGGGTGCGCCGCCTGCGGGCGCTTTTCTTGCCCTGCATTCTCCAGTAGGCTGCCTGCTAGGTTGACGGGGGTGCTGCGGGGAACAGGGAGAAAGCGATGTTAACGGCATCAATATGGCTTGGTTTTGCCTATGTGCTCGGGCTGTTTATGCGTTTGCTGGGTCTGCCGCCGCTGGTGGGCTATCTGGCGGCCGGCTTTGTGCTGAGTACGCAAGGGTATGAGTCGCACCCGATTCTGGATCAGGTTGCTCACGCCGGCGTGTTGTTGCTGCTGTTCGGGGTGGGTTTGAAGTTGCGCCTGAAGAGCCTGGTCCGGCTTGAAGTCTTATTCGGTTCGCTCATCCATATGGTGCTGGTCGCCGGACTGACCTGGCTGTTGCTGGTGCAGTTCTCCGGCCTGTCCCGTGAACTGGCGATCATGCTGGCCATCGCCCTGTCGTTTTCCAGCACCGTTGTTGCCGCCAAGGTCCTGGAGTCCAAGCGTGAATTGCGGGCGTTTCACGGCCGCGTCGCCATCGGCATCCTGATCATGCAGGATCTGGTGGCGGTGGGTATTCTCAGTCTTGCCAATGGCAGCGTGCCTTCGCCCTGGGCCCTGAGCTTGTTCGGGTTAATTTTGCTGCGCCCGCTGCTTCACAAGCTACTGGACTGGAGTGGCCACGGTGAGTTGATCGTGTTGTACGGCCTGTTGCTGGCGCTGGTCATCGGTGGGGTGAGTTTTGCTTCCGCCGGTCTGAGTGCCGAGCTGGGGGCCTTGCTCCTGGGGGTCATGCTTGCCGGACACAAACGGTCGGTTGAGCTGGGTAATGCGCTATGGGGGCTCAAGGAAGTTCTGCTCGTCGGTTTCTTTTTACAAATCGGTCTGTCCGGTCACCCTGACCTGGCGACCCTGCAGCATGCGTTGTGGCTGAATGCCCTGTTGCCGGTCAAGGCCCTGCTGTTTTTCTTTATCCTGTTGCTGTTTCGCCTGCGCGCACGGAGCGCGTTCCTGGCCAGTCTGTCGCTTGCCACCTACAGTGAGTTTGGTTTGATCGTTGCCCATCTGGGCGTGCGTGAGGGCTGGTTGAGTGATGACTGGATGGTACTGCTGGCCCTGACGGTGGCCCTGTCCTTTGTCATCGCCGCGCCGCTCAATCGTCATGCCCATGCGTTATATGCCAGGCTGGAAAAATGGTTGCATCGTTTTGAGAGCGAGCGCCGGCACCCTGACGATGAGCCGATCAATCTCGGTCACTCCCATATTGTCATCATGGGCATGGGCCGGGTGGGGACCGGTGCCTATGATCAAATGGTGCAGCACCACCATCGCGTGATCGGCCTGGACTCTGACCCGGGCAAGGTGGAACAACATCTCAGGCAGGGCAGGCGGGTATTGTATGCCGATGCCGAGGACCCGGGTTTCTGGTCGCATCTCAATTTCGAGGGGGTGCACGCAGTACTGCTGACCATGCCGGAACCGGCGGCCAAGCTGCTGGCGATCAAACAGCTGCGGCAATTGCGTTTTCCCGGCACCATCTCGGCGACGGCCCTGTTCAGCGAAGAGCTGGAGTTGTTCAGGCAGGCAGGGGCCGACGACGTCTATAACTATTATGAAGGCGTGGGTGCCGGGTTTGCCGAACGCACCCTGGCGCAGCTGCAATTGCCATCCGCCTGAGCCGGCTATTGCAGGTCGGACAGACGTTTTTCCAGGTAATGAATGTTGAAACCGCCGGCCATGAAACCGGCATCCCGCATGAGATCCTGATGCAGGGCAATATTAGTCTTGATTCCTTCGATGACGATCTCCGACAGTGCAATTCGCATGCGGGCAATCGCAGCCTGGCGCGATTCAGCATATGTAATTAATTTGCCAATCATGGAATCGTAGTAAGGCGGTACCCGGTAGCCATCATAGATATGAGAATCGACCCGCACTCCCGGACCTCCCGGTGCATGGTAGGCGGTAATCGTCCCGGGTGACGGCATGAAGGTCCGCGGGTCTTCTGCGTTGATGCGACACTCGATGGCATGACCGCGAACAATCACGTCACTTTGTTGTACGCTCAGGCCCTCACCGGAAGCGATACGGATTTGCTCCTTGACGATATCCACACCGGTGACCAGTTCCGTAACCGGATGTTCCACCTGTACCCGGGTATTCATTTCGATAAAATAGAATTCCCCGTTCTCGTACAAAAATTCAAACGTGCCGGCGCCGCGATAGCCGATCTCGATACAGGCATGGGCACAACGCTCGCCGATCTGTTTACGCATCTCCTTGGTGATGCCTGGTGCAGGCGCTTCCTCGATGACTTTCTGGTGACGGCGCTGCATGGAGCAATCCCGCTCACCCAGATGTATGGCATGCCCTTCACCGTCTGACAGCACCTGGATTTCGATATGCCGCGGATTCTCCAGGAATTTTTCCATGTACACGGTGGAATTGTTAAATGCTGCCCCGGCTTCGGCGCGGGTCAGATTAATTGCATTTAACAGGTGGGCCTCGGTGTGCACGACCCGCATGCCACGGCCGCCGCCGCCGCCCGAGGCCTTGATAATAATCGGATAGCCAATCTCGCGGGCAAGACGCAGGTTCTCTTCGTCATCGTCACCCAGTGGTCCATCGGAACCTGGTACGCAGGGGACGCCGGCGGCCTGCATGGCCTTGATCGCGGAAACCTTGTCGCCCATGAGCCGGATCGTGTCCGGTCGTGGCCCGATAAATATAAATCCGCACTCTTCCACGCGCTCGGCAAAATCGGCGTTTTCAGACAGGAAACCGTAGCCCGGGTGGATGGCAATGGCGTCGGTGACCTCGGCGGCGCTGATCACGGCGGGAATATTGAGATAGCTGTCGGCCGAAGGTGGCGGGCCGATGCAGACGGATTCATCAGCCAGGCGCACATGTTTGAGTTCGCGGTCAGCCTCGGAATGCACCGCCACGGTCTTGATGCCCAGCTCGCGACAGGCGCGCAGAATGCGCAAGGCGATTTCGCCACGATTGGCAATGAGGATCTTTTCTATCATGCTGGTTACTTACTCGATGACGAACAGGGGTTGGTTGTATTCCACCGGTTGACCGTTCTCGACCAGGATCGCCTTGATGGTACCGGCCTTGTCGGCCTCGATCTGATTGAGCAGCTTCATGGCCTCGACGATACAAAGCGTGTCACCCAGCTTGACTGACTGGCCTTCCTCGGTAAAGGGTTTGGCGCCCGGGCTGGGGGCCCGGTAGAAGGTGCCGACCATGGGCGAACGCACTACGTGACCGCTGAGTTCTTCCGGTTTGGCCTCAGCCTCGGCAGGTGCTGTGGCGGCAGGCGCGGCGGCAGGGGGCGGCATGACCGGGGGCGCATACATCGTCGGCGCAGGCATGGTGCCCTGGCGGCTGATGCGGACAGATTCCTCACCCTCCTTGATTTCAATTTCGGCGACGCCCGACTCTTCGAGCAACTCAATCAGTTTCTTAACTTTGCGGATATCCATGGTAATAATCTCTTGGTGGTATTCATTTGGTCAGACGCGACAAGGCAGCCTGCAGGCCGAGCTCATAACCGATGGGGCCCAGGCCGCTGATGACGCCGATGGCCAGATCGGAAAAATACGAGTGTCGGCGAAACTCTTCGCGGGCGTGGACGTTGGACAAGTGGATTTCGATAAACGGGATCCGGACGGCGGCCAGGGCATCACGCAGGGCGACACTGGTGTGGGTGAAGCCCGCGGGATTCATCAGGATCATGGCCACACCATCGCGACCGGCCTGGTGGATCGAATCGACCAGCTCATGCTCGGCATTGCTCTGAATACAGTGCAGGTTATGCCCCGCATCCCCGGCGATGGCAATCAACCTGTCATTGATTTGTTGCAGGGTGGTATCACCGTAATGTTCCGGTTCGCGCGTCCCCAGCAGATTGAGGTTCGGCCCGTGGATCACCAGAATATTTGCCATAACTTGTCCAGGTTTGTGTCAGATCGCTGCGGTTGACTGCAAAATCACTATTATTCGCAGCTAATTTTATGAAGTTATCCAGGAAGATTTTCGCCGATTTTTTCTGGAATGTCCAGATAATGGCAAGATCGATGCTACTTAGCCGCAGTTTAGCCGATTTTTAATCATTTTTTACAACATATCGGCTGCAGAATGCGACCTGACTCACAATAGTGGCTGGATGAGCTGTTCCGCCTGCTTTTCGGTCATGGCATGGGCGACGGTGTCGCGGATGATTCCCTTGCGATCGATGATCACGGAGTAGGGCAGTACGCCCATGGCGTTGCCGTATTGCTGGGTGAGATCGAGCCCCTGTTTTTCGCCCACCAGCACCGGGTAGTTAATCCCCATCGGGTCGAGAAAGTCGATGGCATTTTGCCGGGTATCCAGCGCGACCCCGACAATCACGAAGCCTTTGTCTTTGAATTTCTTGTACATGCGGATAAAGCCGGGGATTTCATGCCGACACGGCGGGCACCAGGTGGCCCAGAAATTCAG
>JARRNT010000004.1:0-69355 GCA_037384645.1 Gammaproteobacteria bacterium | reverse complement strand
GTCGCCTTCATGCATCAGGGCTGTTTCAGTTAACTCGACTTCTATCTCTGCTGCAGGCAGTTTGCAGGCGTCCAGTTCATGTTGCAGGCTATCCAGGCAGCGTACATCGCTCAGGTTGATGGCAGAGAGGTTGATGGCGACGGGCTGGTGATAACCGATTTTGTGTAAATGTTGTTTGTCGTGTACAGCCAGTTCGATGACGCTGCGGGTGAAGGGGTGAATGATTTCGCTCATTTCGGCCAGGTGGATAAAATCGCCCGGGTATAGCAGGCCATGACGTGGATGGTTCCAGCGTACCAGTGCTTCAAAGCCGATAACGCTGTCGTTTTTTAAATCGATTTTAGGCTGATAATGCAGAACCAGCTGGCCATGGTTTACTGCCTGGACCAGTTCGTTAGCGAGGGTCAGGCGTTCCGTGCTGTAGTCGTCGAAATCTGAATCATAAACCATGAGTCTGCTGGAAAGCTTTTTGGCCTGGTACATGGCAACATCCGCGGAACGCAGCAGGGCATGACTGTCCTTACCGTGAACAGGGAAATATGCCACCCCGATACTGGCGCCAAGCGTCAACTCAATGCCTTTTACCAGAAAGGGCTGTTGCAGCAATTGTAAAATTTCGTCTGCCAAGCTTAGCGTGCTCAGTACCGAATCCTGATGTTGGACGACAATAGCGAATTCATCACCACCAAGACGGGCAACGAATGTTTGCTTGCGCTCATTGAATGGATTCAGGCGTTCTCCTATCAGGGTCAGGATACGGTCGCCGATCTGGTGACCAAGCGTGTCATTAATATCCTTAAAGTGATTCAGGTCCAGGAGTAATAAGGCAATATGCTCATCACTGTGTGATTTTCTTTCAATCCACTGATTAAGTGTTTCATGCAGCATGGAGCGGTTGGGTAGCTGTGTCAGGCTGTCATGACGTGCCTGATAAGCCAGGTTTTCGACATGGCGGGCATTCGCGATGGATAACGCTAGAGTATTGCCGAGCGATGCCAGTGTTTCTTTTTCCAGCTGGCCAAATTCAACTTTATCCGTGTAAATCAGGTTGACCGTGCCTAGCGGACTGTTTTGATAGAACAGTGGAATGATAATACCTGAATGTGCACCAATCGCAGTCAGACCTTTTTTTATACTGGGATACAGACGCATATCGTCGGTGATGTCCGAGGTCACCATGACCTTGCCATCTGCCAGGGCCAGGCCGCTGAGGCTGCCCTTGCGTGGCAGGCTTCTGCCCAGCTCGGTGACTTTCGACGGGAAACCATGGCTCGCTGCCAGTTTCAGGATTCTATCATCGCCTGGTTCAAGCAGGTAAATCGCAATATTTGGAGTGTTTGTGAGGCCCAGTAATGTCTGCATGGTTTCATGCAGAATTTCATCAAGCGACAAGGTGCTGTCCAGGCGATAAGCCAGCTGATTGAGCAGGCTCAGACTTTCGTTGTGTTGTATCAATTCAAGGCGTGAGCGTTCTATTTCACCCTCGTTACGCTTGCGTTCAGTGATATCGCGAACAGTGGCGAGTATATGTGGCTCGCCACCGATCTGGACAAAATTCAGTGTGATTTCTGCATCAAACGGCGTACCATCATGCCGGATGTGTCGCCATTCGAAGAATTGACTTTTACCGTGATAGGCCGCGTCGATCTTTTCCCTGGCTTTTTTCACCGAAGGTATGCCATCCGGTTGTAGTGGTGGCGAGTAACGCATAGGCGTTTCGCCGATGATTTGTTCACGAGTACAGCCAAACATTTTCAGGGTTGCCGGATTGCAATCGATAAAGCAATCATCCTTTACCAGGAAATTTGCATCAACGCCATGTTCAAACAGCGTGCGATAACGGGCCTCACTATCGCGCAGGCTGGCCTGGATATTCTTTTGCTCTGAAAGATCGTCTGCGATGCCCATGAATCCAATTATGTTGCCGTCATCTGTCTTTAATGGTGTAACCGACAGTCTCACCGGAAACCGTGTTCCATCCTTTCTTATATAAGTCCATTCCCGCTCATCCACTTCACCCTGGCGAGCCTTGACGATAAAGGCCTCGAATTCTGGCGCCACGGTTTTATTCAACTCCCGGCTCAGCTGGGCTGCATATTGTTCTAATTCATCGTGGTCGTGGAAAATCGCCGGACTGGTTTTGCCTATCACCTCGCGAGCGCGATAGCCCAACAGGCGTTCCGCCGTTTTATTGTAGGTGGCAATGATGCCATCGGTATCGGTGGACACGATGGCATAATCGGCGCTGTCCAGCACGGCCTGTTGCCAGGCAGATAACTTGCTGATTTCCTGGTTGGCGGCACGTTGTTGCTGGGAGGCGCGTCGATAGGCGAAGCTTCCGCTGAGCAGGATGATTAACATGAAGATACTGGGGAAGGAGCATGATTTAAGCCAGTTTGTGATAACTACGGATTGTTCAACAAAGGCGCCGGCATGCAGGCCGTACTCCGGTAACCTGGAGTACATCAGGTAGTTTTCCCCGCCTGATCTAGGCAGATAGACTTTTATAAAAGTATTGTTGGCATGCAGGGTACGAATTTGTTTATAAGCCTCGGAACCGATAGGATGGCCGAAAATCTTTTGTAAAACTTCATTTTTTGATCCAGCTGGAAGGGGATGCACATAAATGGGATAACCGTCGCTGCCTATCAGGGCGACCTTGATCTGCGGCAATAGCTTGAGGTTATTCCATGCAGTGGTTGCATTTTGAGTGGCATAGCCGGCTATCATCACCGCGCGAATGTTGCCCTGGCCGTCGCGGATGGCTACGCGCACAGGTACCACCCATTCGCCCAGGGGTTTAAAATAGTATGGTCTCCCGGTCCGCAGATGTTTGCTGGCAAGTGCCTCCCGGAAACTGTGTTCGCTGGCCGGGTTTTTCAATAGATTGGGCAGGGAGGTATTTTTATTAATACCGGTAACCAGAATCAGCTGGCCATCTGGCCGGGCCAGGCCAAATCCCACCATGCCCGGATCGATCCTTTTCATTCGATCCAGCAGGCGATGACCTTTGGCGGGATCGGTAAGCACACCTTCGGTGAGTAATTCACTGCCCAGACCCCGTAAAATCAACTCGTGGTCCTTGAGTGTGCTGCGCACAGCCTGAACCAGGTAGGAATTGATGTAATTCAGCTCATTGCGGGTTTTAGTCAGGTTGTGCTGCCATATATAAGCGAGCAGGCCAATGTAAATGGCCACTAGCGTCAACATCAGGAAACGAAACAGGTTCCGCAGTGGGATTGTCTGACGTGTAAATGGCATGCGTCTGTTCTGTCTGCAGTTTAAAGACCAGGTCGTATTTTTTATTTATAAAAATCCCGCTTCAGTATGTGCACGGTAGCAGACACCTGTCCAGGCATGACAACCCTGATGTGGGTATATCCATATAAAACACAACAGAATTATGGAGATAGCTGTCTAATAAATAGTGTAGCCTTGGATATATCAGGCGTACACATTGCCGCCTGTCGGCGTATGCTATTTTATTTTGGCGTATAATTAAATGCTTAATTAGAGGCCTGATAGCGTCGCCAACTGCCCAACGCGGTGATTTCCGTTGCGGTGATGACCGCATGACCTTCGCAAATAAACCCGGGTAACCAGCGTCCACCCGATAGTTCAACCTTACCGATTCCCAGCGGCGCCGGGATCGTGGCCACGAAGCTGCCAAATTCTGCCAGCGGTATGCGCCAAACTTCGACATCGATGGCAGTGCCGTGTTCTGGATCGCGAATCAGGCCGGGGCGGCGGGGTGGTCCGCCGGATAGTGCGTAAAGGCGATAACTGGCCGACGTGGTGGTGGCCTCAACCAGTGCCGCGCCACGTTCACGTAATTGCCAGTTCAGGGGAAGGCCATCCAGGTGCGCGCCACAGACGACCAGCAGAATGTCTTGCTCATGGTTTGCGGCAATATGATCAGTGACTGGCAGGTCGGTTCCGGTGGCACCCGGTGACAGTCGCAGTGCCTGTTGCCAGCGATTGGCATAACTCAGTAGCTTGCTATCCTGCATGGCATCACTGAACAGGGTAACACCCCAGGGTAAACCATTGGCAAGAAAGCCCGCCGGCACGGCAACCGCGGCACAGTCGAGCAGGTTCATGAAGTTGGTGTAATAACCCAGGTTGCTGTTCAACTCGATGGGGTTCTGTTCGATTTCATCAATGCGATAGATAGTGCCAGCGGTAGGGGTAACAATAAAGTCGAGTTCGGACAGACTCGCTTCGGCCTGACGCCGGAATTGTTTCAACCTGTACTCCGCCTTGAATGCCTCCATGGCCGTTTTGGCTATGGCTTTTTCAATGATGGTACGGGTGACGGGTAATATGGCATCAGCCTGGTTAGTCATCAGCTCTTCGGTAGCAATATAACGTTCGGCCAGCCAGGGACCATCGTACAACAGGCGCGCAGCGGAGCTGAACGGGGCAAAATCAATTTCGGTTTTGATCCCGCCGAGTTCTTCGAGTTTTGCAATTGCCTGTGTGAACAGTTTCTGCGCTGACTCATCGCCAAAATATGTCAACTGTGTGGCGGCGGGTACCCCGAAACGAAAACTGCCTTCTGTTAATCCATACTGTCGTGCCGAGTTGGCAAACGTATTGGGGCGGGCGTAGCTATCGGCGGGATCGTAGGCGATCATGGTGTCGAGCACGAGACTGGCATCGTCGGTGGTGAGGGTAAACAGGCTCACGCAATCCAGGCTGCGACAGGCTGGTACCACGCCACGGGTACTGACCAGACCAAAGCTGGGTTTGACACCAATGAGGTTATTGAATGAGGCGGGTACTCTGCCGGAGCCGGCAGTATCTGTACCCAGGGCAAAACTGACCAGTCCCAACGCGGTTGCCACCGCTGAACCGGAGCTGGAGCCACCGGAAATATAATCCGGATTAAACGGGTTGTGGCAGGCACCCCAGGGTGAACGCGTGCCGACCAGGCCCGTGGCAAATTGATCCAGGTTAGTTTTACCGATGGGTATCGCACCGGCCTCGATTAACTGCTGCACCACGAAGGCCGATTCCGTCGGCGTATAGCTAAACGCCGGACAGGCCGCAGTCGTCGGTATCGCGGCCAGATCGATATTGTCCTTGATGGCGAAGGGAATGCCGTATAGTGGCAGACTGTCCGGAGAGTGTGCACGCAATCGGCTTAGATAGGGTTCGAGTTGCTCCCGGCTGAGTTGCTGGATCCAGATATTATGCTCGGTGTAATCGTTACTGCGGTTTAATATCGACTCGATCACCGTGTCCGGGCTGAGCTGGCGTGTGCGGTAGGCATTGAGCAAACCGTGAACGGTCATGTCCATCAACTATTCTCCTGCAAAATGAGCAGGGCCTGCCCTGCATTGACCTGTTGACCTTCCGGCCGGGTAATGGCGTAGACAATCCCATCGTGCACGGCTGTCACTTCGATCTCCATTTTCATGGATTCCAGGATGATCAGAGGCTGACCGGCCTTTACCTGATCGCCCTGGTCGACCAGGACCTGCCAGACACTGCCTGCTACCGGACTCTCGATGGCCATGCAGTTTTGTGGCAGGGCCTCTTCCTCGGCGCTGGCGCTGGCAAGGTCCTGCGCCGAGTCGAAATTGATCTGCCCGGTCCTGACCCAGCGCTCCAGTTCTTCGGCAAAGGCCTGTTCGCGCTTTGTGGTAAACTCGCTGATACTGTCCTGTTGTTGCTGCAGGAAGGTCTGGTAGTCTTTTAACTTGAACGTTGTATTCTCGATGCGTAACGGATAGCGGCCACGCGGGAAATCCTCGCGGATCTGCTGCAGCTCCTCGGCACTGACCTGGTAAAACCGGATTTGATCGAAAAACCGCAACAACCAGGGGGCGCTGAATTCCGTGGTCTTGCGATAGCGGTTCCACATTTGCAGGGTGCGACCGACGAACTGGTAGCCCCCCGGTCCCTCCATGCCGTAGATACAGAGATAGGAACCCCCGATACCGACAGAATTTTCCGCGGTCCAGGTTCGGGCCGGATTGTACTTGGTTGTCACCAGGCGATGGCGCGGGTCCAGTGGCGTCGCAACCGGTGCACCCAGGTAAACATCACCGAGCCCCATGACCAGGTAGCTCGCCTCGAAAACGATCTGCCTGACTGCCTCGATATCGTCCAGTCCATTGATGCGGCGAATAAATTCGATATTGCTCGGACACCACGGAGCCTCCTTGCGGACCGACTGCATGTATTTTTTGATCGCCTGCTGGCAGGCCGTGTCGTCCCAGCTCAGGGGCAGGTGCACAACACGGGCGGGCAGTTCCAGTTCCTCGATATCCTGCAGTTCGTACTCGGCCCGATCGAGCAGTTCCAGCAGATCGTCGAGGGCCAATTGCTGGCTGTCGTAATGCACCTGCAAAGAGCGGATGCCCGGAGTGAGTTCCAGCATGCCGGCGGGTTTGTGTCGCTGCAGCCACAGCATCAGGGCGTGCACACGAAAACGCAGGGCGATATCCAGTACCAGCGGGCCGTATTCTACCAGCAGGTACTTGTCACCCGATGGGCGGTAGACAACCTGCACCCCGTGTTGAGTTTCGGTGATGATTTTTAGTACGGGGCTGGTCGGATGCACCGCTTCATAGGCATGTGTCACCGGTGATAACCGTGCAATTGTCTGTAACTGCGCGCGTTCAAGTTCTACCGCGTCGTCGATGCTGACGACCTCGAAACGTACAGTATTGCCGGCCTTCAGCTGACCGAGCTTCCAGAGATCGGCGGCAATCACCGTGGCCGGACAGACAAACCCACCGAGCGACGGCCCGTCGGGACCGAGGATAACCGGCATGTCTCCGGTGAAGTCGATCGTCCCGATGGCATAGGCATTATCGTGAATATTCGATGGATGCATACCCGCCTCGCCACCGTCGCTGCGCGCCCATTGCGGTTTGGGGCCAATCAGGCGGATACCGGTGCGACTGGAGTTGTAATGTACTTCCCAGCTGGCGGCGAAAAAGCTGTCGATATCCTGTTGCGTGAAAAAGTCCGGTGCACCATGCGGACCGTAGATCACGCGCAGTGTCCAGTGTTCGCTAATGGCGGGCTGCAGGCTGTCGTCAATGATTTTATTGCTGTGTATTCGTTCGTGTTTCGCTGGCAGATGTAACACGTCACCGGCACGCAGGGCGCGACCGCCATGGCCGCCGAACTGGCCCAGAGTAAACGTCGCATGCGCCCCCAGATAGTCAGGGCAGCGGATCCCGCCCTTGACCAGCAGATAGGAACGGGCGCCGGCACCACTGATCTTGCCCAGGCGCAGGGTCTGACCGGCCTGCACATCGATCACCTGCCAGAACGGGAGCGGCAAGTCATCCAGGCTTGCCTGCATGGTGGCGCCGGTCAATACAACCTGTGTTGCAGTGTTAAAACGCAGGGTCGGACCGTTGAGCGTGATCTCCAGACCGGCGCAGCCTGGCTCATTCTCCAGCAGGCGATTGCCAAGACAGAACGAGTAACTGTCAAACGGACCGGAAGGCGGTACGCCGACGTGCCAGTAACCTACGCGGCCGGGATAATCCTGGATCGTGGTCAGGGTGCCGGGACTGAGAACATCCAGCGACAAAGGCTGATAGCTGAAGTTGTTAAGAAAGCGGGTAATGACCCGGCCTTCGCTGAATTCCGCGGTATTGAGTACGGCGCGCACATAGGGAATATTGGTCTCGATGCCATAGAGGCTGGTCTGTGCCAGTACCTGGTCCAGCTGCTGGCGTGCCTGTTCCCGCGTATCATCATGCACGATGATCTTGGCCAGCATGGGATCAAAGAAAGGTGAGATCTCGATGCCGGTACTGACCCAGTGGTCGATGCGTAGCTTATCGTGTTGCGGAAACGAAACATCAGTTAACAGCCCGGCGCAGGGCTGAAAATTCTTGTTGGGGTCTTCGGCATAGACCCGCGCCTGGATCGCGTGGCCTTGTGGCGACGGTACTTCAGGCAGCGCAGGCATGTCTCCTGCTGCCAGCATCAGCATCCAGGCCACCAGGTCAACGCCATAAACCTGTTCGGTGACACCGTGCTCTACCTGCAGGCGGGTATTCACTTCCAGAAAGTAAAACTGGTCTTCGCGCTGATCATAGACGAATTCCACCGTGCCCGCGTTACGGTATGCTACTGCCTGCATCAGCTTGATTGCGGCGGCATGCAATTGTGCGCGTATATTATGCGGGATGTTAGGGGCCGGGCACTCCTCGATAACTTTCTGGTTGCGACGCTGTGCCGAACAGTCACGTTCACCCAGGGCGATCGCCTGACCCCGGCCATTGCCAAAGATCTGGACTTCGATATGTCGTGCGTGTTCGATAAATTTTTCCAGGAAGACACCACTGTTGGCAAAGTTGCTTTCACCCAGGCGTCGCACTGAATCAAATGCCTTTGCCAGTTCGTCATCGTTATGACACAGTTGCATACCGATACCGCCGCCACCGGCCGTGCTTTTAAGCATCACCGGGTAACCGATTCGGTTGGCGGCAACACTCGCCTCAGCGGCATCATTGAGTAGTTCCGTACCCGGTAACATGGGGATATCGTTATCGCGTGCCAGTGTGCGAGCCGTATGTTTCAGGCCGAAATTGCGCATCTGCACCGGGCTTGGTCCGATAAAGCAGATGCCCTTGTCTTCACAACGGGTGACGAAGTCGGGATTTTCACTCAGGAAGCCGTAGCCAGGATGGATTGCGTCGGCCCCGCATTGCCGGGCTATCGTCAGCAGCTTTTCCTGGTCCAGGTAGGTGTCTGCGGCGCGACCGCTGCCGAGGGAATAGGCTTCGTCCGCCTGGCTGACGTGCAGGGAATCGACATCCGCCTCGGCATACACTGACACGGCGGTGACACCCAGTTGTTTGAGGGTACGGATAATCCGGGTGGCAATGGCACCGCGATTGGCAATCAGGACCTTGTTAAACATGGCAATTGTGTTTTTGCTGTGGGCGGGTCGTCCCGCCGTCATCACTGATTACCGGGTCGTCCCGGTAAATATTATTTATCCCATATCAGTACTTCAATCGGCGTCGGATTGTAACCATTACATGGGTTGTTCAATTGCGGGCAATTGGAGATCAGGACAATGACATCCATGGCCGCGCGCAGTTCGACGTATTTACCCGGCGCCGAGATACCGTCTTCGAAGGTGAGACCACCGTCGGCGGTGACCGGCACGTTCATAAAGAAATTGATGTTATGGGTAATATCGCGTTTGCTCATGCCAAATTCTTCATTTTCGGCGACTGCCAGCATCCAGCTATCGCGACAGGCGTGCATGCATTTTTTCTCCAGGGCATACCGGACGGTATTGCTCTCGCTGGCACAGGCACCCCCCAGGGTGTCGTGACGGCCACAGGTGTCGGCAACGATTTCCAGCATGACATTGCCTTCATTGGATATGAGCTTGGTTCCGGTCGTCAGGTAGACGTTTCCCTGTTCGCGAATGGTATCCATGGCACTGTAACGCTCGGCAGGATCATTGGCGTTGTAAAACAGGGTGTCAGCAGCCTGATTGCCTTCAAGGTCAAGGATGCGCACGGTTTCACCGGCCTTCACCACGCGCATGAAGTAATCACCCGCTGGCACGACTTCGCGGAATGCTGCCTGTTCCGGCAGCAAGACACTGTCCTTAATCATGCTGGCAGCCTCCCTGTCCGAGGTGATAGATATGGTTATTGGCAAATCCGCGTCGGTTTTCCTCGCGTGAGGTCAGGCAGGCGTCGTCCTCACTGACAGCATGGGCCTGGTGGATTTCATATTTCACCGGCTTGCGTGGGTACTCACTGGCCGGATTCAGGGGATGCGGACAGGTATGCAGGAGGACCAGGGTATCCATTTCAAAGCGCAGTTCGACGTAATCGCCAGCTTGAGCGTTGTCCTCGACGTACTGCAGGTTGCCATCATCATTGACCTCTACCTTGCTGAAGAAATTCACATTGGCGGCCATGTCCCGTTTACCGAGGCCGTACTTGGCCAGTTCCACCAGGAAACTGGTGTAACCGTTCTGCTGCCAGTCGTTACGGTATTCCTGATAACCACGCTCGCCCCATTTGTCAGCCACGATGCTTTTAGTGGTATTCCCGCAAACGGTTTCGTGCCAGCCGACACTGTCGTCGATGATAGAACAGAAAATGCGTCCCATGTCCGAATACAGGCAATTGCCGGTGGTGAGCTTGAAGGTATGCTGGCACTTCAGGGTATCCGGTGCATTGTAGCGTTCGAGCAGGTTTTCCGGGTTATAAAACAACATGCCGACATTCGCACCACCGTCAATATCGATCAGGCGCAGCGTAGTACCGCGGCGCATGCGTAATGACCAGTGACAGGCGGGGGCCAGTCGGTCGCTATATAATAATGTGTCATCAGTCATGGGCTTGTGCTCCTAGGCAAGCGATGTTTGTGGTTTGATGGAGGTTTTAATCTCGTCCAGGGTTTCACGATCGGTGTGACCAACAGGGATGTCATAGGTGATAGTGGCGCCGTAGGCATTGGGTGCCTGCGGGTCATGGCGGACCTTGTCGAATACCCAGAGTCGTGTTCCCAGGTAAAAACCTTCCTTTAGATCATGGGTGATCATGAAGATCGTGACGCCGGTCTTTTTCCAGATATCCAGGATCAACTGGTGCATGTCTGCTCGTATTCCCGGGTCGAGTGCACCAAAGGGTTCATCGAGCAAAAGAATTTTTGGTTGTTTCATTAATGCCTGGGCGATGGCCAGGCGTTGCTGCATGCCGCCGGAAAGTTCGTGCGGATACTTGTCCGCCGCGTGCTCGAGTCCGACCAGCGCGAGCATGTCATAGGCCTGCTGTCTGGCCTCCCGGCGAGACTGACCACAGAGTTTACCCAGCAGGCGCGAGCCTTCGAATTCCCGTGACAGGATCACGTTGTGCAGGGCCGAGAGGTGCGGGAATACCGAATACTTTTGAAAGACGATGCCGCGATTTGGATCGGGTTCCTGCGGGATCGGGGTCCCATTCAGACGAATTTCGCCACGACCCGGGAATTCGGTACCCAGCAACATTTTCAAAAATGTTGTCTTGCCACAACCCGAGGTGCCCACGATGGTAATGAATTCGCCTTCGTTGACCCGGGCATTGACCCGTTCAAGTACCACGTTGTCGCCGTAAATCTTCCAGACGTTGTCGATGTCGATAAAGGCCATCAGTTTTCCCGGCTTTGTGCATGGAACCAGGGGAACCACCAGAGTGAAATCTTGCGCAGGATCCAGTCGGTAACAAAGGCCAGCAGGGTAATCCAGACCACGTAGGGCAGGATAATATCCATGGCCAGGTAACGGCGGACCAGGAAGATGCGGTAACCCAGGCCATCCTGTGCCGCGATTGCCTCGGCCGCGATCAGGAACAGCCAGGCTGAGCCCAGTGACAGGCGTACGCCTTCTATCAGGCGCGGCATGATTTGAGGCAACAACACCCGGACGATGACCTGCCAGGTGGAGGCGCCGAGGGTTTGTGCCTTGATCAATTGTTCGCTCGGAAGTTCCAGGGTTTTGGCCGTCAAATCACGAATCAGGAAGGGCGTGATACCGATGATGATCAACATGACCTTGGATAGTTCATCGAGCCCGAACACGATAAACAGGATAGGCAGAATCGCCATGGGTGGGACCAGCGATAACACCGTGATATAGGGTGAAAGGTTGGCGCGCATCAGCGGAATGGCGCCATTGAGCAAACCAAAAATCAGGCCAATCAGCGCGGCAAAGCCGACACCGGTAAACAGGCGTTTCAGGCTGGCAAGGGTATCCGCCCAGAACAGGTATTGACCGGTGCGGACACTGGGCTCAAACGCCAGCGTGTGAATGGCGTGGGCAAAGCTGCTGAAGGCCGGCATCAGTTTTTCATGGGGATTAACACTCAGGCGTGCATCCGATATCCACAGATACACGAGCAATGTGAGCAGGAAGGGCAGTGCACCCAGAAAGAGCTTGCCGGCCCTGCCGGGTTTAATGTTGAGTACGCGCTTCATACGAAAACTCAGTTAGGTTTTTCCCGGATGACTTGGTGACTTTTGTTAACCATGAAGGCCGCAGGGAATGCGGCCCCCGTTGCCGGGGGCCGTATTGTTTAGAGTTTGCCGTCGGCTGCCATCTTCATATAGCTCGGGTCAAACCGCAGTTTGATGTTGTTAGGATCACCGTAGACACCGGACGGGGTCTGGATACCGATAAATTTGGAATTCGGTGCACCAGTACCCAGCAGACCGTGCTTGAAACTGAACTCTGCCACGTATTTCATTGTCGTCTTGAGTTTCGGGCTGTCAGTGAATTTCACGGCGTCCGCAGGCTTGTAAAACATGGCGGTGGTTTTCAACTGCTTATCGAACCCCTTGAGGTCGGTACCGGAGTCCTTGGCCATCGCCGTGCGGATCTTTTTGGCTTTGGCGGATTCACCCTGCATCCGTTTGAGGATCTCATACCAGGCACCGGTCAATGCCTTGCCGAACTTCGGGTTTTGCTTGAGGGTCTTGGTGTTGACGACCATCAGGTCAATGATCTCACCGGGGATCTGGCTGGAGTTGAAGACCTCGTGGCTGTCCGGCATTTTCAGGATCGTGTTGAGCAGGGGATTCCAGGTGACCACGGCGGTGACAGACGGTGACTTATATGCACCTACGATATCGGCATCCGAGGTATTGACGGTCTTTACGTCTTTTTCCGACATGCCTACGCTGCCCAGGGCACGCGCCAGCAAGTAGTGCGATACGCTGAACTCAACCAGGTTGACCCGTTGACCCTTGATATCTTTCAGGGTTTTCTTGCCCTTACCCTTTAACACGATCCCGTCATTACCGTTGGAGAAATCACCGACAATCAGGGCGGTGGAATCGACATTACTGGCGGCGGGTATGGTCAGGGCGTCCATGTTGGTCATGGCACAGCCGTCAAATTTACCAGCGGTGTACTGATTGATTGACTCGACATAGTCATTGATCTGGACAACGTCGATATCGATACCGTACTTCTTACCCCATTTTTTTACGATACCGGCATTGGCAGCGTAATCCCAGGGCATCCAGCCAACATAGATAGACCAGGCAACTTTGAAATGATCTTTGGCGAAAACGGCGTTGGAAACGAGCGAAAGGCTGAGCAAAAGCAGTAGTGCGAAGCGTTTCTTCATCATGGTTACTCCCAAAAGGCTACACGCAAATTTTTATGCACAGGAGGAATCAACGGCCATCACGCTGTTGAATCTCCCGGGCTTTTATCCCGCCGTGTAACCTGTCGCGGGGGCCACCCATATGCGCCAGGTCGATGGCTCTCGGTCCAGTCGCTTTGCTAAAAGCCGGAACCCTAGCCATCCATTTTATTCGCTGGTACTCGGCTCAGTGTGTGCCGATGACTCCGAATTGTGCTCCGACCTCAATGTTGCACAGAGCATGCCATTTGGAAAATCAGCGACTTATGTGATGATGAAGTCTATTCAGGAGCAGTATTGGTGCAAATGGATCCCTGTCTGCACGTGAATTGTGCGTTCCAGGCAAGCGCCCAGCACTTTGTGTCTGCGTTGAAGCATGCGAATACATATATATAAGTATGTTTGGCAAGGGCACTGCGATGCCGTCCGTCTGCCTGTTTTAGGGTGTGAGCGGCATCCCGATGGCTGCTGCCATGGATAAAGCTGTGTATGATGTGTCGGAGTGGGAGAGGTGGTTTAACTCTCGCACATGGTAAACGGCGATCGGCGCAATTCGCGCCGGGATAATTGCAACAAAGGAGTACGCCATGGATGGTCGGCAACATGCCTGATACCGGGTTGTCATTGCTGGGGCAATTAAGGCGTCAGGCCGGCGCGCCGCAAGGGCTGATTGGGCGCCTGCTTGGCTATATCATGACCTGGCACAATCATCGGGACTGCGCCTGGACCATTCAATGCCTGGCCGTCAAACCCGGGGATCAGGTGCTGGAAGTGGGTTTTGGTCCGGGACACGGGATTAAAATGCTGGCACGGCAGGATACCGAAATAAACGTGACCGGCATCGATCACTCCCGGGATATGTTACACATGGCGGCACGACGTAATCACAGGGCGGTGCGAGATGGTCGGGTTCAGCTGGGGCTGGGATCGGTCATGCAATTGCCCTTCGCCGACAATACCTTTGATAAGGCCATGTCCATCAACTGCATCTATTTCTGGGATGACCCGGTGCACGGCCTGCGCGAACTCTATCATGTCCTGCGCCGTGGTGGCTGCCTGGCCGTTACCGTTCGCGATCGTAACCGGCCTGCGTATACCCGCTTCAATGCCGAAGAACTGGAGCGCATGTTCAAACAGGCCGGTTTTAGCCAGATTAGCGTCAAGCGCAACGAGGGTATACGCAAACCCGCGTTGTGTGTCACGGGGTATAAATAACGCCTGGCTGAGTCATCACGAGACGGTTGATGTCGTGCTGACAACGAGGCAAGATGGCCGTCATGATTGATTTACTGCTTATCCTGATCATCCTGGTGATCCTGATCTGGCCGATCAAGTTCGCGGCCGATTACGTCAAGGCAAAAAACACCGGTATCCTCATGTGCGTGGTGGCACTGATCTTTGCCGCGGCAATCCAGAAGGCCGTCGCCATCCTCCTGCCGCAACTATCATTCAATTATCCGGGATTAAACCCACTGGTCTCGATCCTGCTGTCTGCCTTTGCTTACATGCTGGTGCTTGGCACCAGTTACGGCAAGGGGATCGTGATTGCCGTCCTGCAAGTGATCCTGACGGTCGCGCTGATCTTTGTGTTTGGTTTACTGGGACTGGGTATCGGGACAATGATGCTGTAATGACAACGCCGCCCCAGGTGGGGCGGCGTGCTGCGCGGATCAGGATTTCTGACGCTTGCGTTGGTCCAGGCTCCAGGCCCCGGCACCGTTGACTATCAGCAACAGGAAACCACCGGCGATGGCGAGGTCCTTGAGGAACATCAACATCTGGATCTGGTTGGCAAAATCATGATGGAAGATCGCCCCGGCCAGCAAGGTGAAGCCGGCCAGTAAGAACGCGACCACTCGTGTGTGGTAACCCAGCACGATGGCGATACCACCGACCAGTTCGGTGACGATAACCAGCGGCAGTAGCGCGCCCGGTACGCCCATGGAAGCCATGTAGGCGGCCGTGCCGGCATAGGCCGTGATCTTGCCAACCCCGGCAATCAGGAAGATGATCGCCAGCAGGAGACGGCCGGCGAGATCGGCGGCATTGATCAGGGTATGGCCGGATACCACGTTGGACTCGTTGTGACTGTTTGCGATGCTATAGGTGTTCATGGTGTTGCTCCTTGTTGGTTAACGTGCTGTGTGAGTGATGCCGTACGACTTACGCGGCGACTTTCTCGATGTTGGCGTTGGCTTCGTCCAGTGCCTGGGTGCGTTGTGCTTCACCACGGGCCAGGCCCTCGGCGTAGACGAACTCGACGTCGGTGATCCCGATGAAACTCAGGAACAGGCGAACATAGGGTTCCTGGGTATCCATCGCAGTCCCCTGGTAACTACCGCCACGGGTCGCGAGCACATACGCCTTCTTGCCGGTGAGCAGCCCTTTCGGGCCGTCGCTGGTGTAGCGGAAGGTGACGCCGGCACGGGCCACGTGATCGAAATAGGCCTTGAGCGTGGATGGCACGCCGAAGTTGTACATGGGCAGGCCGAGTACGATGACGTCGGCCGCGCGCAGTTCGGCGATCAGGGCATCGGAGTAGGCGACGGCGGCGTGCTGGTCTTCGCTGCGATCCGCCTTGGCGGTAGTGAACGCGGCAAAGCGTTCGGCCGTCAGGTGCGGTACCGGCTCGGCGGCCAGGTCCCGGCTGATCAAACGGTCTTCCGGCGCCAGGATCTGGTTGACCAGGGCCTCGCCCAGTTGAGATGACTGGCCCTGGTGCTGGAACAGGCTGGTATTCAGTTGCAGTATGGTTTTCATGGGTCTCTCCTTGATTAGCGGGATGGGACTATTAAAGTATTGAAACCATCGAATAAAAAGCGCATATTTTCGGGTAAACCTTTCGATATAATCGATATATGGAATATCCGCGCATCAGCCTCGAACAATGGCGTGCCCTGGTCGCCGTGGTGGAGGCCGGTGGCTATGCCCAGGCCGCCAGCCAGATCCACAAAAGCCAGTCGACCCTGTCCCATGCCATCCAGCAGCTCGAACGCCTGATCGGGGCGAAAGTGTTTGAGATCCAGGGCCGCAAGTCAGTCCTTACTGACACCGGGGAGGTGTTATATCGGCGGGGCAAGGCCCTGGTAGACGAGGCCCTGCAACTGGAACGCGCTGCGCGCAAGCTCGCTGCCGGCTGGGAGTCGGAGATCCATATTGCCGTGGAGATCCTGTTTCCAGGCTGGTTGCTGTTTCGCTGCCTCAATATCTTCGGTGAAGAACAGCCGGACATTCACATGGAGATCTACGAGTCGGTCATGGGCGGTACCGACGAGGCGTTGACCCAGGGGCGGGTCGATCTCGCCATAGGCACGGCCGTGCCCGAAGGCTATCTGGGCGATCCGCTGATGCAGGTCCGCGTAATCTGCGCGGCCCATCCCGATCACCCTTTGCATCAACTGGGACGGCCACTGACCCAGGAGGATCTGAGTGCCCACCGCCAGCTGGTCATCCGCGACAGCGGGACACAACGCACGCGCAAGACTACCTGGCTGAACGAACGCCGCTGGACCTTCAGTCACCGTTCCACTGCGATCCGTGCCGCGATGCAGGGACTGGGCTATGCCTGGTTCCCCGAGGAGATCGTGCGCGAGGAACTGGATGCAGGCACGCTCAAGCCACTGCCCCTGCAGGAAGGCGGCGAACAGGTCGGGACACTTTATTTAATGTATGCCGATCGCGAAGCCGCCGGACCTGGCGTGCGCCGCATCGCCGAGCTGCTGCACGAAGTCAGCGCCTGCGTACGCGAGCGGTGTGGTGAATAAGTTTCAACGCAAGCCTGGCAGCGCAAGTCAATAACGTCTACTAGAATAAATAGTGTTGTTTTCAAAAGCTGTAACCAATTGAATAGCCAGTGATAAAAAAATCAGGACTGCATTTTACGACATAAGATTCTCGTGAAATCAGGAAGTTATTTAACCATAAATTAATGAGTTTGATAGATAAATATATACCAGGATCCGTATGGCACGTGTTAGGTCGCAGTTATGAAGCATATATATAGTTAGGCATAAGAATGGATAAGAAAAATATATACGGTAGTGGTCTGAATTCAGAAGACTGGTTTTTTCTGAGGAATGTTATGTGGCCTTTCATCCATACCGAAGACCCGACAAGTGTCGAAATTGCAGAGGTGCCACACCATTTAGTAAAGCACGCCTTAATCGAAAACATTAGAAAATACAAAGAAACTGGTGAAGGTAAATATTTAGATAAAGCAGGACAGTGCCTTATCGCCCGCAAAAAGCGCGGGATCGGACCTCGCTATCGTTCGGCCGTATATGCGGGACGTTAGCCTCCAGGAGAAGCAGAATGTCTGACGCCCAAAACAAAAAGGACACCTGGGATCGATTGACAGCGCTAGCAACGATTCTTGTTCCAGCCGCCATCGCGCTCGCTGGCCACTTCATCGCCCAGGGGCTAAAGCAAGCCGAGATAAGCAGCGAAGACCGGCGGGCGGAGCAATCGCACTTAATTGCCGAAGCCAACACAAAGATTGCACAGGCGAGTCTTATTAACACAATGATGAAATCACTAACTAGCTCTAATCCCCAGGAGCGAAAACTGGCTGTCCAAGCTGTGTTGATTGCGCTTCCAGAACAAGGCCCGATTCTCGTGCGAACCATTGCGCAGTCTGACGAAGATAATACTGTAAAAGCCGCTGCAAGGAGTTCTCTAGAGCAACGCGTCAGCTCACTAATTCGTGAACTCTTTTCTGAAGATGCTCGAGTACGTATTGGCGCGGCACAAGACCTCATCCAGGGGTGGCGCAATGAACCGGGTGTGGTCCTGGCGTTGGTCAAGTTCGCTACCCAGAACAAGGACAACTCGAACGGCGTCTACAATACCGTCGTCGTGCTAAACGAGTTCTCTCTACGCGCGCTTCAGGCTCACAAGCAAGAGGTACTCAACTTCATTGAGGTTGCGAAGGCAACAGGCTCCAGGACCGCGGCCAAGGCAACGGAACTGGCGAAACGGCTTGGAGGCTAACATAGTAATGAACCTGACCCCCAATAGCTGTGCGTCGTTTCGTTTGCTGTCGGGCGGCGGATTAATGCCGGCGTTCGGCTCAAACACATAAAGGAAAATGAATGCTTCGATATCTTGTCACAACTTTTCGTACACCCCGGTTTGATCCCGCTGTGATCGATGCACACTACGCATTTCTAGACGACCTTAGGCAGCAGGGAAAACTCGAGCTTGCGGGGCCGTTTACCGATAAATCTGGTGGCGCTTACCTGATCAGGGCTGCGAATATAGAAGAAGCAAAGGTACTGGCATTCAAGGATCCCGTTCATACGACAAAGTCATCGATTGTCACAGTTTATGAGTGGGATGCAAAGTGAGGCTACCTGACAAGCCAGTCAGGACCGCCACAAACTGGCACCCATTGCAGCACCTCAGTGAATATGTCAAAGACCAGATATGGTTATTAGAATATCCTGTCAGGTTTGGTGGGCTGGATTTGTTTGCGCGTACGACAATCATAAGGCTGCATAATGGCGAATTGCTCGTTCACGACCCCTGTAAAATCAATGAGGCGATAAAAAGCGAGATCGACCCGCTGGGTGAGGTAAAGTACATCATTGCGCCCGGCTCATATCATCATTTATTTGTTACTGACTTCCAGCAGCACTATCCTCATGCAGAAACATTCCTGTGTCCGGGCCTGGAACGAAAACGGCCTGATATAAAATTTGACTGGATTTTAGCGAACAGGCCGGACCCGAGATGGGGTGGCGATCTGGAGCAGGTGCTCATACAGGGAACCCGGTTTATCTGGGAGGTGGCTTTTTTTCACCGGCCTTCGAAAACGCTCATTCTCGTGGATTTGCTGGAAAATATCGGCGATGACTATCGGCATAAGGCGGGCCTGTTACTGCAATTCTGGTGGAAATGGATATTTAAAATGTGGAACCAGCCAAAGGCTGCGCCGGAATATCAAATGGGCTGGGGTAACAAAAAAATCGTGAAAAATGCACTCGAGCAGATACTTGGTTGGGATGCGGAAAGGGTTATACTCGCACATGGCGAAAATATAGAAAAAAATGTCAGTGGCACACTGAGAACAGCGTGGAAAAGGGTGCTGAAGGTCTAACCGCGACATTTCGATTTCGATGACGCTTGCCGGATTACAGGCGCAGAATACTTGCTCTTGACAGATAGGAGTATTACACATGATTACATCGATAATTCTATTGAACGTTGAAAGAAAGAAAATCAACGAGACGGCTGAACAGATTGCCAGTATTCCGGGTATTTCAGAAGTCTATTCCGTGACGGGCGGTTATGACCTGGTGGCCATTGCCCGGGTTAGCAGCAATGACGATCTCTCGGAGCTGGTCACTAACCACCTGGTGAAAATAGATAGTGTGACCCACACGAATACCATGCTGGCTTTTCGGGCCTATTCAAAACATGACCTGGAAGCCATGTTTTCGTTGTGAATCGCCTGTCAAAATGCTTATCCGAATTAGGGCGCATTTTAACCCGATGAGCCAGGCAAATGAATGAAGCTGACTTGATAACCATTGCTTCTTATTCATTCCCCCACGAAGCACATGTTGCCAGGGCGAATCTTGATGCTGCCGGCATACCTGCGTTTATTGCCGACGAACATACGATCAATATGCAATGGCTGTATTCCAATGCACTGGGCGGTGTGCGGCTTCAGGTGCCGGCACAATACGTCGACAAGGCTAGGGAGGTATTGTCCCAGGACTACTCCCATCTCCTTGTGGAACAGTTTGGTGAGGACATCGAAACCAGATGTTCACGCTGCGGCAGCAAAAACCTGCAGCCCTATACCAGGGGCAGGAAACCGGCGTTTGTGGTTTTCCTGTTGCTGGGCTTTCCCCTGTTTTTCTATCAACATGGTCTGCGCTGTAAAGATTGTGGACATTTTGAGAAAACATAACAACTCAGCAAAGCAGCACCTGGAGGAAGAAAGGAACTAATCAAGATGCTAAATGCCAAATGAGAGTGATATGTTTTTGTCGTAAACCTTTGAAGGCAGAATGGAAATCACTCGTCAATACAGGAGGTATGGACAATGAAATACAGAATTGAATCAAACGAATCCGGCTTGGATATTAAAATCAGCGAAGCCAATGATAAGCAAAAGCTGATGCAGGCATTTCAGGAATGCCAGGAGGGCCGCTGCTCGTGCCCGACTCAGGAATACACGAAGTTAGGTTCGCTGGAAATTGAAAACGACGAGAACCTTATTTATCTGAAACTCAGGGCGAAGTCTAACGAACAGTTTGATGAAGCCGAAATCAGCAAGTGTCTGGAATACACCAGAGGACAGGTGGAGGGCGATCAGTAATTGCCCGGGTTGAAATTCGCCGCTGCTGGTTGATTACTTCGAGTCATGAAGATTCGGAATCACGTTTCTGCGATGACGTACCCAGAGATAACTTGAGCAAGGGTGGGGTGACCAGCGTGGTCACTACGACCATCATTACAATGGACGAGAACAGTCCGTTGCCGAGTACGCCCAGGCTCTTGCCCAGGGCAGCGAAGATCAGTCCCACCTCGCCGCGCGGCATCATGCCCAGGCCCACCGCCATGCGATTGCTGGCGCGCGCGGCCCCCAGGCCCGCGACCAGCTTGCCGACGATGGCCACCAGGATCAGGCCCAGGGCCACGGCGAGGACATTCCAGTGCAGAAAGCTCTCCAGCTTCACCTGGATCCCCATGAGCACGAAGAAGATCGGCACCAGAATGGTTTCCAGTGGCGCGATCAGATCCTTGATGCAAACCTGGTGATGTTCCTGGTCGCCCCAGTGACGGAAGTAACCGTCGTGCAGGATCACACCGGCAGTGAAGGCGCCGACGATGGTGGCCAGGCCGATCAGGTTGGCGAGCCAGGCCAGCACCATAACGAACAGAAACGAGGTGAACATCTTCGCTTCCACCATGTCCAGGTGGCGCACCAGCCAGATGGTGAAGTTGAGGAAGTAGGGGCCAAGGGTGAAAGCGGCGGCGAAGAACACGGCGGAGAGCGCGATGCTGATGCCGACTTCAGCTAACGAGACATTGCCGGAGATGACGATACCGGTGACCACCGCCAGCATGATCAAACCGAGCACGTCGTCGATGACGGCGGCACCGAGAATGACCAGTGCCGGTCGTGAACGTAACTGGCCCAGGTCCTGGAGCACGCGGGCAGTGATACCGACGCTGGTGGCCACCAGGGTGGCAGCGACAAACAGGTCTTCGCTCAGGCTCAGGTTGGGCAGGAAGGCGCGGGTCACGACCATCCCCAGGACGAAGGGCACGAGTACGCCGATGAGGGAAACCTGCAGGGCCTCGCGGCCGGAACGCCGCAGTTCGTGCAGGCTGGTTTCCAGGCCAACCAGGAACAACATGAAGATGACGCCGTAGCGGGAGAAGGTGTCCACGGTCTGCGCGACCTTGAGATAGTCAGCGCCGTGGGGGCCGGCGAGGATATGCAGCACGGAACCGGCGTTGGCTGCCGCCAGGGTGGCCTGGCCGGCCTGGGCGAGAGTCGCGCCACTGAGCATGCGGTCCACCATGTCGAACACGGCGGTGCCCTCGCGTAACACCTGAATGAGTTCGTTACCCAGCAGGTAACCAACATTGCCGATGATGATGCCCATGATGACTTCGCCCAGCACAGAAGGCTGGCCCAGGCGGCGAGCGGTGTAGCGACCGATGACCGCGAAAAACAGGATGCCGGTGACGCCGAGGATGACGGGGGCGATGACGTCGTGGTGGAAGTTCATGGGCGCGTGTGAATCCCGGCGATTGTTATATAAATAGTATAACGCTCCTTACGCTAACCCTCTCCTGGTCGGGAGAGGGATTGGTTGGGGTGAGGGGAACGATGCAGTCGAACGCCGCGGCCGTTGTCCTCAAACCACTTTCACCTTCACCAGCTCGTCCCCTTCCGGATCGGTGACGTGCACGGCGCAGGCAATGCAGGGGTCGAAGCTGTGAATAGTGCGCAGGATCTCGATGGGTTGTTTGGGATCGTACAGGTTCGTGCCCTTGAGCCCGGCTTCATAGGGGCCGGGCTGGCCCTGGGCATCACGGGGACCGGCGTTCCAGGTGCTGGGCACCACGGCCTGGTAGTTGTCGATCTTGCCGTCCTTGATCACGATCCAGTGGGCCAGGGCGCCGCGGGGGGCTTCCATGTAACCCACGCCCTGCGCCGTCTTCGGCCAGGTGGATGGTTCCCACTTTGCTTCGTTGAAGGTGCGCACATCGCCGGCTTTGATGTTGGCCACCAGGTGGTCGTACCAGCCCTGCATGGCGTCGGCGAAGATCTTGGTCTCCAGGGTGCGGGCGGCGGTCCGGCCGAGGGTGGAATACAGTGCCGTGATGGGTACGTCCAGGGTCTTCAGGGTCATGTCCACCAGCTCCTTCGCTTCGCTGTTGCCGGTGGCATAAAGCATGAGCACACGGGCCAGCGGGCCCACTTCCATGACCTTGCCCTTCCAGCGCGGTGACTTGAGCCAGGAATAGGACTCTTCCACGTTGAGTTGATCGTAGGGTGGCTTGGGCCCGGTGTAGTTGAGATTGGTTTCGCCCTTGTACGGATGCAGCGCCGCCTTTTTGCCTTCGCTGTAGTCGTACCAGGAATGAGCGATGGATTCCTGGATCTGATCGTCGGCATTCAGATCCACTTCCTGGATATCGTTCAGGTTGCGGCCGACGATGGCGCCGCGGGGAACCAGCAGCTTGGATATGTCACTGGTGCCGTCGGCAGGGAAGTCACCGTAGGTGAGGAAGTTGCCCACGCCTTCGCCGATGCTGGCCCACTCTTTATAGAAACCGGCGATGGCGAGGGTATCGGGTACGTACACCTGGTCGACGAAGGTACGCATCCTGGCGATGATGTTCTTGACGGTTTCCAGGCCGGTCTGGTTCAGGGCCGTACCGCCGAAACCGCCGCGGTAGTGTGGACCATTGCCCTGTCCCGCCTGCCCCGGTTGAATGCTGATAGCCGAGGGCACGCCACCGACCAGGAAGTTGGGATGGGGGTTCTTGCCGCCGAAGATCGTGTGCAGCTTGGCGACTTCCCGTTGCCAGGCCAGGGCCTCCAGGTAATGGGCCACGGCCATGAGGTTGGCTTCCGGTGGCAGCTTGTAGGCCGGATGGCCCCAGTAGCCGTTGGTGAAGATGCCCAACTGGCCGGATTCAACAAAGTCCTTGAGTTTCTTGCGCATGTCAGCGAAGTAGCCGGGGGATGACTTGGGCCAGGCGGGGCTGACCTGTTGCGCCAGTGTCGAGGTGGCCTGGGGATCGGCCTTCAGGGCCGAGACCACGTCCACCCAGTCCAGGGCGTGCAGGTGGTAGAAGTGCATGACGTGGTCGTGCACGTACTGGGCGGCGATCATCAGGTTACGAATAAGCTGGGCGTTGGGTGGAATGGTGTAGTCCAATGCGTTTTCTACCGCGCGCACCGAAGCGATGCCGTGCACCAGGGTGCACACGCCGCAGATGCGCTGGGCGAAGGCCCAGGCGTCGCGTGGATCGCGTCCGCGCAAAATGATCTCGATGCCGCGCACCATGGTGCCGGAGGAGTAGGCCTCGGTAATGGTGCTGCCGTCCGTCTGCGCCTCGATGCGCAGATGGCCCTCAATACGGGTGATGGGATCAACTACAACTCTTTCTGTTGCCATTGGCGTTCCTCGATATTGTTGTTTAGCCTGTTGGCGAAACTATGCATTCAAATACTCGTCGAGAAGGTGGTACTGGTTCTTTGCCTCGGAGGTCTCCGTGCCACTTCCATCTGCAATGGAAGCACAGGTGCGTGCCATGCGGGCGCGCATGGCAGCGTCCCATGCCGGGTTCGCACCATGCAGCGCAACCTCCGGCATCACGCACGCGGCCGCTGCTTCGGCGACGAAATGGCCGGCCTGGTTCGCCCAGTCCGCCATGTGGCCGCACTCGGTATAGCTTTCCACGCAGACGCCGCGAACCGCGTTATAGATCGGCGTCAGCTTGTCATCGCCGGTGACGGACTGCAGTCCTGCTTCGATCGCGGCGGCCACGCGCGAATCCTTGCACAGTGGTGAGACGCTCTGCGCGAAACGTGCGGCAAGCTTGCGTTGTTCTGCCACCGGGAGCTGGTCAAGCGCGGACTTGAATTCGCTGTCATTGTGAATGCTCATGTCATCCTTCTCCTTGCTCCGTATCTGTCTTCGCCGTCTCTTGCGGCGTGGTGACCAGGTGCTTGGCCAGTGTCTCGGTCAGGCCCACGACCGGTATCGCCATCTGGTAATGCTCAAGACCATCTTCGAGCACGATCCGACAGTTGGCGCAACAGGTTACGAGCGTCTCTACCCGCGCAGTATCAAGCTGCGACTTTTTGCGACTGAACACTCTCAGCTGTAAAGCGTCGGCGCGATCGTTGGCACTGACGCCGCCGCCACCACCGCAGCACCAGTTCCAGATGCCGGGATCGGGCATGTCGACGTAATTGCTCGCCACCATCTTCAGCAGCTGGCGTGGTTGTTCGACCAGGCCGCCGCGACGAACCAGTTGGCACGGGTCGTGGAAGGACATCCTGGCTGTCTCGGTGCCTTCCGTGCGAAGACGGCCCTGTTCGCGCAGTTGATCGAGGAGTTCAAGGATATGGATCACCTCGAAAGGATAGGGCCGACCGATCAGGTTAGGCCCCTCCCAGCGGATCGCGGTGTAGGCATGTCCGCACTCGGGGCTGATGACGTATTTGACGCCGAGCTTCTCCGCACCATCGACGATGCGCTGGACCAGCTGGGCGGCGATGTCCGAAGACCCGATCTGGATACCGCTGTTGGTGGCCTCGGTGGCGTCGGAACATATTGTCCAGCTGATCCCGGCCTCCTTGAAGATGCGTGCGAGGGAGCCAAGGTATTCCGGGAAATTCACGATCTCCATGGAGGACATGATGACCATGTAGTCGGCACCTTTCTGATCAACGGGGATCTGCAGGCCGGTGTCTTCCTGGGTATGCTTGATTTGTGCCTGCACCGTTTTCCACGTGACCCCCATGGGGCTGCCGATCTCCACGGCGCGGATGGTGGCGCCCTTTAAGCCGTCAGGTGCGTGGCCGGCGGCAACCATGCCTTCGCGCGCCTTACGGATCATGTAGGTGATATCGTTACCAACCGGGCACACCAGTGAGCAGCGACCGCACAAGGTGCAGCTGTCGTAGACCAGCGGTTCCCACTCTTCGAGTTCTGCCTCGGTTACCGGTTTGCTTAGCCCGAGTTTGTACATGAGTTTGCCCCAGAAGGTGAACTTCTGTTTCCACACCTTGCGCATGGGCTCGAGTTTGTGGATCGGTGTGTACTTCGGATCGCCGGTCTCGGTGTAGAACAGGCAGGCATCAGCGCACATCCCACAATGTACGCAGCTATTGAAAAAAGACGCCACCGGTCGGTCGATCTGCTCGACAAAGGCGTTGATGCCATGCTCCAGGGCTTTAGCGCTCATATGAGCCTCCCGTCAGTTATCTCGCTTTTATTCATTCCTGTCGCGTTAAGCCAGTGCTTCATGACGCCACACCTTTGCGACCTGCCATGGCGCCGTTGTACCAGCGGGAGAGGAAGAGGGTGAAACTGTGGGTCAGTTTCGTGAATGGCAGCACGATCAACAGCAGTTCGACACTCAGGATATGCAGCGTCAACATCTGTGCGTACGGCAATACGGATTCGTGTGCAACCAGGTAGCCGGTGAACAGGGGCAGGAAGGTCACCAGCCAGGCAAGATAATCTCCGCCATTGGACAGGTAACGCCGCACCGGGTTGACGAAGCGATGTACCAGCAGCGCTACCAGCGCAGCAATGCTGACCACCGCAACGAAGTCGATGAGGTAAGCCGGCAGTCCCGGCCAGCGGATTCCCCACACGCCATAGAACAGCTGGATGTGTGGGGCGAAGAAGATGAGCGAAATGAAGAAACCGAGATGGAATGTATAGCCGCCGAGGTACACCAGCGGTTGGCGTTGCAGCAGACCCGGCGCCGGTATGGAACGGTGGAACACGGTACGCAGGCCGGGAATGAAACCGCTGCGGCGTGCTAGCGACAGGTCGGGTGTACGTCCCAGCAGCCACATTTCCAGAATACGAACAACCACCCCGAGGAAGAAGATCACGAGGGCAAACTGCATCGCCGGCCCGCGTACCCAGGTCAATATCTCATTGACGGTCATGATTGTTCCTCCTTGTTTTTCAGTTCTTCTGCGGTCACCACGTGGTGCGCCTGTTTTGCTTCCTTCTGTGTGTGCCGGCTGGCGGCGCCCGCGGCCAGGCCTATTGCGGCGCCGGCGGCAATCGCGGCACCCGACCAGGCTCCCAGCGGTGCCGTCGTTGTGCTCAGGGCGCTGTAGAAATTGCCGGCGTCCCAGAAGCCCGGCTCCGAGCAGCCCAGGCAGGGATGGCCCGACTCGATGGGAAAGCTGGTCCCCTGGTTCCACTTGGTGGTGGCGCAGGCATTGTGTGTCGTCGGTCCCTTGCAACCGAGTTCGTACAGGCACCAGCCCTGGCGCGCGCCGGCGTCATCGAAGGTCTTGGCAAACTTGCCCTGGTCATAGAACGGCCGGCGGTAGCAACGGTCGTGGATGGTGTCGCCATAAAAGGCCAGCGGTCGGCGGTTGCTGTCCAGTTCCGGCAGGGCGCCGAAGGTCAGGTAGTGCGCCAGCACGCCGGTGATGACCGCCGGAATCGGCGGGCAGCCGGAGACGTTGATGATCGGCTTGTCATGAATCAGGTCGGAGACCGGGACCGCGCCGGTGGGGTTGGGTTTGGCATAGGGAATGCCGCCGAATGCCGCGCAGGTACCGACGGCGATGATGGCGGCCGCGCCCTTGGCGGCGTCCTCCAGGGTTTCGAGGTTGGTCTTGCCGGCCGCGGTGGAATATACCCCACCGTCGCGGGTGGGGATGGAGCCGTCCACCATCAGCAGGTATTTGCCGTAGTTGTCTTTCATGGCCTGTTCGCGCGCGGCTTCCGCCGCGGTGCCGGCGGCCGCCTGCAGGGTCTCCTGGTAGTCCAGCGAGATCGCATTGAATATGAGCGATTCCAGCGTGGGCGAGAACGAGCGGGTCAGGGATTCCAGGCAACCGGTACATTCCTGGAATGACAGGTAGATCACCGACGGCCGTCGCGCCTTGCCCAGGGTCTCGGCCATGACGGTGGCGGCACCGGGGGGCAGGGCCATCATTGACGCCATGGAAGCACAAAACTTGAGAAAGCCGCGGCGGCTGATCCCGTGGCGGCCCAGGTTATCGAGTAGTGTATCTTTCTCCGACATGGTGCTGTCCTTTCCGCTGCGGTGGCGGCTCAGGTTTCTGACAATTGCTGATCCAGGTCCCGTAGTTGGGCAATCGCCTGTGG
The DNA here is from genome assembly GCA_037384645.1 of Gammaproteobacteria bacterium. GTDB lineage: Bacteria > Pseudomonadota > Gammaproteobacteria > UBA6429 > Thiohalophilaceae > RI-92. The sequence goes on along the minus strand of JARRNT010000004.1, from coordinate 41,871 downwards.
TAATTCTTCTGCCGGTGTCTGCAGGATAGCCGGGCAGCGTGTCACTTCAATAAATTCGGCGACGACTTCTTCGGCTTCGTTACGGTGCGTGATCCACCAGACACCCGGGACCGCGGTTTCGTAGATCGTGGAGGGTCCCAGGCTATTGAGCATGACCTGGATTTCACCCTGGCCGAGGCTGTCCTGCAGTACCTGGTAGTCACCCGGAAACAGGGGCAGGCTGCGCAGGTCCACACTGCCGCCCGTACCGGTCTCGGCGAGATTGTGTAACAGGGTTTCGATTTCCTGCAGCAAGGCGCGCAGGACCGGGTGGCCCGATGGGCTGGTGCCGTTGTCGACGGTAATGGGGATGTCGCTGATCGTACTCACGGCCGCCAGTCCTGCAACAGGGTTTCAGCTGCCGTGCAGGCCTCGCCGATGCCGGCCGCCACGGCGGGCGTTGGTTGGGTGGCCCAGTCGACATATTGTGGCTGGATCCCGATCAGGGCGCGGTGCCGGGGCAGGTTGCCGGACAACAGGGCGACACCCAGCAGGTCCATGAGGCTGACCTCGTGTACGCTGCGCTTGCGCTGGTTGCCGAGGAAGTGGTCCATGTCTTCATCGATAAAGGTACGAACCGTACCGGGTGGTGATTGCAGTTCGGCAGCATCGATCACGATGAGGTTGTCGCAATCCTCCACCGGTGCGGCCAGGGTAAAGCTCAGTGTGCCACCGTCCATGAACTCCACTTCATCCAGGTCGTTATTGCGTTCCCGCAGTTCGTGGATGGCGTGGACGCCGGCGCCTTCGTCGCCGAGCAGGGTGTTACCAATACCAAGAACCAGGGTGCGCATGACCGTCGTGGATACTCCATTGTTTCTGTTGACTGCGAGCCTGTATGTGAGTGTGGCGCCGGGTGGTCGCGGCCCCAGGGGCATCAACAGCATGGGAAGTTAGCGTTTACTTGTAAGCTATTAACTTCCCATATTATTTTTTAACTACATCCTAGCGCATGGGACTGCAAAAGCAATGCATTCCATATGCTAAGCATTGCGCTGCTGATGATCTTGATCAAGGAAGCTGCGCTATCCTGAGGCGCTGACAAAAAATGGACTGGTAACGCGTGCGCAAAACGCCCGCGTTAGCAGATCCGGGGCAGCGGGTCGTCTTCCAGTTCTTCCAGTATGCGTTCACCGCCTAATTCGGTCTCCAGGGTCACGTGGCGTGTCGCGTTGTCGATGCGACCGATGATAGCCGCGTCCGACCCTTGCGCCAGGGCCTGCCAGCTTGCCAGTAACTGCCCGGCGTTGCTTTGTGCCACCACCGCAACTACCCGACCTTCACAGGCCAGGTACATCGGGTCGTAACCGAGCATCTCGCATACGCCACGCACCGGATCGCGTACCGGCACCCGGGCCTCCTGCACCCGCACGCCATGACCGGTGCCACGGTGCAACTCGTTCAGGACCGTGGCCAGGCCACCCCGGGTTGGGTCGCGCATGAAGCGCAGGCCCGGCAGGGCGACAGCCGCCCGGGTCAATGGCAGCACAGAGGCGGCATCCGATTGCACATCGCCGCGCAGGCCGAACTGTTCCCGCGCCAGCATCACGGCCACACCGTGATCGCCAACTGGCCCGCTGACCAGGATGGCGTCACCGTCCTGGATCTGATCGAAGCCCAGCAGCAGATCCCGGGGGCGCAGGCCGACACCGGTGGTGGCAAGATACAGCCCGCCACCTTCACCGCGGCCAACCACTTTGGTATCACCGGCGGCGACGCGCACGCCGGCCTGCGCCGCCGCTTCTGCGAGGCTGGTGATGATACGGCGTAGTTGCGCCAGCTCGAAGCCTTCTTCGATGAACATATTGAGACTGAGGTAATGCGGAATGGCGCCGGACACGGCCAGGTCGTTGACGGTCCCGTGCACCGCGAGGGAGCCGATGTTGCCGCCGGGAAATTCCAGTGGTTTGACCGTGAAGCCATCGGTGGTGAACATCAGTGCGTGACCGTCCAGTTCCAGCGGTAACGATGCCGCGTCCACGTTGACGTCCAGCTCCGGGTTACGCAACGCCGGCGCGAGGATCTCCTCGATGAGTTCGCGCATGAGGCGTCCGCCGTTGCCGTGGGCCAGGCTGATGTGTGTCATTCGTTGTGCCTTCGTTGTTTTGGTTTGGTAGATGCTAACGCGTTGCCGCCATGCCTGCACCGGCTTCGATGACCTGACCGAAGCTTAGCCCGGCATCATTACAGGGAACGGCCGCCGGCAGGTAAGCACGGAAACCGGCAGCGCGTAGTTCATCCAGGCAGCGCTCGGCCAGCAGCCGGTTCTGGAACACGCCGCCAGTGAGGCCGACGGCGAATTCACCCCGAGCCTGTCGCACGACGCCGGCCTGTGCCACCAGTGCCGCGGCCATACTGGCATGAAAAATACCGGCACGTTGTACAACGGACTGTTGCTTGTCGCGCAGCAGGGACAGCAATGGCGCCCAGTCGCTGCGCAGGATACCGGTTTCGTCGCTGGCCAGGGGAAGTTCGATGGGTGTTTCGCCGGACGTGGCGCAGGCTTCCAGGTACATCGGTCCCTGTCCCTCGAAACTGGCTTCACTCACCAGGCCGGTGAGTGCGGCGGCGGCATCGAACAGGCGGCCCACGGCACTGGTTGCCGGGCTGTTAAGGCGTTGCGTCCAGGCCTGGTACAGCAGTACTGCGTCGTCGGGTACGCCATCCCAGCGTTGTCCGCATTCCCAGCACAGGGCCGCGGCGGCACGCCAGGGTTGGCGGCCTGCCTTGTCGCCGCCGGGTAAATGAAAGGGGCGCATGCTGGCGACCCGGCGCCAGTCACCGGCTGCGCCATACAGGGCTTCACCGCCCCAGAGGGTATTGTCCTCGCCGAGGCCGACACCATCCCAGGTAAACACCAGCCAGCGCGGTTCTTCCGGAAACTCACCGGCCAGGGCGCTGGCATGGGCACGGTGGTGAAAAACTTCGATACGTTCCAGCGGCTGATTCGCGGCCCAGCGTGAACTGCCGTAACCGGGGTGGGCATCGCAGGCGATCAGCTCGGCCTGGACGGCATAGAGTTGTTGCAGGTCGGCGGCGGTCCTGGCGAATACGTCGAAGCTGCGCGGCGCATCCAGGTCGCCGATGTGCGGAGAGATGACAACGCGGTTGTCCCAGGCCAGGGCAATGGTGTTTTTCATGTGGCCGCCGACGGCGAGTAGTGGCCGCGGCAGGTTGAACGGCAATGCGAATTCCAGCGGCGCGCAACCCCGGCCGAGACGCAAGGGGCGTACACGTCCGGCAATCGGGCGCCATACCGAATCATCGGCGGGGCGCTCGATGGGACGGTCATGATGCAAAAAGGCCTCGGCGACGTGGGCGAGACGTTGTTCGACTTCGCGATTGTCGGTAATAACAGGTTCGCCATAAATATTGGCGGAGGTGGCGACCAGGGGTTTGCCGAGTGCGTTGAGCAACAGGTGATGCAGCGGCGTGTAGGGTAGCATCACGCCGAGTTCGTAGAGTCTCGGTGCAATGGCTGATGACAAAGTTTTCCCGTTATGTCTGGGCAACAGGACGATGGGGCGCAGCGGCGAGGTGAGTAACGCGGCCGCCGCCTCGTCCACCTGGCACACGGCGCGCACTGCCTCCAGCTGGTCTGGACCGGTTGCGGGAAACATCAGCGCCAGCGGTTTGTGCGGGCGGGGTTTGCTTTCGCGCAGTCGTTGCACCGTTGTCTCTGCGCCGGCATCGCACATCAGGTGATAGCCACCGATACCCTTGACCGCGACGATGGCACCGCGACGCAAGGCGGCGATGGCCGCGTCGAGTGCTACCTCGTTGCCGGATACGCGCGTCTGTCCTGGGAAATGCCATTCCAGTTGCGGGCCGCACGTTGGGCAGGCGATGGGTTCGGCATGGTAACGACGATCCAGGGGATCGTGGTACTCCTTGTTACAGGCCGGACATAAGGCGAAGCCGGCCATGCTGGTATTGGCGCGGTCGTAGGGCAGTGCACGGATCAAGGTATAACGTGGGCCACATTGCGTGCAGTTAATGAAGGGATAACGATAGCGTCGGTCCGTGGGCGTGTGCAGTTCGCGCAGGCAGTCGTCACAGGTGAACCAGTCAGGCGGGACGTGAATGACCGGGGCATCGTCCTCGCTGCTGTCGAGAATGGTAAAGTCGGTCAGTGATTGCACCTCGACCACGCTGTCGTCTTCCAGCTGGGGGCGGGCCAGCGGTGGCGCTTCATTCAACAGGCGGGCGCGGAATTCGAAGACGTTCATCAGCGGTCCTTCAATGTGTACCGCGACCTTGCCGCGCTGGTTTCGCACCCAGCCCTGCAGCTCCAGCCCGTGGGCGAGTCGATAAACGAAGGGACGGAAGCCGACGCCCTGTACCCGCCCACTCAGCAACAGGCGACGTGCCGAAACCGGTGCCGGGGACGTTGAGGTGTTCATAGGCGACCTGGGCGATGCGCAAGCGCTGCGCTACTGGCTTGACTGGAATGCTGCGACATAGGTGTACACCTTTACCAAACGGAATACGTCATGCCAAGCTTCGCGGGTGTGTGAGCGCAAACTTGGCGCTGGGTGTATTGGACGACGGATCAGGCCGCGCCCTGATCGCTGCGCGGTTCGCGTACGCCGGCGGCCCACCAGATGCGGCAGGCGCCTTCGTCCGAGACCATGCACGGCCCGATGGGTTTGCGTGGGGTGCAGGCACGGCCATAGAGTTGGCAGCCGTCGGGATAGATCTTGCCCAGTACCACCCGGGCGCAATCGCAACCCGGCGGCATTTCGCCGGCCCGCTTGCGACCTTCGTCCTGCGGGAACGGTAATTGTTGGCGGGCATCGTGCTTGGCGTAAGCCGGGCGTAAGGTGAAACCGGAATCCGGGATCGTGCCGATGCCGCGCCAGTTGGCGTCGGTGACGTCCATGACCTCGTTGAGCAGGCGTCGACCACCGGGGTTGCCCTCGGGGCGGACCAGTTCCGGATAGCAGTTGTCGAGAAAGGCCTGACCTTCGAGCAACTGGCGCAGCGTGGAGTAAAACGCCGCCAGCAGACTCTCGGGCGCAAAACCGGCCACGGCGGCAGGGATGTGGTGTTGTTCCGGCACGAAGCGCCATTCCTCGGAGCCCATGACCGTGGCGACATGGCCCGGGGCGATCAGGGTATCGAAGCCCGGTTGTTCCGAGTTAAGCAACATGGCCACCGCGGGCCAGGTCAGGCGGCCGGACAGCAGCAGCATGAGGTTGTCGGGTACCCCTTGTGCGAACAGGGCGGCGACCGGCGCGGTGGTGGTCTCGAAGCCGGCGGCAAAGAACACCACCGTGCATTGCGGGTTGTCGCGCGCGATCACAGCGGCTTCCGTGGGTGAGGCAATGGGCCGAATATCGGCACCGGCGGCGCGGGCCTGTTCCATGGAGCGGATCGACCCCTTCGGCGCATTGACCGGCACCCGCAACATGTCACCGAAGGCCACCAGGATCACGTCCTCGTTCATGGCCAGTTGAATAGCGTCGTAAATGTCTTCTTCCGGACAGATGCACACGGGGCAACCGGGGCCGGGAATCAGTTCGATGTTGTTGGGCAGCGCACCGCGCAGGCCTGCCATGGTGATGGCGCGTTCGTGGCCGCCACACACGTTCATGATGCGCACCGGTCGGTCGCCCAGCGGCAGGTCGCGAATGCGTTTGAGCCAGGTGCGGGCGTCAGTGGACATGAACAGTTAACGTGACGTGGGTGAATGCAGGCGGGCGCCGTCGGGTTGCACGGCCGGGGTCAGGGTTTCCTGGCGAGCGACCCGATCCTTGTGTTGCTGTACTTCATCGCGCAACCAGTCCAGCCAGGGGTTCAGCCCCATGTTGCGGCGCGCGGACAATTGCATGACCGGTGCGTGGCTGGCCAGTTCGCGCAGGCAACGTTCGGCCCGGGCCGGGTCGAAGTCATCCAGCACCGCCAGTAGGTCGGCCTTGGTCAGCAGCATCAGGTCGGCGGCGCGGAACATGACCGGGTACTTGGCCGGTTTGTCGTCGCCCTCGGTGACCGAGAGCAGGGTGATGTTGCGGTGATGGCCCAGGTCAAAGCTGGCCGGGCACACCAGGTTGCCGACGTTTTCGATGAAAACCAGGTCGAGCGCTTTGAGATCCAGGTGATGCACCGCATCGTGCACCATGTGGGCGTCCAGGTGGCAGGCGGAACCGGTGGCGATCTGGATGGCGGGGACGCCGCGGGCACGAATGCGCTCGGCATCGTTTTCGGTTTCCAGGTCGCCTTCAATCACGGCGATGTTCAGCTCGCCGGCCAGTGCATCGATGGTCGCTTCCAGCAACGCGGTCTTGCCCGAACCGGGCGAGGACATGAGATTCAGCGCCAGCACACCCTGTTGATCGAAATGTTCCCGATTGTGCATGGCCTGGTGATCATTCTCCGTTAACAGGCTTTTTAACACCGTGATGGCGGAACGACCGTCCCGGGTTTGGCCATGTTTACCATCGGCACGCACCAGGTGGGCGTTGCCGGGAGTGACGTTGCAGCCGCAGGTATCGCACATGGTTCAATCTCCGTATTGTTAGTCCCTGTCGCAACAAGTCATTCTTCGTCACCCCGGCGAAGGCCGGGGTCCAGTTAAATTGACCTGTTTACTGGATTCCGGCCTTCACTTCATAACCCTTCGGGTTAATCAAGCACTTCCTGAACCTGTTTCACCGGTTCTGGTCGCGCCGGAATGATTAAATCAGAGGCTCCCTAGCCTGATTGTTGTAAGGGCGTGTCGAGTTCGACGCTGGCCAGCAGCAATTCGTCGCCACTCAACAATTGGGTTTGCCAGTCACCACACTCACCGCACAGCAGGCGGTTGGCGCTGGCCTCGGTTTCGGCGCCGCAAGTCTGGCAGCGCACACGCACGGGCAGTGTATCTAAATAAAGTGTAGCACCGTCGGCCACTGTACCGGCGCTGGCAATGGGAAAGGCCTGTGCCAGTAGCTGTGGTTCGACCCCGGACAGGGGGCCAATTTGCACTTTTATCGTGGTGGCGGCGCGGGCGCCGTGTTGTGCCACGATGTCTTCGACCTGGCGCAATATGCTCTGGCACACCGAGAGTTCATGCATGTGCGTTGGCGTCCTCGTCCAGGATCTGATCCAGCAGTTCCCAGGTCGAACGGGCATCCTGTTCCGTGAGTTTCTGGATGGCGTAGCCCACGTGCACCATGACGAATTCACCCGGTTCGGGCGGTTCATCCTGCAGCATGAACAGGCTGACTTCCCGTTCGACGCCTTTGGCTTCACAGCGTGCGACAAAACCGTCAACGGACTTCACTTGCATGGGGATGCCAAGGCACATAATATCTCTATTAATAATTGATCGATTACCTGCTGGCAAGTCGAATACACTGACCTGGATCAACAGCGACACACGGTGATACCGTGGTAGAGTATCTAGTATGATGCCTGCAGTGGCAGGCAATGACATTCCTGGGATTCTCTGGACGACATGGACGAAGGTTTTCTTCCCAGCTCGCGTCTGCAGGTACTGTTCGACGTGCTCAATTCAGGCGGCTACCGTTGCGTCGGTCCGCAGCTGCGCGACGGTGCGATTGTTTACGATACCCTGACCGGCCCCGAACGCCTGCCCGCCGGGGTGGGCGACGAGCAGCAACCCGGGCACTACCGCCTGCACGAAAATGACGCTAACCGCCGGTTCGCCTGGGCCAACGGCCCGCAGGCACTTAAACCCTTGTTATTCGCCCCCCATGAACCCTTGTGGCAGGTGCGGCGGGACGCCGATGGCCGCCTGGCCTTCGAGGCCTGCACACCACCCGCGGAGAAGATCGCCGTCATCGGCGTGCGCGGCTGCGACCTGGCCGCCCTGCGTCTGCAGGACCAGCATTTTCTCAACGGCCCCTATGCTGACTCTTATTATATAGCGCGCCGCGAGGGACTATTCCTGGTGGCGGTGCACTGCAGCCATCCCGCGGAGACCTGTTTCTGTGTTTCCACCGGCGACGGGCCGGCGGCGCAGGGGGACTTCGACCTGGCCCTGCACGAACTGGATGAGGGGTTTATCGTTATCAGCGGTTCGGCGGCCGGTGCGGAGATGATGCACCGGCTCGAACTGGAGAAGGTGCAGGCGGCACAGCGCGACGCCGCCCAGCAGCAGCTCGAGGTCGCGGCGCAACAGCAGCAACGCCAGTTGCCCGGGCGCGATCTGAAACAGGCGCTGTTCGACAACCTGGAACACGCACGCTGGGACGATGTGGCCGGGCGCTGCCTCAGTTGCGGCAACTGTACCGCCGTGTGTCCCACCTGTTTCTGCCACGCCGAGCTGGAGCAGCCGAGCCTGGACGGCACGATGAGCGAACATGCCCGGCAGTGGGATTCCTGCTTTACCCAGGGCCACAGCTATATCCACGGCAAGGTACTGCGTGCCGAGACGCGATTGCGCTATCGCCAGTGGCTGACCCACAAGTTGGGCAGCTGGCACGAGCAGTACGGGCGCAGCGGTTGCGTGGGTTGCGGGCGCTGCATTACCTGGTGTCCGGTCGGGATCGACCTCACCGAGGAAGCCACCGCCATCTGCGGGGAGGGCACGTGAACGCCAACGCCTATCTGCCGTACGAAGCGGAGATCATTGAACGCCGCCAGGAATCACCCAGCGTGTTCACCCTGCGCCTGAGCTTTACCGATCCCGCGGTGCACGCGGCCTACCGTTTTGCCCCGGGCCAGTTCAACATGCTGTACCTGCCCATGGTGGGTGAGGTGCCGATTTCCATCGTCTCCGATCCGCAGGACGAGCACATGCTCGATCACACCATCCGCGCCGTCGGCCGGGTGACAAAGGGACTGGCTCGACTGCAGGCCGGCGACCGGGTCGGCGTGCGCGGGCCGTTTGGTCGTGGCTGGCCACTGGCACAAAGCGAGGGACAGAACATTGTCCTGATCACCGGCGGGCTGGGCTGTGCGCCGTCGGTATCGGTCATCAACTATGTGTTACGTCGGCGCGAACAGTTCGGTCGCCTCACCATCATCCAGGGCGTCAAGCACAGCGATGATCTGATCTGGCGCCAGTCCTACGAGCAATGGAGCCAACTGCCGGACGTGCATGTTTACCTGGCGGCGGATGTGGCGGGACCGGGCTGGCCCTGGCGCGAGGGCCGGGTGACCAGCCTGCTGGATGAAGCCAGGATTGATAAGTTCGATAGCGTCGCCATGTTGTGCGGACCGGAGATCATGATGCGCATGACTGTTGAAGCGTTACTCGAACGCGGTATTCCGGGTGACGACATCTGGCTGAGCATGGAGCGCAGCATGCAGTGCGCCGTCGGTCACTGCGGCCATTGCCAGATCGGCGGCAACTTCGTGTGTCGCAACGGACCGGTGTTTCCCTACCCGGAAGTGCAACCCTTGCTCGGCAAGGAGGGCTTTTAAGCATGAAGGACATCATCGCGACATTTCATCCGCGGCCGCGCGTGGCGGTGCACAAGTTTGCCTCCTGCGATGGTTGCCAGCTGGCCTTTCTCAATGGCGGCGAGTCACTGCTGACCCTGGCCTCCCTGGTGGAGATCGTGCACTTTGCCGAAGCCGGTGTGCTGGCACCCGACGCTGAGGCGGATATCGCCTTCGTCGAAGGCAGCATTGCCGCCGACAAGGATCTGCAACGCATCCAGGACATCCGCGCGCGCAGCCGTTACCTGGTCACCATCGGCGCCTGCGCCACTGCCGGTGGCCTGCAGGCCCTGCGCAACATCAGCGACAGTGATGGTTGGCTCGGTGCGGTGTATGCCAAACCGGAATACCTCGACAGCCTGGCGACCTGTACGCCCATCGCCGGGCACGTGAAAGTGGATCTCGAATTGTGGGGCTGTCCCGTCAACGGCCGGCAGGTCCTGGGTGCCATACGTTCACTGCTGTCTGGGGTAGTGCCGCTGGATGATCAGGACAAGTTGTGCCTGGAGTGTAAACGCCGCGGCAACGTGTGCACCCTGGTGAGCGGTGGCGCAGCCTGCCTGGGTCCGGTGACGCGCACCGGCTGCGGTGCGCTGTGTCCGAGCTTCGGGCGTGACTGCTACGGTTGCTACGGCCCGGCGGAAAACAGCAATGCCGACGCGCTGGGGCGTCGCTTCGAAGGCCTGGGCCTGTTACCTGAAGAGATTGCCCGCCGCTTTTTGTTTATCAACAGTGGTGCGCCCGAGCTGCAAGAGGTGGGACTGCGCTGGCGGGACGGCAAGCATGAGTGAGCGTCGCGACGTGCGCATCGAGGTGCCGGTCCTCGCCCGGGTGGAAGGCGAAGGGGCGCTGGAACTGGAGCTGCGCCAGGGTGCAATCCACAGCCTGAACCTGCGCATCTATGAGCCGCCGCGCCTGTTCGAAAAATTCCTGGAAGGTCGCGCCTGGCACGAAGTCCCCGACATGGTGGCGCGCATTTGCGGTATCTGCCCGGTGGCGTACCAGATGAGCGCGGTGCAGGCGCTGGAATCCATCTTCGCGATCGAACCGGGTCCGTGGGTCCGCACTCTGCGCCGGGTGATGTACTGCGGCGAATGGATCCAGAGTCACGCGCTGCATATTCATTTGCTGGCTGCACCGGACTTTCTCGGTTTCAACAGCGCCGTGGCCATGGCCGAGCAGTATCCCGACGAAGTGCGTCGCGGCATGCAGTTGCAGTCCCTGGGTAACCGGCTCATTGCCCTGTTGGGTGGCCGCTCCGTGCATCCAGTGGGCGTGTGTGTCGGTGGTTTTCACCATGCACCGAACGTTGCCGAGGTGCAGGCCTTGCTACCTGATCTTACTAACGGCATTGCCCAGGCCGAGGCTCTGGTGCGCTGGTGTGCGACTCTGCCGCTACCGGACGACGAGCAGGACTTCGTCAGTGTCGCCCTGCGCCACGACAGCGAGTACCCCATGATCGGCCACCGGCTGATCTCGAGTACCGGCCTGGACATTGCCATTGCTGAATTCGAACAGCATTTCACAGAACATCAGTCACCGCACTCGACCGCCCTGCATGCCACGCTGGAGGGTAAGCCGTACCTGGTCGGCCCGCTGGCGCGCCTGAACCTGAACGCGGACCGGTTACCGGCACCGACCCGGGCCCTGCTCGACGCGCTGCCAGTGCGCTTTCCTAGCCGCAACATGTTTCACAGTGCACTGGCGCGCGCCCTGGAGATCCATGCCGCGCTGGTGGAAGCGACGGCGCTGTTGCAAAACTATCGCGTCGACACGCCTGCGCTCGAGGTCACGCCCCGCGCCGGCACCGGTTACGGTTGTAGCGAGGCGCCACGCGGTATTCTCTGGCACCGTTATGATGTGAATGACGCAGGCAACGTCAGCCGCGCGGTGATCGTGCCACCCACCAGCCAGAACCAGGGCCGCATCGAGGAGGACCTGCGCTGCTCGCTGGAGTCTTATGGCCTGGAGCACTCTGATGACGAACTACGCCTGCGCGGGGAAATGGTGATTCGCAATTACGACCCATGCATTTCCTGCTCGACCCACTTTTTACGTATGCAGGTGCGGCGCACATGAGCCGGGTGGCGGTCATCGGCATCGGTTCCCCCTACGGTGCCGATCGCCTGGGCTGGGACGTCGTCGAACGCATGCGCACCGATGATGATCGCGAGGTGGACTACGAGTGCTGGAATGGGCCACTGACCGGGCTGGTGCAACGCTTCCAGGAACTGGACGCGGTCATCCTGGTGGACGCTGCGCTCAATGACGAACCGGTTGGCCTGTGCCGCATGCTGACCTCCACGCAACTGGCGGGGCAGGGCCTGTGCTGGTCCAGTCACGGGCTGGGCCTGGCGGATGCGGTTGCCCTGGGCCGTGCCCTGCATGCACTGCCGGCGCGACTGATCATCGTGGCCGCCGAGGTCGGTGATCCGACGCTAAGCGCACCGCCAGAGGTCGCGGTGCACAACGCCGTGGCCGCGGTGACCTCCGGACTCCAGACACTCGGGCACGAACCGATTGCCTAGCGACCTTCGGTATGCGTTAATCACAAGAAGCAGACAAAGAAGAAACGCCGATGCAGTTACATGAAATCATTTATTTATTAACTCTGGGCCTTGGTCTGGGCATGATTCACGCCCTCGATGCCGATCACATCATGGCAGTGACGGGCCTGGTCAGCGGCCGCCCGTCGCGGCGCATCGCCGTGAGCTTCTGTTTCCGCTGGGCCATGGGCCACGGTATGTCGCTCATGGCCTTCGGCATCGGCGTGTACTTTCTGGGCATGGCGCTGCCAACGAGCGTCAGCGCTGTGGCGGAACGGGCCGTGGGCGGTGTCCTGATTGCCATCGGGCTGTGGGTGCTGTGGGACCTGTGGGGTCGCGGCGCCCACCTGCATTTCCATCGCCACGATGATCTGCCCAAACACGCACACTGGCACGAACATACCCACGCGGAACACGCCGCCCAGGATCATCACAAGGTACCGCACCGCCATGGCCACAAGGCAACCATGGTCGGGTTACTGCATGGTACCGCCGGTTCGGCCCCACTGCTCGCGATCATTCCCGTCAGCCAGCACGCCCCGCCCTGGGTTGCGCTGGCCTACCTGCTGATCTTCAGCTTCGGCGTGCTGCTCACTATGCTCGCCTTCGGCGGGGTGCTCGGCACGGTGTTCCACTGGCTGGGCCAGCGCGGACAACGTATCGTGCCTTGGTTGCGCGGGACGGTGGCGTTCGGCGCGATGGGCCTGGGGGTGTTCTGGCTGGTTGGTGGTTAACTACTAGGCGAAATATAGTCATCGTGACTGGGGTTTAAATCCCCTGCCGGTACGAATGGCAGTATTTTCAGCTTTAGCCGGGGTTATACCGCCGGCTATCTAATAAGGTAAATTACTGCCGTCTGTATAAATAATTGTTAGCTGTAACCAGTAATTGAGATCGAATGTTGAATAAAGAAACTATCATTGCAAATCCGTCCTCCTCTGATGCTACGTGGGAGTTTCTGGATGGTAGCAAAAGGTCTGCGGTCAAACTAAGAACGTCATTTGTAGGCATAGGTACTTATCGGCCTGGCTGGCGGTGGTCCGAGCATGTAGGTAAACAAACAGGCAAACAATCGGAAAATCACATAGGTTATATATTGTCTGGTTCGTTTACTGTTAAAAGTGCCAGTGGTGAAGAATCCGTTGTTGGTCCCGGTGAAGCTTTTGAATTGGCCCCGGGTCATGATGCATGGGTAAACGGTAGTGAACCTTGTGTGGCTTTGGACTTCGGCTGCAATGAAAAGCATAAAGCGCAGAATGGCAGCTAACAAACCGCTCAAATTCGTTCCGGCCACAAAAAGCGTGGCCTCCACCGGACTCGCTAGCGCTCGCCGTTTGGCGGGGCGTTCGGCGAAAAGCATAATTGATATGAGCAAAGAAAATTTTGATCAAACAAGGTCTACAGAAAACCTAAAAAATAATGAATAACCATAGGGCTACTTATGTCTAAAACACTCAGGTTAGTACTTGATGTGCTCAAGCCACATGAACCAAATGCACTGGAATTTTCTTTAGCACTGGCTGATCTTGGAAAAGATTACCGTGTGAAATTAACAGTTACTGAGGTTGATAAAAAAACAGAAAGCACAATTGTGACTATCGAAGGTGAAGATATCCATTTTGATGATATAAAGGAAGCAATCGAAAAAATGGGGGCATCTGTTCATAGTATTGATGAAGTTGAAGTATGTGGAACGGAACCAACATAAACCTGCATTCTACGTGCAAACATTTCAATTTAAGCTTTGTTCGCCATTGCGTATCATATGATCCTAAGTAATCAAAAAATCGTGGTGCTACATTTACTTCGCGCATGGAGTATTGCACGACGCTACATGGTCACCAACGGTTTTGATGGTGCATTGACTATGCTGGGTATGCTAACTGGTTTCTATTCAAGTGGAATGGCAGACCTATATGTAGCAATCAGTGCCTGTTTGGGCGCTGCAATTGCTTTGTTCATTAGTGGTGTAAGTAGTGCCTATTTGAGCGAGAAAGCAGAGCGAGAACAAGAATTACTTGGATTAGAGCAGGCTCTGGTGGTCGACCTGAAGGATAGCGATTATGGTCAGGCAAGTCGATATTTGCCGATTTTTGTGGCTCTTGTAAATGGTTTGTCCCCATTGCTGTTATCTCTTGTCATACTATCACCTTTGTATTTAGCAGAACGGGGTTATACATTACTTTTTTCACCTTTCATAAACGCTATTATCTTAGGATTTATATGCATTTTTTTCTTTGGAATATTTCTAGGCAAAATTGGTAAAACTTTTTGGCTTTGGTCTGGGCTGAGGACATTAATAATCGCAGCAGTAACTGTGGCAATTATTCTATTCCTTGAACGTTTTATTTAAAATATGCTGCTTAGTTTCCTTCATTTTTTGAAAGATTTCCAAAGTGAAATCTTGAGTTATTCCCTTGGTAGATGTGAAGTTCGCCGAACCAGGCGGCTCACTTGACGCCGGAATACGTGGTGGCGCAAGTGACCTTATTCGTTGGCTGCAAAATAATATAGCGAGATAATAAATGACACACAATGAAGTACATAGATCGCATCGCGTTGGCTGGTTACGTGCCGCTGTTTTAGGTGCGAATGATGGCATTGTCTCTACCGCCAGTCTTATCATTGGTGTTGCAGCCGCAAACACTACTCAAGAGAATATACTACTAGCCGGCGTTGCTGGCCTGGTTGCAGGTGCCATGTCTATGGCGGCTGGTGAGTACGTGTCCGTTAGTTCTCAGTCCGATACAGAGAAGGCAGATCTGGCGCTTGAAAAGATATCATTAGAGAACGATATAGAGTCTGAAAAAGAGGAGCTCGCAAAAATATACCAAAACAGAGGGCTTGAGCCTGATTTAGCAAAACAAGTTGCTGAACAACTAATGGCTCATGACGCGCTGGGTGCGCACGCACGAGATGAAATTGGTATATCGGAGAATGTCAGTGCCCGGCCAGTTCAAGCGGCTTTCTATTCAGCAGGTACATTTACAGTCGGCGCAGCACTCCCCTTAATTGCAGCATGGGTCATAGCAGGTAATTATCTAATATACGCCGTTGCAGTTTTATCCCTTGTATTTTTAGCGCTTCTTGGTGGCATTGCGGCGCGCGCTGGTGGCGCCTCAATTACTGTCGGTGCAATAAGAGTGACTTTTTGGGGTGTTCTTGCCATGGCGTTAACGGCAGGAGTTGGTCGTTTATTTGGAGTGGTTGCATGATGAAGAATCCATCAATTGCAATTAAAGGGGGCAGTGACAATATTTGGCAATATTTGGGGTCAGAGTAAAAATCTTTTGTGTCGTTAGCAGAACTTCCTCACCCGAAACTTGCGCCCCGTTAATCCATTGGCAGCTTAAATATTATACATTCTAAGCAATGAAGATTATAAATACTAAAAACGCGGAACAATATAAATGGGGTAATGGCTCGGATGGTTGGTATTTACTTAAATCTGACAGTCTGAGCGTAATCGAAGAGTGCGTACCTCCAAACGAAAAAGAAGAGCGGCATTATCATAATGAATCACAGCAATTCTTTTATGTATTGTCAGGTGTCGCTCAAATAGAAATATCGGGTAATATTTTTGAGATTCATGCGGGTAGTGGTATCCACGTCCCAGCTAAGGAACCTCATCAATTACAGAATATTGGCACTGAAAATCTACGCTTTTTGGTTGTGTCTCAACCAAAAAGCCACGGAGACAGAGTCAGTGCATAACAAGGCGGTCCGGCTCGGACGCCATGCCCGCTGCGTGGTTCCGACCCCTTTAATCATAGGCTGTTCAACAGAAACGTTATGTTGATAAGCAGGAGGATAAACCATGAATCCAGATATACTTACAGGCAGTGCAGGAATCGCAATAATCATATTCTTGGCTATTTTATCTATCCTTTGGTTTTTATTGCCATTTGCAGTTTTTGGTATCAAAAAACGCCTTGATAAATTAATAGAACTGAACGAGCAGCTGGTTATTTTGCTTCAGATAAGCACTAATACATCTGATGCAAATATATCAAACGATGCAAAAATAAAGATAGAACCAAGAATTAATCTGTAATTATCTTTTTTTCTATTTTATTGTGTCTTTAAAGGGGATTGATATTGATTGCAAAAGAATTGATCGAGAAAGGCAGGAAACAAGGATACCTCCTGAAAAGCGAAATCCTTGAAATGCTACCAAAGGAAATTGATAAACCTGAGGGTATTGAATTAATTTATGAAATGCTCCGTCACATGGGAATAGATGTTCGTGACTAGCTTTCCTGGTAATTAGCGAATATTTCTCGCTGACCCCTTTTGCTCAAACGGTAGGTTTCGTGGCCGCCTTTTATGGCGCGGTCATTGATATGTTGACGGTATCACTGGTTAGAAGGATGCATGTATTGCAGTAAAAAAAGGTGTTCTTTTATTGCCTTCATTGCCAGCTCTGGACACTGTTTGGTGAGGAATTTTGTCGCGCCGGCCGCTAAGGCTTCTTCTGCTATGTCTTCCCCGGAATAAAAAAAGACAGTGTGATTTTTTGCGATGATTCTACATGCCGTCAAGCCATCCATTTCAGGCATATCGTTATCGAGCAGGACCAAATCGAAGTGATTCGATTGCGACTGTGCAACGGCGATTTTTCCATTATCAGCCGTTTCAATTTCGAAACCGTATTTTTCCAGAGACATCCGCAGGAATGAGACGACTAGAGGGTTATCTTCTGCGATGAGAATTGTTTGCATATTTTGCCCGATATCTGAACGATTTAGCTGAATGACTTTCGTGTGTCAATTGTCTACTATCGAATACGGATAAATTGAATATACCTCGAGCTTCCTCACAGGTGGCGTGTGTCTTGTCCGCGTTGTAAATAAGGCCATGAGAGTAGGTGTCATTTTCTGCTATCGGTCGCAGGAATGAAGACCTGAGTTTAAATTTGTAAACGTTTGTTGCAAGTTTGCCGGGATGGTTTAAATAAAACCGGCTCAGAGAGCACTTGGAATCTCTTCGAGATTCATTAAGTACTTCCTAAACCAGCTATGCGGGTTCTGGTCGAAATTCTTTCTGATATTAGAGAATATGGTGCTCTGATCCCTGTTTTACAGCTGGATTCCGGCCTTCGCCGGAATGACGATAAGTATTCAAACTACATTAAGGCATAGTTGGGGATCGCAATTTTGGGAGGATACTTCAGGGTCAGAGTAAAAACTGTTTGAGTCGTTAACGCAGTTTCCGCACCCGAAACTTACGCCCTTTGATCTTGCCTTCGCCCAGGGTCTTGAGTGCCTGCTTGGCGACCTGGCGGTCGACCGCCACGTAGGCCACGTGATCGGCGATATCGATTTTACCGATGAGCTTGCCGGGGATGTTCGGGTTGGCGGTCAGGGCGCCGAGGATATCGCCGGCGCGGACCTTGTCCTTGCGCCCGCCATTGATGCTTAGGGTGACCATGGGCGGGCTGAGCCGGAAATTCTCACGTGGATTCAATGACGAAACGGGTACGATGCGGGCCGGGCTGTCCTGGAATTTCTCGATCTCAGTGACCTTGCGGGCCTCGGACGCCATGAACAGGCTGACGGCCAGGCCACGATGACCGGCGCGGCCGGTGCGGCCGATACGGTGCACATACACTTCCGGGTCCGGTGACAGTTCAAAGTTGACGACCAGAGGCAATTCCTTGATGTCGATGCCGCGCGCGGCGACGTCGGTGGCGATCAGGATCGAGCTGCTTTTGTTGGCAAACTGGATCAGCACTTCGTCGCGATCCCGCTGGTCGAGGTCGCCGTGCAGGGCCAGGGCGTGAAAGCCCTGTTGCCACAATTCATCGGCCAGTTCCTGGCACTGTTGCTTGCGATTGCAGAACACGACGCTGGATGCCGGATTAAAGTGTTCCAGCAGCTTGGTCAGGACCCGGGTGCGCTCGCCTTTTTCGATCTCATAGAAGAGCTGTTCGATATGTTTATCGTCGTGCGTGCTTTCGATCCGCACATCCACCGGCTCATGCTGAATGGTGTCACTGATGACCTTGATTTCATCCGGGTAGGTGGCGGAGAACAGCAGGGTCTGACGTTGCCGAGGCGCGCGTTTGATCACCTGCATGATCTCGTCGTAGAAGCCCATGTCCAGCATGCGATCGGCTTCATCCAGCACCAGGGTTTGCAGGCTGTTGAGTGTCAGGCTGCCCCGTTCCAGGTGTTGTAACAGGCGCCCGGGGGTGCCGACCGCGATATGTGGCGCGTGTTCGAGCGAGCTGAGTTGTGGCGCGATCGGTTTGCCGCCACACAGGCTGGTGACCTTGATGTTGGGATAGGCCCGCGCCAGCCGGCGAATTTCCTGGCTGACCTGGTCCGCCAGTTCGCGGGTGGGGCATATCACCAGTGCCTGGGTCTGGTAACGGCGGGGATCCAGTTTATGCAACAGGCCAATGGCGAAGGCCGCGGTCTTGCCGCTGCCGGTTTTGGCCTGGGCCAGTAAATCTTTGCCGTCAAGAATGGCCGGCAGGCTTTGCGCCTGGATCGGGGTCATAACCTCGTAATCCAGCGCACGGATATTATCGAGTTCTTCCGCGCGCAGGGGCAGGGAGGAAAAGGCGGTCTGGCTCATCGTTGTTGCTGCAGCAGCGGGGTCTCTGCCAGCTTGTCCTGCGCCAGCAGGTATTCTTCGTAGCTGCCATGGAAGTTGTTGATGCCGGTGGCGGACAGTTCGATGATGCGGGTGGCCAGGGACGACACGAATTCGCGGTCGTGACTGACAAACAACAGCGTGCCGGGAAAGTTCTCCAGCGCCAGGTTCAGGGCCTCGATGGATTCCATGTCCAGGTGGTTGGTGGGTTCGTCCAGCACCAGGATGTTCGGCTTTTGCATCATGAGTTTGCCGAAGAGCATGCGGCCCTGTTCGCCACCGGAGATCTTGGTGACGGACTTCTTGATCTCATCCTGGGAAAACAGCATGCGGCCCAGGATTGCGCGCACGGCCTGTTCGTCATCGCCGGGCTGCTTCCACTGGCTCATCCACTCGAACAGGTTCATGTCCTGGCTGAAGTCCGCGGAATGGTCCTGCGCGTAATAGCCGATGTTCGCGTTCTCGGACCACTTGATCGTGCCGCTCTTCGGGCTGAGCTCGCTGACCAGGGTGCGCAGCAGGGTGGTTTTGCCGATACCGTTGGGGCCAATGACGGCGATGCGTTCACCCACTTCGGCCAGCAGGTTGAGGTCGCTGAATAACGGCTCCTCGTCGTAACCCTGGCTCAGCCCATCCAGTTCCAGGGCGATGCGATAGAGTTTCTTGTCCTGCTCGAAACGAATAAAGGGGCTTTGCCGACTGGACGGCTTGACCTCTTCGAGCTGGATCTTCTCGATCTGTTTGGCCCGCGAGGTGGCCTGTTTGGCCTTGGACGCGTTGGCGGAAAAGCGACTGACGAAGGTCTGCAGCTCGGCAATCTGGGCCTGCTTCTTGGCATTGTCGGCCAGCAGGCGTTCGCGGGCCTGGGTCGATGCGGTCATGTAGTCGTCGTAATTGCCGGGATAGACCCGCAGTTCACCGTAGTCGAGGTCGGCCATGTGGGTGCACACGCTGTTCAGGAAGTGGCGATCGTGCGAAATGATCAGCATGGTGCTGTTGCGCTCGTTGAGCACCTTTTCCAGCCAGCGAATAGTGTTGATGTCCAGGTTGTTGGTCGGCTCGTCCAGCAACATGATATCGGGTTCGGCGAACAGGGCCTGCGCCAGCAATACGCGCAGCTTCCAGCCCGGCGCGATCGCGCTCATCAACCCGGTGTGTTGTTCCAGCGGGATATCCAGCGCCAGTAATAATTCGCCGGCACGGGCCTCGGCGGTATAGCCATCGAGCTCGGCAAACTCGACTTCGAGCTCGGCGACGGCCATGCCGTCCTCTTCGCTCATTTCTGGCTGGGCATAGATGCGGTCGCGCTCCTGCTTCACCTGCCACAGGCGGGTATGGCCCATGATGACGGTATCGAGCACCGTCTCGTGCTCGAAGGCGAACTGGTCCTGGCGCAGTTTGCCGACGCGTTCATTCTCATCGACCGACACGTTGCCGGAAGTGGGCTCCAGGTCACCGCCCAGGATCTTCATAAAAGTGGATTTACCGCAGCCATTGGCGCCAATCAGGCCATAGCGGTTGCCATTGCCGAATTTGACGGAGATGTTTTCAAACAAGGGCTTAGCCCCAAATTGCATGGTGATATTGGCTGTCGTAATCATGGGAAGTACTCGGGAATTGTCAGGCTAAGGATAAAGGGCGCGCATTATGCCACAAAACGCGTTCCTTCGCTGAATCCATTACGGCCAGCCGATAAGCTGCGCGCGTGAGCACAAATGCGGAACAACGTGCTCGCCATTTCGGTAATTCTCTCTAAACTGTAAAGGTGGGATACGCACAAACCTCCTCGATACCGCATGTTGATCACAGACCAGGAGTCATTATTCATGCGTCGGTTACACTGCCTGACTGGCCTGATACTTTTGCTTTTTGCGACCCAGGTGTTCGCCGGCCAGTTTGAACAGGGCGCCGCGGCCGCGAACCGGGGCGATTACGCCACGGCGTTGAAAATCTGGCGGCCCCTGGCCTGGCGTGGTGATGTCAAGGCGCAGTTCAACCTGGGCGTCATGTATCACCAGGGGCTGGGTGTCAGGAAAAATGATCGGGAAACGGCGAAGTGGTGGCATCGGGCCGCGGAGCGTGGCTATGCCCGGGCGCAGACGAACCTTGGCAACATGTACCAGTACGGTCTGGGTGTGCCGAAGAATTACAAAGCGGCGGCAAAATGGTATCGCCACGCGGCCAGCAAGGGCGATGCCCAGGCCCAGTATAATCTGGGCTTTATGGCCTGGAAGGGCATCGGTATCCGAAGAAACAATCACCAGGCCATGCACTGGTTTCGCCGCGCGGCCAATCGTGGCGATGTGAACGCGCAATTCAATCTGGGCGTCATGTATGAACACGGGCAGGGGGTGACGCGCAACCGCGTTGCCGCCTATGCCCTCTATAACCTGATCGTCGCGCAGCACCACCAGCATAAAAGCCTGGCCTCGGCATATCGGGATTCCCTGGCCAGGAAATTGCCGGCCAGGGCGATTCGAACCGGAAAGGCACTGACGAAGCGACTGCTCGTGTCGAGGCCCATGACCCGCGCCCTGGATGCCTACCTGGCAAAACACAAATAAGCCGCGTTCCGGTGGTTCGCTGGGTTTTGCGGATCCTGCAACGGGCATTGGCTATGCCTATGTCACCAACTGCATGAGTACCGCCCTGACCGGTGACCCGCGTGAACTGGCGCTGCGCAACACGGTGTACTCGGTCATTGAGGGAAATGGATAAGCCAGGAAGGGAAGTATTTACTAATGCAATCGCAACATATCTTGCCGCCAAGGTACCTGTTTGTCGCTATCGTGCTGATGCTGGCCTTGCATTGGATACTGCCCATCGCGATATGGATTGCCTGGCCGTATACCTTGTTGGGTATCATACCTTTGGGACTGGGAAGCTGGTTGAATCTTGCTGCCGACAGTGCGCTGAAACAGAATCACACCACGGTAAAACCGTTTGAAGCGTCCACGGCCCTGGTGACGACCGGGGTGTACCGCCTCAGCCGGCATCCGATGTACCTGGGCATGGTATTGATCCTCTTGGGTCTGGCGATTTTGCTGGGCTCGCTGGTGAGCCTGCCGATAGTGATCGTGTTTGCCGTGTTGCTGGATTGGGTCTTTATTCGCAGTGAAGAGGCGATGTTGCGGGATGGCTTTGGTGAGGCCTGGCGTGACTATAGCGGGCAGGTAAGACGCTGGATCTAACGTCGTGGCTTGCAGCTGAGAGCCATGTCGCTACTATATATATTAAGTATATGCATGCAGCATGGTTTTCCGTCTGGCGCAAAGTATAAGCACCGTCGCGGACACTAGGTTACATCGACAGGGTAATGGACTATGCAAAACCTCAGTAAGATCGAACTGGATGCGCTGCACGAGGCACTGGATGATGAATACCGGGCATGGGCGACCTATGACCAGGTGATCGCGGATTTTGGCCAGGTGCGGCCCTTTATCAACATCCGGGACGCCGAGGCGCGTCACATCCAGGCGCTGTGCCGCCTGTTTGGCTACTATGGTATCCCGATCCCGAAGAACGCGTGGCCGGGCCGCGTCGAGCACTATCCCACGCTCAAGGCCGCGTGCGAGGCCGGGGTGACAGCGGAAATTGACAATGGCGAGATGTATGCCCGCCTGTTAAGGAGTACGGACCGGGCGGACATTCTGCAGGTGTATCGCAATTTACAACGGGCCTCCCAGGAAAACCATCTCCCTGCATTCCAGCGTTGTGTGGCACGGGAAGGCTAGGTTTGTTATTGGCCTGAGATTGATACGATCAAATCATTTAATTCATGAGTCAGATGATAACGAAGTACGTGTGTCGCGACAGGCTTTAACCGGACAAGTGTGTTTACCATTACCTCGGATCGTTTAACCCGGATGCCAGTAACGCAAATACCAGCATACCGGCATGTGGCAGTATTGCCTTCCGCGGGTACGCAGACAATCGGTTATGCCCGATACGGGCGCAAGGGTGGACTGCCCGCGATGTATTTTCATGGCCTGCCCGGTTCCTGCAGCGAGGCACAATTAATGGCGCAAGCCTGCGAGCTATTGGGTGTGGACCTGGTCGCCCCCGATCGGTTCGGCTTCGGGCAAAGTACTGGCATACCCGGCAATCGTTACCTGGCCTGGGTCGAGACCGTTGCCCGGCTCGCCGATGCCGTGGGCTTCGAGCAGTTTCATGTGCTTGCCGCCTCCGGTGGTGCGCCTTATGGACTGGCCTGTGCGTCGCTGCTGCCCGAGCGCATTCTGTCTACCCGGATTTGTTGTGGCCTGGGCTCATTGCATATTTCCGAACTGCGCAACTCGATGGGTTCGCTGGTTCGATTACTCCTGTACCTGGCCGGGCAACAGCCCCGCCTGTTACGGTATAGCGTGGGCGGCCTGGTTAGCCTGGCCGCAAGGTATTGCAGTCGTCACGCCATTCGGCTGGTCGCACTGGTCAATGGCGAACCGGATAAATCCGCGCTGACAGACAAGGCCGTGCTGGAGATCATGGCCGCCAACTTGCGTCGTGCATTCGCCCAGGGCGCCAAAGGTGCCGTCGAGGATTTACAGGCGGCGTGGCAGCCATGGCCATTCGCGCTGGAGCGAATTCGCAATTTGCAGTGCTGGCATGGTGATCGCGATAGCCTCGTGCCACTCGCACACGGCCAATGGCTGGTGGAGCAGGTCCCGGATAGTGTGTTCCATGTCGTTCCCGGCGAGGGACATTTTTCCCTGCCGATAAACCATTTTGCGACGATCGTTGCTTCGTTGTTTGATGGCGCGGAGTAGAACGTCATGTTCTTTTCCGCGGTAGTTATTGCCAGTCTACCAGTGAAATTCCCAGGCCAATGGTATTCTGCCGCCAGTTATAGTCGATCAAGGTTTCGCCGTAACCGGTCGTGATCTTGACGTAGGCCTTGAGTCGACCATGGATGGGAAAATTCCAGGTCTCGATCGTCGACAAATTGCCGGCATTGAACCGCGCCGTTGCGGTAATTTCCGAATTACTCATCTGGTAGATTGCGGTGATATCGCCATAGCCCATGTAGTGGGTAATATCGGGGTTGTCATCCTTACTCGGCTTTTCCTGTATGCGCGTCCAGGGTCGGACCAGCAGGGTAAAGTTGCCGCGTTCGAACCCGAACTGCATATACACGCGATTCCAGCTGCGCGACAACGGGTCGTCGCGACCGTTGGACTGGTGCAATACCCCAACCCGAAAGAATCGACCGGTCAGACCAAACAGCTGGTAATGCGTGGGGAATAACAGGAATGCCTCCGGCATGTAATCGGTTTCCCGAAAAGGTGAGGAATGGGCAGAGTTATAGACCTGCCACTGGCTTTGTTGGGTATAGGCGAACCAGAGATCGGCACCCATCCCGAAGAGGTTCTGGGCGGCCTTGGCCTTCAGGCTAATCTGGAATTCGGCTTCGGTTTTTTGCAGCGGTTCGGTCGGCGCCGTGGGATGTGTCGGTGAGTAGGGCGTCATGTTGGGGCGACTGGAATACACCACGGGTAGGATGAACATGGGTTCATACGGGCGAATTACCCATAGTCCCTGCTTGGTCGAAGGATCAAGTTCCCAGCGTCTGGACAACGAGGTGGCGGCCAGGCCATTCGCGTCGGGCGTGGAAGTTTTGGCTGTCTCCAGTTGTTTTAATGGGCTCTGGTTTGGAGTTTTGGTCGATGCTTCGGCGGCAAACAGGCCGCGACTGCATAACAGCAAACATAAGCTCAATAGGCCATGGATGAGGCGTTGACTGGTAGACGGCTGCGTAATTTGCATGAATAGTCCGTTGCTACGACGTTAACAGCTTACAGCGCAACAACATATCCCGAATCCCGGTTACTAGCAAGTCATCTGTATCGCGACTATCACTGCTCAGGTGAAAGGCCCACAGGTCGGGACGTATACGATTCAGGTTTGCCCCAGTAACCAGAACACGCCGCTTGATGTGACGATGCAATAATTATTAAATCGAATTTCGGGCCGAAGGACGAGATTATTCTTCGGCCAGACTTCCTTTCTCTTTATCTTCGCCGCAGTCGCCTGGTTCTGTTTGCAAGCCCCAGGTTCCAGGCCCGGGCTATTTCCGGCAGTATCGATGTACTTACCATTGGAACTGTCGGTATCATGTTGCACCAGTAAATAACCGTGTGAGAATAATGTCAGCTGATTTGTTAGCCTCAGACCTGTGCGAGATGCAGGAAAAGGACATCGGTCCCGTTTGTGAGCTGATAGCCAGGGCCATGAATGAGGCCGAAGCGGACTGGGCCAGGCGGACGTTCGAAAAACATTTCGCCTGCCAGACGCATGGACTGGATGATGGCCGTCAGTATTACACCTGCCATGCGAAGACTGATGTGCTGGCGATTTGTGGTTTGCATCATTATGCCTGGGGGCCAGACGAGAACGTGTGGCTGGCCTGGTTTGCGGTCGATCCGGATTACCAGCGGCAGGGAATCGGCCGGCGGCTTCTGGCTATGCTGGAACAGCAGGCGAGGGCGAGGGACTACCGCAAGCTGTTTATTGAAACCTACGACCATCCGGATTTTGCCAGGGCGCGCGCCTTCTATGAAGCCTGCGGGTTTGAGCGTGCCGGAGAGATAGCGGAATATCTGCATGACAGTGAATCGATGCTGGTTTATCTAAAACGGTTATAGTAACCAGGCATCAGGCTTATCAGGACAGTACTCATGCAAAAACTCCCTTTCAGTCAGGTCGATGTGTTTACCCGTCACGGGTACAGGGGCAACCCGGTCGCCGTGATCCTGCGTGCCGGGGATCTTTCCAGCAGGCAGATGCAGGCCATAGCGAACTGGACCAATCTGTCCGAAACTACCTTTGTCATTCCAGCTACTGATCCGCAGGCAGACTACCAGTTACGCATTTTTACCCCACATGCTGAAATACCGTTTGCCGGCCATCCCACGATCGGTACGGCGCATGCCCTGCTCGAAGCCGGTATGGTCAAATTGCATACGGGCAAGCTGGTGCAACAATGTGCTGCCGGGCTGGTGACATTACACGTGAAACCGGATGCGCAGGGGGAACAGTGGATTGCCTTCGAACTGCCGGAACCGACGATCACCGGGCTGGATCCGGCGCGGCAACAGTCGTTGCAGGCAAGCCTGGGGTGCAGCCTGAAGCCCGGTGTCATGCCGCTACGGGTGGATGTCGGACCGCGTTGGCTGGTTGCCCAGTTAGCCGATGCCAGTGCCGTGCTCGCACTCAGGCCCGACCTGCAGCAAATGCAAGCCCTGGACCGCGCCAGTGGTGATACCGGCGTAGTGGTCTTTGGCGAGTATCCTGCAGGTAGCCGCAGTCAGATCGAGGTAAGGGCCTTTGCCCCTGCGGTCGGCGTTAACGAAGACCCGGTGTGCGGCAGCGGGAATGGTTGTGTTGCCGCTTATATCCGGGAGACCGGCCAGGTTGACACTATCGGTAATCAGTACGTGGCAACCCAGGGTCAGCTAATGGGACGTGACGGTATGCTGCAGTTGTCGATCGCGCCGGATCGCATTGAGGTTGGTGGTAACGCTGTCACCTGTATTAATGGCAGCTTGATGTGTGAATGATATGGCAATATAGCAGCACGAAATGCGTCACTCACAATTTGCCATAGATTAATTTCTGGATGTCTCTGTTCGGAGCAGTGAGACCATTTTCTGCCTTCGGTTTATGGATGGCCTGTCCGAGCTGCTATAATGAACTTTCGTTAAGCATGTCAATCATCCTGCATACAAGCGGGGCCGGGGTACCCGATGAGGCGGGCTGGTCTTGCGAGTATTTGTGAACAAAATACCCTGATAGCGAATGTCACGTATTCCTGTTGGCGATATGGCTATCCAAAACAGAAAGTCTGCAAGCAGTTCGCTAATATCAGGGGTAAAATGCCGAAACTGATCGTGGACCAGGTCTATGCGAGTAATAAAAGCCGGGGCGAATAAAAAGTCGCTATCTGGCATCAATGTATGGATAAAATCGAACATGAGTGAAGAATGGGATACGGATACAGGTGAAATCCGTAGAAAGAGCAAGCAGCAACAAAAGCGTGAAGCCGAGGCGGCGCAGGCACTGGGCAAAGACATTGTCGAGTTGCCGGTCGCCCAGTTCAGGCAGGTGCTGGAAAAACTCGAGCTGCCGGAGAAACTACATGATGCCATGGTGCAATGCCGGGATATGAAGGCAAGGGAAGCAAGGCGTCGTCAATTACAATTTATCGGTAAGTTAATGCGGGATATCGAGCTGGAACCTGTGCACGAGGTGATGAACCGGTTGAAGCAGGGTGGGCAGTTGGCAAGGGCACAATTGCATCAGCTGGAGACCTGGCGGGAGCGCTTGTTGAATGAAGGCGAGACAGCGTTGCAGGAACTGATCAGCCTGTACCCGCAAGCCGATATCAAAAAAATCCAGCAGTATGTTGCGACGGCGAAGCATGAATCTGCACACAAACAAACACCCCGCGCCGCTCGCCAGTTATTCAGATATCTGCGAGAACTGATGCAGGAGTAAATTTTTTTCTGCCGGGATTGATAGGCTATTCAGCTGAAGCGCTTGATTTATGGGATGATTTTGCAGTTTGAGAACACTTCTAGATTGACGCTGAATCATTGTAAACTATATATGATTAAGGTGATGACGATACAGGAGCCTGAATTATGAAACGACAGACACAGGATTTCCTGGCGATGAAGGGCAATACGCCAATTGCCATGTTGACGGCTTACACCTGCCCGGTTGCGCGCAGCCTGGCTGCCGCGGGTATTCCGGCCATCCTGGTAGGGGATACGGTCGGCATGGTGGAAATGGGATTCGAGAGCACCCGTGAGGTGACCATTGAGCACATGGAGTACCATATCGGGGCCGTACGCCGGGGCGCACCCGACACTTATATAATAGGTGATTTACCCTACGAGACTGACAAGGATCCAAAGACGGCCCTGCATCACGCCCGACGCCTGCTCGCTGCCGGCGCCGATAGCGTAAAACTGGAAGGGCCGAAATACGATGTTATCTCTCACCTGGTGCAGCATGGCGTGGCGGTGGTGGGACATACCGGCTTACTGCCGCAGACTGCAACGAGTTTTGCCAAGGTAGGACGTAGCGATACGGAAGCAAGCCGGATTCGTGAAGAAGCCCTGGGTATCCAGGCAGCCGGCGCATTTATGCTCGTGCTCGAGCATATTCCCTACGAGCTTGCGGCGTCTATTACACAGGAACTCACGATTCCGACAATTGGTATTGGCGCCGGTCCGGATTGTGATGGCCAGGTCCTGGTTATTAATGATGCTCTCGGCCTTGGCGATTATTGGCCGCCATTTTCCAAGCAATATGCGCATTTGAGCGACGCGATCCTGGAAGTGGCACAGGCCTTTGAGCGGGAAGTGACCACGCGGGAGTTTCCCAATAATATCATCAGGCTCAAACGCGCGGCCAAACGTTAGCGGCAGCTACCTGTATCGCCGGTTAACAAATCCCGGCGGTACAGGTATTCAGACGTGGTGTTACCCATGCTTCCAAAAACCATCAGGTATGCAACGATCCTGTTTATCCTGTCGATTATTGCGGCGCTTATTTCGGCGTACATCGATTATCAAAATACACCACAGGCATTTGCCAGGCAGGTCATCCTGTTTATGGTCCTGGTCTTTGTCGTTCCCTCCGCGATTATTTTTGCTTATATCCTGAGGCGTCGTAACTGGGCGAGAATTACCTGGCTGGTGATCTTTGTACTGGGCAGCGTATTAATGCTGCGTAATCACCACCAGGCGCATTACGTGCATATGTCACTGCGCTATTTTGCCATGCTGCAGGTGTTATTACAGATCGCCATTACTCTGTTGTTATTCCTGCCACCTTCAAATAGCTGGTTCAGGCAAACTGGTTTTCAACCAGACAGGCGTGAGTAGAGTCTGCCTGAATGGAAAGTTTGCTGCTGGCCACTCTCTACCGTTAGTACATTCCGTGCGGCACAATGAAAAATTGAATTTTTATTGTCGGCTGGAATCACAATACACTCGCCCTTGTGTTATCGGACAATAGGATTTGGTCAGTGGTGCAGGTACACTACGAGACCCGGTAAATCAGTTGGAGCCGGCTATAAAAACTTCCTGGAGAAAAAATGAGCGTGCAATCCGGATTACGCCCAAATTCACCCCTTGTTTTCATCATTGCTGTCGCGACCGGTATCTCGGTTGCCAATCTTTACTATGCGCAGCCGTTGCTGCATACGCTTGCGCGTAGTTTCAACGTATCTAATGGTGCGGCGGGTACGATTATTACCATGACGCAACTGGGCTATGCAGCTGGTCTGGTTTTGTTGGTGCCACTGGGTGACCTGCTGGAACGCCGACGCCTGATTTCGCGCGTTTTACTGGCTGCTGTCGTTGCCCTGGTGGCGGCTGCGTTATCAACTCGCCTGGTCTGGTTTTTTATCGCCTGCCTGCTTGTCGGATTTACCGCGGTAGTCGCCCAGGTCCTGGTGCCGTTTGCTGCCCACCTGGCACGCGATAAGGATCGTGGTCGAGTTGTCGGGCGGGTGATGAGTGGATTGCTGCTGGGCATCCTGCTCGGCCGGGTCGCGTCGGGCCTGATTTCTGATGCCTTTGGCTGGCGCGCGGTATTCTGGATCGCGGCGGTGCTGATGTTGATCCAGAGTATTGTGCTGGCCAGGGTCTTGCCGGCTGAACCTGCACAAAATCGCCAGCCTTACGGGAAATTACTCAGGTCCATTCTGGACCTGATGATCGAACTGCCATTATTGCGCCGGCGCATCGTTTACGGCATGTGCGTGTTCGCGGCCTTTAGCGTGCTCTGGACAGGTTTGCCGTTTTTATTATCGCCGGCACCGTATCATTACAGTGATACCGTCATTGGCCTGTTTGGTTTACTGGGTGTGGCCGGTGCGGTGATGGCCTCCCTGGCCGGGCACCTGCATGACCTGGGGCATACCCGGATTGGTACGGGCATAACCCTGTTGCTGACGGTCATCAGTTTCGTCTTGATGGGCTTATGGCCCAGCCACGTCCTGGCCATTATCGTGGGCATCGTAGTGCTCGACCTCGGCGTACAGGGCACACAGATCCTGAATCAAAGCACAATCTACAGTCTGCGTCCGGAGGCGCGCAGTCGCCTGACCACGGCATACATGACCTGCTTTTTTCTTGGTGGGGCACTGGGTTCTGCGGTTGCCGCTGCGTCCTTCAATCATTATGGCTGGACCGGTGTGGCCATCGCCGGTGGCTGTTTTGGTACGATTGGTTTTGTCTTCTGGCTCACCGAACCGGCACAGTCAGCGCTGGCAGAAACAGAATAAGGCGAGTCGTGTTCAATAAAAACAGATAAAGGAGAGAACAGGAATGGATAGCGCAGTTCAGCACACTTTTACCGTCTTCATGGGATTCTTTGCGATCATGAACCCGATCGCGAACGTTCCCATCTTCCTGGGCCTGACCGGTGATGATGACAGGCAAACTTCCGCATCCGTTGCCCTGCGTTCGCTGTTACTGGCGTTTATCATCGTGACCCTGTTTGCGATCGCCGGCAAGATCATTTTCCATCTGTTCGGGCTTACCCTGCCGGCGTTTCGTATTACCGGTGGCCTGATTGTCTTTATCATTGGCTACCACATGTTGCGGGGCAATCCATCCAGCCTGCATCATCCGGAGGAAGCCAGCCAGCCCCAGTCGCGCAAGGCCGCCCTGAGTGTGGCGGTCTCACCCCTGGCCATGCCAATCCTTGCCGGGCCGGGTACGATTGCCACGGCCATGAGTTTTTCCGCCGGCGGTGGCATGCGCAATATCAGTATCACCATCATTGCCTTTGCCGTGCTGTGTGTCATTACCTATGTGTTTTTCATGTTCGGTGCCAAGTTCGTGAGCTATATCGGCACCAGTGCACTGGGCGCGATTACGCGCATGATGGGCTTGATCCTGGCGGTGATCGGTACCCAGATGGTGATTGGCGGCCTGCACGGTGCATTTACTGTGCTGCACTAGGCTGGAATTATCTTCTCGAAGAAGTGAGCGACACTCGGCATACCGGGTAGCATCTCGCGCATACCCGGTATGTGATTCCTGCTTTCCCGACTCAGGCCTGTTTGAGTTGTGCAGTGATAACACTGTCGTTGATATCCATGCGGTTGACGGCGCTGATCAGGGCCTTGATGGAGGCCGTGACGATATTGGTATCGACACCCGCACCATAACACTCCTGGCTGTGGCCGGGGACCGTGACTTCCACAAAGGCGCAGGCTTTGGCGTCACCGGCATCTTCACTCGCCGTAATCGAGCGTTCTTCATAACTGCGGACCTGGATCGGGATGCCGATGCGCTGAAGCGCATGCACCGCCGCGTCAATCGGGCCGTTGCCTTCACCCGTGAGCAGATGCGAGACACCGTCGATCTCCAGGCTTAAGCGGATCCCCTGGGCGTTATCGTGTTCGAACAGGTGGTGTTCGAGGTAATGCACCGGTTGCACGCTGTCCAGGTAGGTCTGTGAAAACAATTGCCAGATGTCGGCGGCACTGACTTCGCCGCCGTGGCTATCGGTATGCTGTTGCACTACACCGGAAAACTCCACCTGCAGCCGTCGCGGCATGACCACGCCATACTCGGTTTCCAGCAGGTAGGCGATACCGCCCTTGCCGGACTGGCTGTTGACCCGGATGACCGAATCGTAGCTGCGCCCGATATCGGTGGGGTCAATCGGCAGGTAAGGGACATTCCAGGGGGCATCGGCCTGTTGCGCCGCGAAGCCTTTCCTGATGGCATCCTGGTGGGAACCGGAAAAGGCGGTAAACACCAGGTCACCGACATAAGGGTGACGTGGATGGATCGGCAACTGGGTGCAATGTTCGACCGTGCGCGCAATCTCGTTGATATCGGAAAAATCCAGTTTCGGGTCGACGCCCTGGGTATAAAAATTCAGGGCCAGGGTCACCAGGTCAACATTACCGGTGCGCTCACCGTTACCGAACAGGCAGCCTTCGACACGATCGGCGCCGGCCATCATGCCCAGCTCGGCAGAGGCCACGGCGGTGCCACGGTCATTGTGCGGATGCAGACTCAGGATCACGCTGTCACGGCGGGCGAGGTTGCGATGCATCCATTCGATCTGATCGGCGTAGACATTGGGGCTGGCGACCTCGACGGTGGTGGGCAGGTTGATGATGACCTTGTTGTCCGGTGTCGCACCCCATTCGGCGGTGACCGCATCACAGATCTCGCGGGCAAATTCCAGTTCGGTGGCGGAAAAGGTTTCCGGGCTGTATTCGAGTACCCATTCGGTCTCGGGTTGTTCTGCTGCCAGCTGTTTGATCAAGCGGACCGAGGACACGGCCATGTCCACCACTTCGGCCTTGCTCATGTTGAACACGATGTCACGAAAGGTTTTGGAGGTGGCGTTATAGACATGCACGATGGCGCGCCGGGCACCGCGGACCGATTCCATGGTCCGGCGGATCAGGTGTTCGCGGGCCTGGGTTAGCACCTCGATGGTGACATCTTCCGGGACGTGCTTGTCTTCGATGAGCTGGCGCACGAAATTGAAATCGGTCTGCGAGGCGGCAGGAAAGGCCACTTCGATCTCCTTGACACCGACCTCGCAAAGGGTCCGGAACATCCGCAGTTTGCGCTCACTATCCATGGGCTCGAACAGGGCCTGGTTACCGTCACGCAGGTCGGTGCTCATCCAGATCGGGGGTGCCGTCAGGCTCTGGTTTGGCCATTGCCGATCGGTCAGATTCACGGGGGCAAAGGGGCGGTACTTGCGACCGGGCTGTTTCAACATGGCGGTGATTCCTTCCTTCTGTAACAGGTTATGCATGGCCTTAATACTAGTCAAATCCCCGCGCCAGATGCTTGCGTTTTATGCCAGGAAATGGCTGTAATTGTTACTATATTGCGTATTACATAATAAATGAGCAATAATATACTGACTTTGTAATTATCAGGGCAAAGATATGAAACTGGACCGCTACGACCGCCAGATCCTGCGCATCCTGCAGCAGGAGGGCCGCATCAGCAACCAGGAACTGGCTGACCGCATCGGTTTGTCGCCATCGCCGTGTCTGCGCCGGGTCCAGGCCATCGAAAAGGCAGGCCTGATCACCGGCTACCGGGCCATGGTGGATGCCAGGGCCCTGGGTCTCTCCCTTATGGCCCTGATCCAGATTTCCATGGACCAGCATACCCCCGAGCGCTTTGATCACTTTGAGCGGGCGATCCAGGCGATCCCCGAGGTCATCGAGTGCCTGTTAATCACCGGCCAGGACGCCGATTACCAGCTCAAGGTCGTGGTCAGGGACATGGATGCCTACCAGGAGCTGCTGCTCAACCGGATTACCCGCATCCACGGGGTGACCGGCGTGCATTCCAGTTTCGTGCTGCGGCGGGTGGTGGACAAAACCATGTTACCGGTTGAGACCGATTAGCGACGAATTACTTTAACGGTAAATACACGTCGGTGATCAATTCATGCTCCGGGGTGTCCGGCATCAGGTTGAGGTAATGAAAGAATAAGGGAAAGTCCCGCAACTCTTCACCGCTTTGCGGCAGCCACTCGCGATACAGGTAATAGGCGCTCTCGCCAATCCGGTCATGTGGGCCGTGATGGCGCACCACGGCACAGCGCCCGGCTGGAATGGTCTTATTGATCACGCCTTGCGGGTTGTCCGGTACCGCGGCCTCGATCGAACCGCAGATGTCGAAGCGAAAATCCTCGGGTGGCGTCGTCTCCGGATTGCCATAGGCAATGCCGAAGGTTCGGCTTGTGTTGACCGGTGACAGGCCGCTTTGCTTGCGCCAGTCGATAAAGACACGAGCCGAGTCGTTTACCTGTTCCATTGGGCCGCGATGCTCGTAGGCAGCAACCGGTGTTTCGCTAAATTCGATAATAGTGACTTGCATGATTTGACTCCGTGGAAGTTTGGGGACGCGGTACTGTTCGTGCCAGGGTTGCCACGCCGGGTGTTTACGGAACGCCGAGGGGCTCTGACCGAACAGGTTTTTGAACGCCCGTGAAAACGACTCCGGATTTTCAAAACCTGCATCCATGGCAATATCAATAATGCGCGTTTGTTCGGAAAACACCAGCCGATACGATGCCCGTCGCATTCGGATCAACTGGATGTAGCGCGAGACGTTGATACCCGCATATTCATAAAATTGCCGATGGAAATGATACTTGGAAAAGTTTGCCACCCGGCTCAGTTGCTCGACGCTCAAATCACCATCCAGGTGTTGATCGATATAATCAAACACACGGTTGAAACGTTCGGCGTAAGCCCTGACTTTAGCGGTTGTCACTTTCCCTCCTCGAACAAAGCCGACTTTGCCATGTTCGGCCGGTCCGATCCTGACAGAAATTGCTGTTTAGTAATGCCGGTTAACGCCGCTCCGGCGGGATGTCGCGCAGCCGGGTGGCAAAACGGGCATGCGTTTCCGGATCAACGGGGTGGAACGTAATGCGGGTACTCGCCGGGTCGTGGCCAAGAAAGTTGTTGTCCTTCCAGTTGTGTGCCGGTCGAATCGGTCTTGGCACAAACCCGCCGCCGCAGTTGGGACAGACGTTATGTAACACCGTTTCGACACAGCTGGCACAGAAGGTACATTCATAACTGCAAATGCGTGCGTCAGTCGAGTCCGGTGGCAGTGGCCTGTTGCGATGTTCACAGCTGGGTCTGAGTTCCAGCATAGACATGTCTCCCTGTGGTTATGCTGCAAATTTATGAATGTTGCTATTGGCACTTGTCGAATCATGCAGGTCAGGGCTACTATGATCAGAATGCAGATGTTGTCTGCCTCGCAATCATATACAGCTTATGCCATGTCTGAATTCACTGATCAACAAATCATCGCCTCCTGGCACAAGAACGCGAAGCCATGGATTTCGGCCATACGTGGAGATGAAATTGACTCCAGGATCCTGGTGACCAACCAGGCGATCCTCGATGCAATTATGAATCATACACCGGCTTCGGTACTGGATATCGGTTGCGGCGAGGGCTGGCTGGTGCGGGCGCTGACCAGTCAGGGGATTGATGTGGTGGGAATGGATATCGTGCCTGAACTTATCGAGGCGGCCCGCCAGTCAGGCCCGGGCCGTTATCAGGTACTGGCCTATGAAGACCTGTCTGCTTCCTCGCTGGCAATGCAGTTTGATCAGGTTGTATGTAATTTCTCCTTGCTGGGTAAACAATCGGTCGAGCATATTTTCCGACAGGTTCCGTCGCTGTTGAATCGCGATGGCATGTTTATCGTACAAACCCTGCATCCGGAAGCTGCCGGTTCTGATCAGGGAGACCAGGACGGCTGGCGCCATGGCGGCTGGCAGGGGTTTAATGATCAATTTACCGATCCGGCTCCCTGGTATTTTCGTACGCTTGCATCCTGGCAGGCCCTGTTTAGCGATAACGGCTTTATGCTGCCGCAAGTGAGCGAACCGCTGCACCCAATGACTGGCAGGCCTGCCTCTATCATCTTTGTTGCAGGGTTGGCGGGTTAATCGCCGTTATTTTAGTGACTTGTTGCAAACTGCAGCAGTTTGAGCATTTAGTTCAATAAATGGAATGCCTATAATGTGTCGGCAATATTAAACCGATATATGTAACTCTGTTATTGAAGCCACGTTGTCGTGTCTTTTAAGACAGGATTGAATATCTTTTTTTCACTTTACTTAGCACAGTGGGGGAATACATGAATATCCTCAAATACAGCCTGCTCGTTTTTTTATTCAGTTCAAGTGTCGCAATGGCCGCACCGGCAAGCGACAGCTCGGTTAAGCAATTGCTGAGCGTGATGCACTCTCGTCAGTTGCTTGACGGGATGCGCAGCAGGGTAGGCGGGGTCATGGATAATGCTGCCAAACAGGCGCTGGGGGGCAAGAAACCCACGGCAAAACAGGAAAAGGCGATCAAGCGCATGAAGAGCCGTATGGTGGCATTGATGCAAAAAACGCTGTCCTGGAAAAAACTCGAGCCGGTGTATATTCGTCTGTACAAGCAATCTTTCACCGATCAAGAAGTGAAAGGCATGCTGGCATTCTACAAAACACCCACAGGTCAGGCCGTGATCAAGAAGATGCCGGGACTGATCCAGCAGACCATGCGCGAAATCCAGAAGATGACTTATGGCATGATGCCGCAAATGCAAAAGATCCAGAAGGATTTCCTCGCCGATATGAAGAAGGCGGACAAGTAAGCACTGCTTGCACCCGGCAAAGACGAGGGGAAACAGCCACTTACCGCTGCGATTGATCTCTTGCAGAAAGTTCTCTAAATTAGAGAACTATGGACGCGCGGCTTTCCCCTCTTGAGCAAAAAATCTACGGCTATATTCGCGGGTACCTGCTGCGCCACGGCCAGGGCCCGACCCTGCCGGAGATCGGCGAGGCCCTGGCACTCAGTTCCAAGGGTTCGCTACACCGCTATGTTCAGGGCCTGATCGACAAGGGCTTGCTGGAACGCCCCGAACGCAGCTGGCGTTCCCTGCGGGTGCTGCAGCCGACCTCGAGTTTGCCGCTGCTGGGCCGGATCGCGGCCGGCAAACCCATCGAGGCGATTCCCAATCACGACGAGATCAACCTGCCCGAGATGTTGCTTGGGCGGGATCGTTTTGCCCTGCGAGTGAAGGGAGATTCCATGCACGATGCCGGTATCCTGGATGGCGATACCGTGATTGTGCGCCAGACCAGCACTGCCAAAAACGGCGACATCGTGGTGGCCCTGATCGATAACGATGAGGCGACACT
Organism: Gammaproteobacteria bacterium; assembly: GCA_037384645.1. Taxonomy (GTDB): domain Bacteria; phylum Pseudomonadota; class Gammaproteobacteria; order UBA6429; family Thiohalophilaceae; genus RI-92. The sequence goes on along the minus strand of JARRNT010000004.1, from coordinate 5,566 downwards.
GAAATATTTCAAGCGCCTGGCCAATAAGCAAATCCAGTTGATCCCGGCCAACAGCCAGCTTGCGCCCATGACCTTTGCCGCGGAGCGGGTTCAGATCCAGGGCGTGGTCGTGGGCCAGTTGCGGACCTATGACTGATGCCGCGCTGGGAACGCATGATCGCGCTGGTCGATATGAACGCGTTTTTTGCGTCGATCGAGCAACTGGACTTTCCCGAATTGCGCGGGCAACCGGTGGCCGTGACCAATGGCGTGGTGGGCACCTGCGTCATTACCAGTTCCTACGAGGCGCGCGCCCACGGTGTAAAGACCGGCATGCACCTGAAACAGGCGCGCCAGTTATGTCCCAATATTATTCAGCGCGCGGCGCGTCCGGAACGTTACGCCGAGATATCGACCCGGGTGATGCGAAGCCTGCAGGAATTTACCCCGGACATTGAAATTTTTTCCGTGGACGAGGCGTTTCTGGATTTTACCCGCTGCTGGCGCCTGTACCCGGAGCCGTATACGCTGGCCACCTCCATTCAACAGCACGTGCGCCAGGTGTCCGGTTGCGGTTGTTCCATCGGCATAAGCGGCGACAAGACCACGGCCAAGTTTGCGGCGAAACAGAAAAAACCCGATGGCATCACCCTGATCCCGCCATGGGAGGCCGAGGCTAGATTGCGCGATGTGCCGGTGACTGAATTGTGTGGCATTGCCGACGGGATCGGGCGCTTTCTTGCCGCGCGTGGCGTGTATACCTGTGGAGACATGAAACGTCTGCCTATCGGGGTACTGGCCAAACGCTTTGGCAATCCGGGACGACGTATCTGGTACATGTGCCAGGGCCGGGACTATGAGAAATTACAATACGATATCCCGCCGCCGAAAACCGTGGGGCATGGCAAGGTAGTGCCGCCGAATACGCGCGACTACACCTTGTTATTGATTTACCTGTTACACATGAGCGAAAAGGTCGCCGTACGTTTACGCCGGCATCAACTCGCTGCCCGCACGTTTTTTGTCGGGCTGCGGACACGGGAAGACTGGATCGCCAATCATTATGCCTGTGCCATGCCGGTGAATGACGGGCGCGACATCTTTCATCTTGCCAGGGAACTGCTGGCGTATACCTGGCGCGGCGAAGGCATCTTCCAGGTCCAGGTTTGCGCACTTGATCCGAAGCCGGTCAACAACCAGCTGGAGTTATTTGCCGAGGTGGATCAGCGTCGACTCAGTTACCTGCAGGCCCAGGACCGGATTAACCATCGTTACGGCGAGCTGACGGTAATGCCGGCGCGCCTGCTCGGTCGTTCGACCATGCCCAATGTAATTTCACCGGCCTGGCGCCCCTTCGGCCATCGCCAGACGATACAGGATGCGCGTGCAGACAAGGAAAATGAAACCGGCCAGGGCTAATACGCGTGTCATTATGATTTTAATGTCTGCTAGCGACCCCATAGCTGAAGTTCACAACTTCAGGAGAATCTTGCAAAGAAACTAAAAGCGGTCGTATGCGCTGCATATCGCTACTGCTCATGCATCTCTATACTGGTGATGAGACATTGACCGACCGCTATTGGCCGAAAGGTACATTGGAATAAATTACATGTGTTGGAACAATAACCAGGATGTCATTGGTTATTCAACTGGTACACGTTCAGACCAGTTGCCACGGGGAAGAAATTCAGCATTTTCTTTGATTTTCTCTGCTTCCACAGTTTGGCCCAAATCTTTGAGGATCTTCGCTTTAAGTAGTAAGGAATTTCGTTCATCCGGAGATAAATCGAGGGATGAATTAACTGCATTCAACGCCAGTTTATCCTGGCCAATAATGTAATACACCATCGCCAGATTATGCCAGCCTTTGGCATAGGTAGGATCAATGCTGACAGTTGCCGTAAAATGTTTTAAAGCGCTGGCATAATCTCGACGGCGGGAGAGTATCACACCAAGATCATCGTGTGCCTCGGCATTTTTGGGGTTGAGACTAACCGCTTTTTCCAGATCACGTTTCGCCTCATCATTCTTCCTGAGCCACAAATAGCGAACGCCCCGTTTTGTGTAGGCATGCGAATCATTGGGGTGCCGTGTAATGTATATCGTCAGATCACGGATTCCGTCTTGAATTTGCCCATTGCGCCCCAGAGCCAAACCGCGACCAAAATATGCTTTGTCTGCATGCGGGTCAATCTTTATGGCATCACTATAATCAAATATAGCCTGGTCAAATTGGTGTAACTTGAAATACAGATCTCCACGCTTGATCAGAATGGCCACATTCCCGGGGTTTTGCTTGAGAAGTTGCGTATAGTGATTGATTTTAGCCGTCAGATCGTCCTCAGCCTTAACTGCTGATATGAAGAGAGTGAAGACACAAAGTGTCCAAATAAGTTGTTTAAGCATATTGTTACTTCTCGCGTTATACGTACACAGGGCAAATCTGCGCTCATCGGAAATTGCTGGTTTATAGCTTAACATAGCTATAACCGTGTTCTTCCAGTTTGATAATCCGGGCAAGGCCAACAGGCACACTCTTTACTCACCACGCCAATACGGAAAGCTTGCCTGTTTCGCGTTGTATTCCTGCTATGGTGCAATTTGCAACTTTTCTGTACAACATCCTGCCCCCTTCTGATTTTTATTCAGGCTAAAGTTGGCGTATAACGAATTTCACCGATATAGAAGTAAACGCCTGGCGAGGGGATTTATTCCCGAAAATATTTTTATATTCTGATGGAATAATGCAGGGAGTTGTGCGTTCTACTTAGAGAATAAATATAACCCGATATGAACTCTATGGCCTTGTTTGGTAATACATTACGATTTAGCCGGTTGCTTGAATCCCATTGGGATCGACTCTTCCGCGTGGCGTATTCGTGGACACATGAGACGAGCCTTGCCAGCGATCTGGTGCAGGAAACCCTCTCGCGTGCGTTACAGAATAGAGAAAAAATACATGATCCCGGGGCCCTTGAGATATGGCTATTCAAGGTGATGGCTAATTACTGGCGGGACACATTACGACGTCGCAAGGATGTGGCCGATCTTCAGAGTATTGACCTGGTCGACACAGAGACACCGGAAAGTTATACAGAGCGCTCTCGGCTAATAGCTCAGGTGCATCATGCTATTGCCAACCTGAATCAGGACCAGCGCCAGGTGATTACCCTGGTAACTCTTCAGGGATTCTCCTATGAGGAGGTTGCAAAGATACTCGATATTCCTGTCGGAACGGTGATGAGTCGAATCTGTCGAGCCCGGCAAAATATCAAAAAGAGTCTTCGTGATTGCAGTCAACAGAGCACCAGCCGGGAACGTATGTGGAGGTTGAAGTGAAATCTAAACCTGCAATTTCGGAGGAACAACTCAATGCCTTTGTGGATAATGAACTGGGTCCAGAGGAACGTGCCCATGTGCTTTCTGCCATGCAGGATGACAGTGATTTGTCTCAAGAGGTAGCGGCCTTACAGCAAGTTAATGCCAGGATTGTATTGGCATACGAGGAAACACCAACGGTATCACCCCAGATAAAAAGGGGAGTGCCTGTTGGGCGGATACCACTACGACTAGCAGCCGCTTTCGTCATCCTGGTCATTGGCAGCGTACTTGGCTGGATGTTGCATCAATCAAACCAATTACCAACCAAGCCATCGTTTATCAGCTTGACGCAGTTGAACATCAAGCATCCGCCTGATAATAAAATCCTGATACACATCAATGCAATGGATAAAACACGTATTGTCAGGGCGCTTAATGATACCGAGAAATTACTCGTCAACGCCAAAAAGGCAGGTCATGCGTTGAAAGTTGAAGTCGTGGCGAATGAATCGGGTCTGGGTATGCTGCGGAAAGGATCGCCATATGCCAGGCGTATCCATCAAATAATGGTGAATAACAAAAATGTATCATTTTTAGCCTGTGGTGTAGCGATGGAGACAGCCAGGTTGAAAGAAGGGCATCCTATTAAACTCATTCCTGAAGCACATAAGATTCATGCGGCGCTAGAGCAAATTTTGTTGCGTCTAAAGGAAGGCTGGCTATATGTAAGGGCTTGAACAGATTTATGAATGATATTGTTTCCAATTTATCAAAAGGCTTGCCACGTCATTTAGATGGCGGAACTGCATCTCACCTGTGGGATATGACTTTTCCAGACATTGAGCTACCTGCGACCGATGGCAAAATATTTTAATATCGCTGCTATACGTGATGTGTCGTCATCTATGTGTATCCAATGACTGGGCAGCCAGATGTGCCGCTCCCGGACGGTTGGGATGGCATCCCAGGAGCGCTTGGTTGCACACCACAGTCCTGATCTTTTCGTGACCACTATACCGAACTCAAATCATTAAGCACCGCCGTTTTTGGATTGAGTACACAAGCTACTGAATATCAGAGGGAGGCGAGGAACAGGCTTCACTTACCCTTCGAACTACTGACTGATAGTGAGCTTTACTTAAAGCAATTGCGCCATTGCCAACTTTCCAAGTAGCGGGAATGGAGCTGTATAAGCGTATAACGCTCATTCTACAAGATGGAAAGACCCAAAAAGTTTTTTACCCGGTATTTCCGCCCGATCAGAATACCACCGAGGTTATGACCTGGTTAAGACTAAAAGACTCAACTAATCAAATGGCTTAAAGCGATGCCAATAATTAAAACATCAGAGCTTTAATGTTGAATTACTGCTTTCTAGTCTTTGTGCCGTGGTTAGAAAGCAACCTGGGTGGCAGCTCCTGCCCGTAGCTGGCCATACTGATACAAGCAACATACTTTTTCGGCCAGATTAATCTATGTTGTTTGCCCAGCTAGTGCTGTAAAGGTGCCATACATTGCGGTCCCTGGTGGCGCGCGTTATCCACCCAGGGATCGCATTCATAGATGATGAGTTCCTGTTGTGTTGGCACCAGCATATCGTACAGCGTTTGCTTATCATCCACCTCCAGCCAGGTGTGGGCCTGGTCCGGGTCCAGAATCACTGGCATGCGATGATGGAAGGTATTGATGGCTGGTACCGGGTCGGTCGTGATGATATTGAACTGGTACAGTTGTTTTTCCGGGTTACGTTTATAAATGCCCGCCAGTAGCAGCACGTCCTCCGGGGTGTGAATACAAAAGCGGGTCTTGATGCCGGCAAAGGCAGGCCGCGCCCTGGGGTCAGGCCATTCATAAAACCGGTTGGCCGGTACGATACAGCGTTGGTGCATCAGCAGGTCCTGCAGATGTGGTTTGCGTTTAATCGTGGCCGCCCTGGAATTGGGATGGCGAAACTTGCCGAATTCGATTCCCCACTGGCCCTGCAGGAGGGTGATAGGGGTAGTGATGATGGGCAACAGGGTTTGCGGCGGTACGTTATATTGTGGCGGTTCAAGCGGGTAGCCTGGCAGGCCCAGTTCCTGCAGGAAGATGTCGATGCTTTCCGGGTCGTAGATATTGAGGCGGCCGCACATAAGCACAATCAGATTAGATAAAGTTACTAATATATATCATATCGAAATTGTGGTGAATGTATCATCAGCCAGGGGAAATATTGCGCTTTACAAACCCGGGGCCGGGTCCCAGAATGTGCTGACACAAGCTGCCT
>JARRNT010000003.1:58676-79959 GCA_037384645.1 Gammaproteobacteria bacterium | reverse complement strand
TAATGTCACACTTTGCGACAATGTAACGCTGGGTGAAAGGGTTATTATTCATCCCGGTGCTGTGATCGGTGCTGATGGTTTTGGCCAGGCCTACGATGATGGTATCTGGATAAAAATTCCTCAGGTCGGCGGTGTCCGTCTGGGTAATGACGTGTAAATCGGGGCTGGTACCACCGTCGATCGCGGCGCAATCGAGGACACGGTTATTGAAGATGGCGTAAAGCTGGATAACCAGATACAGGTTGCACATAATGTGCGCATCGGTGCGCACACTGTCATTGCAGCAACAACGGCAATTGCAGGAAGCACAAATATAGGCAGGCATTGTATGATTGCCGGGGCAGTGGGAATAGCCGGGCATCTGACAATAGCGGATAATGTGACCATAACCGGGATGACGATGGTGACGAAATCGATACCCGAAACCGGAAGCTATTCGTCGGGTATCTCGGCTGAAACGACGGCAATCTGGCATAGACTGCATGCGAGATTAAAGACGCTGGACGATATGGCCAAACGCTTGCGCCAAATCGAGAAAAAACTGAAAACACTTGAGGAATGACGATTGAACTCGCTTGATATTCATGAAATTTTGCAGCATTTGCCGCATCGTTACCCTTTCTTACTGATCGACAGGGTGCTGGAATACGAACCGGAATCACACCTGATTGGCATCAAGAATGTTACACATAACGAACCTTATTTCCCGGGCCACTTCCCACAGCGCCCGGTAATGCCAGGTGTGCTGATTCTTGAAGCACTGGCCCAGGCTACCGGTATTCTTGCTTTTAAAACAGTCGGTAGAATTCCGGACTCTAATTCTTTGTATTATTTTGTGGGCATCGATGAAGCACGCTTTAAACGTCCGGTAGAACCCGGTGATCAGCTGCGCCTGGAAGTCCAGTACCTGAAACGGATGCGTGGCATCTGGAAATTCAATGGCAAGGCAACGGTCGACGGTGACATGGTTTGCTCAGCCGTCATTATGTGTGCGGAGAGAGAGATTCAATGAGTATCGACGCGCGTGCCGTTATTGATCCGACGGCACGTATCGGTAACAACGTTACTATCGGACCGTTTTCTGTTATCGGAAAAAACGTGGAAATCGGCGACGATACCTGGATCGGACCACACGTCGTCATAAACGGACCTACCCGCATAGGTCGTGACAACCGTATATTCCAGTTTTCATCCATTGGTGAAATTCCGCAGGACAAGAAATATCAGGGGGAAGAATCCGCGCTTGAGATCGGTGATCGCAACACCATACGCGAGAACGTGACTATCAATCGAGGCACGGCCGATGGCGGTGGTATTACACGAATCGGCAGTGATAACTGGCTAATGGCTTATATCCATATCGCGCATGACTGTCATATTGGCGATCACACAATCTTTGCCAATGCGGCTTCCCTCGCCGGGCATGTGCGCATCAATGATTATGCCATACTGGGCGGTTTTACCCTTGTGCATCAGTTTTGCGCCATCGGTGCACATGCCTTCTGTGGAATGGGGAGTGCTATCAGCAAGGATGTACCGCCCTATATGATGGTGAATGGTAACCCGGCGCAACCGCATGGCCTGAATACAGAAGGTTTAAAGCGACACCAGTTCAGCAAGGAAACCTTGCAGGGATTAAGAGAGGCATACAAGCTGATCTACCGTTCTGGCCTGACTACCCAGGAGGCCATCAGACAGCTTGAGGCTTTGGCAAAAACATATCCCGAGGTGGCTATGATGCGGGAGTTTCTCGAAAAATCACAACGCGGTATTGTGCGGTAAAATATAGAACTGTTCACTCTGTTATCATTTGAGTTACCAGTCGCGCTGTATTCTCGATACCGCCTTTTTTGCCTAAAAGGTTTTCAATCTCGCCTAACTCGCGACTCATTTGGGCGCGACGTTCAGGGGCCTCAAGCAACTCATGCATGACCTGACATATTTGCTCAGGAGTTGCGTCAAACTGGATGAGTTCCGGTGCAATTCGCTTGTCGGCAACGATGTTGCACAGCCCGATATGTCTGATTTTGACCATCCTGTGTACTAACAGGTATGTCAGCCATGCCACCTTGTTGATGATGACAAGCGGGGTACCGATCAGGGCAATCTCCAGTGTTACTGTACCGGACACGGTCACGATCAGGTCACAGGCTCGCATAACATCATAGGGACGGTCCTGGATGACCTGTACCTCGAGCGCCGGGTATTGTGCCAGGTAGGACTGGATTTCAGACTGTTTCAAACCAGGTGCAAGTGGCAGCAGGAACTGGGCATCCGGATGACGTTGCTGCAGGCATGCTGCTGATTGCAGAATAATCGACAACAGGCGTTTTATTTCGCTGCGCCGGCTGCCCGGAAACAAACCGATAACAGGTTTAGCGGAATCCAGTCGGAATTCATGGCGCAGGGTGTCGCGGTCGGCACTGGCCCGGACCTCATCGACCAGCGGGTGACCGACAAATTCCACCGGGACACCATGGTCCTGATAGAATTTCTCTTCGAACGGAAAGACGACGGCCATCATGTCTACTCGTTGCCGGATATTTTTTACCCGATGCTGGCGCCATGCCCAGACCTGAGGGCTGATGTAATACAGGACCTTAACACCATTTTCCTTGGCGGTTTTGGCCAGGCGCAGGTTGAATTCGGGGTAGTCCACGAGGATGAGCAGGTCAGGCGGGTTCTCATGCAGTTGCTTGCGCATGAGGTCGAGTGCGCCAAAGATGACCTTGCGGTGCGCCCAGATCTCCACCAGGCCAACCACGGCCAGTTCGGCTGCATCGACCATGACCTCGACACCGGCCTCCCGCATGTCTTCTCCGCCGATGCCATAAAACTTGATATCGGGTTGATGTGCCTTGACCGCGTTAACCAGTTTGGCCGCATGCAGGTCGCCGGAAGCTTCACCGGCAATGATCATGACCCGTTTCAAATGGCGTACCTAAAATTGACTCTTGATGGTCTGGGTGATTTGTGCGATCTGAGCATCGGCCAGTTCCGGGAAAATCGGTAGCGACAGACATTCCCTGGCAACCTGTTCGGAAACTGGCAGGCTGATATCCGCGTATTCGTGGGCAAAGGCCCGCTGGCGATGGAGCGGGATAGGGTAGTAGATCGCACTGGCAATTTGTTTTTCACTGAGCGCTTTCATGATCTTGTCGCGTTGTGGTGACAGGATTGTGTACTGGTGATACACATGATTGCCAATCTTGTCTTCATGCGGTGTGCGAACAACGTCTTTCAGCTGCTCGCTGTATTGTTGTGCCGCACGATAGCGGTTTTGATTGTATTGTTCGATGTAGCGCAGCTTGACCCGCAGGATGGCGGCCTGGATTTCATCCAGGCGACTGTTATAGCCGATGATATCGTGGTGATAGCGCTCACGACTGCCGTGATTTCGCAACATGCGAACCTGTTCGGCCAGGGCATCGTCGTTAAGCGTAATCATGCCTCCGTCGCCATAACAGCCAAGATTTTTGCTCGGAAAAAAACTGTGGCAGCCTGCCAGTCCAATATTACCGGTATACTGATCGCCGATTTTGGCGCCGAATGACTGTGCGCAGTCTTCAATGACCTTCAGATCATGTTGTTGTGCAATCGCCATGAGCCGCGGCATGTCGGCAGGCTGACCAAACAAATGCACCGGCAGGATCGCCCGGGTTTTTTCGTTCACGGCACGGCTGACCAGTTCCGGATCCAGGTTGACTGTGTGGGGGTCGATATCGACAAATACCGGTGTGGCGCCGACGTAGCAGATAGCTTCTGCCGTGGCGATAAAGGTGAACGTCGAGGTAATGACTTCATCTCCCGGACCAATCCCGGCGGCTCGTAGCGCCAGGTGCAGGGCGTCGGTGCCGGATGCACAACTGAGCGCATGTTTAACATTCAGTAGTGACGCTACTTCCTGCTCAAATTGTTGTACGTTGGGTCCAAGGATGAACGCGGTATTTTCGAATACCTCATTCAACAGTGTATCAATTTCGGGTTTTAGTGCATGGTACTGGCTTTTTAAATCCACCATCGGGATCATGTGTGTCATTCCTTATGGTTGCGCGCTGAGCAGGCGTGTGATTTCAATAGCGGTCTCCAGGGCACGCATGCCATCTTCACCGGAAACCTTGGGTTGACTGTTATGCTGTATGCAGTTGAGAAACGATTCGATTTCGGCCATCAGCGCATCACCCTGATCAAACGTTTGCTCCTCGCTTTCGATACTGGCGATACCCGGATATGTCTCCTTTTCGCCCTTGCGGTGGACACCAAGCTTTTTATTCTGAAAATCAATACTGATGTAGGCATCATGCTGGAACAGGCGCATCTTGCGTTCGCTTTTCATGCCGGCCCGGCTGGCGGTCACGTTGGCAACACAACCGGATTCAAATTCGATGCGGGCATTGGCAATATCAATATCACGCGATAACACCGCGACACCCTTGGCACTGATGTTGGTCACCGGCGATTTGACCATGTCCAGGATGATATCGATATCGTGGATCATGAGATCCAGAATTACGTTGACATCAGCACCGCGAGGATTGAACGGGGCGACTCGGTGCGATTCGATAAACATGGGTTCGTGCATGACATTGTCTAGCGCGAGTACCGCCGGGTTGAAGCGTTCTAAATGGCCGATCTGCAGGACACACTGGTTGTCGTGCGCCAGTTGCACCAGTTCCCGGGCCTCGGCCACGGTAGTGGTCATGGGTTTTTCCAGCAGTACGTGCTTGCCGGCGGCCAGGCATTCCCGGGCCATGGCATGGTGCATCTGGGTAGGGACCACGATACTGACGGCATCAATTTCATCGCGAATCGCGGCAAATTCAGTCACGGCCCGTGTGCCCAGTTCGTTGGCGATGTCGGTGGCGGTTTGCGCATTATTATCGCAGACCGCGACCAGTCGGGAATTGGCTAACTGGGTGTATTTTTGTGCGTGAAACTTGCCAAGATAACCCACGCCAATAACAGCTGTGCGAATAGGTTCCATATCTGTGATGTAATCTCCGGAAATGCCAATTCTAAGCGCAATGCGTTGTTTTTGCGAATTTATTCCCTGTGACAACGCTGGCATGGAGTGGTTTGATGTCGGTACAATTCTGTTCTGTACCGGCAAACCAGATTAGCGTGAATCAGACTTATCCCTATCAATACATTGCTGGCGTCGACGAAGTCGGTCGCGGTCCATTGGCTGGCCCCGTGGTCGCTGCCGCCGTGATCCTTGATCCGGCACGGCCCATCGAAGGGCTGGCCGACTCAAAAGCCTTGAGTGAAACGCGTCGAGAACACCTGGCCGAGCTGATTCGCGAACGGGCACTGGCCTGGGCGATCGGTCGGGCAGAATGCGAAGAAATTGACCGCATTAACATCCTCCAGGCCAGCCTGCTGGCAATGCGGCGGGCGGTACTGGGATTACAGCCGCAACCGGAATTCGCCCTGGTGGATGGCAACCGCTGCCCGGAATTGCCGTGTCAGTCAGAGGCCATCATCAAGGGCGATGCCAGCGTAGCGGTTATCAGCGCTGCCTCCATCCTGGCAAAGGTCAGCCGCGATCGGGAAATGGTGGCGCTGGAGCAGGAATATCCAGGTTATGGTTTCGCCAGTCACAAAGGCTACCCAACCAAGGCCCACCTGGCGGCACTTGCCCGGCTGGGTGTCACCCCGCTGCATCGCCGCAGTTTTGGTCCGGTCAAAAAATGTTTGCAGGCTATTGATTCGGCTGAATAAACCGCATATGGTAAGGCGCAGTTTGGGTAGACCAGGCTGCAAAACAGGAGGTTTAGCGTAACGCTGTAGTTATGTATCCGCTTATTTTACGCCTTGACGTCACCGGGCAACCCGTAAAATGGATTCCGTGGCAGGAGGCAGTCTGTATTTATGCCCGCGATATGGTGGCCTGGACCGCCGGCGAGCATGTTTTCCCCTTGCACGGGGGCACCTCGCGACTCACCGGTCAGCAAAGCATTGTTCACATTAATTCCATCATTGCGGTACAGGGCGAAGACAAGCTCGCCCATAAACGCGTCATCCCCCCTCTGACCAATCGCGAATTGTTTCGTCGCGACCGGCACATGTGTCTGTATTGTGGACGCAGTCACAGCGATGACGAACTGACCCGGGATCACGTCAAACCGCTATCCCGGGGCGGCCGCGACCACTGGTCCAATGTGGTTGCCGCCTGCCGTCGTTGCAATGCCCATAAAGGCGGGCGGACCCCGGAGGAAGCGAGGATGCCACTACTGGCTATTCCGTATATCCCCAATCTGGCCGAGTACCTGTTTTTACGCAATCGTCGAATTCTGGCCGACCAGATGGAGTTTCTGAAAAGCCAGTTCAAGCAGCAGGAACGTAACTGGAAGACGCAATAAGCACTGCCTGCGGGTACATGCATAAAATACCAGCAACTGTCTGGCGGCTGATGATTTCTAGCTGACACGGGTCGCGTCCGGGCACTGTCAAGACTTGCATCGACGCGGATTTTCTATATAACAAGGGCTATGCCGCAGACCTTCGTTCATCTCCACCTGCATACCGAATATTCACTGGTGGATGGCCTCATTCGTATTAAACCCCTGGCCCGCGCCGTCGCGGATGCCGGTATGCCGGCAGTGGCGGTTACCGATCAGAGTAACCTGTTTGCCATGGTCAAATTTTATCGGGCGGCGATGGCTGCCGGGATCAAACCCGTGATCGGGGTCGACCTGTGGGTGAGACAGGAACAAAATCCCCTGCAACCAACGCGACTGGTGTTGCTGTGCCAGAACACGACGGGCTATCACCATCTGACGGAACTGATTTCTCGTACTTACCTGGAAGGACAATCCCAGGGGCGACCGATGCTCGATAGTGCCTGGCTGAGCGGCCATACCGAGGGTCTGATTGCCCTGTCGGCATGCCGCGAGGGGGAAATCGGGCAACATTTGCTGGCCGAGCGTTTCGATGAGGCCCGCCAAAGTGCGGATTTCTGGCAGACCTTGTTTCCGGACCGGTTTTACCTGGAGCTGCAGCGAACGGGGCGGGAGGGCGAGGCGGCCTATCTTCACCATGCCGTCGAACTGGCAATCCGGCAGGAACTGCCGGTGGTCGCCACGAATGACGTGCGCTTTCTGCGTCAGGACGATTATGAGGCACATGAGGCGCGGGTTTGTATTCATGATGGCCGAACCCTGGATGACCCGCGGCGGCCGCACCTGTACAGCGAGCAGCAATACCTGCGCAGCGCCGAGGAGATGATTGAGCTGTTTCATGACCTGCCCGAGGCAATCGACAACACGGTTGAAATTGCCAGGCGCTGTAACCTGGAACTGACCCTGGGCAAGAACGTTCTGCCGGAGTACCCGGTACCGGCGGGCATGAGTGTCGAGGATTTTCTGGCCAGTGAGGCGCGCGGTGGTCTGAAGCAACGGCTGCAGGTCATCCTGCCCGGTAAGCCCGATGACGAGGTAGCCAGTCTGCGCAAAGCCTATGAAGATCGGCTGGAACTGGAACTGGGCGTCATCAATAGCATGGGCTTCCCCGGTTACTTTTTGATCGTTGCCGATTTTATCCGCTGGGCCAAAAACAACGGGGTGCCGGTCGGGCCGGGGCGGGGCTCGGGTGCCGGCTCGCTGGTTGCCTATGCCCTTACCATTACCGATCTCGATCCGCTGGAATTCGACCTGCTGTTCGAACGTTTCCTCAACCCCGAGCGGGTTTCCATGCCGGACTTCGATGTCGACTTCTGCATGGAGAATCGCGACCGCGTGATTGAGTATGTCGCCGATCACTACGGGCGGGAAAAGGTCTCACAGATCATTACTTACGGCAGCATGGCCGCCAAGGCGGTGGTGCGCGATGTGGGGCGGGTGCTGGGACATCCATATGGATTTGTCGATCGCATTGCCAAGCTGATCCCGTTTGAACTGGGTATTACCCTGGACAAGGCCCTGGCGCAGGAAGAGGCCCTGCGGGACTTGTATGAGCAGGATGAAGACGTCCATGCCCTGATCGATCTGGCCAAGGCGCTGGAGGGACTGGCACGCAATGCCGGCAAACACGCCGGGGGCGTGGTAATTGCCCCGTCCAGGCTGACCGACTTCACACCGCTGTATTGTGAACAGGGCGGCCACAGCGTCGTCACCCAGTTCGACAAGGACGACGTCGAGGCCGTGGGGCTGGTCAAGTTCGACTTCCTGGGCTTGCGCACCCTGACCATTATTCACTGGGCGATGGAGACCATTAACCCGCGACGACTCGCGGACGGGCAGGAAGCGATCGACATCGCCCGGATCCCGATGGCAGACGAGGGCGCATTCGAGTTGCTCAAGAGTTGCGCCACGACGGCCGTGTTCCAGCTGGAATCCCGCGGAATGAAGGATCTGATCAAACGTCTGCAACCGGATTCCTTCGAAGACATCGTGGCCCTGGTGGCGCTGTTTCGGCCAGGCCCACTGCAGTCCGGCATGGTGGATGACTTTATTGATCGCAAACACGGGCGGGCAGCCGTGGCTTATCCACATCCCGCGCTGGAACCCATCCTCAAACCGACCTATGGCGTGATTCTGTACCAGGAGCAGGTCATGCAGATCGCACAGGTCCTGGCCGGTTATACCCTGGGTGGTGCCGACCTGCTGCGCCGGGCCATGGGCAAGAAGAAACCCGAAGAGATGGCCAAGCAGCGCAGCATTTTCGTCGACGGAGCCAAGGCCAATGGCGTCGAGGAAAAGACCGCAACCTATATTTTCGACCTCATGGAAAAATTCGCGGGTTACGGTTTCAATAAATCGCACTCCGCTGCGTATGCACTGGTTTCGTATCAGACCCTGTGGTTGAAACATCATTACCCGGCGCCCTTCATGTCGGCGGTGTTGTCTGCGGACATGGATAACACCGACAAGGTCGTCAGCCTGATCGATGAATGCCGTGATATGAAGCTTTCGGTCGAGCCACCCAATATCAATATGTGTGAACATCGTTTCACGGCGCGGGATGATGCGACGATTGTCTACGGCCTGGGCGCCATCAAGGGCGTAGGCGCGGCCGCAATCGATGGTGTGATAGAAGAGCGCAAACAAAACGGAGCGTATCGTGATCTGTTTGACCTGTGCCAGCGTATCGACCTGCGCAAGGTCAATCGTCGTACCTTTGAAGCCCTGATCATGGCAGGTGCGCTGGATGTGTTCGGCCAGACCCGTGCGACCCTGATGGCGACTCTGCCGGCGGCAACCCAGATCGCAGAACAGTATTTACGTAACCGGGATGCCGGTCAGAACGACCTGTTTGGCATGGTCCCCAAGGTGGAAACCGGGCCAGGGAGTTATCATATCCTGCCGGAATGGGATGACGAACAGCGTCTGGCCTGTGAAAAGCAGACCCTGGGTCTTTATCTGACTGGCCATCCCATCGAGCGTTATGTTCCGGAACTCAAACGTTTTGTCAGTGCGCGAATTGTCGAACTCAAACCGACTCACGATCAGACAGTCGTGGTGGCCGGACTTATCATTGCCATGCGTACCATGAATACCAAGCGCGGCGATCGCATGGCCTTTATCACGATTGATGATCGCAGTGGGCGGATAGAACTGGCCGTGTTTTCCGATACCTACCAGCGTTATCAGGATTTGCTGACCAAGGACAAGCTCATCGTGGTGGAAGGCGAGGTCAGCGTCGATGATTATTCCGGCGGTTACCGCATGAGTGCGCGTGCTGTGTACGATATCGATCAGGCGCGTGAGCATTTTGCCAAACGCCTGCGCGTCGGTATTGCCGCGAATAAGGCCGGCAACGGTTTTATCCCGGCGTTACAATCCATTTTGCAACCGTTCCGCGAAGGAGGTTGCCCGGTCGTCATCGATTACCAGCGTCCGGATGCACGGGTCGAATTGCCCCTGGGCCGGGACTGGCGGGTGCGACCTACCGATGAACTGTTGCACCGATTGCGCGAACTGGCAGGCGAGCAGGACGTCGAGATCGTCTATTGATATACTAATGACTGAATTGTCACAGGAATAAGACATTATGAATCTGAATTTTCTCGATTTTGAACAACCCATAGCCGAACTCGAAGCCAAGATTGAAGAGTTGCGGTTTGTCGGGTCGGATACCGAGATCAATATCAGCGAAGAGATCGCACGCCTGCAAAGCAAAAGCAGGGACCTGACCAAGACGATCTTTTCCAGTTTAAAAGCTGCCCAGGTTGCGCAACTGGCACGTCACCCCCAGCGGCCGTATTTCATGGATTACGTCCCGCGCATCTTCTCCGATTTCGAAGAACTGCACGGTGATCGCGCATTTGCCGACGACAAAGCCATCATCGGCGGCATGGCAAGACTCGATGGCAAGCCGGTATTCATTATCGGGCACCAGAAAGGGCGTGATACCAAGGAAAAGGTGCAACGTAATTTCGGTATGCCTCGCCCCGAAGGTTATCGCAAGGCCTTGCGCCTGATGGAACTGGCAGAAAAATTCAAATTGCCGGTACTGACGTTCATTGATACACCGGGTGCGTACCCGGGTGTGGGCGCAGAAGAGCGGGGTCAGAGTGAAGCTATTGCGCGCAACCTGTATACCATGTCCAAGTTACACACACCGATAATCAGTACCGTGATTGGAGAAGGCGGATCCGGTGGTGCACTGGCGATTGGCGTGTGTGATCGCCTGTTGATGTTGCAATACAGTACCTATTCGGTTATCTCGCCGGAAGGCTGTGCCTCGATTCTGTGGAAGAGTGCGGAAAAGGCCGCGGAAGCGGCCGAGGCCATGGGGCTGACCGCGCCGAGACTCAAGGAACTGGAACTGGTTGATCGTATTATCGAAGAACCGCTGGGCGGAGCCCATCGCGATGTCGATCTCATGGCCATGAACATCAAGACGGCGTTACAGGAAACCCTGGAGTTATTACAGGAACAACCCCTGGATAAGTTGCTCGAGTCCCGCTACGAGCGTTTAATGGGTTTTGGTAACTATACCGAATAAAGCCCGATTCCGGCGTTTGTCCAGCGTGCCGGGGCATGGCGAATACCTGGTCAAACCCGACTGGTTTGCAATGCATGTCTTTTAAGCCCGAAACGCTCCTGGCGCACCTGCTGCAACTGCCCACACCGCGCCGTTATTGCCTGGCGTTTAGCGGTGGTGTGGATTCCCACGTATTGCTCCATGCGTTGGTGCAAATCCGCGACAGGCTTGGCTGTGCGCGGTTGCATGCGATTCATATTAACCATGGCATCCACCCTGATGCTGCGCAATGGGCTCGGCATTGCGCCATCATCTGCCAGGAGCTGGACGTCAGTTACGAAACCCATTCACTTGAATTGTCGCGCAGCGCGGGCAATAGCCTGGAAGCGCTGGCACGAGATGCCCGCTACGCCACGTTTACCCGCGTGATGCAGGCCGATGACATGCTATTGCTGGCGCATCATCAGGATGATCAGGCTGAGACACTGTTGTTGCAATTATTGCGTGGCAGTGGGGTCAAGGGCCTGGCGGCGATGCCAGCGTTGACGCGTTTTGCGACGGGCTGGCTGGCCAGGCCCCTGCTGACGCAGAACCGGGAGGATTTGTTGGGATATGCCATGGCGCAACAGCTGCCGTGGATCGAGGACCCGTCGAATCAGGACACGGCGTTTGACCGCAATTTCCTGCGGCACGCTGTTTTACCGTTAATGCGACAGCGATGGCCGGCACTCAATACGGCCCTGTCACGCGCGGCACAACACCAGGCCGAGGCGGCATCTTTACTGGATGAACAGGCACGGCAGGATTTAGCGGCTGTCGCCAACACGCACTCCCCGATACTGCCGGTGGCCGTGCTGACACCGTTATCACCTGCACGACAACGCAACGTCCTGCGCTATTGGCTACACCGCGTATGTGGCCTGCCATTGCCGTCATCAGTGCAATTACAACGTATCCTTGATGAAATCCTGCCCGCTGCTGCCGATGCGATGCCCCTGGTACACTGGCCCGGGGCCGAGGTCCGCCGCTACCGGGATGCCTTGTATGCCATGCCGCCCGCAACCGTGGTGGATAGCCACTGGCATCGCCACTGGGATTTACAGGTACCGCTTGATTTAGCGGATGGGCGTCAGTTGCAGTCACGACAACGTCGCGGTGTCGGCCTGAGTTGTTCGATTCTGGAGCAGGGTGTCAGCATACGTTTCAGGCAGGGCGGGGAACGCTGTCGCCTGCCGGGCCATTCGCACCATCATGAACTCAAAAAATTATTCCAGGACTGGGGTGTTCCTCCCTGGTGCCGGGAGCGCATTCCCCTGGTCTTTGTTGGTGAGGAGCTGGTGCAGGTCGTCGGTTTTGGCGTATGTGCGTCCTATGCAGCAAAAGCCGATGAAATGGGCATCGAGATCAGCATCGACACAGGGAAATCGGCCATTGAAACCACGGGCGAAAACAAGGACAATAGCCCGGGCTGCACCCCGTAATACCTTTTAACCTGGTGTAAGCCCAACACAAAAGCGGCTAATCAGGTTCATGACGAAATATGTATTTATCACCGGCGGTGTCGTGTCCTCACTGGGCAAGGGTATCGCCTCCGCCTCTCTTGCTGCCTTGCTGGAAGCGCGCGGCCTCAATGTTACTCTCCTGAAACTGGACCCTTATATCAATGTTGACCCGGGCACCATGAGCCCGTTTCAGCATGGTGAAGTCTTTGTCACCGAGGACGGTGCCGAAACCGACCTGGATCTGGGGCATTACGTGCGGTTTGTCCGCCGGACCATGAGCCAGAAAAATAACTTCACCACCGGCCGTATCTATGAAAATGTGATTACCAAGGAACGCCGTGGTGATTATCTGGGCGCCACCGTACAGGTCATCCCGCATATTACGGACGAAATCAAACACTGCATCGTGGAAGGGGCGGATGCGGCAGACGTGGCGATGATCGAGATCGGCGGTACTGTCGGCGACATCGAATCGCTGCCATTCCTGGAAGCAATCCGGCAAATGGGCGTCGAGCTGGGGCGTGACAATGTGTTATTCATGCACCTGACCCTGTTACCGTACATACCCACCGCCGGCGAAATCAAGACCAAGCCGACCCAGCACTCGGTCAAGGAATTGCGCTCCATTGGTATCCAGCCTGATGTGCTGCTATGTCGCGCCGATCGCCCAATCCCCGAAGACGAACGCCGCAAGATCGCCCTGTTTACCAATGTCGAGACCCGGGCGGTCATCGAGGCCCTGGACGTCAACAGTATTTATAAAATACCCAGCCTGTTGCACGAGCAAGAACTGGATCAAATTGTCGTGGAAAAACTCCGCATTGATGCCGGTCCCGCGGATTTGCATGAATGGAATGATTTTACCGACGCCCTGGCACATCCCACGGGCAAGGTGACAGTGGCGATGGTCGGCAAGTACATGGACCTGACTGAATCCTATAAATCCCTGTCAGAAGCGCTGGTGCACGCCGGGGTACATACCCGCACCGAGGTCAATATCCAGTATGTTGACTCGGAAAACATCGAGCGGCACGGGACCGACTGTCTGCATAATGCCGATGCGATTCTGGTTCCGGGCGGGTTTGGTGAACGCGGCATCGAGGGCAAGATTCGGGCAGTACAATACGCACGTGAAAACGGCATACCCTATCTCGGCATTTGCCTGGGTATGCAAGTGGCAGTCGTTGAATATGCGCGACACAAGGCGAACCTGGCCGGTGCCAATAGTACCGAATTTGATAAACAGACCCCGCACCCGGTCATTGCCCTGATCACCGAGTGGCAAAAAGAAGACGGTTCTGTCGAGAAGCGCAGCGAGGCTTCTGACCTCGGCGGTACCATGCGCCTGGGTGGACAGGTCTGCCTGCTTGAGCCGAATAGCAAGGTGCGCGAGATTTATGGCAAGGATCAGATCATTGAGCGGCATCGACATCGCTACGAATTCAACCTGCAATACAAGGCGCCACTGGAACAGGCCGGGTTACGATTTTCCGGCAAGTCCATCGACGGCAAGCTGATGGAAGTTATCGAAATCCCGGATCATCCCTGGTTTATTGCCTGCCAGTTTCATCCGGAATTTACCTCGACGCCGCGCGATGGTCATCCGCTGTTTACCGGTTACATCCGCGCTGCACGCGAGACGCAACAACATACTCGCCGGGAGGCCGCGACGGTCTGATGGACAACTTATGTGGATTTCCCGTTGGCCTGGACAAGCCGTTTTTTCTGATTGCGGGTCCCTGCGTTATCGAAAGTGAGGCGCTGGCGCTGCAAACGGCGGAACAACTCAAGCAGATCACTTCTACCCTGGGTATTCCGTTTATTTATAAATCCTCATTCGACAAGGCCAACCGCACCTCGGCCAGCAGCTTTCGCGGACCCGGCCTGGAACAGGGCCTGCGTATTTTGCAGAAGGTCAGGGAGGAGATAGGCGTGCCGGTACTCACCGATGTGCATGAGGACACCCCGCTGGACGAAGTGGCGGCGGTCGTGGATGTGCTGCAGACTCCGGCTTTTCTGGTGCGCCAGACCAATTTCATTCAGGCCGTGGCCAGCCAGGGTAAACCCGTGAATATCAAGAAGGGCCAGTTTCTGGCGCCGTGGGATATGCGTAACGTCGTGGAAAAAGCGCGTGCCACAGGTAACGATCAGATCATGGTCTGTGAACGCGGTGTCTCGTTCGGCTACAACACCCTGGTGTCGGATATGCGAGGGCTTGCCATTATGCGCGAAACCGGTAGCCCGGTGGTCTTCGACGCGACCCATTCCGTGCAGCAGCCAGGTGGGCAGGGCGCGCGTTCGGGCGGTCAGCGTGAATTTGTCCCGGTCCTGGCGCGTGCGGCGATGGCAGCGGGGATCAGCGGTCTGTTCATGGAAACTCACCCGGATCCGGACAAGGCCCTGAGTGACGGGCCCAATGCCTGGCCGCTGGATTTGATGCAGGATTTACTGGTGGTGCTCAAGGCCATCGACAGCCAGGTCAAACAACACGAATTTCACGAACAACGCTTCATGAACTAAAAAGAACAGGTAACGAGAGAACGTAATGAGTAACAGCAAAATTAGACAAGTGATAGGGCGCGAAATCATTGACTCGCGCGGCAACCCGACGATCGAAGCCGATGTCATTCTGGAGTCCGGCGTGCTGGGGCGTGCCGCGGTGCCCTCCGGCGCCTCTACCGGCACCCGTGAAGCACTGGAATTGCGCGATGGTGACAAACAGCGCTTCGGTGGCAAGGGTGTGCTCAAGGCCGTCGGGCACGTCAATAAGGAACTCAATGCAGCGGTGAAGGGCCTGGATGCCGAGGACCAACGTGCAGTCGATAATGCGATCCTGGCGGCCGATGGGACGCCCAATAAAGACAAGCTCGGGGCCAACGCGCTGCTGGCGGTATCACTGGCTACGGCGCATGCCGCGGCAAACGCGCAAAACAAACCGTTATACGCGCAACTGGCAACCGAAGATCACTTCGTGCTGCCGGTGCCTATGATGAACATCATCAATGGCGGTGCCCATGCCGACAACAGTGTCGACCTGCAGGAGTTCATGATCCTGCCAGTGGGCGCGCCGACCATGGCCGAGGCCATACGCTACGGCGCCGAAGTCTTTCATGCGTTGAAAAAAGTGTTGAGCGATAAAGGCCTGAATACCGCGGTCGGTGATGAAGGCGGATTTGCCCCGGACCTGGCCTCGAATGAAGAGGCTATCGGTGTGATATTGCAAGCCATCGAAAAGGCCGGATATAAACCAGGCCAGGATGTTGCTCTGGGTATCGATGCCGCCAGTTCGGAATTCTATAAAGATGGTAAATATGTTCTGGCCTCAGAAAACAAAACCCTGGATGCCGGCCAGTTTATTGATGTGCTCGAGGACTGGGTCAATAAGTATCCCATCATCACCATTGAAGACGGTATGGCGGAAGACGACTGGGACGGCTGGAAACTGATGACAGAACGCCTGGGCAAAAAAATTCAATTAGTCGGTGATGATATTTTTGTTACCAACACTACGATTTTCAAGGAAGGTATCGACAAGGGGATTGCCAATTCGATCCTGATCAAGGTTAATCAGATTGGCACCTTGAGTGAAACGCTTGATGCGATCGCCATGGCCAAGCAGGCGAAGTACACCGCTGTAATATCCCATCGTTCCGGTGAAACGGAAGACACGACCATTGCCGATCTGGCTGTGGCGACCTGTGTCGGCCAGATCAAGACCGGCTCCATGTCACGTTCTGATCGAGTGGCTAAATATAATCAATTGCTTCGCATTGCCGAACAACTAGGCGATAAAGCCCGTTACGCCGGCGCAAATGCCTTCTATAATCTGAAGACATAAAGGGAACAAACAGCAGGACATAAGTACAACAACAGGACTCATCATGCGTTATATTAATCTGTTACTGATTGTGTTACTGGCAGTGCTGCAGTATGACCTCTGGATTGGCGAAGGCAGTATGGCCTCTGTCTGGCATAAGCAGAACACGATCAAGCAACAGCGCGAAAAAAACACAGGCCTCAAAGCCCGTAATGATGCCCTGGCTGCTGAGGTGAAGGATTTGAAAAGCGGCTCCTCTGCAATCGAGGAGCGGGCACGCAGCGAACTCGGAATGATCAAAAAGGGCGAGACATTTATTCAAACAGTCGACCCCAACAAGCACTAGTCGTGAACACCCTCCTGCAGGCAACACCGCCTTTTTCGTATTAGCATGTCAACGCGTATAACTGGTATCGATTCTGCCCGCTGTTGGGTAGTGGTCCCGGCTGCGGGGGTGGGGCGACGCATGCGCAGTGAGATACCCAAACAATATCTGCCGTTGGCCGACCGCACGGTACTGGCACACAGCCTGGCGCGCATGGCAACACATCCCGCTGTTGCTGAAATCGTGGTGGTACTGGCAGAGGGTGATCCTTACTGGCATCACCAGACCCTGGATAAGGTACGCTGTCCGGTGCGAACCGTGACGGGCGGCAAGGAGCGGAGTGATTCGGTTTTGAATGGCCTGCAGGCGCTGGCTGATCGTGCCCGGGACAACGACTGGGTCCTGGTGCATGATGCAGCGCGTCCCTGTGTCCGTATCGGTGACATCCGGCGCCTGATTGAGACCTGTCGCGCCGATCCAGTAGGCGGTCTGTTGGCTATTCCGGTGCGTGATACCATGAAACAGGGTGACAGCAATAACCGCGTCAAAAACACTGTCCCGCGCGAGCAACTCTGGCATGCCCTGACACCGCAAATGTTTCGCTATCGCCAACTGCGCGATGCACTCCGGCTGGCCAGCGAGCAGGGGCTGGCAGTGACTGACGAGGCCATGGCGATGGAACGGACTGGCCAGTTGCCATGCCTGGTGGAAGGGCATAGCGACAATATCAAGATCACACGCCCCGAAGATCTCGCGCTGGCGGCATATTACCTGAATGCCCAGGACGAGCAGGGCCTGAATCTGTATGACGATGACATGCTGGACGGTGGTTGAGGCAGACGCGATGACATGGCGAATCGGCAATGGCTTTGATGCGCATAGTTTCAAACCGGCAGTACCGCTGGTACTGGGCGGTGTCCGCATCAAACATGACAGGGGGCTGGAAGCCCATTCGGACGGTGATGTGGTGTTACACGCCCTGTGTGATGCCATTCTTGGCGCACTGGCGCGAGGCGATATTGGCCAGCATTTTCCTGACAGCGACGACCAATACAAGGGCATCGATAGCCGGATATTATTGCGCCGGGTTTATGACCTGATGACCGCGGATGGCTATCGGCTGGTCAATGCTGATATTACCGTGATTGCCCAGGCCCCCAGGCTGGCGCCGCATATCGCAGAGATGCGACAGTGCATTGCGACGGATTTGCACACCAGCACAGACAATATCAGCGTTAAGGCGACCACAACCGAACGTCTGGGTTTTGCCGGGCGTGAGGAAGGTATTGCGACCCTGGCGTCGGTATTGCTCGAGCGCTCGGATAGCGCTGCCCCGGCTAAGTCTTGAATTTCGATCATCTATTTTCCACCGCCCACGGCGAACCCCTGGCGTCTGCAAAGCTCAAGGCAACGCCGCAGGACTTTGTTGTCGAGGAAACCCTGAGTTTTCCGCTAAGCGGGGAGGGGGAACATCTTTATCTGTATCTGCGTAAAACCAATGCCAACACCGACTGGGTCAGCAGGCAACTGTCCCGGCAACTGGGGGTGCCGCAACGTGACATCGGTTATGCGGGGCTCAAGGACCGGCATGGTGTAACGGCGCAGTGGTTTAGCCTGCTGCGAAGACACGACACCGAAGCCCGGCTGGAGAAGCTGCAAATCGAAGGTGTCGAACTTTGTGATGTCATCCGCCATACGCGCAAGTTGCGCAAAGGGGCCATCAAACACAATCATTTCTCGATTTGTCTGCGCGATCTGGATGCCGAGCCGGCGAGGCTGCAACAACGACTCCAGACGATAGTGCAGGCGGGGGTGCCCAATTATTTTGATGAACAACGCTTTGGACGTCAGCGCGGTAATCTGGAGGCCGCGACGGCCATGTTCGCGCGCCAGCTCAAACCATCGCGCTTTCAACGTGGAATATATTTGTCCGCTGCACGAAGCTGGTTGTTTAACCTCATCCTGGCCGAGCGTGTATTGCAGCAGCGTTGGCACCGTGCCATGGCCGGCGACGTCTTCTGGCTGAACGGTACCAGGCGTTTCTTTGTCGCGGACGCCCTGGACGCGTCGATTACGCAGCGTCTGCAAGAAGGCGACATACATCCAACGGGTGCCCTGTGGGGGGCGGGCGAGTTGCAGAGTCGTCAGGATGTCGCGAAGCTGGAACAGGCAATTATTGAAAACTGGCCAGTCCTGCGGCAAGGACTGATTGACGCCCGCCTGACACAGGATCGTCGGCCTTTACGGGTGCTGCCACAGGCGATGACGCATCGCTATGATCATGCACAACACTGCCTGCAAGTTTCTTTCAATCTGCCAGCCGGCGCCTACGCGACGGCTGTACTGCGTGAATTTGTCGTAGCCGAGTGAACTCAGAAAGATAATTTGAATCGGATTGTGCCCGTAAAAACTTTAAATTCCAGGCAGTTAAGGGAAGGTCAATGAAATCAGCCAGCCTTGCGCAAGAGCACGTAGGTTGCGCCACTGCCGCCATCACACGGTCGGGCAGAACAGAAGGCCAGGACGTCATCCCATTGCCGTAGCCACTGGTTGACCCGACCTTTCAATATCGGTCGCTTATCCTTGGAACCCAGCCCCTTACCGTGAATGATGCGGACACAGCGTAATTGGCGACGCTTGCTGTGGGCAATGAATTCCGTCAGGGCCTGGTAGGCCTGGGCTGCGGTGAGGCGGTGCAGGTCCAGTTCGGCTTCCAGCCGGTAGTGGCCTCGGCGTAGTTTACGCATGACGCTGTTCTGGACGCCGTCGCGGCTATACAGGAGTTCCTCGCCGGTTTCGATGTCCCAGGCCTCCGCAGGTGGTGCCATGGCTTCTGCGAGCACCTGCTGTTCATCCCGCCGGCGTTGTGCTGGATAGGGTCTGATTTTGCGACGGTGGGGATCGATCTTATCGTGCTGTAAGCGGCGTATCCCTGACATGGCCTGACGGAACAGCTTGGCATCATCATCTTGCTTGTCAGGCGGTTTACTCATGCCGTTACTCTAAATATCCGCGAGGTGGTAGGTCATTGCAGGTATTTCCAGTATATTACCCCTCGGGTCGAGGTTGGTACCCGTGAGGTTTGATATTTCTTAATGCATATTTTGCTCAGTAACGATGATGGCTATGAAGCCCCCGGCATTGTTTGCCTGGCGGAACACCTGACCAGCATCGCCCGGGTGACGGTTGTGGCCCCCGATCGGAATCGAAGCGGGGCGAGCAATTCCCTGACCCTGGATGATCCCATCCGCGCCACGACCATGCCGAATGGCTTTATTCGGGTGGATGGTACCCCTACAGATTGTGTCCATTTAGCCATAACCGGGTTGCTTGAACAGGAGCCGGATATCGTGATATCCGGTATCAATACCGGGGCGAACCTGGGGGATGATGTACTGTACTCAGGCACCGTGGCAGCCGCGATGGAGGGTCGTTTCCTGGGCTTACCGGCATTGGCAGTGTCCCTGTTGGGGCACGACCCCCAACACTACGATACGGCGGCACAGGTTGTCTGCCAGTTACTGGGGACCCTGGCACAGGCGCCACTGCCGGTCGATACCATTCTCAATATCAATGTCCCCGACCGTCCCTATACCGAACTGGTCGGTTGGCAAACCACCCGACTGGGGCATCGTCACAAGGCCGAGCCGGTGATTAAGTCCCATGACCCGCGTGGCCGTGAAATATACTGGGTCGGTCCACCGGGTGAGGAACAGTCAGCAGGGCCTGGTACGGATTTTCACGCTGTGCGCGACGGTTTTGTATCGATTACTCCCCTGCATGTCGACCTGACCCGGCATAC
The DNA here is from genome assembly GCA_037384645.1 of Gammaproteobacteria bacterium. Classification (GTDB taxonomy): domain Bacteria; phylum Pseudomonadota; class Gammaproteobacteria; order UBA6429; family Thiohalophilaceae; genus RI-92. The sequence continues at coordinate 59,587 of JARRNT010000003.1, read as the reverse complement.
CGCACTGGAAGACCTGGGGCAGTGGCTGAAAGGAGTGAAGTTGTCGTGAATAGTGCGAATAAGGGCATCGGCATGACCTCGCAGCGCACGCGTAACCGCCTGGTAGAGCGCCTGCGCGAAGGCGGGATAACGGATAACCGGGTCCTGGAGGTGTTACGCCAGATACCGCGGCACATGTTCATGGACGAGGCCATGGCCAGCCGTGCCTATGAAGATACCGCGCTACCGATAGGTCATGGCCAGACCATTTCCCAGCCCTTCATGGTCGCCCGCATGACCGAGGTATTGCTGCAAGGGCCGACCGTGCCGAGCAAGGTGCTGGAAATCGGTACCGGTTCGGGTTATCAGGCCGCCGTCCTGGCGAACCTGGTAGACCAGCTGTACAGCGTGGAACGCATCAGCCAGCTACTCAATCAGGCAAGGCAACGTCTGCGCGAGCTGAATCTGCACAACGTCCAGTTACGCCTGGGTGATGGCTATCAGGGTTGGGAGAAGCATGCACCGTTTGACGCGATTATCGTGACGGCAGCGCCGGAAGTGGTGCCGAGGGAGTTGATCCAGCAAATAGCGATAGGTGGACGTATGGTGATCCCGGTGGGCAAACCACTGCAACAACGACTATTGCTGCTTACCCGGGAACCAGACGGTATCAGTGAACAGGTCCTGGATTGGGTCAGTTTTGTCCCACTGGTAAAAGGATTGGGGGCATGAAACTGTTTTCACGTTTATTTGAAGCGGCCATGCATTGGTCACGTCATCGACATGCGCCGTACTACCTGGCGGGACTGAGCATGGCGGAGGCGTGTGTGCTGCCGTTTCCTCCGCCCGATATCATGCTGGCGCCGATGTCCTTAGCCATGCCCTCGCGCGCCTGGTTGTATGCCGCACTGACCACCGTCATGTCTGTCCTC
>JARRNT010000003.1:0-58649 GCA_037384645.1 Gammaproteobacteria bacterium | reverse complement strand
AATTCAAGGAATGGGGAGCATGGGCGGTATTTCTTGCCGGTTTTTCACCGATCCCGTACAAGATTTTCACGATTTCTGCCGGTGCCTTGCAGCTTAGCCTGTTTCCGTTTGTGATTGCGTCCTTGCTCGGACGGGGTGCCCGGTTTTTCCTGGTTTCCGCACTCATGGTCTGGGGCGGCAGCAAAATGGAAAATCAATTACGCCAGTCTGTGGATATGATTGGCTGGGCAATGGTCGTCATCATCGGCGTACTTTATTTTATTTTACGGGGTTAATGAGACGGGTTTACGGCATACTGGGTGTTCTGTGTGCGCTACTGCTGCAGGGTTGTATGGTGGGTAATCGCTATACCTATGGCTATTACACGGGCAGGTCACGCCCGCTTGCCAATACCCATGTCCAGAGACCACCGCATCGCGCGGATATTCATATCGTCGAAAAAGGTGAAACGCTGTATTCTATTGCCTTCGCTTATGGGGAAGATGTACGCACCGTTGCCAGGTGGAATCATATACGGCCACCTTACACAATCTATCCCAACCAGAAATTACGCCTGTCACCGCCACCGCGACGCACAAGCGTGACGCATCCGGCAAGCGCGCGCGCTGCACCGCCGCCAGTTCATGCGCGGATAAAAAGACGTGTCACAATAAAAAACGCAAATTCGTCAAAACATGTTACAGATCAAAAAATCAGTTGGCAGTGGCCGACAAATGGTAAGATAATCAGCACTTATTCTGCGACAGATGTGGGGAAAAAGGGGATCAATATCGCAGGCAAACTGGGGCAGCCGATCTATGCGGCAGCCAGTGGGGAAGTGGTCTACAGCGGTGATGGCCTCAGAGGTTATGGCCGCCTGATAATTATCAAACATAATGATGCTTTCTTCACAGCCTACGCGCATAATCGCAGGATTCTTGTTAAGGATGATCAAAGAGTAAAAAAAGGCCAGCATATTGCCGATATGGGTAGTACTGAAGCGGACCGACCCATGTTGCACTTCGAGGTGCGACGCGATGGAAAACCGGTCGATCCCCTGAAGTATTTACCGAGAAGACACTAAACCGATGGACGTGCGACAGGGTAGAGTGAAACACCCGGTCCATGTTTCCTGCAGTCAGGTGGATGGATATGAGGGAACAAGATAACAAGGCCGCACGAAAAGGGGTGGCATCAGATGACGGTGAGGTCATCGAAGATATGGCCAAGGATGATGAAGCGGCCATCGACTCAGAGGATGCGTTCGACGAGAACGAAGCCGCAGATGACGATGACAACGAGAGTGATGCCGATGTCTTTCAGCCGGGAGAAATCCCCGATGGGCAGCTGGATGCGACCCGTCTATATTTAAGTGAAATCGGCTATTCCCCCCTGCTGACCGCAGAAGAAGAAGTGCATTATGCCCGCCTCGCGCAAAAAGGCGTGGATAGCGGCCGTAAGAAGATGATCGAAAGCAACCTGCGACTGGTCGTTAAAATCGCACGTCGTTATCTCAACCGTGGCCTGGCCTTGCTGGATCTGATCGAAGAAGGCAATCTCGGCCTGATCCGTGCCGTGGAAAAATTTGATCCCGAACGTGGTTTTCGTTTCTCCACCTATGCCACCTGGTGGATACGCCAGACCATCGAGCGAGCCATTATGAACCAGACCCGTACAATCCGTTTGCCGATTCACGTGGTCAAGGAAATCAACATCTATCTGCGTGCCGCCCGTCACCTGGCACAGACCCTGGATCACGAACCCAGCCCGGAAGAGATTGCGGAATTACTGGATAAGCCGATCGATGACGTCAAACGCATGCTGGGCCTGAACGAGCGGATTGCCTCGGTCGACACACCCCTGGGCAGGGATGCGGAAAACTCGCTGCTGGACGCCATCCCGGATGAAAACAATACCGACCCGGTCCTGTTACTGCAGGACGATGATGTCCGGGGCAACATCGAGCAATGGCTGGCGCAGCTCACTGAAAAACAGCGGGAAGTGGTGGAACGGCGTTTTGGCCTCAACGGCCACGATGTGTCGACGCTGGAAGAGGTTGGCAATACCATCGGTGTTACCCGCGAACGGGTGCGCCAGATACAGATCGAGGCATTGCGTAAATTGCGCGAGATCCTGGAAAAAGAAGGGTTCTCTGGCGATGCCTTGTTGCGTTAATTCAATGCGTCGGCAATTCGCTATCCGGTTCAATCATTAACAGGGCCGCGACCACGCGCCGGCCTTCAGCGGCCAGGATATTGTAAGTCCGGCAGGCCGCGCCTGTATCCATCACTTCAAAGCCAGCACCGGCCTGGTGACATACTTCAATCACTTCCCTGGCGGGAAAACACAATTGCCGGCCGGTACCGAGGATCACAATCTCCGGCTCAAATTCCAGCACGTCCTGCATGTGACTGACGGCGAGATCGTGGGGTTGGTCTGCGCGCCAGTTTTCGACCAGCGTATCCGGCGTGATAATGGTACTGCTGGTGATAAGCCGCATTTCGGCGACGGGTTCTGCCGCATCCCGGGCGGCGCGTGCATGTACCCGTACCATGCCGACATCATAGGCGACGATGGTGTTCGCGCTGCTGTTGTCGAGGCTGACTTTCATGGAAGCGTTTTATAACTCCAGGATAATTGACAGGGACTTTGGGATATCTGTAATGTTAACAGCTTTGGCCCAGTGTGTTGAATTTTCACGTAATTACCATAACCAGCAGGCACCGCCCCCTTGAAAGACGATTTTCCCAGGATTAAACGCCTACCTCCCTATGTCTTCAATATCGTCAACGAGTTGAAAGCCGCGGCGCGCGCGCGCGGGGAAGACATTATCGATTTTGGCATGGGCAACCCGGACCAGCCGACCCCTGCGCATATCGTGGACAAATTGGTGGAGGCGGCCCAACGCGGAGACACCCACCGTTATTCCCTGTCACGGGGGATTCCCCGCCTGCGCCGGGCTATTTGTAACTGGTACAAACAACGTTTTGCCGTCGAACTGGACCCGGACAGCGAGGCCATCGTGACCATCGGTTCCAAGGAAGGTCTCGCGCACCTGGCCCTGGCCACGGTGGGACCGGGCGACGCCGTGCTGGTGCCAAACCCGGCCTATCCGATCCATCCCTATGGTTTCATTATCGCCGGTGCTGATATACGTCATGTCCCCATGGTGCCCGGTGTTGAATTCTTTGAAGAACTGGAAAAGGCCATCAAGGATTCCTGGCCCAAGCCAAAAATGCTGGTCCTGAATTTCCCGGCCAACCCCACGGCGCAATGTGTCGACCTGGCATTCTTCGAAAAGGTCGTGGAGATTGCGCGTGAACATGAGATCTGGGTGATTCACGACAACGCCTATTCCGAGATCGTGTTCGATGGGTATGAGGCGCCGTCGATCATGCAGGTGCCGGGTGCCAAGGATGTTTGTGTTGAGTTTTACAGTCTGTCCAAGACTTATAACATGCCGGGCTGGCGGGTTGGCTTTATGGTGGGGAATAAAACCCTGGTTGCCGCCCTGGCACGCATGAAATCCTACCTGGATTACGGCATGTTCACGCCAATCCAGGTCGCGGCGATCACGGCCCTGGAGGGGCCGCAGGATTGCGTGACGGAGATCCGGGAGCGCTATCGTGCGCGCCGGGATGTGCTGTGTGACGGCCTGCAAACTGTCGGCTGGGAGGTGACCAAGCCCAAGGGCACCATGTTTGTCTGGGCACCTATCCCGGAACAGTTCAAGGCTATGGGTTCGCTGGAATTTTCCAAACTCCTGTTGAAAGAGGCCAAGGTTGCTGTATCGCCGGGGATCGGCTTTGGTGACTACGGTGACGACCATGTCCGTTTTGGACTGATCGAAAATGAACATCGCACCCGCCAGGCCATCCGCGGCATTCGCGATATGTTCAAGAAAATGAATAAAGCATAACGAATTGAGGTAGATGTGGAACCAGTAAAAGTAGGTTTGTTGGGGCTGGGCACAGTCGGTGGCGGCACAGTCAATGTACTCAAACGCAATGCCGAAGAGATTGCGCGACGGGCAGGACGGGGTATCGAGGTCAGTCATGCCGCGGCACGGGATCTGAACAAACCCCGCATCTGCGATACGGCCGGGATCACCCTGACGGACGACCCGTTTGCCGTGGTCAATGATCCGGCCGTGCAGATCGTGGTGGAATTGATCGGCGGTGATGGCCTGGCCTATGAACTGGTGATGGCGGCAATTGAGCAGGGAAAACACGTGGTCACCGCCAACAAGGCCCTGATTGCCAAAAAGGGTAACGATATCTTTGCCGCTGCCCGCAACAAGGGCGTGATGGTGGCCTTTGAGGCCGCGGTTGCGGGCGGCATTCCCATCATCAAGGCGATTCGCGAAGGCCTGGCCGGTAACCGGATCCAGTGGCTGGCCGGCATCATCAATGGTACCGGTAATTTCATCCTGACCGAGATGCGCGACAAGGGCCGTGACTTCGATGACGTGCTGAAAGAGGCCCAGGCCCTGGGCTATGCCGAGGCCGATCCAACGTTTGACGTGGAAGGTATCGATGCCGCGCATAAGTTGACGATTCTCGCTTCGATTGCCTTCGGCATTCCCCTGCAATTCGATTCGGCCTACACCGAAGGCATTACCCGGATCACCCGTGAGGACGTTACCTATGCCGAACAACTGGGTTATCGCATCAAGCACCTGGGCGTTTCGCGGCATACAGCGCAGGGCATCGAATTGCGGGTGCACCCCACCTTGATTCCGGAGCGCCGCTTGATTGCCAACGTCGACGGGGTAATGAATGCCGTGCTGGTGATGGGCGATGCGGTAGGCCCGACGCTGTATTACGGTGCGGGCGCCGGTGACGAACCCACTGCCTCGGCCGTGGTGGCCGACCTGGTGGACGTGGTACGCGCCCTGACCTCCGACCCGGAAAATCGGGTACCGCACCTGGCCTTCCAGCCGGATGCCCTGTCCGATATCCCGATTTTGCCCATCGACGCCGTGGAAACCGCCTACTATTTGCGCATGCAGGCCAGCGACAGGCCCGGTGTGCTGGCCGATGTGACCCGTATCCTGGGTGATCACCATATCAGCATCGAGGCCATTATCCAGAAGGAACCGGCGCCGGAAATGCAGACCGCCAGCGTGATCATGCTGACGCACCGGGTGTTGGAAAAGGATATGAACGCGGCCATTGCCAAGATCGAAGGACTCGATGCGATCAACGGCCAGGTTACCCGTATTCGGGTAGAAGCCCTGGATGCGCGCTAACACTCCCACGATTTAATCTTGCTGCCCATTTAATGACCCCGGGATGTGCGTCCCGGAGTCAGGTATAATGCGCGGCATTCAAAACGATTCGCCGCCGGAACAAGCCGGCGCTAAGACAGAACGACACCACAGAGGTTTTGACCCATGGCATTTCGACCCCGCTATACCGGATTGATAGACAAGTACCGCGACCGCCTGCCGGTCCATGATGACACCCGTATTATCAGCCTGGGTGAGGGCAACACGCCCCTGATTCGCCTGCATAATATCCCCAAGCACCTCGGTAAGGACGTGGATATCTATGTCAAATATGAGGGTCTGAATCCCACCGGCTCATTCAAGGATCGCGGCATGACCATGGCGGTGACCAAGGCCGTGGAAGAGGGCAGTCGCGCCATTATCTGTGCCTCCACCGGCAATACCTCTGCGGCGGCGGCGGCCTATGCGGCACGCGCCGACATCACCGCCTTTGTTCTGATCCCGGAGGGCAAGATCGCCATGGGCAAGCTGGCCCAGGCCATGATGCATGGATCCGTCGTTATCCAGATCAAGGGAAACTTCGATGCGGGCATGGAACTGGTCAAACAGGTGGGCAAGGAAGCGCCCGTGACCATCGTCAATTCGATCAATCCCTATCGCCTGCAGGGCCAGAAGACCGCAGCCTTTGAGATCCTGGAGGAACTGGGTAGTGCCCCGGATTTCCACTGCATTCCGGTCGGCAATGCCGGTAACATCACTGCCCACTGGATGGGGTACTCCGAGTACCACGAAAACGGCATCGTCAACAGCCTGCCACGGATGTGTGGTTACCAGGCCAGCGGTTCGGCGCCATTCATGCGGGGCAAGATGGTGGACAATCCCGAGACCGTGGCCACCGCGATACGCATCGGTCATCCGCAGAGCTGGGACAAGGCCTGGGTCGTGAAGAAAGACTCCAACGGCTGGTTCGATGAGTGTACGGATGAAACGATCCTGGCTGCGCAAAAGTTGCTGGCGGAAAAAGAAGGCGTCTTTTGCGAACCGGCTTCCGCAACCTCCCTGGCCGGCGCCATGGCCGATATCCAGTCCGGCAAGATCCCGGAAGGGTCCAAGATCGTCTGTACCCTGACGGGGCACGGCCTCAAGGACCCGGATACCGCGATCAAGCAAAGTAGCGGTCCCATGATCACGGTCGAGGCGAATCTGGATAGCGTCAAAAAGGCCATCCTCGACAACATGCAGTAAGCGTCGCTGTATTTCGATGGCCCAGTGTCACTTACTCTATCCGGGTTTACTGGGCCCGGCGGTGCCGCTGCAGGAACTGGCGCCTGCTGAGTGGCCGGATCGGAGTGGGCTTGCCGACCTCGTATTGCTGTTTCGCCGCGCTCAGCGTCGGTCTCTGGTCAAACAGTCCGTTGAACATCAGGTTTTAACTCAACTCGGTTATAGCGTCTCAGCTGAAGCGGAATTACCAGTTGCCCTGTTGCGTACCCAAAGCGAACCCGAATCGACAGCGCCGCGTTTGTGGTGTCTCGATCCGGTGTATGTGCAGCTCGATCGGGAAATGGCATACCTGACCGACCCGGCGCAGCTCGCGTTATCAGAAAACGAAGCGCGCGAGATCATCGCCAGTCTCAATGCACACTTTGACGATATCATGCACGTTCGTTACCACGCGCCAGGCCAATGGCTGGTCAATATCGATCTGGACGTGCACACCATGACGCCAACCCAGGCCATGCAGCAGGATATCAATCGCGTACAGGCGAGCGGCAAGGATGCGTCACGCTGGCGACAAATCCTGAATGAAATACAGATGCTGTTACATGCCCATCCGGTTAATGAGGCTCGCATGGCATCGGCGAAACCACCGGTGAACAGTCTCTGGCTCTGGGGTGGCGGTGTGCTGCAGACCGGGCCAACGGTGCTCGACGTTGTCTATACCGATGATACCCTGGCGCAATCGGCGGCGCTGCGTAATGCAGTGGCGCGCGAGACGATACCGACAAGCATCATGACGGATCAATTTACAGCAAGAAACAGCCTGTTAATCCTGACCAGCCAGCTCGAGGCCGTCAGGCAAAAAGATGTCTATGCCTGGCTGGCTGCTCTGCAACATCTCGATCAGCATTACGTGATGCCGCTGTTAGCCATGCTCAGGCAAGGCAGTCTGACTTCCGTCACGCTGTGGAGTGATACACTGCAATTGCAACTGGATAAGTCCAGGCTAGGCAGGTGGTGGCAACGTTTGCCGCAGCCGGCAAAGGCGGTTTTGGGCTTGCGAGAAAGTTATGGTTACTGACACCCGCATCATACAACGCGAACTCGCGCAGGATGTCGATCTGCCAGCGGAAATCCATCCGGTCCTCAGGCGGATCTACCTGGCGCGGGACGTCCGCGACGCTATGCAAACAGACAACAGCCTCAGGCAATTATTACCCTATGATGGCCTGAAAAATATCGATGCAGCAGTCACGTTACTGGTTGAGGCCCTGGCCGGGCAACAACGCATTTTAATTATCGGTGACTATGATGCGGATGGAGCGACCAGTAGTGCCCTGGCTGTGCGCGCCCTACGTGCCTTTGGTGCCGCGTATGTGGACTATCTGGTTCCCAACCGCTTTGAATTCGGCTACGGCCTGACCCCAGAGATCGTGGAAGTCGCGAAATCGCGACAACCGGATTTAATCGTCACGGTGGATAACGGCATTGCCAGTCTTGCCGGGGTTGAGGCGGCGAAAACCGCCGGTATGCGTGTGTTGATTACCGATCATCACCTCCCGGGCGCGCAATTGCCGGCAGCGGATGCTATCGTGAATCCCAATCAAGCGGGTGATGCCTTTGCCAGCAAACACCTGGCGGGGGTCGGTGTGATCTTTTATGTCATGGCAGCGTTACGCGCCCGTTTGCGTGAACAGGGCTGGTTCGAAAAGCAAAATCTGAAAGAACCGAATATGGCGGACTATCTTGATCTGGTCGCGCTGGGCACGGTCGCCGACGTGGTCAAGCTGGACCACAACAATCGTATCCTGGTGGCGCAGGGCCTGGCGCGCATGCGCAGTGGAAAAGGCGGTGCCGGCATTCTTGCTCTGCTGCAGGTGTCAGGTCGTGATTACCGCCGGGTTACCAGCCAGGACCTGGGGTTTTGTGTCGGACCACGCCTGAATGCCGCCGGCCGGCTGGATGACATGTCGATAGGGATTGAATGTTTGCTCAGCGATGACATGGGGCGGGCCCTGGAACGAGCAAAGGTGCTGGATGATTTTAACCGGGAACGTCGCCGTATCGAGCAAACCATGCGGGAGCAGGCTGAACACCAGCTCAACGCACTTGAATACACCCGGGCGCAAAATTTGCCGTCCGCCATCTGCCTGTATGATCCGGAATATCATGAAGGCGTCATCGGTATCCTGGCAGGGCGTATCAAGGAAGCCCTGCACCGGCCGGTGATTGTGTTCGCTGCCAGCGGCGATGATTTGATCAAGGGCTCAGCCCGCTCCATTCCCGGCCTGCACATCCGTGATGCCCTGGATCGCATTGCTACCCGCCATCCGGGACTGTTAACAAAATTTGGCGGACATGCCATGGCGGCAGGCCTGACTTTGCGCCGACAGGACTTTGAACAATTCAGATCGGCGTTTATCGAGACGGCTGACGATTTGCTCGATGACGATGACCTGCAGCGCATCTTGCATAGTGATGGCAGTTTGTCAGCAAACGATATCGACCTGTCACTGGCAGAACTCCTGCGCAATGCCGGGCCCTGGGGACAGGGATTCCCCGAACCCGTGTTTGAAGGGCGGTTTGAACTGGTGCAAAGACGCATTGTGGGAGAACATCATCTCAAAATGCTTGTGCGCGATGGCGACCGACACTTCGACGCCATTGCCTTTCGCACGACGGATGAGGGCTGGCCTGAGCAGGTGCGGGAAGTGCAGTTGGCCTATCGCCTGGACGTGAATGAATATAACGGGCAACGCAGCGCCCAGCTCCTGGTTGAATACCTGTCACCGGTAAGCTGATGGGCAATGCGTGCGGCGCTGAGGTAGCCAGTCCAGGTGTTATCAATGTACACACAGGGCGGCGTGCCGATTGCCCTGCATTAATTGACGGAATGAGCTGCCTTTAATGTGTATCAGGTCGGTATGATCGCCGGCTTCGAAATAGATATCGTTGCATTGCAACAGGCTGTCATCCACCACGGTTTCCATCTGATAGGCCTGGCCGAGAGGCGGGATGGCGCCGGTCTCGCAATCGCTGAATAACCCGCGTAGCTCGCTTTCTGTGGCCAGTCCCATGTTGCGCTGCAGGGTCTGATTGAGCCTGCCGATTTTCAGGTGCTCGGTGGCCGGTATCACGACCATAACGTAACCCTGGTCGTCTTCCAGGATGACGGGCTTGGCCAGTTTACTGCCCGGGACATGGGCGGCAGAGGCGCTGTTGAGGCTGGAGCGGGTGGGCCGATGGGGCAGCATCTCATAGGCGATATTATGATCACGCAGATAGCGCTGAAGGACAAGGGACATGGACATAACACACCTCCTGGTGGAAGGGCGTGAATGATGGTGGTTTTATATGCTAACTGTAGCCCATTGTGCGGCGGTGGTATGTGCTATCAATGATTTCAATCGATTAGGTATGACTGAATGCGCTGTGAGCTGTTATCCCCGATGACGGCGACCCCGCCGGTACGTTAATATACGCGGCTTTACATATTTGGGTATTAAATAGAAAGATTGCATATGCTGGAAACCGGAGTAATACAGACCCGCCTCAAAGACATGCAAGGGCGTAGTGAAGCCCTGAGGGGGTATCTTTGACTACGACGCCAAGCGTGAACGCCTCGACGAAGTAAGCCGCGAACTGGAAGACCCCGCCATCTGGAATGAACCCGAACGCGCCCAGGAACTGGGGCGTGAACGCGCTCGCCTGGAGCACGTCGTCAGCGTCCTGTCCGGCCTCGATACCGGCCTGAATGAGGCGGAGGAATTACTCGAACTGGCCCGTGACGAGGACGATGAGGAGACCCTGCAGTCAGTGGTGGCGGACCTCGACAATCAGGAACAGTTGCTCGCCAGGCTGGAATTCGAACGGATGTTTTCCGGGGAAATGGATGCCAATAATGCCTACCTGGACATACAGGCCGGTTCCGGGGGCACCGAGGCCCAGGACTGGGCCAACATGCTGTTGCGCATGTACCTGCGCTGGGGGGAAGACCACGGTTTCAAGACCGAACTGATCGAGGTCTCAGCGGGCGAAGTTGCCGGCATCAAGAGCGGGACGATTTACTTTCAGGGCGATTATGCCTTTGGCTGGTTGCGGACCGAGATCGGCGTACATCGACTGGTGCGCAAGTCGCCATTCGATTCCGGCAATCGCCGGCATACGTCCTTTGCCTCGGTGTTCGTGTCACCGGAGGTGGACGACTCTATCGATATTGAGATCAATCCGGCTGACCTGCGGACCGATACCTACCGCGCCAGTGGTGCCGGTGGTCAGCACGTCAACAAGACTGATTCGGCAGTGCGTATAACCCACGAGCCGAGCGGTATTGTCGTACAATGCCAGAGCGAGCGTTCCCAGCACCAGAACCGCGACCACGCCATGAAAATGCTCAAGGCCAAGTTGTACGAAATGGAAATGCAAAAGCGCAATGCGGCCAAGCAGGCGCTGGAGGAATCCAAGTCGGATATTGGCTGGGGCAGCCAGATCCGGTCCTATGTGCTGGACCAGTCGCGCATCAAGGACCTGCGAACCAATGTGGAACGTACCGATACCCAGAAAGTACTGGATGGCGATCTGGACGAGTTTATCGAAGCGAGTTTGAAAAGCGGTTTATAACAAGATCAGGGTAAGACATGTCAAAAGATAATAACGGCGACGAGAATAAATTGATTGCCCAGCGGCGGGAAAAGCTGCAGGCCTTGCGCGAGGAAGGCGTAGCCTTTCCCAATGATTTTCGCCGCAACGTGATGGCCGGTGAGCTGCATGCCGAGTACGGTGAAAAAGACAACGCGTATTTTGAACAAAACCCGGTACGGGTCAGCGTGGCCGGACGCATGATGGCCCAGCGCATCATGGGCAAGAACGCCTTTGCCAGTATCCAGGACATGTCCGGGCGGATCCAGTTATTCGTGCAACGCGATGTGCTGGCCGACGGCTTTTACAATCAGCAATTCAAGAAGTGGGATATCGGTGACATCATCGGGGCAGAGGGCACACTGTTCCGGACCAATGCCGGAGAACTATCGGTTAAGGTGGAATCGATTCGCCTGCTGACCAAATCACTGCGGCCGCTGCCGGAGAAGTACCACGGTCTGACCGATACCGAAACCCGCTACCGCCAGCGCTACCTGGACTTGATCATGAACCAGGAGTCGCGCGAGACCTTTCGGATTCGTTCGGCCGTTATTAATCATATTCGCCAGTACCTGGGGACGCGGGGTTTTCTCGAAGTCGAAACCCCGATGATGCAGGTGTTACCCGGTGGCGCGACTGCGCGGCCATTCAAGACCTATCATAATGCGCTGGACATGGAATTATATCTGCGTATTGCCCCGGAGCTGTTTTTAAAGCGTTGCGTGGTGGGCGGCCTGGAAAAGGTCTTCGAGATCAATCGGAATTTCCGTAACGAAGGGCTGTCGACCCGGCATAATCCGGAATTCACCATGCTTGAATTCTACGAGGCCTATGCCGACTATCATGACCTGATGAACCTGACCGAGGATATGTTGCGCGATGTCGCGCGTTCGGTGGTGGGCACCACCCAGATCGCCTACCAGGGCGAGACCTATGATTTTGAAAAACCCTTCAGCCGCATGACGGTGAAAGAATCCATTCTGCATTTCAACCCGGATATCCCGGCAGCGGCGCTGGATGATCTGGAGGCTGCACGCAAGCTTGCCCGGGGCCTGCAAATCCCCCTCAAGGACAGTTATGGTCTGGGCAAAGTCCAGATCGAGATCTTCGAAAAGACCGTCGAGCACCGGCTCAAGGACCCAACCTTTATTACGGCGTACCCTACCGAGGTGTCACCCCTGGCCCGACGCAACGACCAGGATCCGTTTGTGACAGACCGCTTTGAATTTTTTGTCGGCGGCCGCGAGATCGCCAACGGTTTTTCCGAATTGAATGACGCCGAGGACCAGGCTGAACGTTTTCGCAAACAGGTGGAAGAAAAAGATGCCGGTGACGAAGAGGCCATGTACTTCGACGAGGATTACGTTACCGCGCTGGAACACGGCATGCCGCCAACCGCCGGCGAGGGCATCGGCATCGACCGCCTGGTGATGTTGCTCACTGACTCACCCTCCATCCGCGACGTCCTCCTCTTCCCGCATATGCGACCAGAACTGACGTGACCTGAACCAGTGGAACTGGTTCAGGGAATACTTAATAAAGCCCGAAGGGGTTTTAAGTGAAGCAAGTTCAGGAAGTACTTGATGAACCCCGCAGGGTTCTAAGTGCGACCAGAACTCACGTGACCAGAACCAGTGGAACTGGTTCAGGGAATACTTAATCAAACCCGAAGGGTTTTAAGTGAAGCAAGTTCGGGGAGTACTCATTGAACGATCAAAGCCCGTTTCAGGGACCGGCTGTTTTTAACTAACTCCAGGTGATTATTTAGGCAGATTCGAGGGAATACGGGAGACTGGCCATGACCAGCTTCGGGCCGTCTGCCGCACCCAATCTCAGATCGGCATTTTGCTTGTCGTTTTGTATCACGGCCAGGCAATCGCAACCTGAGGCATCAGTTTCGGCAAGTACAATCTTTCCTGCACTTTGGCCGTTGCCATTGGCAACATACACATCGGTGCCGGGCACCGGCGCAGTCGATTGAGCCAGGCTAAAGTGATGCATGCGGCGCTTCGGTTTACCCAGGTAATGCATGCGCGCAACAATTTCCTGGCCCGGGTAGCAGCCCTTTTTGAAATTGACGCCGTTGATCAGTTCGAGGTTGACCATCTGCGGGACGAACTCTTCGACCGTCTGGGGCAGGATATTGGGTAGACCGGCCTGAATATCGAGCCAGTGCCAGACGTGCTGGTCGGTGGGCATGAGCGTAGTGGCCATATCCTGCCACAGTGCCGATGCCTGCGCTGAACTGGTAACCAGCAAGTAGCGTTCCAGGGGGCCGGGCAGTTTGCAGACCAGCAAGCCATCATGCTGGTTTAAGGCATAATCGGAGTCCGGAAATTGCAGTTTGTCTTTGGCCGGTGACAAGTCTGCGCCGGCAACGCCCAGGCAGATCTGCTGCTCAGACACATCATCCAGACTGACCTGGCTACGTAGTATGAACATGCGCAGTCGCTTTAGCGTCGGTTCCAGGATATTGCGCGGTAGTAGCAACAGGAAGTCCGACTGGTCCGGCACGACCAGAAACTGGGCCAGCATACGTCCCTTCGGGTTACAATACGCGCTGATCTGTACCTGTTTATTCTGTAACTGGGCGATATCGTTACTGAGTTGGCCCTGTAAAAAGTCCTGCACGTCTGCGCCGCTGGCACGAATGCACCCCAGGTGATCCAGGCTGGCAATGACACCCCTGGTTTGCAGCTGGTCGATTGCTTCATGTGAATTGGCCAGGCTTAGCTGGCCATCAGCATCCAGTTCAGCACCCTGATCGAGTAGAAATTGTTGCCATTGGGATTGCATGTGAAAGACCTGTATTGGAATATTTTCGAAATTGTATCGTATTGGACGTCTGATGCAATTGAACTACACTAAAGTCGATGAATTTAAAACAAAAACGACCAAAGTTTCTCAACCTGTTCGCTATTCACCTGCCCGTTACCGGGGTAACCTCGTTTGCACACCGTGTCTCCGGGGCCCTGATGATCCTGGCGATACCGGGCCTGATTTACCTGTTTGGCCTGTCTCTGCGTGACCAGGCTGGTTATGTTGCGGCACTTGCCATGCTGCATACCTGGCCATTGAAGTTGATCTTATCCATACTGGTCTGGACGCTTTCACATCATATCCTGGCGGGTATACGTTTTCTGCTGATGGACGTTAATCTCGGTGAACAGTTAACGGCTGCACGTTTGAGTGCCTGGGCGGTCAATGTGGCAGGCGCACTGGTATTTCTGTTTATGCTATACAGGATCTGGTTATGAGCTGGCGCGCGCATGGAATGCGAACATGGATATTGCAGCGACTGACTGCATTGTATTTACTGGTATACCTTGCGGTTTTTATCGTATACCTGGCCGGCAGCCCGGAATCCAACTTCGCCGACTGGCGGGCGCGCTTTAGCGATCCCCTTGCCAATATCGCAACCCTGTTGTTTTTTTATTCCCTGATGTTTCATGTCTGGGTAGGTGTGCGTGACATCTTGATCGATTACGTACACGTATCGAGTCTGCGACTTGTGTTATGGACTTTGATCACACTGGTTCTGATCGTGCTGGCGATCTGGATCAGCATGATCCTGTATTCGGTGGTGGTACTATGAATCTGGCGCGGCGGAAGTTTGATGTCCTGGTGATTGGCGCTGGCGGCGGTGGTCTGCGTGCTGCACTGCAACTGGCACAGGCAGAGGCCAAGGTGGCAGTAGTCTCAAAGGTCTTTCCGACACGCTCGCATACTGTGGCGGCGCAGGGTGGCATCAATGCCGCGCTGGCGAATGTGCGGCCGGATAACTGGCACTGGCATATGTTCGATACGGTAAAGGGCAGTGATTATCTCGGCGACCAGGATGCCATTGAATATATGTGTCGTGCGGCTTCCCATATCGTTTATGAACTTGAACATGCCGGTGTGCCGTTTTCCCGGCTCGATACCGGCAAGATTTATCAGCGTCCGTTCGGTGGTCAGAGCCAGAACTTCGGTGGCGAGCAGGCCGCCCGTACCTGCGCAGCGGCAGATCGGACCGGCCATGCCATGTTGCACAGTCTGTACCAGCAGAATATCCGGGCCAAGACCCATTTTTTCGATGAATTCTTTGCCATTGATTTGATCAGCAACGAAGAGGGGACAATCCTGGGTGCGCTGACGCTCGAGATTGAAACCGGTGAACCACTGTTAATCGAAGCAAAAACTACCTTGTTGGCCACCGGCGGCGTGGGGCAGCTGTTCCGTACCAACACGAATGCACGCATAAATACCGGCGATGGTCTGGCCATGGCCTTACGTGCCGGGATTCCGCTGGAAGACATGGAATTTTTCCAGTTTCATCCGACGGGTATTGCCGGACGCGGCATGCTGATTACCGAAGGTGCTCGCGGTGAGGGTGGTTTTTTGATTAACAGGGACGGCGAACGTTTTATGGAGCGTTATGCGCCGCACGCCAAGGATCTTGCCAGCCGCGACGTGGTGAGTCGTGCAATTGCAACCGAGGTGCGTGATGGCCGCGGCTGTGGCGCCGATGCAGATTACGTGATGCTGAAACTTGATCACCTGGGCGAAGAGGTGCTGAATAAACGCTTGCCGGGGATTACGGCCATGGTCAAGACCTTCCTGGGAATCAACCCGGCAGAAGAGCCTATTCCTGTCTTTCCTACGGCGCATTACACAATGGGGGGGATTCCGACGAATCGCTATGGTGAAGTGGTGGTCCCGCTGGAAGCCGGAGAAGAGGAAGTTCCGGGATTATATGCAGTCGGCGAATGCGCCTGTGTTTCTGTCCACGGTGCCAACCGGCTGGGCGGAAACTCACTGTTGGATATCGTCGTGTTTGGCCGTGCTGCGGGTAATCGTATTATCGATGTCCTGAAAAACACGCGTTACCACCTGCCCTTGCCCGAACACAGTGTTGATGCGGCATTGAGCCGATTGCACCGCTGGGATCAGAAAGGCCAGGGGGAATCCGTGGCCGGCTTAAAAAACGAACTCCAGTCCATTATGGAAAAATATTGCGGTGTCTTCCGGATTGAAAACATCCTTGAAGAGGGGCTGCAAAAAGTCCTGGAGCTGGAGGCCCGCGTGCAGGATGTACGCCTGCAGGACCACAGCAGGATATTCAATACCGCGCGGATAGAAGCGCTGGAACTCGAAAACCTGGTCGATGTGGCGGTGGCGACGGTTGCTTCAGCCCTGGCGCGCAAGGAGAGTCGCGGCGCCCATTCACGGATCGACTACCCCGAGCGCGATGATGCACACTGGCTCAAACACAGCCTGTACTACAAGGCGCAGAATCGTATCGAGTACAAGCCGGTACGGCTACGGCCTATGACGGTGGAGACGTTCCCGCCGAAGGAACGGGTGTACTAAAGTCAGGGTCGAAAGACGACGACAGACAACATAACAAGCTTATGCAACAGGTCAGTATATGCGATTTAAAATACAGCGTTATAACCCGGAGACCGACAGCAAACCCTATCTGAAAGATTATGCGCTGGATAATATCCAGCCGGGCATGATGTTGCGTGACGCCTTACTGAAGATCAAGGCCCAGGATGAAAGTTTGTCTTTCCGGCACTCCTGCGGCGAAGGTGTATGCGGTTCCGATGCCGTGAATATCAATGGCACCAATGGCCTGGCCTGCCTGACGCCTTTGTCAAAACTGAAGGAACCGATTGTCGTACGGCCGCTGCCGGGCATGCCTATCGTGCGCGACCTGGTGGTGGATATGAGTCAGTTTTTTCACCATTATCGCGCGGTCAAACCTTATCTCGTTGTCCACGATCCCATGCCGGAGGTGGAATTGCCGCAGTCACCGGAACAGCGTGACAAGCTCGATGGCCTGTATGAATGCATTCTCTGTGGTTGCTGTACCACCGCGTGTCCTTCGTTCTGGTGGAATCCGGATAAATTTCGTGGCCCGGCGGCATTGCTGCAGGCATACCGCTTTCTGGCTGACAGTCGTGACCAGGCGACCGATGAACGCTTACAGGAACTGGATGGGCCTTATCGCATGTTTCGTTGCCATACTATTATGAACTGCGTGACGGTGTGTCCCAAGGGACTGAATCCCACGCAGGCGATACACCAGATCAAGCAGATGATGCTCAAGGAATCGATCTGACCCATGACTCAGGATCAGACAGACAGCGAGTTGTCGCGTGTTCGCTGGCAATGTCGGCGGGGCATGCTGGAACTCGATGCCTTGCTGGGAGACTTTGTCGATCAGCATTATCGGGCATTATCCGAGTCGCAACGCAACAGTTTTCGGGTCATACTGGAATACCCAGATCAGATGCTGTTTGATTATTTTTTCGGGGATAGTGTTCCCATCGACAAGGATGTCGCTGATGTTATTCAATGGATTCGCCAGGCCGTTACGCCTCAAACGTAACAGGTCACGTTTACTTGCCGCTTATCTTGTCATTGCGCACGTGCTGGCGTTCGTCGCCCTGTCGCAGCCGCTTGCCATCGGTGCAGTCTGGCAAGTCCTGTTATATCTCGCGTGGCTGTGCAGTGCGATTCTGAACTGGCGATATTATCGTCATCAGCACGATGATCACGGGCAGTACTGGATCTGGCAGACCAGTGGCGACTGGTTAAGGACAGGTGAGGCGCGCCTTTATAGCCTGAACCTTTCACGATCCTTGCAAACCCCCTGGTTTGTTACTGTCACGTTGTCCGCCGCTGGAATCAAAAACCAACGTTTGCTGATCTTTCGTGATCAGCTGGATGCAGACACGTTTCGTCGTTTGCGCGTGCGCCTGAAACTCGCTCATGATGTGACGGCAACGCGGCGGGCGGACCCGGTATAATTCGGCGGGGTCAGGATGGTATTGTGTGGTGATTGCGTATTATCCGGCTGTGGGTAGTCCAGCGTGTAATGCAGGCCACGACTTTCCTTGCGCAACAGGGCCGACTGGACAATCAGCTTGGCAACGACCGACAGATTACGTAACTCCAGCAGGTCGTTGGTGACGCGGAAATTCCCGTAGTATTCATCGATTTCATGCAATAAAAGATCAACCCGGCTGTTGGCACGCTGTAAACGTTTGTTGGTGCGGACGATCCCCACGTAGTCCCACATAAAACGCCGCAATTCGTGCCAGTTGTGGGTGACGACGACTTCTTCATCCGAATCGGTGACCCGGGATTCGTCCCAGTCTGGAATCTTGATGTGCGGTTCAGGTGCCGCTGCAAGCTGCTGGATATGTGCACTGGCGGCTTCGGCGAAGACCAGGCATTCGAGCAGGGAGTTGCTGGCCATGCGATTGGCGCCGTGCAGTCCGGTGAATGAGACCTCGCCGATAGCATACAGGCCTGGCAGATCCGTCTGGCCATGCAAATTAATCATGACACCACCGCAGGTATAGTGTGCGGCCGGCACCACCGGGATGGCCTGCTGGGTGATGTCATATCCCAGTTCCAGGCAGCGCTGGTAAACCGTGGGGAAATGTTCACGGATAAAACTCGCCGGTTTGTGACTGATGTCGAGCAGGACATAATCACTGCCAAGCCGTTTCATCTCGTGGTCGATGGCACGGGCGACAATGTCGCGCGGTGCCAGTTCTTCACGCGAATCAAACTGCTGCAAAAATGCCGAGCCATCGGGCAGGGTTAGCCTGGCGCCTTCACCGCGCAGGGCTTCGGTGATCAGGAAGGTTTTAGCACGCGGGTGGTAAAGACAGGTCGGATGAAACTGATTGAATTCCAGGTTGGCGACGCGACAACCGGCACGCCAGGCCATGGCGATGCCGTCCCCGGTGGCGGTGTCCGGATTCGTGGTATACAGGTAAACCTTGCTGGCGCCACCGGTGGCCAGGACCGTGTGCGTGGCCGTGAAGGTCTCCACTCGACCATTTTTACGGTTTAGCACATAGGCGCCGAGGCATTGGTTTTCGCTCAAACCCAGTTTCTGCCCGGTGATGAGATCGATGGCGATGTGCCTTTCGTACACCTTGATATTCGGATGGGCGTGGACCTGCGCGGCCAGCGTGGTTTCCAGGGCACGGCCCGTGGCATCAGCGGCATGAATAATTCGACGATGACTGTGGCCGCCTTCGCGGGTCAGGTGATAGGGGCTGTCGGCATGTTCCGCAACCTCATGGGTGAAGGGGACGCCGCGCTGGATTAGCCATTCGATGGTGTGACGACTGCGTTCGACGGTAAATTGCACGACATCGGGATCACACAGGCCGGCACCCGCATCAATGGTGTCCTGCACATGGGACTCAACAGAATCACCATCATCGAGTACCGCAGCAATTCCGCCCTGAGCATAAATCGTGCAACCATCCGTCATTTTTGTTTTAGAAATCAACGTGATAGAGTGGGTGTCGGCCAGTCTCAGAGCCAGGCTCAAGCCGGCAGCACCACCTCCGATAAGCAAGATATCAGACTGGATCGCCATACTGTGTTCCTGGCCGGTTTTGCATATAGTTGCAGTGTGTTTGCATAAGCGAAATTTTGTTGTTTAACAGTTGTTTTCGTTACAATAGGCGGCTTTATCGGGCTTAAGGCGGGCTTAAGTCCGAATGGTTTATAAAACTGAAATATAACCAAAAAACTGACCGTCTTGCGAACTCTATGTGCAGTGAAATGTCTCAATATCAGTTCCAGGCCGGTCCTGAACAGGCAGTAAGTGTAAAGGGACAAGGTCTAGATGAGTGATCGTACCAATGATCAGGCGTTGGTTGAGCGAGTGCAGCAAGGAGACAAGCGAGCATTCGACGTCCTGGTGATGAAGTACCAGTCGCGTGTTATCAAGGTGATCACGCGCTACCTGCGCGATCCGGTTGAGGCCATGGATCTGGCGCAGGAGGCCTTCATCAAGGCGTACCGTGCCCTGCCGAATTTCAGGGGTGACAGTGCGTTTTATACCTGGCTGTATCGAATTGCCATCAATACAGCCAAAAATCACGTGGTGGCGCAGGGAAGGCGGCCTCCTACGGATGATGTGGAAGCCAGCGAGGCGGAGTTCTTTGAAGGCCCGTCTGCACTGAAAGATACCTCCACGCCAGAACGTATGGTCTTGCGTGATGAGATAGAACGGGTAGTATTCGAAGCCATCGAAGCACTGCCGGAGGACTTGAAGACGGCAATTACCTTGCGTGAACTGGAAGACATGAGTTATGAGGAAATTGCCGAGGTGATGAATTGTCCCATCGGGACAGTACGGTCCAGAATTTTCCGGGCACGTGAGGCGATAGACAAAAAGTTGAAGCCTCTTCTGGGTAATTGATGGACGGCGTTGTGGTAAGGCTTAGTTGAGGTGCACAGTATGAACGATCAACTCATGGAGAAACTCTCCGCTTTTATGGATGGAGAGGTCGACGATCAGCGCGTAATCGAAAGTCTGCGTCAGCATGACGAGGCTCGCTCCAGTTGGATGTCCTATCACCTGATTCGGGATGTCATGAACCATCACTATGTTGCTGGTTCGCAGCAACTGGCCGCCCGTGTTTCAGCAGCAATCGAGGATGAACCAACGGTCCTGGCACCGAAACGCTGGTACAAACCCAGGAAGATCCTGCGCCACGCTTCCGGTGCGGCCATTGCTGCAACCATAGCCGCAGTTGCCATCCTGGTTGTCAGGCAATCCCCCGAGGTGCCGCAGGATATTCCGCATTTTGCGGTCGGTCCAATCACTACCCAGCCGGTACGGCTGACCACCGAGGCTGAGAATAAACTCAACAGCTACATTGTCAGTCACAACGAGTATTCTGCGAGTGCGCGTTTCAAAGGCATGCTGCCCTATACCCGCATTATCAGTTACACACAGGGCCAGGGGTATGCACGGCCCAGCATTGCCGATGTTAAAAAGTAGATACGTTCTGCCTGTTTTCCTGTTCGTTGTACCGGTACTGGTATGGGCCAGTGATGATCAGGCTATCGAAACCTGGTTGCAAAAGATGCACTATGCCTCGCATATGCTCAATTACACCGGGCGCTTCGTGTATCAGCAGGATCGGCAACTGAGCCTCATGAGCATTGCTCATGCGACCACCAAGGACGGCGAGCGGGAAAAGCTGGTGTCGCTGGACGAAACCGGCCGTGAAGTGATACGTGACGGTGACAAGGTGACCTGTATCCTGCCCGATTCCAAATCCGTCATGGTTGAAAAGGGCAGTAAGGTCCAGTTTCCACCGATTTTCCCGGTCAAGCTTGATCAGCTCAAGGGCGAGTATACGTTCCATATTGGCGGCCAGGACAAGATCGCCGGTCAGCAGGCACGCATCATTTCCATCAAACCGACAGACCAGTATCGCTATGGTCATCGCCTGTGGGTGGATGAAAACACCGGCCTGCTATTGAAAACCCAGCTGCTGGATGAGAGCGGTAAACTGCTTGAGCAGTTTATGTTTACCCAGATCAAGTACCTCAAAAAAGTGCCCGATGATCTGTTCAAACCGCGACCGACTGGCAAGGAATACACCTGGTACGAAGCACAGGATGCCAGTGCACCCAAAAAGCCTGATAATGCGCATGTCTGGCTGGTACAGGAGTTGCCGCGCGGATTTGTCAATGATGCGACCCATTACCAGCGTATGCCGGACAAAATGTTGGTAGAGCACATGATATTCAGCGATGGACTGGCCTCTGTTTCCGTCTTCATCGAAAAAGATAAACACAAGGATTCCTCGTTGTTAGGGGCATCCAGCATGGGCGCGGTCAATGCCTACAGCCGCGTGTTAGGTGATTACCACATCACCGCTGTCGGAGAAGTGCCGCAACGAACTGTCAGAATGATCGGCGAATCCGTGACGTATAAATCCAATGATTGAGCAGACGGCTGTTGTTATCCGCAACGACGGGGAATACGCCCTGGTGGAAGCCGAACGCAAGAGTAGTTGCGGTTCGTGTCATGCCAAACAGGGATGCGGCACAGGTATGCTGGAAAAATCGCTGGGGCGACGGGCGATGCGCATGACGGCACTGAATCAATGCCATGCCCAGATAGGCGATGAGGTTATCGTCGCGGTACCGGAAAAGGGGTTCATTAAATCTGCCTTTTTTACCTATTTTTTACCTTTGCTACTGATGCTGATAGGGGCGGTCATCGCCCAGCAGCTAGACTGGCCCGGTATGGGAATCAAAGAAGATTTTGGGGCGCTGGCCGGCGCGATTGCCGGTTTCATAATAGCCATGCTGTTGTTGCGGCAATATGCACGCAAAATAGAAAAAGACCCTCAATCGCACCCGATTATTATACGAAAAGCCGATACTGCCATTCCGGTCGATTTCCGGCAGTTCCGTAAAGAGCAGCAACCGTTCTAAAATAATTACCGAGATATCATTTAGGATTAGAAGGAGCAAACATGCGTCGTTTGTTAGCAGTGCTTTTGGTGAGCGTTTTACTGGTGCCGGTGTCCTGGGCTGCCAGTTTGCCGGATTTTACAGGGTTGGTAACAGTGGTTGCACCGGCGGTGGTCAACATTAGCACCACGCAAAAGGTCAAGATTGATCGTGGTAACCAGAATATTCCGAATCTGCCGGAAAATTCACCCTGGGGTGATTTGCTGCGCAAATTCTTTGGGGATCAGGACGGGCCGGATGATTACAGCACGCAATCGCTGGGTTCCGGCTTCATCATTGGCTCCGATGGTTACATCATTACCAATAACCACGTCATCAAAGGCGCGGACAAGATAATCGTGCGCCTGGCCGATCGGCGGGAACTCAAGGCCAAACTCGTGGGCACCGACCCGCGCAGTGATATCGCCCTGTTAAAGATTAATGCCAAGAATTTGCCGGTGGTCAAGATTGGTAATTCCGACAAACTGCAGCCAGGCCAATGGGTCATGGCCATCGGTTCACCGTTTGGCTTTGATCACTCTGTATCGGTCGGCGTGGTGAGCGCATTGGGGCGTAACCTGCCTACCGAAAATTACGTTCCCTTCATTCAGACCGACGTGGCCATTAATCCGGGTAATTCTGGCGGGCCGCTGTTTGATCTGGACGGAGAGGTTGTGGGTATCAATTCCCAGATTTACAGCCGTACCGGCGGTTTCATGGGCCTGTCCTTTTCCATTCCTGTCAACGTCGCCATGAATGTGGTGAAGCAACTGAAGACCAAGGGTAAGGTCAGCCGCGGCTGGCTGGGCATCCTGATCCAGGACGTCAACCGTGAACTGGCAGAGTCCTTTGGCATGAAAGAACCCATGGGTGCAGTGGTGCTCAAGGTGCTGCCGCATTCGCCGGCAGCCAAAGCCGGTTTCAAGATCGGTGATGTGGTGATTCGCTTCAATGGTAAGACCATCAATCGGTCTTCTGATCTGCCGATTGCCGTGGGTAATACCCCGGTCGGCGAGGTAGCCCGGGTACAAGTCATTCGCGAAGGCAAGACCAGAGAGCTGAGGGTCAAGATTGCCGAACTGCCGTCAGAGGCCAAGCTGGCTGGCGCCGAATCCAGTGGTGGCGAGTCACAACCCGCAGAGACGAATCGACTGGGCATTGCGGTTGAGGCCATTCCGTCCGAGCTGCGCCAGCGGCTGGATGTCAAGAAAGGCGGGGTCATCGTCAAAGAAGTTACCGACGGGGCGGCGGCCGATGCCGGGATCCAGCGTGGTGATATTCTGCTCAAGATCAATAACCGCAATATCACCGGAGTGCGCCAGCTGCACAAGCTGATACGCGAGTTGCCAGTGGGCAAGCCCGTGCCAGTCCTGATTCAGCGCGGGACATCGCCCGTGTTCCTGGCATTAAAAATACCGAAAAAGTGAAACCCACCCTGATCGTCTATCTCCGCCATGATTGCCATTTGTGCGAGGCATTCATGGCGGAGTTACAGACCCTGCAATCGCGTTGGGAATTCGATGTCACTACCCGTGACATTGACGCTGACCCGGTATTACGCGAGCGCTATGACACCCTGGTGCCGGTACTGACTGTCGATGGTCGTGAGGTCTGCCATTATTTCCTGGATCCGGAGCGGCTGGCTCCCTATTTCGAGCGGGCGTAAATACGGTACAATAGACCGGATTCGGAGGCGCTATAACAGCGCCTTTTTTATATTCAGCGCTATGCGAGGTAGCCTTTGCGGGATTTGCAGCACATCCGAAATTTTTCGATTATCGCCCATATTGACCATGGCAAATCGACCCTGGCCGATCGCCTGATTCACATTTGCGGGGGCCTGACTGAACGGGAAATGGCCGCCCAGGTTCTGGACTCCATGGAGCTGGAACGGGAGCGGGGTATTACCATCAAGGCACAGAGCGTGACCCTGAATTACACCGCCCAGGACGGCCAGACTTACCAGCTGAACTTCATTGATACCCCAGGCCATGTGGACTTCTCATATGAGGTCTCTCGCTCCCTGGCGGCCTGTGAAGGCGCACTGCTGGTGGTGGATGCGTCACAGGGCGTGGAGGCCCAGAGTGTGGCGAATTGTTATACGGCCATCGATCAGGGCCTGGAGGTCGTCCCGGTCCTCAACAAGATCGATTTACCGGCAGCTGACGTGGATCGTGTTATCACGGAAATCGAGGAAATCATCGGCATTGAAGCGAAGGATGCCATCCGGGTGAGCGCCAAGACCGGGGTCGGTGTGCCGGAACTCCTGGAGGATCTCATTCGCCGGATCCCACCGCCCACAGGTGATCGGGATGCCCCCCTGCAGGCGCTGATCATCGATTCATGGTTTGATAATTACCTGGGGGTGGTGTCTCTGGTGCGGGTGAAACAGGGGATTTTACGCAAACGGCAAAAGATCCTGATTATGTCTGTCGGACGAACCCACCAGGTGGATAATGTGGGAGTGTTTAACCCGAAACGTCAGGATACCGACGAACTGGCAGCCGGTGAAGTCGGTTTTGTGATCGCCGGGATCAAGGACATCAATGGCGCGCCGGTGGGTGATACCATCACGGCCGCGGATCATCCGGCCAGTCAGGCCTTGCCAGGGTTTAAGCCGATCCAGCCCCGGGTGTTCGCCGGACTATATCCGGTCAATGGCGAAGATTATGAGGACCTGCGCGATGCGCTGGCCAAGTTGCGTCTCAACGATGCCGCGTTGTTTTATGAACCCGAGACCTCGCAGGCCCTGGGCTTCGGATTTCGCTGCGGTTTCCTCGGCATGTTGCACATGGAGATCATCCAGGAACGACTGGAGCGCGAATACGATCTGAACCTGATCACGACGGCGCCAACCGTGGTGTTCGAAGTCGTGACGGCCAAGGGTGACGTGATCCACATTGATAACCCCGCAGCGCTTCCCGAACCGAACGACATCGGGGAGATACGCGAACCGATTATTACGGCGCATATTCTGGTGCCGCAGGATTATGTCGGGAACATCATTAATCTCTGTATCGAAAAACGTGGCAGCCAGAAGAGCATGCAGTACCTGGGCAACCAGGTCTCTCTGACATATGAAATACCCATGAATGAGATCGTTCTGGACTTTTTTGATCGGCTGAAATCTGTCAGCCGAGGCTATGCCTCCCTGGATTATGAGTTCACCCGTTTTCAGGCCGCTAACCTGGTCAAGCTCGATATCCTTATTAATGGCGACAAGGTCGATGCCCTGTCCACCATCGTACACCGCGACCAGGCCGAGAGTCGGGGCAGGGAACTGGCCGAGAAAATGAAGGAACTGATTCCGCGACAAATGTTCGAAGTGGCTGTACAGGCTGCAATCGGCTCCAAGATTGTGGCAAGAACCAACGTGAAGGCTCTGCGCAAGAATGTCACCGCCAAGTGCTACGGCGGTGATGTGACGCGCAAGCGTAAATTATTGGAAAAACAAAAAGCTGGTAAACGGCGTATGAAGCAGATCGGTAAAGTGGAAATCCCACAAGATGCCTTCCTGGCCGTGCTCAATGTAGGGAGAGACAAGTGAACTACGATTTTACTGCGATACTGTTCGTCCTCACGCTGGTGTGCGGGGCGATTTGGGGGGGCTACGTCCTGATTTTCGGCCGTAAGAAAAAGGCGGCGGCAGCAGATACGGAAACTGTTGCAGGGGAAGCGGGTAAACGTAAAGAACCGTTACTGGTGGAATATGCACGGTTCCTGTTCCCGGTTTTTCTGGTCGTGATGCTCGTACGCGGCTTCATCGTGGAGCCATTTAAAATCCCATCGGGTTCCATGTTGCCGACACTGCATATTGGTGACTACATCCTGGTTAACAAGTTTGCCTACGGGCTGCGCTCGCCAATCGGTTATTACAAACTGGTTGACCTGGGCTCACCCAGGCGTGGTGATGTCATTGTCTTCCGTTACCCGGAAAACCCGTCGATTGATTACATCAAGCGTGTAATTGGTGTGCCGGGTGACAAGATTGTTTATAAGAACAAGCAACTCTGGATTAATGATCAAAAGATCAAATTAAAGGATAGGCATACGTATGCGCGGGACCCGCATTACGATGAGCTGGAAGAGGTTCTGGGTAAGGTTACCCATCATATTCTGTTGAATAAAGACGTTAACTACCTGGCGCAACCACAGGAGTACCGAGTGCCCAAGGGCGAATATTTCGCCATGGGGGATAACCGGGATAACAGCGAGGACAGTCGTTATTGGGGGTTTGTGCCGGATAAAGACCTCAAGGGCCGGGCATTTTTCATCTGGTGGTCCTATAACGATGGAATAAAGTGGTCCCGCATTGGTACGATAATACATTAGATAATCCATTAAGAAGGGAGAATTCAGTCATGTTTGGACCGGGTAAACAACGGGGCATGACCGCGATAGGGTGGCTATTGACTATCCTGGTGGCAGGTATTTTTGCCTTTGCACTGCTCAAACTCATTCCAGTGTATTTCGATGGCTACAAGATCAGCGCATCCATGGAATCTCTTGCTAATGATTCAGCTTCACGCGGGAAAAATCCCAGAGAACTGCAAAGAGACTTGCTGAAGCGCCTGGATATCAACATGATTTATGCGATTAAGGCCGAGGATATTGGTATTACACGAAGTTCGGATGGTGGTTATTCGATCGAGATCGATTACGAACCTCGCATACACTTCATTGGCAATCTGTATTTTGTCGCGGTGTTCGACAAGACTGTAGTTGTTCCGGGATCAGCCGGGTCCTGATGAGCGACACTCAGCGGCTGGAAGCCAGGCTGGGCTACCACTTCCAGGATATCGCGCTTCTCGAAACCGCGCTGACTCATCGAAGCGCCAGCAAATGCCATTATGAGCGGATGGAGTTTCTGGGGGATGCGGTGCTGAACCTGGTTATCAGCACCGATCTTTACCGCCGTTTTCCGCAGGCAAGGGAGGGTGATCTGAGCCGTTTACGAGCGCATCTGGTCAAGGGTGAAAGCCTGTCCATCATTGCCGGCGAACTGTCGCTGGGTGAATTTTTGCGACTGGGCAGTGGTGAACTCAAAAGCGGCGGCTATCGCCGTAACTCGATCCTGGCCGATGCGCTGGAGTCCATTATTGGCGCCATTTATCTTGACGCAGGTTTTGAGCAGACCCGCGAGTTCATTCTACGAGTTTTTGCCAACTGGCTGGACAGCGTGGGTCAGGTCAAGGAACTCAAGGATCCCAAAACACGCTTGCAGGAATACCTGCAGGCACGGTCTCTACCACTTCCTGTGTATGACGTTGTGAAAACCAGCGGCCAGGCTCACAAGCAGACCTTCGAGGTCAGTTGTCAGGTCACTCTGCTGGACAAGCCTGTTATTGCCAGCGGCAATAGCCGACGCAAAGCGGAACAGGCCGCGGCTCAACAAATTCTGGAATTGCTCGATGGCTGAGTCGACTGAATTTCGCAGCGGCTATATTGCCCTGATTGGCCGGCCCAATGTCGGAAAATCCACCTTGATGAATCACCTGCTGGGTCAAAAAGTCAGTATCACCTCGCGCAAGCCTCAGACCACGCGCCATCGCATCCTGGGCATCAAAACCAGCCAGCAGGCCCAATGTGTTTACGTCGATACCCCGGGTATTCACCGTGGCGATAAACAGGCCCTGCATCGTTATCTTAACCGTGCCGCACTCAGTATTATCCAGGACGTGGACGTTATCGTGTTTCTGGTCGAGGCGCTGAAATGGGGTGAGGAAGATCAATTGGCACTGGCTCAATGTGAAAAGGCGGCCTGCCCGGTCATCCTGGCGATCAACAAGGTCGATCAGGTCAGGGACAAGGATCAATTATTACCTTTCATGCAGGAGGTCGCCACGCGCTATACTTTTGCTGCCATCGTGCCCATTTCCGCCAGGCAGGGCACGCAACTGACACAACTGGAGCAACACATTATAGACAATCTGCCGATTTCGGAACCGTTGTATCCGGAAGATCAGGTCACGGATCGAAGCGTGCGCTTTCTCGCCGCCGAAATTATTCGTGAAAAACTGGTCAGATTATTGGGTGATGAATTACCGTATGCAACCAGTGTCGAGATCGAAAAATTCGATGAATCTTCTGAGGCGCTGGTCAAGATCTATGCGGTTATCTGGGTTGAACGGGACAACCAGAAGGCGATTGTGATCGGCAAGGCTGGCGCCAAACTCAAACAGATAGGCCAGGAAGCGCGCATGGATCTGGAAGCTCTACTGGAAAAAAAGGTGTATCTCAAAACCTGGGTCAAGGTAAAACGCGGCTGGGCCGATGACGAACGCGCCCTGCAGCAACTGGGGTATCGCGACGAGATCTAGGCCATGGCCTCAGCCCATCATTTTCAGGACCAGGCATATGTCCTGCACACTCGCCCATATCGCAATACCAGTTTAATCGTCGATGTCCTGACCCGGGAACACGGTCGACTGGGACTGGTCGCCAAAGGTGCCAAGCGGGGTAAAGCCGCGATCGCCAGTCGTTTATTGCCCTACACCTGTTTGTATATAGAATGGGGTGGACAGGGTGAGTTGATGACACTGTTCAAGGCGGAAGCGGATACCCGGCGTCAGCAGATGTTGCCAGGTGATACCCTGTTTCATGGCTTCTACCTTAATGAATTGCTGCTGCGCCTGCTGCACCGACACGATCCTCATCCGCAGTTGTTCGATGACTATGCTCACTGTCTGCACGCCTTGCAACAGATACCAAACAGAGATGTCCCCCTGCGTTATTTCGAAGTACAACTGCTGGAAAGCCTCGGCTACGGTATGAATCTGCTGGTGGATGTGCAAAGTGGTGACAGGGTTTCAGCGCAGCATGAATATTATTATCTAATTGAACAGGGTCCGGTGCGGGTCGATTTGCAGTCGCATGATGCCTTACGTATTTCCGGCGATACACTGATCGCGCTGGGCGAACAGCAATTAACCCGGGATCGGCAACGCAACGAAGCCAAGCAGCTGATGCGTGCGGTGCTGGATTATTATCTGGGGGATCGTCCGCTCAAGGCCAGGGAGTTGATGCAAAGCCGTAAACTGGCCCGTCACTCGACGTCCAAACCCGGATAACTTACTATTTGCGCAAATTCGAAGGCAGGTACGACATGACGGTACAGCAACCCATTCTTCTCGGCGTCAATATTGACCACGTCGCAACCATCCGCCAGGCCAGGGGAACGCGTTACCCGGAACCGTTACAGGCGGCCCTGGTGGCCGAGCAGGCCGGGGCCGATGCCATTACCCTGCATCTGCGTGAGGACCGGCGTCACATACAGGATCGCGACGTGCGTATGCTTAAGGGCATGTTGCAAAGCCGCATGAATCTGGAAATGGCGGTCACGGAAGAAATGTTAGGGATTGCCTGTGAGATCCAGCCTGCCGATTGCTGTCTGGTGCCCGAACGACGTGAGGAGTTGACGACCGAAGGCGGGCTGGATGTTGCCGGCCAGCGTACAAAAATACAGGAAGCCTGCCAGCGACTGGCACAGGCCGGTGTCAGGGTGTCGTTGTTTATCGATGCCGATGAGCAGCAGATCCAGGCGGCGGCGGACTGCCAGGCCCCGGTAATTGAAATTCATACCGGCCATTACGCCGACGCCACTGATCGCACCAGCCGGGATAAGGAATTGCTGCGCGTCACACGTGCCGTGGAGATGGCCACCGCGCTGGGCCTGCAGGTCAACGCCGGTCATGGCCTGGATTATCATAATACGGCCGCCATTGCCGCTCTTAGCCGGATTCACGAATTGAATATTGGCCACGCGATTGTGGCGAGGGCGATTTTCAGTGGACTGGCGGGGGCTGTACGCGAGATGAAAGAGATTATGTTGCAGGCGAGGCGCTTTGGCAGCTGACTTGTTTACCAGCTTTGCTCAAGGTAACCGGGACCCAGGTCTAATAATGCCTTTATCGCTGTCTCCAGCTTCTGAAATTGCTTGCGTATGGCCGCCAGGTCCTGTGAGCTTGTGATGGTTTCCATTGTTGCCGCCGCCTCACGCAATTGCGGCACGCTGCAATAGGCGGTTGACCCGTGGATTTTGTGGGCATGATCCCGGATAGCCGTCATGTCTGCCTGGGAAATTGCCTCTAACAATTGCTGTTGCAGTATCGGCAAATCCTTAAGCAGCATGCCAAACAGGTCTTTTGCCAGTTCCGGATTGCCGCCAGCCATGTCAACGGCCTCGTTATAATCGACCACGCGCGTCATTCTGCGCCCCCGAGTGTCTTTTGGTGTTATCTGATAGAATCATGCCCCAACCCAGGAGCCGGATCCAGTTTGTATTATGACATACCCGACTATCGAACAATTTATCGGCAATACGCCACTGGTGCGCCTGCAACGTTTGCACAGTGGCCGGAACAATATCGTTTTGGTCAAACTGGAAGGCAACAATCCCGCCGGCTCGGTCAAGGATCGTCCGGCGATCAGCATGATCAGCCGGGCGGAAGCACGTGGTGAAATAAAACCGGGCGATACCCTGATCGAGGCGACCAGTGGTAACACCGGTATTGCCCTGGCCATGGCGGCGGCTATCCGGGGTTATCACATGGTGCTGATCATGCCTGAAAACATGAGTGTCGAACGGCGTGCCACCATGAAGGCATTCGGCGCAGAGCTGATCCTGGTCAGCGCTGAGCAGGGCATGGAAGGGGCACGCGATCTTGCCAAGCAGATGGAACAGGAGGGCCGGGGCAAGGTCCTGGACCAGTTTTCCAACCCGGATAATCCAGCTGCGCATTACCACGGTACAGGGCCGGAGATCTGGCGTGATACCCGGGGCAAGATTACCCATTTTGTCAGCTCCATGGGGACGACCGGCACCATCATGGGCACGTCCCGCTATCTCAAGGAGGTGAAGCCGGACATCGAGATTATCGGGGTCCAGCCGACCGAAGGCTCCCGCATCCCGGGGATACGGCGCTGGCCACGCGAATACCTGCCGAGCATTTATGATGAGACGCGGGTTGACCGGATTATTGATATCAGCCAGACCGAGGCCGAAGAGATGACGCGACAACTGGCGGCACGCGAAGGCATCTTCTGTGGCGTCTCATCCGGCGGTGCGGTCGCTGCGGCATTGAAGCTGGGCGAGACCGTGTCTGATGCCGTGATCGTTGCCATTATCTGTGACCGGGGTGATCGTTATCTTTCTACCAACGTGTTTCCGTCCGAGTAATCGCGCATGAATGTATTTGTCTTCGACATCGAAACGATACCGGATATCGAGACGGGCAAGCGGCTGTATGAACTGGACGGGCTCAGCGATAAAGAAGTGGGGAATATCCTGTTTCACAAGCGCCGCCAGGAAAGCGGTAGCGAATTTCTGCGCCTGCATTTACAGCGCATCGTCGCGATTTCCGTGGTATTACGCACGCGTGATCGCTTTATGGTCTGGTCACTGGGCGATATTGACGCGGGCGAAAAGGAACTGGTGGAACGTTTTTACAGTGGCATCGAAAAATACACGCCAACCATCGTCTCCTGGAATGGTAAAAGTTTTGACCTGCCCGTGTTGCATTACCGGGCATTGTTACACGGTGTGAATGCCGCACGTTACTGGGAAAACGGTGATAATGACAACAGCTTTCGCTGGAACAACTACCTCAGTCGTTATCACAGTCGGCATACCGACCTGATGGATGTACTGGCAGGCTATGAACCGCGTGCCGCAGCGCCGCTGGATCAAATCGCCAGTATGCTGGGCTTTCCCGGCAAGATGGGGATGAGTGGGGCCAGGGTCTGGGATGAATACCTGGCTGGCAACCTGGCTGGGATCCGGGATTATTGTGAGACCGATGTCATCAATACCTACCTGGTGTATTTGCGCTTTGAAATGATGCGCGGCCATCTCAGTCCGGCAGAATACGAGCAGGAATGTCAGCAGGTCAGACAGTCCTTGCTGGCCGAACAAAAGCCACACCTGACTGAATTTGTGAATGCCTGGCAAGCCGGATAAATCCAGCAAGTATGTCACGCCGTCGTCGCCGCCCGTCTTTACCCACTGAACCGGTTGCCGCCCATATCCTTGATTTAACGCATGAGGGGCAGGGGGTTGCACGTATAGAAGGCAAAACCGTATTTATCGATCAGGCCTTACCGGGTGAGGATGTGCGCTTTATTTATACTGAGCGCAAACGCAATTATGACCGAGGCAAACTGCTGGATGTTCAGACGGCTTCACCCCAACGCGTGACCCCGCACTGTCCGCACTTCGGCGTCTGTGGCGGCTGTTCTTTGCAACACCTGCAGGCTGATCAGCAAATCCATTTTAAACAGAAGATTTTGCTCGATAATCTGGAACGGATAGGTCAGGTAACACCTGAACATGTACGCAAACCGATTACCGGTCCACTCTGGGGCTATCGACGTAAGGCACGCCTCGGCGTCAAGTATGTCATCAAGAAGCAGAAAGTGCTGATTGGGTTCCGTGAGGCCGCCTCCCGTTATCTCGCAGATCTGTCAGTGTGTAAGGTTTTGCATCCGGCAGTGGGCGAACACCTGGAATCCATCGCCGCCTGCGTCGCAAGTTTGAGTGTGTATCAGGCTGTCCCGCAAATTGAGGTTGCCATTGCTGATGAACTGGTTGCCCTGGTGATCAGGCATTTGCAGCCGCTAACAGATACTGACCGGCAGTTACTCACAACCTTTGCACAACAAAATCATTTTGCGATTTATACCCAGGCCAAGGGTCCGGATACCATCGAGCCGTTATGGCCCGCGGATCCGGTCCTGAGTTACAGCCTGCCTGAATACGATGTGCGCTATACTTTTTTGCCCAGTGATTTTGTCCAGGTCAATGCCGATATCAATCACCAGATGATTGCGGCCGTGCTTGAGGCGCTGGAACTGGAACCGGAACATCGCGTACTCGAATTATTCTGCGGATTAGGTAACTTCAGCCTGCCGATTGCTCGTGCCTGCCAGCAGGTCGTCGCCGTGGAAGGTGATGCCGGCCTGGTTACGCGTGCTCGCGATAACGCCATGCAAAATGCTATTGAGAATGTTGATTTTCATGTCGCCGACCTGATGCAGGAATTATCGTCATTACCGTGGTGGCACAAGCAGCATTTCGATCGCCTTTTCCTGGACCCGCCGCGTAGTGGTGCCCAGTCCGTGTTGCCCATGATTGAAAAATTAAAACCACCCAGGATCGTCTACGTTTCCTGCAATCCGGCGACGCTGGCGCGCGACGCCGGCATACTATGTCGGGAGCAGGGGTATCGCCTGCTCGAAGCAGGTGTGATGGACATGTTTCCGCATACTGCGCATGTCGAATCCATTGCCGTATTTTCCAGGGAGCAGGCACGGTGGCAATTGAAATAGAACGCAAATTTCTACTCAAGGATGACAGCTGGCGCCAGCAGGCCGATGCCGGTACGGCTTATCGCCAGGGTTATCTGATTGGGGCAAAGCAGGCATCCGTGCGGGTGCGGATTGAAGGCGATAAGGCATTTATCAATATCAAGAGTATGACCCTGGGTGTCAGCCGGCTCGAATATCAATATCCCATACCAGTGCAGGATGCCGAAGAACTGCTGGACACCCTGTGTGATAAACCGCTGGTGGAAAAAACACGTTATCGTATACAGCATGCGGGACACGAATGGGAAATCGATGTTTTCGAAGGTGATAATGCCGGCCTGGTCGTTGCGGAAGTCGAGCTGTCTGCGGTGGATGAACAGCTTAGCTTGCCGGACTGGGCGGGTATCGAAGTCTCATCGGACCCGCGTTATTATAATGTCAACCTGGTTAAACACCCTTATACGACATGGTAACCATGCCACAGACCGGTACGATATTTATCAGCATTGCCGAGCAGTCGTTGGTGTACAGGCAGGCTGGTCGGGTATTGTTCGAATGCGCCGTCTCCACTGCAAAAAACGGTGCCGGCGAATTAAACGGCAGTGAATGTACACCACGTGGATGGCATTATATTCGTGCAAAAATAGGTGCTGACCAGCCAGTCAACACGGTTTTCATTGGACGGCGACCAAGCGGCGAAATCTATACAGCCGGCATGCGCCAGGCGCATCCTCAGCGCGACTGGATACTGACCCGTATTCTCTGGTTGTGTGGTCTCGAGCCGGGATTTAACCGCCTGGGTAATGTTGATACCATGCGCCGCTATGTCTATATCCACGGCTGTCCGGACGAGGATGATTTTGCCCGACCGGATTCACATGGTTGTATCAAGCTGCACAACCCCGATATGCTCGCGCTTTTCGACTATACCAACGCGGGGACACCGGTATTAATTACAGAATGAGGTGTATGTGTCACTAGGTCCGGTTATGCTCGATCTGCAGGGTACTGTGCTGACGGCAGAAGAGGCGGAAATTCTGCGGCACCCGCTGGTTGGCGGTGTCATTCTGTTTACGCGCAACTACACCAACCTGGAACAACTGACTGAGCTGGTCGCGGCAATCCATGCTGTGCGTGAGCCGCATTTAGTAATTGGCGTCGATCATGAGGGCGGGCGGGTGCAGCGCTTTCGTGATGGCTTTACCCGCCTGCCGGCGGCGCGACAACTTGGCTATCTGTATGACCGCCACCAGCAGAAGGCCAAAGAGCTTGCCCTGCATTCGGGCTGGTTAATGGCAAGTGAGTTGCGCAGTGTCGGTGTCGATTTCAGTTTTGCGCCGGTACTGGACCTGGATTACGGTCTTTGCGATGTTATTGGTGACCGGGCCTTTCATACGAATGCCGAAGTCGTCTATGAGTTGTGCCATGCCTATATAAAAGGGATGGCGGAAGCAGGCATGGCGGCGGTAGGAAAACATTTCCCGGGCCATGGTCATGTCAGGGAGGACTCCCATGTTGCCATCCCGGTGGATGAGCGGGATTATAATGATATCTACCAGCAGGATATGCTGCCATATCGCAAACTGGTGAATGACAACCTCGCGGCTATCATGCCGGCCCATGTGGTTTACAGCAAATTTGATTCAAACCCGGCGGGTTTTTCCCGCCGCTGGTTACAGGATATACTACGCAAACAGTTACAGTTTCAGGGGATCATTTTCAGTGATGACTTGAACATGCAGGGCGCCAGTGTTGCCGGGGAACGTTTTAGTGAACGAGCCGCGGCGGCGGTTCAGGCAGGCTGCGATGTGATACTGGCCTGCAATAACCGGGAAGGTGCGCTTGATATCCTGGATCACTTTACACTGCCGGATGATCCGGTCAGGCACCTGCGGATTGCCAGGATGCACGGCAGACATGCCATTTCCCGGCAGGATCTCACGCATTCGCAACGTTGGCATACGACGGTCGAACACATTCAGCAGATTATTGAAAATCCCAGTGACGAACTAAAACTCAAATGATATTCACAAGGATACCAGTAGCATGAAGCAGTGGTTTGAACAACACGCCGGACAATTTGTTGGAGACAATATCTGGATTGCCAAGTTGTTTGTGATTGTTTTTTTGACCTTGCTGGTGGATGCCGTAGTCAAAATCGTCCTGCGTCGCCTGGAGAAACGTCTGATCAAGACCAGGACGATCTGGGACGATGCCCTGGTATTCTCTGTACGGGCACCGGCCAGTGTTATCGTCTGGATCGTGGGTCTCAGTTTTGCCGGTGCTGTTCTCGAATTCAAGGCAACGGCGACGATACGCAGTATCGGGATTATCATCGTCGTGGCCTGGGCGCTGGTTCGTTTTATCCGACAAATCGAAGAGCGTGTGATCAGAGCAGGCGAAATCAGGGAAGACAAGATCGATCGCACCACGGCTTATGCCATTGCCCAACTGGTGCGGGTATCCGTGATTATCACGGCCTTCCTGGTAGGGTTGCAGACCATGGGTTTCAATATTTCAGCAGTGCTCGCCTTCGGCGGCATTGGTGGTATCGCCGTGGGCTTCGCTGCCAAGGACATGCTCGCCAATTTTTTTGGTGGTTTGATGATTTTCCTGGATCGTCCGTTTGCCGTGGGGGACTGGATTCGTTCGTCGGACAGGAATATCGAGGGTACAGTCGAGCGCATCGGCTGGCGACTTACCGTGATTCGCACGTTTGACAAGCGTCCCCTGTATGTTCCAAATTCAGTTTTTGCCAGTATCGGCGTGGAAAACCCTTCACGTATGTCCCATCGCCGTATTAATGAAACCATCGGTGTTCGTTATGATGATGTCGAAAAGGTGCCTGCTATCCTGGCCGATGTGAAGAGCATGCTGCAGAATCATCCGGACATTGCCCAGGATCAAACCATGATGGTTAACTTTAATCAGTTTGCCGCATCTTCACTGGACTTCTTTATCTATACGTTTACAAATACCACGAACTGGGTCGAGTATCACCGGGTGAAAGAGGATGTACTGCTGAAGATCAGCGATATTATTGCGCATCACCAGGCAGAAATTGCCTTCCCGACCTCGACGCTGCATATCCCGGAACCGGTACAACTGCAGCAAAAATAGACATATCTGCCCATGCTTCAGCCAATTGGCAATAGGCAATTGAGCGGATATACTCCTCGTGCATTTAGCGATATCCCATTCGACGAGATTAACAATTCAGGTGACTATGGACGCGAAAGAAGCGGTAAAGGCGCTGCAAGAAGCAGATTGCCTGTATAGTGATCAACAGGTCCAGGCGGCAATGGACAAGATGGCGCAGGAGATTACCGCTACACTGGCGACTCGCGATCCCCTCGTCCTGTGCGTGATGACGGGTGGAATAATCCCGGCAGGGCAACTTTTGACCCGCCTGAATTTTCCGCTACAGATTGATTATATCCATGCAACGCGCTATCGCGGCGAAACCACCGGCAGTCATTTACAATGGTTGGTGCGACCAAACCATAGCCTGCGTGGACGTCAGATCCTTATCGTGGATGATATTTACGACGAAGGCGTGACCTTGTCGGAAATCGTAGAGTACTGTTGGTCGGAAGGGGCGGCTGAAGTGTATACCGCTATCCTGATTAACAAACTACATGACCACAAGCAGCCACTCAAGCTGGATTTTGTCGGGCTGGAAACTCCGGATCGTTATTTATTTGGCTACGGCATGGATTATAAGGGCTATCTGCGCAATGCACCCGGGATCTATGCGGTAAAAGGCATGTAAGCACTGATGTCTTCTATTGCGATCATCGGCGGAACAGGTCTGACCAAGCTCACTAACCTCTCCATCCTGAAACGGGAAATACGCATCAGTGCCTACGGCGAACCTTCTGCACCGCTCACACGTGGGACGCTAGCCGGTAAGGAGGTTGTTTTCCTGCCGCGTCACGGGGCGGGACATACGATTCCACCGCATCGCGTCAATTACCGCGCCAATATTGCCGTGCTCAAGGATGTCGGGGTTGACAAGGTGATTGCCGTCAATGCTGTCGGTGGTATCAGCCCGAATATGCCACCGCAAAAGCTGGTGATCCCGGATCAAATCATTGATTACACCTGGTCACGCCATCATACCTATTTTGAAGGCGGCGAACAGGAAGTCGTGCATGTGGATTTTACCCGGCCATACTGCGATACCTTGCGCGATGATATTCTCAAGGCAGCAAACCAGGCCAAGGTTGACCTGGTGTCCCAGGCGACCTATGCCGCGATGCAGGGGCCCCGTCTGGAAACCACGGCTGAAATAGATCGCCTTGAGCGGGATGGTTGCCATATCGTTGGGATGACGGGGATGCCGGAAGCTGCGCTGGCGAGAGAGCTGGGACTGTGTTACGCCAGTATCGGGGTTGTTGCCAATTGGGCGGCCGGTCGTGGTGAAGGTGAGATTACGCTCGACGACATCGAACGCCATCTGGCCGTCGGGATTGAGCAGGTTAAACGGGTTCTGGAACAGCTGATCCCCGCGCTGTAGCTACGTTTTCCCTTAATCACACACCGTGGTTTACTTGCTAGCGTGCGGTGTAATGATCAGAAGCATGCCCAGCACCGGGTGATCTAGATAGTGTAAAACCTTGCTGCGCATCCGGCGTGACTGATGCAACTGGTAGATGACCGGTGGTGGCAGTCCCGGTGTCGCGGTCGTCGAGTCCGTTGTCCCGGCTGTTGTCGTCTGCATATTTTCTGTATTTACCGCCGAGCTAGGGGCCATGCCCGCACTTGCCGGGCTTACCGGCGAATTCGTTGACGCCACGGTGCCTGATGCTTGTTCACCCGTCTGGTTTACCGTGGTATTGCCTGTTGCCGGTGTGAGAGGCAAACCCGTGGTATAGGTGAGGTCCACTTCGGCATGCAGGTAGCGGGTCAGGATAATCTTGATATAACCGTCCAGTACCGAGTGGGTCTGGACATCGTCTGTCTGCGCCGGCAGATTGGCAGGTGATGCATCGGGCGTCGCCGGGATCAGGCTATGGGTGACGGGGGTGTCGGTCAGAAACGTACGGGTAATATGGACGGGGAGTGCCTCCTTGGGACCCATGCCAGGTTGTACCCAGGCAGTATGCAACAGAATGCGGTATTGTTTGCTGTCGACCAGTCGTTTTTCTTCAGAATTCAGCTGGTACTGGTCCGCAGGCAGGGTTTTAAAGGTCAGCTTCGGATCATATTGTGGCGGCATTTGTCCCGGGTAGGGTTGATCCAGCTCGACCGATACCGGCGGTTTCTTGCGAATGATATCGGATTTCCATTTTTCCGAGGTTCGGGCAGTCGGGTTGAGTGATTCAAATATGATGGTTTCAACGTCATAATAATGGACATCTTCGGCTCGTGCGACGGAACTCAAAGTCAGCAGGCTGAGGAAGAGTGCGAATGTGAATTTGTACATGTTTAATGGCGAAGTGGACAACAATTTCATTTTACTACGACTACGACTCTTAAAGTGTTATGCCAGTCAAAGAAGTGCTGAAAATGGGACATCCAGTGCTGCGGCAGGTTGCGCGGCCGGTGACCGAATTTAGTACACCTGTGCTCTCCGCATTGCTCGACGATATGCTGGATACCATGCAGGCCCTCGACGGCGCCGGGCTAGCTGCACCACAAATTGGAGTGAGTTTACGCGTGGTGATCTTTGCTGTCGAGTCCAATCCGCGATATCCCGATGTCGAGCCGGTGCCGCAGACAATCCTGATCAACCCGGAGCTTACACCGGTTTCACCGGAACAGGTCATGGGTTGGGAGGGCTGCCTG
Organism: Gammaproteobacteria bacterium; assembly: GCA_037384645.1. Lineage (GTDB taxonomy): Bacteria > Pseudomonadota > Gammaproteobacteria > UBA6429 > Thiohalophilaceae > RI-92. The sequence goes on along the minus strand of JARRNT010000003.1, from coordinate 19,210 downwards.
AGCATTCCCGGTATGCGTGGCCTGGTGCCGCGTTATCAGCATATACGCTATCGTGGCTATGATCAGTACGGTAACCTGCTCGAACGGGAAGTCCGTGATTTTCACGCCCGCGTCGTCCAGCATGAAGTAGACCATCTGGACGGGCTCCTGTATCCCTTGCGCATGACCGATTTAAACCAGTTCGGCTTCGAACAGGAGCAGTTCCCCGTGGTCTAAGCGGCCTCTTGCTGTACCAGGTGTTGTAACAGGTCGTCCACAAACTTCAGACGCGGAGCAGGTTCGTCCAGCTCCTGATGAATACGCAGTTTATCCTTACCATCGAGTTTGTACACACTGGATTTGGTCTGGATGAGTTCGATTACCCGCATCGGATCGATGTTCGGTTGTTCATTAAACACAATACGCCCGCCCTGGCTGCCGATATCGATTTTCCTGATACCCATGCGGTATGCCTGGTTCTTGAAACGACTGATTTCGAACAGGTGTTTGACCTGGGTCGGTAACAGGCCGAAGCGATCAATCATTTCAACCTGCAGCTCTTTCAGTGCATGGTCATCCTCGGCGCTGGCGATGCGCTTGTACATAATCAAACGTTCATGTACATCGGGCAGGTAATCTTCCGGGATCAGGGCAGGCAAATGCAGATCCACTTCCGGTTTGCCCGTATCATCCAGATCCAGATCGGCGGTTTTGCCTTGCTTGAGGGCCTTGACCGCGCGTTCCAGCAACTCGGTATACAGGCTGAATCCGATTTCCTGAATCTGACCACTTTGCTCGTCACCCAGTAATTCGCCAGCACCACGGATTTCGAGATCTTGGGTGGCCAGGGTAAAGCCGGCACCCAGGGTTTCGATCGACTCAATGGCTTCCAGGCGTTTGCGCGCGTCATCGGTAATGGCCGTGATATGCGGGATAACCAGGTAAGCATAGGCACGGTGATGTGAGCGGCCGACCCGGCCTCGCAACTGGTATAACTGGGCCAGGCCGAAACGATCGGCACGGTTGATGATGATAGTGTTGGCATTGGGTATATCAATACCGGTTTCGATAATGGTTGTGCAGACCAGGATATTAAAACGCTGGTGGTAGAAATCGGTCATCACCTGTTCCAGTTCACGTTCACGCATCTGGCCATGGGCATAACTGATTCGTGCATCTGGCATAAGCTGGCGGAGTTTGTCTGCCTGTTTCTCGATGTTATCCACTTCGTTGTGAACAAAAAATACCTGCCCGCCGCGTTTTAATTCACGGGTGCAGGCCTCGACGATCAATTGATCATTCCACTGGGTCACGAATGTCTTGATGGCCAGGCGCCGTGCCGGCGGAGTGGCAATAATGGAAAGATCACGCATACCGGACATGGCCATGTTGAGCGTGCGGGGAATCGGCGTGGCGGTGAGCGTCAGGATATCGACTTCCGAACGCAGGGCCTTGAAACGTTCTTTCTGACGGACGCCGAAACGGTGTTCTTCGTCGATGATCACCAGTCCCAGGTTCTGGTACTTGACGTCAGTTTGTAACAGTTTGTGGGTACCAATGATGATGTCAATCTTGCCATCAGCGAGATCCTGCAGCACTTTGTCGGTGTCTTTCTTTGAGCGAAACCGTGACAGGGATTCAACCCGAACCGGCCAGTCGGCAAAACGATCTCGAAAGGTCTGCGCATGTTGCTGGGTCAGCAAGGTCGTGGGAGTAAGCACCGCTACCTGCTTTCCAGCCATCACCGCGACAAAGGCCGCACGCATCGCGACCTCGGTTTTGCCAAAGCCGACATCACCACAAATCAGGTGATCCATGGGCTGGGGCGCACGCATGTTGGCAATAATATTGACGATAGCGGCTTGCTGATCGGCGGTTTCTTCAAACGGAAACTGGGCGCAAAATGCGCGGTACTGGGCTTCGTCAACAGGATAGGCAAAACCGGTACGTGCCTCGCGTTTGGCGTAGATGTTAAGCAATTCTGCTGCCACGTCGCGGACCCGTTCACGGGCCTTGCGCTTGGCTTTTTCCCACTGGCCGCTGCCCAGTTTATGCAGGGGAGCGGTCTCCGGTGAGACCCCGGTATATCGGCTGATCAGGTGCAGGGAGCTGACCGGGACATAGAGTTTGTCGTGATCGGCATACTCCAGGGTCAAAAATTCTCCCTCCATGCCACCGGCCTGCAGAAGCTGTAGCCCCATATAGCGTCCGACACCGTAATCTTCATGCACAACCGGGGAACCGATATTCAACTCTGCCAGGTTACGCACGATATTTTCGGTATCGCGTTGGCTGCTTTTGCGCCGTCGGCGTTGCAGGACCTGCTGGCCGAACAACTGGCTCTCAGCAATGATTGCCAGTCTGGGCTCGGATAAGAGTAAACCCTGCTCCAGTGGGGCCACGGTAATGCCAAGCCTGGCATCAGCGGAGTCAAATTCAGACCATGAGTCAAACTGAATCGGTTTAATCTGATGTTCGCGCAGGATTTCCAGCAGAGTTTCGCGGCGACCGGTGGTTTCTGCCGTAAACAATACGCGCCCGTCGAATTCGGCGAGAAAGGCCTTGAGTCGTGCCGTGGGCTCGCTCGCCCGCGCATCCAGTATCAGTTGAGGTGGTGCCGAGCTGGCAAAATTGGTAGCCGCTTGCTGTTCATATTCGAAATGCTGCCAGGTGATTTGTGGATGCAGTGCGCACAGACGGGAGATTTCCGCCGGGTCCAGAAATACCTGGGCCGGTGGTAACAGTGGGCGGCTGATATCATGGCGGGTCTGTTCGTAACGCTGTTCGATTTCCGCATAAAAATGCGTTGCCGCGGCATGGTTGGCCTCGGCATTGACGATCAAGGTTTGCGCCGGCAAATAGTCAAACAGGGTCTGGGTTTGTTCGTAAAACAGGGGCAGGTAGTACTCGATGCCCGGCGGGGCCAGACCGTCAGAGACATCCCGGTAGATCGTGGATTGCGCAGGGTCGCCCTCAAACGCCATGCGATAGGCCTGGCGAAAATGCCGTATGCCGTTGTCGTCCAGCGGAAATTCCCGTGCCGGTAATAACCGTAATTGTTCAACGACCTGCACGGTGCGCTGGGACTCGGGATCGAAGGTGCGGATGGTCTCGATTTCATCATCCAGCAACTCGATACGATACGGGAAGGCACTGCCCATGGGGTAGAGGTCGAGCAGGGCGCCACGTACGGCGAATTCACCGTGTTCAATCACCGACGAGACGGCGCTATAGCCGTTTTTGACCAGGCGTTCACGAAAGGCGTCGAGATCAAGCTGATCGCCGGTCTTCAGGATCAGGCTGCGTTGTTCAATATAGTCCCGCGGCGCCAGGCGATTCATCAGCGTCTGTACGGGCACCACCAGGATGCCCTGACGCAGTCCAGGCAGACGATACAGGCATTCGAGACGCTCTGAGGTGATGTCCTGGTGGGGGGAAAAGATGTCGTAGGGCAGGGTTTCCCAGTCCGGGAAATGCAGCAGTGGTGGTGCCCCCTGGTCGGTACTCCCCAGGTAAAACGCGAGTTGTTCATGCAGCTGCTGGGCAGCGGCCGTGTGTTCCGCCAGAACCAGAATCAGACCGCGATGCTGGCGTGCCAGCTGGCACAGGGCCAGGGCCAGAGCGCTGCCATACAGGTGCCCCCAGTAAATACTGGCATGGTCTTGAGTCGGCTCAGGCGGCGAGAAGACGGATTGATACGGCGCCGATGTCGATGTCATGTAAAAGCTGGGTACGTTTCTGGTTACGACGAAGGGCGCTAGTGTACTGCGCTGACCGCGTCGATGGAAATTTGCTTTGCCCGGTATGCCGTAATTTATACATGGCTGAAACAGCGGATTCAGTTCACAGATTAAATATGACGCACATCACAAAAATTCTGTCACCAGCTGTGACTAAAAAACCGCCTTTTTTTGCAAATTCATTAAATTAATTACCGGTTATGATGCCCATTTCATGCATTTCTGGCAGCCATTTTCGCCAAATTACCGACACTCAAACTCGGCAACTCGCTAAATGCCTGTTGCTTCGAATGCCATTTTACGGGTCGCCCAGTTTTAACTGAAAAACGCCTTTGCCCGTTTGACGCGGGCTTCATAAGCGTCCCGGGCAATCGCGACATCATCCAGAAAATACGGTAATTCTTCCAGGGTCATGGCCTGCGGACCGTCTACCAGCGCGGTCGCCGGCTCAGGGTGAAAATCCACGAGAATCATATTGGCGCCGGCGATGACCCCCTGCGCAGTGACGTGCATGATATCCAGAATTCCGTTGGGATCCGCGTGACGACTGCCTACACTGTGTGACGGGTCGATACAGACGGGCATGCGGGTCAGGCGCTTGACCACCGGCACATGCGCGAAATCCACAAAATTACGATGCGGGTCACCCATGTTGGTTTTCATGCCGCGCAAGCCGAACATGATACGGCTGTTGCCTTCGCTGGCCAGGTATTCTGCCGCGTTAATCGATTCTTCCAGCGTAATGCCAAACCCGCGTTTGAGGAGGACCGGGTATTCGCGTTGCCGGCCGACGGCCTTGAGTAATTCAAAATTCTGGGTATTGCGTGTGCCGATCTGTAACATGACCCCGGTCGGATGGCCGGTCTGTTCCATGGCGGCATTGATTTCGTCGATGTGATCTTCATGGGTGATTTCCATGGCGATCACCCTGATGTCATATTTTCCTGCCAGTTCGAAGACATAAGGCAAACAGCTTTTACCGTAACCCTGAAACGAATAGGGATTGGTGCGGGGTTTGTAGGCGCCCATGCGCGTGCATTGTTGTCCGTGTTGCTGCAGGGCGCGCATCATCTGTTCCACGTGTTCCGGGGTATCGACGGCACACAGCCCGGCAAACACGTTCAGGTTATCCTGTGAAAAGGTGATTCCGTTATACTCGAATGAGGTTGTGCGCTGATCATCGCGATGGCGACCAACAATCCGGTATTCCTCGGAGACGCGGACAACCCGTTCCACGCCCGGCAGACTTTCAATTTCCGGTTTGGACAGGCTCGCCGTGTTGCCAATCAGGTAAAATTCGGTCAGCACCTGTTCCCTGCCATGTTCCTGGTGTTCGCGAATGCTGATACCGGGCAAGCGTTCGAGTGCCTTGCGCACCGTTTGGTATTCTTCACTGGTATGGGTGATATTCGGTTGCAGGATGACGATCATGCGGATTCTGCCTAGTGGTCGCGAAATCGTTTGGTGAGATCGGCGTAGTTGTCGATTCGCCGATCGCGCAGGTAGGGCCAGATACGACGGACCTGTTCGACCCGTTGCAGATCGAGCTCTGTCACCAGTACGCTGGCGTTATCCTGAGGCGCCTGGGCAAGCAGTTCTCCCTGCGGACCGCAAATAAAGCTCCTGCCCCAGAACTGGATACCCTGTTGCGGGTTGTCGGGGGCGGATTCATATCCGCTGCGGTTAGCCACCATGACCGGAATGCCGTTGGCCACCGCATGTGCACGTTGCACGGTTACCCAGGCATCGAGCTGGCGTGCCTGTTCGTCTTCACTGTCCGAGGGATCCCAGCCAATGGCCGTGGGATAAAGCAGGATGTCGGCGCCGGCCAGGGTCATCAGGCGGGCAGCCTCAGGAAACCACTGATCCCAGCAGACCAGGACACCGAGCCGGCCCAGGCTGGTATTGATTGGCTGAAAGCCAAGGTCACCCGGGGTGAAGTAAAATTTTTCGTAGAAACCCGGATCATCCGGGATGTGCATTTTCCGGTAAATGCCGGCCAGGCTACCGTCGCGATCAAGCACGGCGGCGGTGTTGTGATACAGGCCGCTGGCACGGCGTTCAAACAGGGAAGCAACAACGACAACCTGTGCTTCCCTGGCGATATCTGCCAGGCGTTGCGTGCTAGGTCCGGGGATGGGTTCGGCCAGGTCAAACTGTGCAGTATCTTCACTCTGGCAAAAATACAGGCTGGTGTGTAATTCCTGTAACAGCACGAGTTGCGCGCCCTGGCTTGCTGCCTCACGGATGCCGGCAATGCTGCTGGACAGATTATGCTCGCGGTCACCTGTGCAGGCGTGCTGTACAACCGCAACCTTAAGAGTTTGTTGATTCATACTGGAAGAGTATATCGCAGTTCAATTGCCGGAAACGGATGAATTTTCACAGGGAGCTTGCTAGTATGCTGGCACAATTCATTATGCAACACGACTGACGCCATGCAGGATATCCTACCCAAGATCATAAACCGCTGCAGCCTGTTTCGCCTGTTTATACTCGCCGTGTTGTTGCTTGGTCTGACTGCCTGTGCCGGTACTTCAGATGAATTGCAGTTATTCAACCTGGCGCAAATGCGTTATGAACAGGCCTTGCGTTGGCAGGACTATCAGGGCGTCGTGAGTTTTCATAAGGATGCTTACAAGCATGCCAGTCGCGAGGGTCGTAAACGCTTCAAACAGTTCAAAGTCACCGAATACAAGGTGGTATCGGATGTGATGGAGCCGGATATGCGCCACGATACCCAGACGGTCGAAATTCACTATTACAATACCGACTATCAGATTGTGCATAGCATGATGTTGCGAAATCGCTGGGAATACAATCCCAAGACCAACCGCTGGTTCCTGTTGAACCCCATGCCCAAATTCAAGTAAGTCGTCTACGCCCGGTCGGAATTGAGCTGTAGTGAACCCTTCGGCAGTTGCATGCTCAGGCAGTGCAGGCTGCCATTCTGCTCGATTACAGCACGGGCATCGATGCCAATGACTTCCCGCCGTGGAAAACAGGCTCGTAGCGTTTCCAATATGCGTTCATCATTCCTGTCCTGATAACACGGCACCAGTACTGCACCGTTAATAATCAGGAAATTGGCGTAACTGGCCGGTAAACGCCGCCCGGATTCATTGTAAATGGCTTCTGGAATCGGCAGTGGAACCAGTTTATACGCTTCCCCCTGGCAGTTGCGCAGACTGGCGAGTTCGTCAGCCATGGCCTTCAGCGATTCATACTGGTCGTCATCTTCACGTTCGCAACTGGTATAGGCGATTGTCTGTGGATCACAAAAACGCGCGAGCATATCCACATGACCGTCAGTATCATCACCCTCTAGTTCGCCGTGGGCAAGCCATATTACCTGCCGGGTACCGAATGCCTCGGCAAAGAAGTTTTCGTAATCTGTGGTCTGCATGGCGGGATTGCGGGTATCGGTTAACAGGCATTGACGGGTCGTGAGTAGCGTGCCCTGTCCATCGCTGTCGATACTGCCACCTTCCAGGATCAGGTGACTCTCCCGGAAACTGCCTTTAAACAATGCGTTTTGCGACAGGACGCGGCAAATTTGATCATCCAGACTCGCATCAAATTTACCGCCCCAGCCGTTAAAACGAAAGTCGTAAAGACATACATTGCTGTCATCGATTACCGAGATGGGCCCGCTGTCGCGCAGCCAGGTGTCGTTATAGGGCAGGACGAGGAAATGCACCCGCTGTAACTTGACATGGCGGGACAGCAGCTTTTCTCGTACCGAGTGCGCCAGGGAAGGTGTCTGGCATAACAATACGACGTGTTCGAAGCGTGCGATGTAGTAGACCAGTTCGGTAAATACGTTTTCGATACGGGGCAGGATAGGCAACCAGTCAGACTGGGCGTGTGGCCAGGCCAGTAACACCGCATCCTGACTGGCCCATTCTGCGGGGAGTTTCAGCTTTTGAGACATACAGAACCGTGGTCTGACGTGCGCATCACGTCAAGGCTGGTGGCGTAATACTAAATCCAGATGATCAGGGATGATGGAGTACAGAGTCTATGACGAGGTTGTATTCAAAATAAACGGTATAATTTTTATATATCCATCGGCTGATCGGGGGGTTGCCCACGGCTGCGATTTTTTTATCCGGTGTGCCAAAACGCGCTTCCACTTGTTTCATACTCATGCCGCGCCCCGGCACGGTCTGGGACTGGCTTTCGGTCACGGTACTGGACGTCGCCGGCGTCTTCGACGGGGGGGTGGCAGCAGATCCGCTGGATTGGGGCATCGTCAGGACGTCTGCCTGGGCCAGCGGCGTGAGCCCGAGCACGGCAAATACGGCCCATGTCAGGATTATTGTCTTTTTCATGCTGACACCTCTTGTCTGAATGAACATAACATCGTCTATAAAATATACTACATCAATGAGTTATCGGCAAAAGCTAATCATTTTATTGAACATTTTTTTGGTCAGGGGCTGGTCCAGGCAACTGCATACCTTATATAAGTAAATGATTCAAGCTATGCTAAATACTATAGCCACATTTCTGCTGATTTAGTGATATGGTCTACATCGACAGCCAATTTACCAGTGAAATCCAGACGACGCCGGAACAGGTAAGTAGCTGGGTACATTCACTCGGCTTCGCGACAGATACCGAGCAATCATCCCTGATCCATCGTGCCTTCGTCCTGGCTGATAGCGCCCATGGCGGGCAAATGCGGGCCTCCGGCGAACCCTATATTACCCACACCATGGCCGTGGCCGAGATCCTGGTAAAACTGCACCTGGACCCGGAAGCTGTCGCGGCGGCAATCCTGCATGACGTGGTGGAAGACACCCCGGTCACCCTGGCACAGATCGAACAGGAATTCGGCTCATCCGTCGCCAAACTGGTCGATGGTGTCACCAAGCTGGCCTTTATTGAGCAAAAAGACCTGTCAGAGCGGGGCACCCGGGAACACCTCCAGGCCGAGAGCCTGCGCAAGTTGCTGCTGGCCATGGCCGAGGATGTGCGCGTGGTCCTGATCAAGCTGGCCGACCGCCTGCACAATATGCGTACGCTCAAATACCTGTCGAAAGATAAACAGCGTCGGGTGGCGCGTGAAACCAAGGACATCTACGCCCCGTTGGCCAATCGTCTGGGGATCTGGCAAATCAAGTGGGAACTGGAAGACCTGGCATTTCGTTTTCTGGACCCGGTAAATTACAAGAAGGTTGCCACTTTCCTGGATGAGCGCCGGGTCGATCGGGAGCGCTACATTAACCATGCTATCCGAATCATCCGCGCCGAAATGACCAAGGCCGGTATCAATGCAGACATCAGCGGTCGTCCCAAGCACATCTACAGCATCTGGAAAAAGATGCAACGTAAGCACGTCGCATTTGATGCGGTTTATGACGTGCGCGCGATCCGGGTCCTGGTCGACAAGGTGCAGGACTGCTATGCCGCGCTGGGGGCAATCCATACCCTCTGGCGGCACATCCCGAAGGAATTCGATGACTATATCGCCACTCCCAAGGAAAACATGTACCAGTCCATTCATACTGCGGTAATCGGACCGGAAGGCAAGACCCTGGAGATACAGATTCGCACCCGCGATATGCATGCGCATGCTGAGCTGGGTGTGGCCGCGCACTGGAGTTACAAGGAAGGCGCCAAGGCGGATGCCAGTTATGATCAAAAGATCGCCTGGCTGCGGCAATTGCTGGAATGGAAAGATGAATCCACCGATGCCGGTGATTTTATTGATCGCTTCAAGTCTGAGGTGTTTCAGGACCGGGTTTATGTGATTACGCCGCAGGGCGACATCATCGACCTGCCGCAGGGAGCAACACCCCTGGATTTTGCCTATCACATTCACACCGATGTCGGACATCGGTGTCGCGGGGCGCGGATTGAAGGCCGTATCGTGAACCTGACCTATGAGTTGAAAAGTGGTGAGGTCGTCGAAATACTGACAACCAAACACGGTCAACCCAGCCGGGACTGGTTGAATCCGCAATTGGGTTACCTCAAGACCTCGCGGGCCCGGGCCAAGGCCCGGGCCTGGTTTAAACAACAGGACAATGAGCTGAATGTCAGTCTCGGTCGTGACGCGTTAGAAAAAGATCTTCGGCGTCTGAATCTGCAAAACATCAGCCACAAGTCCCTTGCCGACCAGTTCAAGATGCAGAATGTCGAAGAGTTTTATGCGGCCGTTGGCCGGGGCGACATCAGTTCGACCCAGATTGCCTCACGCGGCCAGAGCCTGGTCACACCGGAACCGGCCACGCGGGAACAGATTCCTGTTCGACGCAAACGCCGCCATGTGCACGAGGACATCAATATTCAGGGTGTCGGCAACCTGTTGACCAAAATGGCACGTTGTTGTTCGCCGGCGCCGGGCGACAGCATTATCGGCTATATTACCCAGGGGCGTGGGGTCACCATACATCGTCGGGATTGTCGCAATATCCTCAAGATGACAGGTAGCAACCGCGGCCGTCTGATTAACGTGGAGTGGGGCGACCAGGTGCATGAAACCTATCCGGTGGATATTAGCCTGGAAACCATCGATCGCCAGGATTTATTGCGTGACATACTGGGGGTCATGAGTAATGAAAAGATCAATATCAACGCGGTACATACCCAGTCGAACAAGCTGGACAGCACCGCGCACATGGAACTGTCTATCGAAGTCGCCAGCGTGGCACAATTGAGCCGCGTCCTTAACCGCCTTGGCCAGCTGAACAATGTGCTGGAAGTCCGTCGCATCCGCAAAAATTAGAAAGCCCGTTCGTGCAGTTTGACTCGCCCTATATCCCCGCCGTGTTGTTACGACGTTACAAACGCTTCCTGGCTGACGTTGAACTAAATAATGGGGAAACGGTCACGGTACATACGCCGAATACCGGGTCAATGCTCGGGGTGGCGAGTCCGGGCATGCGCGTATGGCTCCGCGATACCCGCAGTGCAACCCGTAAATACCGGTACTCCTGGGAAATCAGCGAACCAGAGGATAATGTGTTTGTCGGCGTGCATACGGGGCTGGTCAATGGCCTGGTCAGCGAAGCGATCAGCAATGGCACCGTTAACGAATTGCAGGGTTATCCCAGGCTGGAACAGGAAGTCCCCTACGGTAGCGAAAAAAGCAGGATTGACCTGCTGTTACAGGACGGTGAGCGACGCTGTTATGTCGAAATCAAGAATGTCACGGCGCGTGATGACATCGGGGCGGCGGTGTTTCCCGATGCTGTCAGCCTGCGCGGGCAAAAACATCTGCGCGAACTCATGCGGGTGGCAGATAGTGGCCAGCGGGCAGTAATGTTTTATTGTATTCAGCGGGCGGATATAAACGCATTCCGACCCGCCGACGAAATCGACGCGGAGTATGGCCGTTTGTTACGTGTCGCCAACAAGGCAGGCGTCGAAATCCTTGCCTACCGAGCCGAGGTGACACCGGCCTCGATTGCCCTGACCCAGGCGGTTACGGTTCTGATTTAATTGACAATGCCGATTCAGTTTGTGGTCTAATAGCCTCCCATGTTCAATCCCATCGAGTTGTTTATCGGTCTTCGCTATACGCGCGCCAAACGGCGTAACGGTTTCATTTCCTTTATTTCGCTCGTCTCCATTATCGGTATCATCCTGGGGGTCATGGCCCTGATCATCGTCCTCTCCGTTATGAACGGGTTTGAAAAGGAAGTCAGCCAACGGATTTTGAGCATGATTTCCGATATCACCGTCTCGGGATACGACGGCAAGCTCAATGACTGGCAAAAGGTTATCGACCAGGTCAAGAAGGAACCGGATGTCACGGGTACGGCGCCCTATATCCGTGCCGAAGGCATGTTGATATATCGTAGCGAAGTCCACGGCGCGATGTTTCGCGGGGTTAACCCGAAACTCGAAAAAACCGTGTCGCAAGTCGCGAAGCACATGCTGAGCGGCAAACTGTCTGATCTTAAACCCGGTAAATTCAATATTATTCTTGGCCAGGATCTGGCATTTCGTCTAGGGGTGGATGTGGGTGACAAGGTCACAATGGTCACACCCAGCGCAAATATCACACCGGCTGGTGTACTGCCACGACTTAAACGCTTTACGGTCAGTGGTATTTTTAAAGTTGGCTTCTATGAATATGACAGTTCGGTCGGCCTGGTGAACCTGCAGGACGCTGCACGCGTCTTTCGGATGGGGCAGGCAGTAACCGGTGTTCAGGTTCAGGTAAAAAATCTGTTTAATGTTGGGACGGTTCGCGACAGGCTGAAAAACCAGTACCTGATGGATTACTGGGTCAAGGACTGGCGTTATTACCATGCCAACTGGTTTAAAGCCGTCAAGATGGAAAAAACAATGATTTCCCTCTTGCTGTTTCTGATCATCCTGGTGGCAGCGATTAATATTGTGTCCAGCCTGATCATGGTGGTGACCGACAAACGCAGCGACATTGCCATCTTGCGTACACTGGGCGCAAGGACCCAGACCATTACCCGAATATTTATCATCCAGGGCAGCGTGATTGGTGTGGTCGGTACCCTGTTGGGGACACTGTTTGGCGTCATTATCTCGCTAAACCTGGAGTCCATGTACACCTGGCTGGAACATGTTTTACATCGACAGTTGATTGATGGCAGCGTGTATCTGATCAGCACCTTGCCGTCAGATTTGCAATGGCATCAGGTACTATGGATCAGCGGTGCGTCGTTAACGACATCGATCCTGGCAACCATCATTCCGGCCCGACGTGCAGCCAAAACCCAACCAGCTGAGGCCCTGCGTTACGAATGAATGCTGTCACCTCTCATGTAGAATCGGTTGTAGCCTGCGAGCACCTGGCCAAGAGCTATCTGGAAGGACCGGAACCGGTCACCGTCCTGCAGGATGTCAATTTTTCCATTGGCGTGGGTCAGCAAGTGGCCATCGTGGGGACTTCCGGATCCGGCAAGAGTACCCTTTTGCATCTGCTGGGTGGACTGGATGTGCCCAGTGCCGGCAGCGTGTGGGTAGCTGGTCAGGATATGAGCAGTCTGAGTGAAAACGCCCGTGGCCTGTTGCGTAATCAGACCCTGGGCTTTGTGTATCAATTTCATCACCTGCTCATGGAGTTTACCGCGCTGGAAAATGTTGCCATGCCACTTCTGATTCGTGGCACCAAACCGGATGAGGCGGCCGAACAGGCGAGGGCAATTCTGCAACGGGTCGGGCTAGGTCATCGTATCGAACACAAACCCCACGAGTTGTCCGGTGGCGAACGCCAGCGCGCCGCCATCGCCCGTGCCCTGGTGACGCAGCCGCGTTGTGTCCTGGCGGATGAACCGACCGGGAACCTGGACGGTAAAACTGCGCACCAGGTCTATGAATTAATGCTGGAACTCAATGAGCAACTGGCAACCAGCTTTATCGTGGTGACCCATGATCAGAATTTTGCCGAGAAAATGGGGCGGGTAATGCATCTGCAGGATGGTGTATTACTAGAATAAACAAATAGTTAAAGAGTAAATTTAAAGTACTTCTAAAGTATTTTCTTAAGTATACAATCGATCATTATTTAACCACTTCCCGGCGTTGTTTACGTTTATGCCAGTGATAAATAACATGGCAGCGCCACAACAAGCGAATCAGCAATGCACCCGTAACGGCACTTATCAGGCCGCAAATCAGGCAGCCCAGCAGAAACGGTTGCCAGATCGAACCCAGCTCGGTTTGCAGCCAGGTCCAGCTGAGCGAAAATGTATGCTTGGTTATCGGGGTCTCCAGCACCCAGGCACCAACCTTGTAACAAAAATAAAATATCGGTGGCATGGTGAAGGGATTGGTCAACCACACCAGGCCGATGGAGATTGGTAAATTCACCCGCAGGAAAATGGCTGCCGCCGCTGCGAAGAGCATTTGCGTGGGCAAGGGTACAAAGGCCATAAGCAGCCCGACGAAAAATGCACCGGAAACCGAGCGTCGATTGAGATGCAACAGGTTTGGGTCGTGCAAAAGCGTACCAAAAACCTTGTTGAGATGCGGGTGACTTCGGACTTTTTCGGAGTCCGGCATCCAGCGTTTGATGAATTTCTTGGGCATGCGATCTTAACCTGCGGGAGACGCCTTGTTATTATGCCAACTTTCTAACAAGGACGTTAGAGGATGCTACAAACAGGGACGCTCGCTTTTCTCGCGGGCATCATACTCTTGCAAACGCGCGCTGTCTTGCCCCCGGCGTGGTTAATTTATTTCCTTCCGCTGTTGTGCATTGGCTTGCTCATTCGCCGTTGGCCCTGGTTCCGGCTGCTTTGTTGTCTGCTGGCGGGTTTCGTCTGGGCTCAGTACCAGGCTCATGACTTGATGTCACAACGACTGCCAAAAACCCTGATGCATCAAAATCTGCGGGTAGAAGGTGTTGTGGCCGGATTACCTCAACAACGTCATGGGCGGACCACATTTGTTCTGGTCATCCGCAAGATAGCGCCGCCAGCAGAAAAACCTTTTCCGCACAAGGTTCGTGTTTCCTGGTATACCCGGGTGCCTGTCGGCTTACAACCGGGGCAGGTCTGGCAGCTGACATTACGCCTGCGACCTCCCCACAGTTTTATGGATCCCGGGGCATTCGATTACACGGCCTGGTTATTACAACAGGGTATCGTGGCCAGTGGTTATGTCGTGGCAAAGGCGGATAACCGTTTTGTGCGGGATGAGTTCTGGTCATACCCGGTCCAGGTCCTGCGTTATCGGCTGCAACAATATTTCGAAAGCGTACTGGTCGGTTTCCCTGCTGCGGGTTTGCTACGTGCCGTGTTAATCGGTGACCGCAGCGGTATCAGTCCAGGACAATGGCGGGTATTACGTCAGACCGGCACCGTGCATCTGATGGCCATTTCCGGTTTGCATATTGGGCTTATCGCTGGCCTTTCATTCTTTCTGCTAGTTCGTTTGTGGCGCTTATTCCCGCGCCTGTGCCTTTTGCTGCCGGCACCCAAGGCCGCGGCGGCTTTCGCCTGGCTGGTAGCCTGCTTTTATGCTGCGCTGGCAGGTTTTGCGATTCCAACCCAACGTGCCTTGATTATGCTGGCAGTAATTTTGATTGCGTTGTGGCGGCAACGCAGTTACCAGGCATCCCAGGTCATGGCGCTGGCCTTGCTCGTGGTACTGGTGCTGGACCCGTTCGCGGTCTTGTCCATTGGTTTCTGGTTGTCGTTCAGTGCGGTTGGCTTGATCTATTACCTGCTGCAATTTCAGTATCAGGGCACGGCCAGGGTGATACGCTGGTGGCGAATGCAGTGGGCTATCAGTCTGGGCCTGCTGCCTTTGTTGATTGTGTTTTTCCAGCAGGCCCCGCTGATTTCACCGATAACGAATCTGCTGGCGATTCCCTGTTTGAGCCTGTTTATCCTGCCGCTGGCACTCATCAGTACCTGCATGTCGCTGGTGAATCCCGCACTGGCAATTTGGGGCTTGCAACTGGCGGCTGCGGCAGTGCATTTACTTTTGACGGCGCTGGCGTGGGCCGGCAACTGGTCGGGCAATGTGCTGCATGTTCCTGCCCCCGACGGCTGGACCCTGGCACTGGCGCTGGTCGGGATTGCCATCAGCCTGTTACCTCGGCAAATCCCGGCCCGTTACCTGGGGCTGGTGTTGTGTCTGCCACTGATTTTCCCGTTAAAAGCGCGTCCACCTGTCGGCGAGATACGCTTCAGTTTACTGGATGTCGGCCAGGGGCTGGCTGCGGTTGTCCTGACGCAAAACCATACCCTGGTCTACGACAGTGGTCCGCGGTTCAGTCCATATTTTAATGCCGGCCAGGCTGTTATCCTGCCGTATTTACGCCAGCAGGGGGTGGGGAAGCTGGACATGCTGTTGATCAGCCACAGTGACCTGGATCACAGAGGCGGGGCATGGTCTTTGTTAAAAACTATCCCGGTCGCACATGTCATCAGCAACGTGGCAAGTGTGATCCGCGATGATAAACGCGATCGTGGGTGTTTTGCCGGTGACGGCTGGTCCTGGGACGGTGTGCAGTTTCGAGTGCTTTATCCCTCGCGCGCCGAGTACGAACAGGCCGACAAGGACAATAATCGCTCGTGTGTACTGCAGGTCGCCACACCAACACGGCGATTGCTGTTAACCGCCGATATCGAATCCCGGGCGGAGGCCAGGCTGCTGGCAGATTATGGCGAGAAACTTCAGAGTGACGTCCTGGTCATACCTCACCATGGCAGCAAGACCTCTTCCACGCCGGCGTTTCTCGCCGCCGTCAATCCGGCGCTGGGCCTGATTCCTTCAGGTTGGCAAAACCGATTCCATCTCCCTGCCGCAAAGGTCGTGGACCGCCTGCAGCAGCGGTCGGTGCGATTACTGGATACGGCATCGGTCGGTGCAATCGAGCTCAGGCTGGGGGAAGAGATGAATGTACAGGTATTTCGCCGGCAATACCGGCGCTACTGGCAAACCTGGTAGCCGCGAAATTGCTTCACCCGGTGGCTGCACTTTGTTAAAGTTAGCCCTCGTTGAATTAAGCTAAGTTATTAAATTTAAAGGAGTGATTGCGTGTACGAGATGATAGTGGCCGGCCCCCCCAATCTGGTTGCCCAGATCTGGCAATGGCACAAGGCGGGCGATATTGATGAAAAGCACCTCGAAGCCCTGAGCGCCAGCTCACCGCTGGGCCGGGTTTTGTCGGCAGGCCTGGCAAACCGCCATCACCCGCGCGAAATCATGAAAGAGAGCATCGAGGACACCGGCCGTCAGGTGGCGCACGAGTTAGAACGCTACCTTAACACCCTGGGCACGATCGCCTCCGCAGCGCCACTGCTGGGCTTGCTGGGCACCGTCTTCGGCATGATCCAGGTTTTTACCGCGATAACGGTCCATGGTAATAACAACCCCAGTTACCTGGCCGGTGGAATTGCCCAGGCCCTGATTACCACCGCCGCCGGTTTGTCCGTGGCCATTCCGGCCTTGATCTTTCACCGCTACTTTCGTGGCAAGATCGATGCACTGGTTCTCAAGATGGAAGAAGAGGCCCTGAAGATGGTCGACGTGATGCACGCAGAACGTATTGATCGCAAACCGCAGTCCTGATGCCATGAATTTCCGCAAAAAACAGGATGAGCCCCTGGACGTCAACATTACGCCGCTGATTGACGTGGTGTTTTTATTGCTTATCTTTTTCATGATTGCCACCACGTTCAAGAAGGATGCAAATATCCAGATTGACCTGCCTAAAGCAACCGGTGCCCCCGTCAAGCAACATGCATTTACTGTCGAGATCAGTATCGACAGCCTGGGCCGATACTATGTTAATAACCGGCGATTACGCGATAACAAACTGGAGACACTTAAACTCGCCGTCAAGGAAACCGTGGGTAGTAAGAAAAATCCACACATCATTATCAACTCCGACAAGGATTCGACTTATCAGTCTGTCATGACGGCGATGGATGCTGTGCGACAGTTGGGCCTGAACAAGTTCAGCCTGACGGTTAAACAACCACAATCAGAAAAATAAAACCCGATGACGCAATCCCAGGAAGCGTATACCGGCTGGCAAATTTATCGTCGTTTACTGCAATACACTTTACCCTATTGGCGCATATTTCTCGTGGCTCTGCTGGGGATGGTACTGTTTTCTACCACGGCTGCGGCATTTTCCAAGCTGATACAGCCGATGATCGATGGCAGTTTCATCCATAAGGATCCGTCCACGATCAGATGGGTGCCGCTGGCGATTATCGGCGTATTCGCGCTGCGCACAATCGGTACCTTCCTGTCTGATTACGGGATGGCCTGGGTGGCGCGCAACGTGGTGTTCGATCTGCGTCAACTGATATTCGGACACTTGCTCCGGCTGCCCACGAGTTATTACGACCGTGCGGCATCGGGCACCTTGGTATCCAAAATGGTTTACGACGTCGAACAGCTGGCCGATGCGTCGTCAAAAGTGGTGACCATATTTATTCGTGACAGCCTGACCGTGGTTGGACTGCTGGCATTGATGTTTTACCAGAGTCGAAACCTGACCAGTCTGCTGTTGATCGTTTTCCCTTTACTGGCTGTTATCGTTACCTACGTCAGTCGTCGTTTTCGTCGGCTGAGTCATCGCATTCAGCATTCCATGGGCAATGTGTCGACAGTTACCCAGGAAGTGATCGATGCCAACCGGGAGGTCAAGATTTTCGGTGGCCAGCCCTATGAAAGGCAATCTTTTGCCGAGGTAAACCGGTATAACAAACGCCAGTTTCTGAAGTTTTTCGCAACCAACGCCATCAGTACACCAATCATTGAACAAATCGTGGCGTCCACCTTTGCCGGTATCGTGTATTTTGCAACCCAGCAAAATATCACGCCAGGTGAATTTATGTCGTTCGTGATGGCAATGGTGTTGTTGTTACAACATGCCCGACGTCTTGCGACAGTCAATTCCAGCCTGCAACGCGGTATTGCTGCCGCCCAGAGTGTTTTCAGTTTTCTTGACCTGGAGATCGAAAAAGATACCGGCAAGCGGGTACTGGAACGCGTCAAAGGACATGTTAGCTTTAACCACGTTACCTTTCGTTATGGCCCGAATGCTGAGCCGGTACTGCAGGATATCGATCTGGAAATCAGGGCAGGCGAGAGTGTCGCCTTTGTGGGGCGTTCCGGTGCCGGCAAAACGACACTGGTCAGTCTGCTGCCGAGATTCTATGACTTGCAGCAGGGCCAGATCATGATAGATGGTACGGAGATCCGCGATATCAGCCTTGCCTCCTTGCGTTCACAAATTGCCCTGGTCAGTCAGCATGTGACCCTGTTTAACGATACGATCGCCCATAATATTGCCTATGGCGGCCTGGGTAACATCAGTGAAGAGGCAATCCGACGTGCTGCCAGCGCCGCCCATGCCCTGGAGTTTATCGAGCAGTTACCCGACGGTTTTGAAACCATAGTGGGAGAAAATGGCGTGTTATTGTCTGGCGGTCAACGCCAACGTCTGGCGATTGCCCGGGCAATTCTCAAGGATGCCCCTATACTGATTCTCGACGAGGCAACGTCTGCCCTGGATAACGAATCGGAACGCCTGATTCAGGATGCACTGAACCAGGTTATGCGCGATCGCACGACCCTGGTGATTGCGCATCGTCTGTCGACCATTGAACGGGTGGACAAGATCGTGGTAATGGAAAACGGACGCATTGTGGAGATGGGTAACCATCGGGTATTGCTGGAAAAAGAAGGGGCGTACGCCAGTCTTTATCGAATGCAGTTCGCACATAATACGAATAACTAAAGGGAAAAACGGTGTTTGATCTGAGAAGGCGGTTCGCCGCAAAACTCGAACAGGCCTGGTATGAACGAGGCGGACTAACACAGATGATGCGTCCATTATCCTGGTTATTTCTGTCAATTGTCACCGTCAGACGTTTTTTTACCAGGTAAAAATATTCAAGCATGTCGACATTCCTGTGCCCGTGATTATTGTTGGTAATATCAGTGTTGGCGGGACGGGCAAAACACCGTTAGTCATCTGGATTGCCAATTACCTGAAACAGACCGGCTATAAGCCGGGCATTATCAGC
>JARRNT010000002.1:0-57702 GCA_037384645.1 Gammaproteobacteria bacterium | reverse complement strand
CGTCGCTGTTACCGTCGTGTCGGCGAATCCTGCACCTGGATAGATTTCCCTGCCCGTTCGTCACATTGCTGTCAGCGACTGCATTGGCGTATGTATCAATATCGTTTGCACTTTCAGATCGGTTTGCTCAGTTCATAATCAGTCTGGATTTAAGCAGCTGCGATTAAAAAAATATCAAACTGAGATGCAGCACAAATTATTGAGAAATAACTACTAAGTGGTTTTGATTACAAGTAGCCGGGATGCAATTGGCAAAGTTTTTTCCAGTCTGAACGCTTGCGTTGATTGTCGACAAAGCAAATATAACGCTGCATCAAAGGTTTGTGTGATACGCGTGATAGACCACATGAAAAACCGGCGCTATATGCACAAAAATTATTTTGAAAAATAATTCTTATCATTCTGGCAAGCGCAAAAATATTCTGCCATGATGAATGGAATCGAGCGATAGTGTGGCGGTGGTCACTATCCTTTTTATTGCATTCCTTTAAACAATAATAAAACGGCCGGGTATTCGGGGAATATGGGGCAAACGCTGTCGTCTATACTGTTTAGATTATCCTGGATTTCCGCAGTCAGTATTGCGCTCACGCCGATCCTTGCCTATGCGGTCGCCATTTTATTCGGCATAACCAGTGCACACGCGCTGTTTGAGGCGCCGCGTTACCTACTATTGTTTACGGTTTATCTCGGGATAGTGGCAGGCGGTGCCTGGTATTTCTCTCGTTTTACCCAGCCTTTCCTCGACTGGCACGCGCAGAACCACGAGGGACTGAGTCTGCCGGCGGGACTGAGTGATCGTCTGCAAACCTTCAGTTCGCGTTACTGGATGTTGGTGCTGGCGGGCGTACTGCTTTTTCCGGTTTTGCAGTATGCGCCTGCGTTGCTGGAAAATCCCGCAGTTGTGTTTACCCGGTTTCTGCACTTTACCCTGCTGTTTCTGGTAGTGAGCATTTACATCGGCTTGCCCGGTTACCTGCTGTCATTGAGTACGCTGGGCAAATTAACGCGTTATATCGGCTTGCCACGGATACAGGTGAGTATGCGCACCAAGATGCTGCTGATTGGCGCCTACCTGCCGATCCTGACCAGCGTATTGTTGTTACAGTATTATTGGTGGCGCACGGGTTACCTGTCGCTTGAACTATTGCTGGCCTGGGTTGGGATCTCGATGCTTGCCGTTGTGATCACGGCGATCGCTATTCGCGGGTTGCAACAGGCACTCGAGCCGGTTACCCGGGTCATCAGTCGCAGCGGCGCCAGCAGTTATAAAAACCTGGTGCGACAGTTACGGCCACAGTCACTGGATGAAATCGGTTATCTGACCCAGCTACTCGGACAGCAATTCAAACGCCTGATAGAACAGGAATCCCATGTCAGCGCGATCGTCGATAACTCGGCCGAAGGCATTATCGTGCTGGATGCCAATCAATTCGTGGATATCTTCAATCCGGCAGCGGAAGCCCTGTTTGGTTATCAGGGGCAGGAAATTCGCGGCAAGCCATTGCGCTGGCTGTTACCTGATCTGGATATCCTGTCTGCCAGCAGGCATCTGCCCAATGAGGTCGAGGTGTATGGACGGCATCGCAATGGCAATTCGGTCCCGATGTCGGTGCGCTGTAGTGAAATGCAAAGCGATGGCCTGACTTTTTATACACTGCTGGTTGCAGACATCTCTGAACGCAAGGCCGCCGAGCAGCGCCTGTTGGAAGCCGAGTCGCGCTACCGCAACCTGGTCGAGACGGCCCATGACCTGGTCTGGAGTCTCGACAAGGATGGTCACTGGACCTACCTGAATAATGCCGTTACCGATATCTATGGCCTGTCGGCCAATGACATGTTGGGCCATCACTATTCCGAGTTCCAGGCGCCGGAATCCCGTGAGCGCGATGCCGCTGCCGTTGCCCAGCTCGTGGCCGGCAAGGAACTGTTCCAGTACGAAACCATCCACCTCGATGCACATGGCAATCGGCATTACCTGAGTTTCAATGCGCGCCCGGCGCTGGATGATAACGGCGAAGTCCTGCATGTCAGCGGGACCGCGCGCGATATCACCGAACAGAAGCAGTTCGAGAAGGAACTGACCTATCAGGCGCAGCATGACAAGCTAACCGGACTCTATAACCGCAATTATTTCCAGAGTGAGCTGGAGCGGATGATCCCCCGCATCGCACGCAGTGCCGCCGAGTGCGCCTTGCTGTATCTGGACCTGGACCAGTTCAAATACGTTAACGATACTCTGGGGCATGCGGCAGGTGATCGCCTGCTGAAGGAATGTACCGAGATGCTGCGCAAGAATGTGCGCGAAGGTGATTTGCTGGCGCGTTTCGGTGGCGATGAATTTACGATCCTGCTCTATAACATCGATCATGGCCACGTCTTACCGGTGGCGCAAAACATTCGTGCCATGTTTGAGCATTACCGCTTCATGGATAGCGGCAAAACTTTCAACGTGACCTGCAGCATCGGCCTGACCATGATTGACAATGAGACGACGTCTGCCGATGAAGCGCTGGCGCGGGCCGATCTTGCCTGCAATATTTCCAAGTCCCAGGGACGTAACTGTGTCCATGAATACAGCGAAGATGATAAGGCTCAGAACGCGATGGCCGAGGACATAGGCTGGGCCGAGCGGGTGCGTGACGCGGTTGACAATGACCGTTTCCAGATTCTGTATCAACCGATCGTCTCGCTGCAATCGCAGGAGGTGCAGGCATACGAAGTCCTGCTGCGCCTGCCAATGGATGATGGCCAGATCATCAAGCCGGGTGGTTTTATTCCGGCGGCGGAACGCCTGGGCCTGATGCAGAATATCGATCGCTGGATTGTGCAGCACACCATGCGCTACCTGGCAGAATTGCACGGCAATAACATCAATGCCCGGTTTGCGATCAACCTGTCAGGGCGGGCGTTAGAAGACCCGGAACTCTACAGGCTGATACAGGATAAGCTGCAACAAACCGGTCTGAATCCGGCCGCACTCACTTTCGAGATCACGGAGGACGTGGCAATTGCCAACCTGCAGGCAGCGCGCCGCTTCATTAACCAGATCAAGGACCTGGGTTGTCGTATGACCCTGGATGATTTTGGTTCCGGTTTTTGTTCTTTCACTTACCTCAAGCACCTGCCGGTGGACAACCTTAAGATCGATGGCTCCTTTGTCCAGGGACTGACCCAGGCGCAGGTCGACCAGGCCATGGTGCAGTCCATGAATCAGATTGCCCATGCGCTGGGTAAGACCACGATTGCCGAATCCGTGGAAAACAAGGAAACCTGGCACATGCTGCAGGAATACGGCGTGGATTTCGCGCAAGGCCATTACCTGGGTAAGCCACGCCGTGACCTGTTGCACAGTCTGCAGGGCGATGGTGTCCGCGTGGCCCCGCTCTCAGCCTGACTTTGCCTGAGTCTGCCGGCGGCATCTGTTAGAATGCGCCGATGGATGTTTCCCATATTATCGACCCGCTGAATGATGCACAGCGCCAGGCTGTGTGTGCGCCGCCGGGTAATGTACTGGTGCTGGCCGGCGCCGGCAGCGGCAAGACCCGGGTGCTGGTGCATCGTATCGCCTGGCTGATGGCAGTCGAGGGTGCGACGCCCTATGGCATTCTGGCCGTGACCTTTACCAACAAGGCCGCCGGCGAAATGCGTGGCCGCATCGAGCATCTGCTCGGTATCCCCGCCAGTGGCATGTGGGTCGGGACCTTCCACGGCATTGCCCACCGTTTGTTGCGTGCCCACTGGAAAGAGGCAGACCTGCCGCAGAGCTTCCAGGTGATGGACAGCGATGATCAGTTCCGCGCGGTACGCCGGGTGATTCGTGAAATGGGGCTGGACGAGTCGCAGTGGCCGCCCAGGGAAGCGCAGTGGTATATCAATGCGCGCAAGGACGAAGGTTTGCGTGCACACAATCTCGACCACCAGCGCGATCCGTACCTGCGCCACATGATCGAAATTTACAGCCAGTACGAGGCCTATTGTCGCCGCGCCGGTCTGGTGGATTTTGCTGAACTGTTGTTACGTACCCACGAGCTGTTTTTAAACAACCCGACACTGCTGCAGCATTACCAGCACCGCTTTCGTTATATCCTGGTCGACGAGTTCCAGGATACCAATACCATCCAGTATGCCTGGTTGCGTTTGTTTGCGGGCAATTCGGCGGCGATGTTTGCCGTCGGTGACGATGACCAGTCTATTTACGGCTGGCGTGGTGCGCGGGTGGAAAATATTCATCAGTTCAGTCGCGATTTCGCCAACACCACGGTGTTCCGGCTGGAACAGAACTATCGTTCCACCGGCAATATTCTCAATGCTGCCAATGCGCTGATTGCCCACAACGCGGACCGGTTGGGCAAGAACCTGTGGACTGCCGGTAGCGAAGGCGAGTTGATCAAGCTATATGCGGCCTATAACGAGCAGGACGAGGCACAGTTTATCGTCGAGCGTATCGCCGACTGGATCGACAAGGGCGGACTGCGCAGCGAGTGTGCCCTGTTGTATCGTTCCAATGCGCAATCCCGGGTGCTGGAAGAATACCTGATACGCATGGGTATGCCCTACCGGGTCTACGGCGGCCTGCGTTTCTTCGAACGCCAGGAGATCAAGGATGCGCTGGCCTATCTTCGCCTGATTAACAATCGCGAGGATGATGCTTCGCTGGAACGTATTATCAACCTGCCGACGCGTGGTATTGGTAATCGTACGGTCGAGGCCGTGCGCGAGGCGGCGCGCAGCGGTGGTGTTTCCATGTGGCAGGGCGCCTATCACCTGATCCAGCACAAGCAATTAGCGGCGCGGGCATTGGGTGCCCTGCAGCAATTTATCGATCTGATCGAGCGTTTGCAGGAACATCTCGACGGTCTTAAATTACATGAACAGATCGAGCAGGTCATTCATGACAGTGGCCTGCTGGTGCACTACCAGAAAGAAAAGGGTGAGCGCGGTCAGGCACGCATCGAAAACCTGGAGGAACTGATCAACGCCGGCCGCAATTTCAGCGAGGAAGACCTGGACGAGGAAGAACAGCAAATGGATGCGCTGACGGCGTTTCTCGCGCATGCGGCGCTGGAGGCTGGCGAACAACAGGCCAGCGAGTGGGAAGACTGTGTCCAGCTGATGACCCTGCACTCGGCCAAGGGACTCGAGTTCAAGCAGGTCTTTTTATGTGGCATGGAAGAAGGCCTGTTTCCGCACAAATTGTCCATGGAAGAGCCGGGGCGGCTGGAGGAAGAGCGGCGCCTGTGTTATGTCGGCATGACCCGCGCCAAGGAGCTGTTGACCATCACCTATGCGGAAAAACGCCGCATCTATGGCGAGGAAAAATTTGCCCGGCCGTCACGTTTTATCAGCGAAATCCCGGCAGAGTTTCTGGAGGAAGTGCGCCTGGGTGGTTCGGTCAGCTCGCCGGTGTTTGCCGGTCACGATCAGTCGGTGCGCGATGACAGCGCGCCCATCCAGCTGGGCGCACGCGTGTTTCATCAGAAATTCGGTGAAGGCGTCGTACTCAATTACGAAGGTGCAGGCCGTCACGCCCGGGTGCAGGTCAATTTTGACGATGCCGGCAGCAAGTGGCTGGTGATGGAATACGCCAATCTGACGCTGTGTTAACGGCAAGCTTTCACAAGATCTTCTCCGCCCCGGGATAAACGCAGAGACGCTGAGACCGCAAAGGACGCAAAAATTATTTTTTTACCTCCGCGTCTCTGCGTTGAAAAAATAGAACCGGGATATACCCTTCTTGCGTTATTCCTCTTTTTGCAAATCCAGCGATGCCGAATTGATGCAGTAACGCAGGCCGGTGGGCTGTGGTCCATCCGGAAACACGTGGCCCAGGTGGGCGCCGCAACGCGGGCAGTGTACTTCCACCCGGCGCATGCCGTGGCTGTGGTCTTCTTCTGTTGCTACGGCGTCGTCTGTGACTGGCGCATAGAAGCTGGGCCAGCCACTGCCGGAATCAAACTTGGTGGTCGCGTCGAACAGTTCGGCGCCGCAGCATTTACAGTTGTAGATCCCCGCTTCTTTGCAATCCCAGTACTTGCCGGTAAACGCGCGTTCCGTGCCTTTTTGCCGGGTGATGTAATATTCCTCGTCGCTGAGCTGGGCCTTCCATTCGGCCTCTGTTTTGCTGATCTTGTCTGACATGTCAGTTCCTGCTGGTGGAGGCAAGGGTCAGATCATAGAATGCTTTGCCGAGGTTATCACCGGACGATGTATAGGTGTTTAATCGGGTCGGTGCCGGGGGATACCCTTGTGTACCTTGCCGTCAGGCATGAACTGGATATTGACGTATTTTTCCCGGTAAAACCGCGTGATCATCTTGTGATTGAAATAGACGCCCGCCTTATGGACGCGAATCACGTTTTTCAGCCAGTGAATCTCGCCTTCGCCCCTGAGCCAGAGATGGCGGTTGTCGCGCCGGGTTTCGCGAAATCGGCCGATATGAAATTTGACCGCATCCACCCGATCTTCGCCCATGAGATAAATACGCCACTCGTTGTTGATGGTCAGGGTGACATAGTCGTGGCGGTGCCGGAACGAGACGTAGCTCAGGCCCACGGCAGCAAACAGGAAGAGCAGCAACAACAGCACGGGTGAGGGGCGAATTGGCGCGGCGGTATCGCTCATAGACGGGTCAGCTTGTTGTTGGCGGGTGGCTACGCGATGTGCTGGTGCGGTCAGTGGTCATCACGGAGAGGAACTGTAGCATGTTGCCCGCGATATTACCCTGACCCCCTCCACGCAGGCGGGGTCTGTGCGGAATCTGCTGGCGGGTGGGCCCCGCGCGAACCAGTGTCCGAGGGAAGCCGGGGGAGCTGATGGCGGTGTGCAGGGGCGTGCTGTGCCACACATTCGCGGTTAGCCAGTATGAGGTTCCTGGGGCTGTCCAGCGTCCCGGCTTGTACAAAATTTGGTGTTTTTGCGGGTGGCCTGGCTATGACTTATGCACAATTTGAGAAATCAATGAGTTACATGACATTAAATTGACAAATCTGCATCAAAGCCTGGTTTTTGACTCTAACTCATTGTTTTTATTGGATTCCAGGTGTCACTCATATGACTATCTTGTTGATTTTGTTTGACACGGTTGTAACTGTCAGGCTGCGCTGAAAGATTACCCACATACTTATCCACAGGCTGGACCGGCTTGCCTACCATTTCAACAAAAGCCATTGATTGATGGGGGGCGGGCCGTTGAATGGGCCAAAATAGGTTTCCGGGATGCCGTCGCCATCCTTGTCCACGAGGTAATAGGGTTTGCCGTGCTTGGGGATGATTTTGATATAGCGTATTACGCCCCCCACCCGGTATTCCTCGATGGTTTTGGTCTTTTCATGGATGATGCGCACATCCGGCTTGGGTAAATTGCGGCTGTCATCGGACGGCTGGGCATCGCTGGGTAAGTCCGGTGGCCGTTGCTGCGGCTGCTTATCGGCATCACGGGTCTGACTGCCCGCCGCAGGCGGTTTGCTCATGTCTGCCGCCCATAGCGGTCCGCTGCCAAGCAGGCCGGCCAGTAACACCAGGCTACAGGTTAAGCAGGATTTCGGCTTCTTCTGCGGATGGCTCAAAACCGCGGCTCGAATAGTGTTCAAATATCGCATCCAGAATTTCCTGAGGGGTTTCCAGTATTTTTATCAGATCCAGATCCTCCGGGTCGATGGTTTTTTCAGCCGCCAGGGTATTTTTAAGCCAGTCGAGCAGGCCTTCCCAGAAGGGCCGGTGGACCAGGATGATCGGGATCCGGCGGGTTTTGCGGGTTTGTACCAGGGTCAGGATTTCGGCCAGTTCATCCAGGGTACCAAAGCCGCCGGGCATGACTATATAGGCCGAGGCATATTTTACGAACATCACCTTGCGCGAGAAGAAATGGCGGAAGGTCAGGGCGATGTCCTGATAGGGGTTGCCGACCTGTTCATGGGGCAGCTTGATGTTGAGCCCGATGCTGGGCGAGCGACCTTCAAAGGCGCCCTTGTTGGCGGCCTCCATGATGCCAGGCCCGCCGCCACTGACCACGGAAAAACCGGCATCAGACAGGGAGCGGGCGATATCGATGGTCAGCTGGTATTGCGGGTGCTCCGGTTTGAATCGGGCCGAACCAAAAATGCTGACAGAAGGTTTGATCAGTGCCAGGCGCTCAAAACCTTCCACGAACTCCGCCATGATCTGAAAGATTTTCCATGACTCGCGCGTGAGGTTACTGTCGTTGACCGGGAGCATACCGGGATGGGTTTGCTTGAGGTGATCGTCCATGAGGATCCTTTGCTTAAGCACGGGGCGAAAGTGTAACGGTTTGTTGCGGGTGTCGCCAGCTGATGTCTGCTAACCGGTGATAGGGCAAAAATGGTAAAATATTTAAATGTCAAAACCAAATAATAAATTGATCCTGGTCGATGGTTCCTCCTACCTGTTCCGTGCATACCATGCCATGCCGAACCTGAGTAACTCGCGACATGAACCAACCGGTGCCATTTATGGCGTCGTCAACATGCTCAAACGCCTGCAGGCGGATTATGGCAACGATCACCTGGTGGTGGTATTTGATGCCAAGGGCAAGACCTTTCGCAATGACATGTATCCGGAATACAAGGCCCACCGCCCACCCATGCCCGACGAGTTGCGCGTGCAGATCGAACCCATCCACCAGATTGTCCGCGCCATGGGTCTGCCCCTGCTGTGTGTCGACGGTGTCGAAGCCGATGATGTGATCGGCACCCTGGCAAGCCAGGCGGCGCAACATGGCATGGACAGTGTTATCTCCACCGGCGACAAGGACATGGCGCAGCTGGTGAATGAGCATGTCAGCCTGGTGAATACCATGACCGACACCCGTATGGATCGTGACGGCGTGATCGAGAAGTTTGGTGTTCCACCGGAATTGATCGTCGATTACCTGACCCTGATCGGTGATAGCGTGGACAATGTACCCGGCGTGCCCAAGGTCGGACCAAAGACGGCAGTGAAGTGGTTAAACGAATACGGTTCACTGGATGCGATCATGGCCAGTGCCGACAAGATCGGTGGCAAGGTCGGGGAGAACCTGCGTGCCAGTCTGGACTACCTGCCATTGTCGCGACAACTGGTGACAATTAAATGTGACGTCGAGCTGGATGACACGCCGGAAAGCCTGCACCCGTGCGCGCCGGACAATGCTGTGTTGCAGGAATTGTTTTCACGCTTTGAATTCAAGACCTGGCTGGGCCAGGTACTGGACGGCGGTGAAGAAGGGAATTCGCAGGCGCAAGCTGCGAATAAGTCTCATGAGTACACTACCATTCTCAGTCAGTCACAACTGGATGCATGGTTATCGCGCCTGCGGGCGGCGCCGGTGTTTGCCTTCGATCTGGAAACCACCAGCCTGGATTACATGCAGGCGGAGATCGTGGGTGTCTCGTTCACTGATAAGGCGGGTGAAGCGGCGTATATCCCGGTGGCGCATGACTATATGGATGCCCCGCCGCAACTGGAACGGGATGCGGTACTGGCACAGTTAAAACCCCTGCTCGAAGATCCGGATGCGCGCAAGCTGGGTCAGAATCTCAAGTACGACATGAGCGTGCTGGCCCGCTATGACGTCAGGTTGCAGGGCATTGCCTATGACACCATGCTGGAGTCGTACGTGCTGGACAGTACGGCGAATCGCCATGACATGGATACACTTGCGCTCAAATATCTCAGCCACAAAACGATCCATTACGAAGACGTTGCCGGCAAGGGCGCCAAACAGATCGGGTTTAACGAAGTAGCGGTCGACGTTGCCAGCGAGTATGCCGCGGAAGATGCCGATGTCACCTTTCGCCTGCACGAGGTCCTGTGGCCGAGATTGCAGGAACACGCCAGCCTGGTGAAGGTGTTTGAACAGATTGAAATGCCATTGTTACCGGTGCTTTCGCGCATGGAACGACGCGGTGTGTTGATCGACCGGGCCAAACTCAAAAAACAAAGCCAGCAATTGAGTGAGCGTTTGCACGAGCTGGAACAGGAAGCCTACAGGGAGGCCGGCGAAGAATTCAACCTGGGTTCACCCAAACAGATCCAGAAGATCCTGTTTGAGAAACTTGGCCTGCCGGTGATCAGTAAAACGCCGAAGGGGCAGCCGTCAACAGCTGAATCGGTATTACAGGAACTGGCGGTTGATTATCCCCTGCCGAAACTGATCCTGGAAACGCGCGGCCTGAGCAAACTCAAGTCGACCTATACCGATAAACTGCCGCAGATGATCGAGCCGGTCAGTGGCCGGGTACATACTTCCTATCAACAGGCAGTGGCGGCAACCGGTCGTCTGTCATCGACCGATCCGAATTTACAAAATATCCCGGTACGCAGTGAAGAAGGCCGCCGCATACGCCAGGCCTTTATCGCGCCGGCAGGTTACAAGGTGGTGGCAGCGGATTACTCGCAGATTGAATTGCGCATCATGGCGCACCTGTCCGGCGATGCCGGTTTGATCGAGGCCTTCAAGGCAGGCGAAGATATTCACCGCGCCACCGCGGCGGAAGTGTTTGGTGTGGCGCGTGAACAGGTCAGTAATGATCAACGCCGTTCGGCCAAGGCCATCAACTTTGGTTTGATTTATGGCATGTCGGCATTCGGTCTGGCGCGACAACTGAACATCGCGCGTAACGAGGCCCAGAACTATATCGACATGTATTTCTCGCGTTATCCCGGGGTCAGGGAGTACATGGAGCGCACGCGGGAACTGGCGCGCCAGCAGGGTTATGTCGAGACCGTGTTTGGCCGGCGTTTGTATTTACCGGACATTAACGCCTCAAACATGCAGCGGCGGCAGTATGCCGAACGCACGGCGATCAATGCACCCATGCAGGGCACGGCGGCCGATATTATCAAGCGCGCCATGATTAAACTGGACAGGGCGTTCGCTGATGATCAGGATGATGTCTCCATGATTATGCAGGTGCACGATGAACTGGTGTTTGAAGTGCGCACAGAACGGGTTGACGATGTCATCGCTATCATTCGCGAGCACATGGTGCGGGCGGCGGAGCTGACGATTCCCCTGACCGTCGATGTCGGCGTCGGCGATAACTGGGGCGAGGCGCACTAAACAACGTCGTTCGGCGGGTACAGGCGGCGGTTCAAATCGGGAAAAAAATCCGGGATGCGGGGGCTGAACTTTTCCAGATGGCCTGTGTCACAAGAAACAGGTTAGGACACTATTTGCTAGGTTCCGAACTGTTTCCCGCATCCCTCCCTGGCGGGATACTTAGCACCTGATTCCCCAAGTCGGGTGCGTATTTTGCCCCAGGTATTATTCCCCCAATACCTGGGGCTTTTCTTTGCAGCCTGAAAAACTTCTGATCGCGGCCACGGCCTGGTTGTTTGCATCATAATGGTGCCGGTTACAGTCCCAGCCATTCACGCACTTGCTGGCGGGCCTCGTCCAATCCCTGACGTTTGGTGGCGGAAAACAATTGTACCTGGCAGTGACTCAGGCTGGCGACCTCACGGCGGACACCAAGCAGGGTGTTCTGGGCGGCACCGCGAGACAGTTTGTCAGCCTTGGTGAGCAGGATCAGGACAGCCATCCGATGGTAATCGCACCACTCGAGCATTTGCTGGTCATAATCGGTTAGCGGATGACGAATATCCATGACCAGGACGATACCGCGCAAGGCCTGGCGATGACCCAGGAAGGCCTCCATCAGGCTTTGCCATTGGCGCTGGGTCTGGGCATTGACCCGGGCGTAGCCATAACCCGGCAGGTCTACCAGTCGGGCCTCATCGTTAATGCGGAAGAAGACCAGCTGTTGTGTCCGCCCCGGTGTTTTGCTGGTGCGCGCCAGTGCCTTCTGGTTACACAACACATTGAGTGCGCTGGATTTTCCCGCATTCGAGCGCCCGGCAAAGGCCACTTCGCGTCCTGTATCCGCGGGCGCATGTGACAGTGCCGGGGTGCTCAGCATAAATTGCGCCGACTGCAAGGGGTTGTGCCCCGGAGAGAATTTTTGTTTGTTTGCTTGACCAGACATGTGACTGTTTGTATAAAGGTGCCCCATTTTTGGGTGATTTTGACCTGAGAGAATTATGCCCTAAATATATTAAGAAAGGGGTGCAGGCCGGGATCAGGTGAAAAATTTTGTAGGTAGATGGAGTGTCCAAAATGAAAAAAATGATCATTACCGTTTCCGCTCTGGGTATGTTGGGGTTTGCTTCTCAGGCATTTGCTGATGGTAAGGCGACCTTCCAGCAGGTCTGTTTTGCCTGCCACGGTACCGGTGCGGCAGGTGCACCCAAGGTGGGCGATAAGGCCGCCTGGAAATCCCATATCGCCAAGGGCAAGGCGACCCTGTACAAGCACGCTATCCACGGTTTTAAAGGTCCTAAAGGCTTCATGCCGGCCAAGGGCGGGCGTACCGACCTGTCTGATGCCAAGGTTAAGGCCGCCGTCGATTACATGGTGAGCATTTCAAAATGATCAAAACAGTCGCAATCAGCCTGATCGCGATTGTCGTGGCAAGCCCGGCCCTGGCGGCCGGGAACGCTGATGCCGGCCGCAGCAAGGCGCAGGTGTGTGCCGGCTGTCACGGGGCAGACGGTAACGCGACAATCCCGAATTACCCGAAACTGGCAGGACAAAACGCCGGTTACCTTCTTAAACAGCTCGAGAACTTCAAGGCCGGCATCCGCAAAAATCCCATCATGTCGCCGCAGGTCGCCAGCCTGAACAAGCAGGACATGGAAAACCTCGCTGCCTATTTCTCGCAACAGACCCGTACCCTGGGTGCCGCTACCAATCCGGCCATGCGCGAACTGGGTGAACGCATTTATCGCGGTGGTATCGAGACCAAATCCGTGCCGGCCTGCATGGCCTGTCACAGCCCCAATGGTGCCGGTAACCCGCCTGCCAGGTATCCGAGCCTGGGCGGACAGCATGCCGATTATGTTGCCAAGACCCTCAAGGACTTTCGTTCCGGCGCACGCGGCGCCAATCCCAAGGATACGGCCGGCGCCATCATGCGCGATATCGCCAAGCGCATGGATGATAAGGAGATCAAGGCGGTCGCTGAATACGTGTCCGGCCTGCACTGATCAATCTGCGCCAGCTGTGATGTATGATGTAGGGGCGGCCATCATCTGGCCGCCCTTTGTTTTTTATAAGGCAAGTAGTACGACAATATGACGACGCAAGAGACACAAGCTGCAAGTAATACCCGCCGCAGCGTCGTGCTCGATTTTCTGGGTTCGATGAACCTGGCCATCACAATCCTGGTGGTGATTGCCATTGCCTCGGTGATCGGCACTGTCCTTAAGCAAAACCAGAATTACAACGACTACATCATTCAGTTCGGGCCGTTCTGGCACGAATACTTCAAGATGCTGCGCCTGTATGATGTATACGGCTCGCTGTGGTTTTTACTACTGCTTGCTTTTCTGGTCGTCTCAACCAGCGTGTGTATTTACCGCAACCTGCCGACCATGTTGCAGGAGATGCGTAACTTCCGGCTCAATGCCCAGTTAAAGACCCTGAGTACCATGGAAAATGCGCGGAGCTGGCAGGTCGAGCAGGACGAGGGTGTGTTGAGCCAGCTGCACCGCTTCCTCAACGTCAACGGTTACCGCACACGGGAAAAACAACACGAAGGCCGCAGGGTCATTGCCGGCATGCGCGGCAAGTTCAATCGCGTCGGTTACCTCCTGGCGCATACCGGTATCGTGGTGATTTGCGTTGGCGCATTTCTGAATGCCAAGTTTGACCTGACCGTGCGCCACTGGCTTGGCCAGCTGATGCCGGTGCCGAACAATGTCCAGATCCAGAGCGTGAGTGATTTTCCGGCCAAGGCCGTGCTGCAGCCGGGGCAGTCCTTTGCGTTTCGTGGCAGTACGCAAATCCCGGAGGGGCAAAGCGCGAATTATACCCTGTTGAACATGGGTAATGGCGTGCTCTTGCAATACCTGCCATTTTCCATTGAGCTGAAAAAATTCACGGTTGAACAATACAACACCGGCCAGCCCAAGGAGTTCAAGAGTGAATTGATCATTCACGACCCGCGGTTGAAACAGCCGCTGCACAAGACCATCTCGGTCAACCATCCGCTGGAATATCGCGGCTACAACATCTTCCAGGCCTCGTTTGGCGACGGCGGATCGCATTTGAAACTGAAGCTGTGGCCATTCTTTACCCCCAAGCTACATACGCTGGAAGTGAATAGTACGGTCAATAGCCAGGCTACCGTCGATACGCGACAGGGGCCGCTGACCCTTGAGTTCGCCAACTTCAAGAAATTCAACGTATTTCCCGCGCCAAAGAATGATCCCCAGCATCACAAGTTCAAGAACTACGGGCCCAGCGTGATATTCCGCGTGCGCGACAAGCAGGGTGTCGCCCGTGAATACGTGAATTACATGTCACCGATTGAGTTCGATGGCCGTTACTTTTTCCTGACCGGGATGCGCAGCAGTGTCTCCGAAGATTATCGCTACCTGCATATCCCGGCTGATGACAAGTACACGATCAAGCGCTTCATGGATTTTGAGGCGGCCCTGAGTAACGGGCCACTCGTCACCCGCATTGCCGAAAAGACCGTGGACCGGCTGATGAAGACTCAATCTGTTCCGGGTATGGACAAAATGAAATCCACCGTCGTGAACAGCATGGTGAATCTGGAAGACAGGTTCCTGTACGGTGGTTATGAGGCGATCGACGCCCAGATCAAAAAAATGGCCAAAACCAAGGACCAGCAGGCGAAAATGGCCGACGCCTATAATAAGGTCCTGACCAGCCTGTTGCAGGCCGTTTATGTCGATGTGCTCAAGCAGGACGGGGTGATCAAATCCGCGCAGGATATCACCCAGGCCCAGGAACGCTTTTATTTCGATGCCATCGACGCGATCCGCCAGCTGTATCTGTACGGCAGCCCGTTTTATGTGCAACTAACTGATTTCAAACAGGTCCAAGAATCCACCCTGCAAATAACCCGGAGTCCGGGAAACTTCGTCCTGATCCTGGGTTGTGCCATGCTGATAGCTGGCGTATTTTTACTCTTCTATATCAGCCATCAGCGCCTGTGGCTGGTGTTGTACAGGGATGAGGATGGCAAGCAGCAATTGTTGTTTGCCGGCAGTGGCAACCGAAATACAGCGGATTTCCGCAAACATTATAAAGACCTGGCAGACAGGCTGGACAGTCTGCTCAAGGCATAGCATAAGTGAGGAATTGATCATGTCAGTAACCCAACAGGCAATTCACGAACACCTGCGCCCCCGTTCTTTTTTCCGTTCGCTCAGTCCGATCGACTGGGTCTACGCGATCCTGCTGTTTGCGGGCGCAATCTTTGCCTATCACAAATATTCGTATTTGATGAGTTACTACGGTGTCATCATCATGTTCGCAGCGGCGGCAGGGCTCAGCGTGTTTGGCTGGTACTGGAAGTCGATCCGCGTTCTGCTGGCGGTGGTGGCGGCGGTGAGCCTGGTTGCGGTCACCCTGTACGAACCGGCGGTGGCGGCACTCAAGGCCCAGGGCATGAGCGGGCGTGAGGCGATAGCCGCACTCTCCAGTTTCACGGACAAGGTCCATCATCGTTTCCTGTTTACCTATTTGCTGTCCAGTACCTCCGCCATCATGTGGATGAGCGCCCTGTTTATCCTGGCGACGGTCACCTATTTCGTGCACCTGTTCAGCCGCAATGTCTTCATCGGCAAGGTCGCCAGTGCCATGACCTGGAGCGCGGTGGCCATGGGTTTGATCGGGATGATGGTACGCTGGCGTGAGTCTTACCTGATCGGGCTGGATGTCGGCCACATCCCGGTGAGTAACCTGTACGAAGTGTTTATCCTGTTTTCCATCGTAACGGCGCTGATCTATCTGCACTACGAACACAAGTACAAGACCCGGACCATGGGCGGTTTTGTGCTGCTGGTCATCAGCGCAGCCATCGCCTTCCTGCTCTGGTTCCAGTTTGATCAGAACGGTGGTGCGATTGAACCCCTGGTCCCGGCACTCAAGAGTTACTGGATGAAGATTCACGTACCGGCCAACTTTATCGGTTATGGTTCGTTCTCGCTGGCGGCGATGCTCGGCCTGTTCTACTTGCTGATCGATCATGCCAAGGACCCGAAACGCTTCTCGCCGATTCTGGCCATGGTGATTGTTTTCATCGTCGGTGCCCCGCTGGCCCTGTATAAATTCGGGATCAGCTCTTTCACCGATGCCGGCCTGGCCTTCGGGACGGTCTTCTTAACCATGGGCGGGCTGTGGTTGCTGGGTTTTGGTTCGGTGCGGGCAATCCGCCACATCGGCTATGACAACCTGCCCAAGATGGAAGTGATGGATGACATCATGCACAAGGCCGTGGGTCTGGGCTTTGGCTTCTTCACCCTGGCGACGGTCCTGGGTGCCCTGTGGGCGGCAGAGGCCTGGGGCGGATTCTGGTCCTGGGACCCGAAAGAGACCTGGGCCCTGATCGTCTGGCTCAACTATGCGGCCTGGCTGCACCTGCGCCTGACCAAGGGCTGGCGGGGCACGCCGCTGGCCTGGTGGGCCGTGGTTGGTCTGTTCGTCACGACCTTCGCCTTCCTGGGCGTAAACATGTTCCTGTCCGGCCTGCATTCCTACGGCAGATTGTAAAATTCCTGGCCGGTATGGCATGGGAGGTCATGCCATACCGGTGCCTGATCAGAATACTACCCGTTTTCATGTCCGGTTCAGCTGGCTGCGTCATGCTATGCAAAGACGCAGACGCAGGATTCTTTCGTTAGCGGGCAAGGTGCAGTGAGACATCGACACTTTGCCATGACCCGTTTCGCCGTTAATATGCGGGGAACAATGGGCCTTGCCCTGTATCAAACCACATTGCTGTTTGTAATTTTGACTAGACGCGGAGAAAAATGATGAAAAAGCGATTTCATTGGCTGGTTGTTATCGTGGGTCTGTTAATGCTACAGGCCATGCCTGCTATGGCCAGCTATGACCAGGGGATCGAGTACCTGGCGATCAAGCCGCCGGTACCGACGGATACCAAGAAGGTCCAGGTCGTGGAAATGTTCTGGTACGGATGTCCCCATTGTTATCACTTTGAGCCAAAGCTGGTTGCCTGGCTCAAACACCTGCCGTCTGATGTCGAATTCGAGCGCGTACCCGCCGTATTTCCCAACCATCCGTTGTGGGAATTGCATGCCCGTGCATACTATACAGCGCAATTGCTGGGGGTATTGAAGAAGACCCATGAGGCCCTGTTCGATGCGATCCACAAGGACCACGAGCAGTTATTTAGTGAGGATGCCCTGGCCAACTTCTATGCAAAATACGGTGTCAGCAAGAAGCTGTTCAAGCAAACCATGCACTCATTTGGGGTGGACATGAAAGTCGACCGGGCCAAGGAGCTCACCAGGCGTTATGGCATTGACGGGGTCCCGACCCTGGTGATCGACGGTAAATACCGGACCTATGCGTCCCTGACCGATGGTGAAACCGGCATGCTCAAGGTGACCGACTACCTCATCAAGAAAGAAGTCGAACTCCATAAGCACAAAAAATAAACTGAGTGGTTATGTTAGGGCGTACGATAAGGTATTTTAGGAGGGCGCCGATAAGCACTAACAAGCAAGCTTAAGGAGGGCGGGCATGAAGGCCTCGGAATTGTTCATCCGTTGTCTGGAAAACGAGGGTGTGGAATACATCTTCGGGATCCCGGGTGAAGAAAATCTGGACGTAATGGATGCACTGCTGGATTCTTCCATCCAGTTCATCACCGTGCGCCACGAACAGGGCGCGGCGTTCATGGCAGATGTCTATGGCCGCCTGACGGGCAAGGCCGGTGTCTGCCTCTCCACCCTGGGTCCGGGGGCCACCAACCTGGTAACCGGAGTCGCCGACGCCAACATGGACCATGCCCCGCTGGTGGCTATTGCCGGTCAGGCCAGTACCCATCGACTGCACAAGGAATCACACCAGGTGCTGGACCTGGAGGAGATGTTCCGTGCGGTGACCAAGTACTCCTCGCGCCTGTTAACCCCTAATATCATTGCCGAAGTGGTGCGCAAGGCCTTTAAGGTGTCACAGACCGAGAAGTTTGGTGCGGCCTTTATCGAATTCCCGGAAAATATTGCCGAAATGGACGTGCTGGGCGAGCCTCTGCCCGTGAAGCATCCGCATTCACCGGAGCCGCCCGGAGAGCGAATCGATGCGGCTGCCGAGATCATTTCCAATGCCAAAAATCCCATGATCCTGGCTGGCAATGGCGTGATTCGCAGCAAGGCCTGGAAGCAATTAGACGAATTCTCGCACGAGTTGCGAATCCCGGTGGCCAATACCTTCATGGCCAAGGGCGTGATTCCGTTCAAGCACCCCATGGCACTGGGCAGTGCCGGCCTGCAGGCCAATGATTATGTCAGCTGTGGCTTTCACCGGGCGGACGTGATTATTTGCGTTGGTTACGACCTGGTGGAATACCACCCTTACCTCTGGCACCCGACCCGGGATCGGACCATCATCCATATCGACACCGCTCCGGCGGAAGTGGATGCCTATTACAATGTGGCGGTTGGTGTCATCGGCGACATCCGGCATTCGCTCATGCGGCTCAGCAAATTGTCGAGCCCGCATACCGGCAATCACATGC
Source organism: Gammaproteobacteria bacterium (assembly GCA_037384645.1). Lineage (GTDB taxonomy): Bacteria > Pseudomonadota > Gammaproteobacteria > UBA6429 > Thiohalophilaceae > RI-92. The sequence continues at coordinate 39,124 of JARRNT010000002.1, read as the reverse complement.
GCGCCCTGCGCGCGGCCCTGATCGAGGACATGGACGCCTGCAAGGATGACGTGTCGGTGCCGGTCAAACCGCAGAAAATTATCTGGGACCTGCGCACCGCCATGGAGCTGGAAGGCATTGCCATTTCTGATGTCGGCGCCCATAAAATGTGGATGGCGCGCATGTTCCGCTGCGAATACCCCAACACCTGCATCATTTCCAACGGGTTTGCGAGTATGGGCATTGCCTTGCCCGGGGCCATCGCGGCCAAGCTCGCCTACCCGGATCGCCAGGTGGTCGCTGTGACCGGAGACGCCGGCTTCCTGATGAACGTGCAGGAGCTGGAGACGGCCGTGCGGCTAAAGACACCGATCGTGATCCTGATCTGGAATGACAGCGCTTATGGTCTGATAGAATGGAAACAAATGAACCAGTTTGGCCGTAAATCCAATATTGATTTTGGGAATCCGGATTTTGTCAAACTGGCCGAGTCGTTCGGGGCAAAGGGATATCGAATCGAGCAAGGTGAAGACCTGTTGCCGATATTAAAGCAGGCGCTGAACGAAAATACAGTCAGTGTCATCGACTGTCCCGTAGATTATAGTGAGAATTTGAAGTTAACCAGTAAACTGGGTGAGATGGTGTGCCCCATATGAGGGCTGGTGCATGCCAATTCGTGCGCGAGTGATGTTTGTCATCTTGCCGGTTTGCTCAATGAGTTATGGTAAACCATGGCCGGGCATCTCCTCCGCATATTGAGTTATAACGTCCAGGTGGGCATCAGCACCCGCCGTCCCCACCACTATCTGACGCATAGCTGGAAGCATGTGCTGCCGCATACCCAGCGCCTGAGTAATCTGGACAAGGTGGCGAGACTCATCCAGGAGTTCGACCTGATCGGTCTGCAGGAAGTGGATGCAGGATCGCTGCGCAGTAACTATATCAATCTGGTTGAGTACCTTGCACTGCAGGCGGGTTTTCCCTACTGGTACCATCAGGTAAACCGTAATCTTGGGCGTTTCGCCCAGCACAGTAATGGCCTGTTAAGTCGCTATCATCCTGTCGAGGTCAGGGATTTGAATCTGCCTGCCCTGATCCCGGGACGTAATGCCATCCTCGCGCGCTTTGGCCAGAAGGATCACGCATTGGCTGTAATCATCCTGCACCTCTCCCTGAGTCCACGTGCGCGTATAAAGCAACTGTCCTACATCAGCGAGGTTGTGAATGAGTACCCCCATGCCATCGTCATGGGTGATATGAACTGTAAACTGGCCAGCAAGGAAATGCAGTTGCTATTCAGTTCGACCCGCCTGCATCAGCCAATGGAAGAGACGTTTACCTTCCCCAGCTGGCGGCCTCAGCATCATATTGACCATATCCTGGTAACGTCAGATATACACGTCAATAAAATCAAGGCATTGTCTCACCCTTACTCGGATCACCTGCCGATTATGATGGAGCTGGAGTTACCGGCTGACGTGGAGCTGACGCGGCGGGCCGCCTGATAAATCCCCCGACAGGAAAGACGAAGGCGCGGCTTGCCGAGCTTTAGGCGACTGATCGGTTATTCGGCGACGTAGTACGCAGTTTTCACTTAAAATCTCGCGTGTCGAAACCGATAAACAATAACCTTATTCATAAACTTACACCCCTAATGGCGACACAAAACCAGGAAGTCGATAACCAGAACCGCTGGAAAAGCCGCTATTACGAGGCGCTGGATGAAATAGAGGAACGGGAAAAGGCCTGGCGGGAAACCGAACGCCTGTTACGCCACCTGGTTGCCAGCCTGAGTCTCGCTGCCGATAATCGTCATCGTGATCTTAATCAGAACCTGACCGAGCTGCGTAATGCTGTGCGTGACGGGCAGGATATGCTGAGCTTGCGGGAACTGATCGGACACATCAGTGCTCAGGTGGCGGAACTGGATAATATTCGTAGCCAGAACTCGGAACAGGGGCACCCGGCCAGCATCCTGCTGGACCTGATCGACAAGCTGGAGATCCACAATGCCAATGATCGTGAAATTCGCCAGCTGAAAAAGCAAATCAGTCAGCTCGGTGTCGGTGATGACGCCGGCGAGGTGTATGAACAGTTCATTGCCCTGGTTAAAGGGGCACAGCAAGAGGCAGAGGAAGAAGCGCCGACCAGGACGCGTAAGCAAAAGTTACTCGACCGAATCCTGAAGCGCCAGGAAACCAGTGCAGAGTCGGTTGAAGCTTCCACGGCGAATAGCGGTGAGCAGCAGGCTGCTCCAGTCGAGCCGCGAGCTGGCAAAATACCGCAGAAGCTCATGGCGCCGGCCGTGGGTGATTTGTTACTGCAACTGGCCTTGCGTATGCCCGATGCGGTCAGGCGTCGCATCAATTTTCAGGCACTGAAGCAACACACCAACCGGGCACGGCAACGTAAAGACCTGATTGCCATTGTCGATGTGATTGCCCAGCATGTTGAGGCTGCCTACGCCGACGACAAGCCAGCGCTGATCGTGATTGACGATGAGTCTGTCAGTGCGCTGGCCCATGCCGTGCACCAGATTATTGCCCAGTTGAATCCGCCCGAGGATTTGCGTCCGCGTATTGCTGACCTGGAGAAATACTATAGTGAACGTAATAACGATGTTGAGGGTCTGATTCATTGCCTGAATTCACTGGCAGAGGTCGTCGCAGAAATTTGTAGTCGGCTGGCTTACCAACGGGATGAGCTGGAGTCGTACTTTGTTCAGTTGAGCATGCGTCTGCAGGACCTGGGCCTGGGTTTGCAAAAAACCGGCGGATTTTACTCCGAATCCCGGCAGGACTACCTGTATATGGACAGGGCGGTGCATGATGAGATCCGAGGTATCCAGGAGTCCATGCAGGCTGCCAGTGAGATGGTGCAACTGAAAAGCACCATCCAGTCACGCCTGGATGCGATAGATCAGCATCTAATGCATTTTCATAATGCCGAGAAGACGCGTTACGAGCAGACACAAATGACCATCCAGGAGCTGAGCGAGAAAGTCTCCGCGCTGGAGTCCGATAGCAGTCAGTTACGTAACCGTCTGGAAGAAACCGGGGAACAGGCCATGCGCGATGTTCTGACCGGCATTCCCAACCGCCAGGCCTATGAGGAAAGACTGGCGACGGAAATTGCGCGTTCCAAGCGATACAATACGCCATTGTCGATGGTCGTCTGGGATGTGGACAAATTCAAGTCGGTCAATGACTGCTATGGGTGTGCTGGCGGTGACCGTGTACTAAAGGTCGTGGCTGAGATGCTGAGTAACCAGGTGCGGGAAACTGACTTTGTTGCACGTTACGGTGGTGAGAAATTTGTTACGCTTTTACCGGAAACAGTTGCCGATGATGCGATACTGGTCGCGAAGAAATTACGCAAGGCAATAGAGGCAACACCCTTGCATTTCCATGATGCCCGTATCGTTGTCACTATATCCGCAGGTGTTGCACAATATCATCAGGATGAGCTGGTACCTTCCCTGTTTGAACGTGCTGATGCTGCTCTCTATATTGCAAAGGAAGCCGGGCGGAATCTGGTCAGGTCTGCAGAAAGTTAAATTAAATCTCCCTGGCAATAGGTTGCTGACAACCATTATCTCTTGCATCAATAGCTCCGGCGCGGCATATGCAGAAAGCAAATAGCTTTATCTTTTTATTGTTAATGTATTTATCGGCTTGTAGCGCGATACAGTCACCGTCGTTACCGACAGTCAATAAAAAGACCCGCCTGGATTGCGAGCAGCAGGCTGAAATCGCACAGGCACGTTATCTGGCGCGGGTCAAGACGCCGATGTATACCAGCAGTTTCAGCACTACCTGGGCCGGTGGCGCGCGTTCGGATACGGGGACGTGGCTATTTAATAAGGTGCTGCAGACCTGCGTGCGACATGCGCAACACGCAGGTCAAAAATAAAATTTCAGGTGGTTACTGGCCGGTACGTAAGTGGTTTTGCAGTACCTTGTAAAAGCCGCGTATATCCATGCCGGATTTGGACAGGTCAGTCATCAGGGTATCCAGGGTGACCAGTTTGTGATTTGGCCGGCCGTATACTTCTTTGGTATCACCATCGGGCGTTTTGATCGTGATCTCGCCGTTGCGCGCATCGATCATGGCGCGGATGATGGTGGGCTTGCCGTATTGTTTGATCAGCATAGCCATGAGTTCGCGTTGTTTCGCCTCAGTGAGCTTGACTTTTGAATACTGCGACAGGATTGCGGTCTGACCGTTGAACAGCTTGGATATTTGCAGCAGTGCATCAGGACGGGTCGAGCGGGAGGCGTGGATAAAGGCATCCAGCAACAGGTCATTGTAATAGCGGCCGGTTTCTGAATTCAGAAAGTTCACCACTACCGTTACTTCTTCCAGGCTCAGATCTTTGAACAGGCGAATAAATACATTCGGCATGATCTGGGTGGTGATACTGCTGAGGTTGACTGTCGCCAGTTTGGTCTGCTGTTCTAGAGTGATATCGGACCAGCGCTGTTCCGGAGAACGGGTCTGGTTTTGCAGGGCCATGAACTGTTCCATGGTCGCTGTTTGAAAGGAATTTGCAACGTTAAAGAGAATATTGATAAATCGTGTCTGAAGTTTTGTACGTGCAGCCGATAATTGTGGAGGATTAACCGGAATACGGGCTTCTGGATCAGTGAACAGCATTTGTGCAAACAGATGCATCTTTGACACCTTGCGGCCCATCGGCGAATCCAGCCACTGGTAATACTGTTGTAGCTGGGTTGTCCGGCCGGCCCTGGCCATGTATTCGAGCATGGCAGTCTTGATAGCGGCAAAATTCGCATCAAGAATTTGTTTTATACTTGCGGTCTGCTTCTGCGACAGGTCGTTCAGCAGGTTCTTATCGCCGGTGATGATGCTGGTTTTGATGTTGGCCAGCAGCAGATCATCATCATTGAGATTCCATATTTTCTTTACCAGCGCCATATTAGTCATGGCGGGTTTGGCATTGCCTGCTGTGGCAGACAGGGAGACGCTGCAAAGCAGCAAAATGGTGCAGAAATAGCCGATACTCAGCCGGGTAACAGTTTGTTTTGACATAGGCGCGTTATCAATTAGGCGTTGCAGGGGTGGCAAGTTCTTCGGGCTGGTCGTCCAGGTCGAGCCAGTAATTAAGATCATGGTTTAAAAATTCATCAGAACTCATATAGTGCGAACCATCACTTGAGAAGCTAAGGCCAATACGACCGTTAATGATATTAACCGAACCCGAGCGTAGATACACCCTATCGTCCGTTTGTCGTAAAGCCTTTAATTGGGTAAAGACCAGAGGTATCCGGTCAAGTTCAAGCCGGGTATGGCTGTCGTAACTCCGTTTGGGGTAGCGCTGGAACAGGGCCGGATCAAGCAGCTCATCGACACTATGGAGTGCGTCGTCCATCGGTCTGTCCATCGACCACAGGCAGGCGCAGGCGCTGGCAAAGTGGAGCCGGCAGTGAAAAATGCCATGCTCCTGCATCAGCGTACTGAGTACATAGATAAGGTAATCAATGTTCTGATCCACCGCACTTTGCCGCTGTGATGGCTGCTGGCGGTGTCGCAACTGGTCAGCTTCCTGGTGGAACTGTTGCATACGCTGCAGGGGCGTACCGCTCATGTTTGGCAGGTCCTTGAGATGAAAGTCCGCCGCAACAAAGCCGAGCAGGCGCTCATCCTGACGCACCGCCTGTAAGGCGGTGATGCATGGCTGCATACTGCGCTGGCTCAGATAGGCAGCAGACAGGACCATGCCGCGAAATGGCAGGATGCCCTGCAGGAACGGGCGGGCAGACAGATCCTGGCCACGCCAGGTATTGTCGATACCCCCACGCGTGATGTTGGCGCTCAGCTGCAGGCCGTCAGGAGCAACGGCATACAGCAACTGGCAATGTGGCAGTTTGCACAGGCTGGCTTGCAGCGTTTTAATCAGGCGGTCAGGTTGTTCCCAGTGCTGGACACATTGCCTGGCCAGCTGCTCAATGGGTGCCTTGAGCAGGCTCGATAGCAATTTCTTTTTATGCGAGACAGTTTCCTTAAACCACACGTTATGGCCTTCCGAAATTCGTTCGGTTTGGGGGTGAACCACCGGGGCCCGATCGGGGATCCGGTTAGCTGACAGCCGTGATCAGGTTGTGGCATATGGCCACAAGATATTGATTATTAGAAGACAGAGCACCTGGTCAATACCGTGAAGTCGCTCACAGCTAAAAATTTTAACCGGGCCGGGCAGTCCAGATCTGGATAAATATCGCGAGCGAAGCCGGATTTGTTGCCCCATTTGTTAACTTTGGTCTCACCGCTGCCGATAATCTTTCATATTAGAGAATGCTGAAGGTGTGTGAATGAATTCACAACAGGACTGGCATATCCCCTTGCACCAGGAATCCATGACCCTGGCGGACGCGCTGGCCAGCTTGCCCGCACAGGAGCGACGTGAACTTCCCCTGATGTTGCGTATGCAGCGTGACCCGGAGTTGTCCTTCCTGAGCAAGCTGGTTTTTCGGGCCGGTATCGACCAGCGCCAGCATGATTGCATACATATCCTGCTGGGGCGGGGTTTGTTACCAATGGACCAGGCCTTTGTCCTCGGGTTTACCATTGCCAGCAGCAAGAAAGGCAGTTTGCCCGAACACCGGCTGAACGCGGAAATTGGCCGCCACCAGGCCAGGTGTGATTCGCTGTTTAGTGACTCAGAGCGCTCGGTATTCAGGGAAGGTATCAAACTGGCCTATATGTCGTTCTGTGCGCCACTGGATGGTTTTGATTTCCAGCCCTGGCAGAACCAGTCCCTGCGTGAGTTGCGCGAGGCAGTCGGACTGGAGGCCGAATTGTTACTGGCCTATTTTGCCGTGGAAAAACATCGCTATCCCCATTCCCCTGCTTCCCAGCGGCTGTTGCCGAATCCGGCCCGGGTTGCCGGTATCTGAAAGTCGACGGCGTTATGCCGGACGGTTCGTAGTGATTTAACTGCGAGTTTGGCATAATCCGGGCAACTCGAGGGATTTGTCATGCCGGTGTTACGTGTTGCTAGTTTTTGTCTGACGTGTTTATTGGTGGCTGGCTGCAGTCTGCTGCAGCACGAGCATGATGTTGATGTTGTCCAGGCGGCGAAGCAACTCCTGGTCGCACAACGGGACCAGTATGGCGATCCACGGCCAGTCAAATTACCGGTTGAAGTAAACTACACCGTCAGTCGCAAGCCACAGATCAATCGTGAAATGCATATCAACTTCCAGTTTATTGCGCTCAAGTCGATTCCCGTACTACGCATTGGTTTCACGACCAGCGAAGGCCTGGAAATGATCAGTTCGGATGTGCGTGAGCGTTACTTCAGGCTCAAGCCGCGCCAGGCTTTTCACAAGAATATTACCGTGCAGCCGACGGCAGAAAATGAATTTTACCTGAAACTGTATGTCGTAACTGAAAACGACGATAAGAAACTGGCGAAACTCATAAAGGTACCTATAGCTATCGGCAGCTATACTCTCAGGGGTACCAAACCGTCGGCGCAATAATTTCAGCAAATGCTGCCGGCAGGGACGTAATCATTACAGGATGCCAACGGTGACTGGATCATAACGCCATGAGAACCTGGCCCACGCAACTTATACCTGCAATCCTGCTGCTCGCATGGGGCATACCTGCCCACGCGGCAATATATCGTTGTATTGATAAGGCCGGGAACATCCTGTTCACTCAGCACCACTGTGCCAGCGGCCAGCAGAGCGAGGTCGTGAACCTGGGTAAAAACGATGCTGTACAAAAGCCGCGGCCCGCGGTTTGTAAGCAGGTCGAAAAACTGGCAGAAGTGCTTTACCCGCATATTGCAGCGACCGATTCCATATTGAAAATCTATACCAATCTTGGCGGGCGCGAATATCTCAGCGCCAGTATTACTTCAGTCGTGAATTACGTTTATAACTTTCGCTATAACCCCAAGGCCAGGCAAAGCAACGTGGTGGCGCTTACACGTGATAAGTGTCTGGATGGTGGCTTTGGCATGATTACCAAAAAGGATCTGCCCGACTGGAGCAAGATCACATATGTACAAAAAAAGACAAAAACAAAACCTGCACTGACCAGGGAGCAACTAAGCGAACGTCGTAAGGCCTGTCAGGCTTATGCCGAGAAACTGGCGCAGGCACGTAAACGCCTTGCTGGCGCCAGGAACAAAGGGCAGGAAATGCAGGCGCGCCTGGATGTGGAATATTATAAAGGTCTGCAGCGGGACAAATGCCTGAAGTAAAAACTCTATCGTAAGCTTCATGATCTGGATCTGGTAAAGGTGGACCGGACGCCCACCTTTACCTGATCCCTAGTCATCATCCCTCTGGTAGAAGGCAGTAAGCCGAATAAACCTGCCAGGCCTGTGCTCCATGCGGGTCGTATATAAACGCCCGTGGTAGCGGTATGTTACCCTGTAACCTATCCGTTGTTCGCGTGTTTGAAAGCGGGTGTGTTCATAGCAACGGGTTTTATACGATACAGTGTCATAGTAGCCTGCGCGGTCATATGCCAGGCTGCGACCGACGGCCGCACCCACGATAGCGCCGGCTATGGTCGCGCCACCACGACCATGATCCAGATTGTGACCGATTATTCCGCCAACGATACCGCCAACCAGACTGGCACCGTCTGCGCGGTGCGCGGGTCTTATATGGTGAATGGGACGTTGGTAGCATGCTGTCTGCGGGACGGCGACACGCACCAAGCGGCTGATGGGTTCTACCCGGACTACCCGGGCAAGCCGGTGACTGGAGTCATCATCATGGTGGCGCCAGCCAGGCTGTGCCGATGCTGACATACTGATCAGGGTCAGGGCGCCGGTGAGGGCCAGGGCGATATACTTTTTCATGAGAAGCTCCTTTGTGTCGCGATTTTGTCGTGAGTTTGTCATCGTCAGGCTTAACCGGCGCTGAATCAGAAGATAATGACGGTGGCGTCAATGAACGTGGGACGAACCGGGCTGTCAGCAACTGTATACCTGAAATAATTCCGGTCAGGGTGGCCGGGCGAGCGAAGAAGGATAGGGACGGGCTTATGTTTGAAGCGGTATGTCTGGGACGGACCTTGTCGAAACCGGAATTCGAACGACAGGAGACCGAGTTACGTCAGCGTTTGCTGGATGTGCAATTTCAACTCAAACAACAGAACAAGGCGGTATTGATCCTGCTCGCCGGCGTGGACGGAGCGCGTAAGAGTGACGTGATTGACCAGCTCAACAAGTGGATGGACACGCGCAGCATCCAGGTACATGCCTTCTGGAATAACAGTAATGAAGAGACGGAGCGCCCTTTTTACTGGCGATTCTGGCGTAACATGCCGGCACGCAAAACCATTGGGATTTTCTTTAGTGGCTGGTACTGGCAGCTGATACACGATCATGTGAACGGCAAAATCAAGAATGGTGAATTTGATCGTGCTTGTCATCAGGTTCTGGATACGGAATCTATGCTGAGTGATGATGGCATGATTATTATCAAGTTATGGTTGCACCTCGACCGTCAGGAGCAAAAGAAACGGCTGAAAGCATTGCGCAAAGAGTTTAAGGATACGCACATTCCGCTCAGTGGCAGCAAAATGTACAAGAAGTACGATGCCTATATCAATGCGGCACAACGGGCGATACAGCTTACTGATAATGTAACCTGCAAGTGGCACCTGATCGAGGCGACTGATGCCAATTATCGTGATATTACCGCCGGCCAGCTCGTGCTCGAGGCGATGGAAAAGGCGGTGAAGGAACAGCGTGAGGAGGAGCGGCGCCGCATCATTCATGATACAGCCCTGACCGTGACCTCGGCCAGGACCGTGCTGGATGAACTGAATTTAACGGTTACCTCCGACAAACACGAAAGCAAACACAGACTGGAAAAATATCAACGCAAGTTATATGACCTGGCCTGGCAGTGTTTTGCAGAAAAGCGCTCGGTGGTCCTGATGTTTGAGGGCTGGGATGCGGCAGGCAAGGGTGGTTCGATAAGGCGGCTGACTGCAGCCATGGACGCACGCCTGTACCGGGTGATCTCGGTCGCAGCGCCGACAGATGAAGAGCTTGCCCGGCATTATTTGTGGCGGTTCTGGCGACACATTCCACGTGCCGGTTATTTTACGCTATATGATCGATCCTGGTACGGGCGGGTATTGGTGGAGCGTGTTGAACGCCTGACCAGTGAGCATGAGTGGGGGCGGGCCTACCAGGAAATTAATAATTTCGAGGAACAGCTGATTCGCCATGGCATCGTGTTAATGAAGTTCTGGCTGCATATTGATCAGGACGAACAGCTGGCACGTTTTCAGGCGCGCGAGACCACGCCCTGGAAAAATTACAAAATTACTGAGGAAGACTGGCGCAATCGGGACAAGTGGGATGACTATAAACGGGCGGTGCACGATATGGTGATACGTACCAGTACTGACAGGGCGCCCTGGCAGCTCATTCCCGCCAATGACAAGCATTATGCCCGTGCCGAAATTATCCAGCGCGTGTGTGATAAGATCGAAAGCGAACTCGCCTAGAGGTTGTGAACTGATGCGTGGTTACGTCCCACCCGATCCCGAGACCAGTGTATCGCAGGAGAATTTTGCCGTGGTGTATGCGCCACGCAAGTCACGTACGCGTTTTCCTGCCGGTTGTGTGGAAATCATGAGCGATGCTGGCTCGGCGCAGGCCGAAGCCGCGCAGCGGGATAAATCCTATGCTGCGCGGGTACTGGGGCCATCAAAATCATCCGAGGGCCAGTTCATATACTATCTGGTGGAATGGCTGGACTGAAGGTCTGACTGGTAAAACTGTGGCAGTGATCTGGCAAAAGCGGGTTGATGGCAAGCAGTATGAAGTGCGTGCTGCCGGCCAGACCCGGCGTTTGTATACCGACGGGGTTTTTCACAGCCAATACAATCCCCGCCGCAGCCTGACCGGTAATGTCTGGGACCTGCTCAGCCTGCCGAGTTTTTTCCTGCCCTCGTCACAAATGCGGCGCGCACTGGTGCTGGGTGTGGGCGGTGGTACGGTGATTCGCCAATTGCGACGCTGGTATCCCCAGCTGGAAGTAATCGGTATCGAGCTTAACCCGACCCACCTGGAGATTGCCCGGCGTTTTTTCGACCTGGAGGAAGACGCGGTTACCCTGATTGAGGACGATGCGATTGCCTGGCTGCAAACCTATGATGGCCTGCCGTTTGATCTGATCGTGGATGACCTGTTTTTTGAAGAGGATGGTGAGCCCTGTCGGGCAGTCGAGGCAGACCGGCATTGGTTACGCACCATGACCTCGGCGCTGAGCCCTCACGGCATGTTATCCATGAATTTTATTGCCAGTACAGACCTGCGTTCGAGTGCCGTATTTCATAACAAGGCCCTGCAGTCGCGCTTCCAGAATGTCTACCGTTTCATGACACCATTATATGAGAACAACATCGGCGTCTTTCTGAGCCAGGCGTGTACTCTCAACCAGTGGCGGCAACGGGTCGATGCCCTGCAGCCACTGCGTCAGGAATTTGCTGAAAACCAGGGTAAATACCAGATCAGGAAATTGCGTTACTAGCGGGGCTTGAGATTATTATTGCCTGAGCAGGCCATTGATGAATGCCTGATATGCAGGCTGATCCCAGGGGCGACCGCCAAGCGCAAGAAAGCGTCGCCTGCCCAGCGGGTCAATAAAGAAGGTTGTGGGCAGGCCGCGTGGCGCCCATCGTTCGGTAAGTGCGCCGCTACGATCCATATAGCTGTGCAGTGACGGAGCAACGGCACCGAGAAAACTGAAAATCGTATCTTCATCTTCGGCCGTGTTGACCAGAATGATGTCAATGGGTTTGCCGGCCATTTGCCGTTTGAGTGTTACGATAGTCGGCATTTCCCGTCGGCAGGGTCCGCACCAGCTGGCCCAGAAATGTAACAACACCCATTTGCCCCGGCTCTGGTGCAGCGAGTATTGCTTGCCGTCGTAGTCACTGATGCTGAAATCCGCAGCGGTGCGATTGTCCAGGGTAATGATGCCGTCAGGCAGGGAGGCGGCGAATGCAGCCATGGGCAACAACAGCAAAGACAATGCCATAGATATAAGTGTACGCATGTGTCAGTTCCCGGCGCAGTAAATGTTTTCGAACTTGATGGTATACAGGCGAGTCTTTTGTTTGCCGACGTAGATATCGCCCGTAATGGTAATGGGCTGATCGGTTCGTGGCAGGGTGATATTGCCGCCCTCGCGCTCGTGCGGCCGGTAATCCAGGTGTTCGGGGGCCAGGGTCCAGCGAAAGGTCGACTGGAAACGTTGCGCCAGCCCCAGTTGTTGCCAGTGCTGTGTCCAGTCGCTGCGCAGGATCCGCGGCAATGGTCCTTTGGGCGTGGTGAAGTGCCAGTTACCGAGATCGAACCAGACGATGCTATCGCTGTTGTTACGCAGGCTGACGCCAATAAAACAGGTCCGCCTGATTGTCGCCAGGGCAGCGCGCGGGAAACCGCGGGCCTCATAAAAGGCCGCTACCTGATTTGGTGTGCGCAGTGTTAGCCGCAGGTTGAAGTCCTTGTTATTAAATTCGGGGCGAGCAGCGGGATTACCGGCGGCATGACAAAATCCACTCATCAGTAAGAGAAACAGACTGCTACAAAATCGCCTGGCCATTGCCGGCTTGCCTGGGGTACACATTGCTACTGCATTTAACATACCTGTGTCTGCCTTCTTGCAAGGTCCGGATTGTTTCGTCATTACAGACAAGAGAGAGTATAGCGTGGTTGATTGTTCAAAACATGCCAGTACGGAAATGCGCCTGCAATGGCAGCGCAGTGATATCCGCAATTGCGAACGCCCGTTTTTCCAGCAAGTGAGTTGCTGGCGGGATGTGTTTCCCGGCAACCTGGCTGAGCGCGCCTTTTCTGACCCGGTATTTGCCGTGTGGAGTCGCAGGCAGGCTGTGGCATAATCACGCCCATGAATGATTTTAATCAGCGTGCCCATGAGATTATCGAAGCCGGCCGCAGCCTCTATCAAATGGGGCTGGTGCCTGCGACCAGCGGCAATTTTTCCACACGTCTGGCCGATGGCAATATCGCGATCACCGTATCTGGCCGCCACAAGGGTAAGTTAACCGAGGTCGATATCATGCTGGTCGACAGGGAGGGCAAACCACTGGACGCACGCCAACCTTCCGCCGAAACCGGCCTGCATACCCAGATCTATCATCACTTTGCCGAGGCCGGTGCCATCCTGCATCCGCATTCGATGAACGCTGTTCTGTTATCGCAGCGTTATCCGGATTTCGTCAGCCTGAGCCAGTATGAATTACTTAAGGCCTTTGCCGGCATAACGACCCACGCGACCGAGGTGATCGTACCGGTGTTTGACAACGATCAGGATATCCCGCGGCTGGCGGCGAAAGTCCAGGACTACCTCGATCATAATGATCATGTATACGGTTACATTATTGCCAACCATGGCTTTTATACCTGGGGTCGTACCATGAGCGAGACCCTGCGTTATGTTGAAGCCTTCGAATATCTGTTTGCCTGCACATTACAATCAGGAGGATGAACGCATGACTAGCCTGACCATTTATGCTGATGACAACAGTGGTTCACCCGAAACCATCACGGATTACCAGGCGATCGCTGATACCCTCAAGGGCATCGACGTACAACTGGAGCGCTGGCAGGCAGACAAGCCATTGCCGGCAGATGCTGATCAGGACGCGGTCATTGCCGCCTATCAGGATTCTATCGACAAGCTCAATGCGCAATACGGGTTCAAGTCGCTGGACGTGGTGAGCCTGCGACCCGATAACCCGAAGAAGTCAGAAATGCGCGGGAAGTTTCTGGCCGAACATATTCACCATGATTTCGAAATCCGGTTTTTTGTCGATGGCAGCGGTCTGTTTTATCTGCACGTCAATGGCAGGATTTACATGATCCTGTGTGAGGCCGGTGATCTGATCAGCGTTCCGGCCAACACCACGCACTGGTTCGACATGGGGGAGAACCCGGATTTCAAATGCATTCGTTTCTTCACCACGGACGACGGCTGGGTCGGTGATTTCACCGGCAGTGATATTGCCACGCGGTTTCCGGATTTCGATAGCCACGTTGCCAGCCTGACATGATCAGGGCCATCGTTACGGATATCGAGGGTACGACCTCGTCCATCCGGTTTGTGCATGACGTGTTGTTCCCGTACGCCCGTGCCCACATGCGCGAGTTTGTGCTCAGGCATGCCGATGATGCCCGGGTGGCTGTGCTGCTCGAGGAAGTGCGCAAGGCCACTGGCCCAGGCGCTGACCTGGAAGGGCTAATCCAGCAATTGCTCGACTGGATCGATCAGGATAAAAAAATCACGTCACTCAAGGCGCTGCAGGGTTTAATCTGGGAACAGGGTTACCGTGGGGGGGACTTCCATGGACACGTTTATCCTGATGCGGTGGATGGCCTGCGCAAGTGGCAGGCGCAGGGAATCGCCCTGTATGTGTATTCCTCAGGCTCTGTGCATGCGCAGAAGCTCCTGTTTGCTCACACGGAATACGGTGACCTGACCCCGCTGTTCAGCGGTTATTTTGATACCCATATTGGCGCCAAAACGGAGATACGCGCCTATCAGCACATCGTGGAAAGTGTGGGCATTCCGCCTGGCCAGATCCTGTTCCTGTCAGATGTGCCGGCTGAGCTGGATGCGGCACATGCGGCCGGGCTCAAGACCTGCTGGTTGATCCGCGAGGGCTTACCCGCGGAGCATTCGCCGCATCCCCAGGCACGGAGTTTCCGCGATATTGATATGTCGGCCCTGGCCGGTGGGTCTGCCGCATAAATCCGTATTTTAGATTATTATAATTATCAAATGATACTTAAAACTATCAAATACGTGAATAGGTAGGTATTATTACGGGCAGTTCGGTATGATTGGCGGCCTTGGGGGCTGGTGGCACTATGCTGCGTTTCAAGTTGAAAGATCTGATCGGGAGGCGGGAGTTCGAACAGGGTCGGCGCATTACCATTGCGGAGGTTGCGCAGGCGTCGGGCATTCACCGCATGACGCTGTCAAAAATGATCAATCAGCGCGGTTATAACACCGGGACAGATAACCTCGACCGTTTATGTGCCTATTTTGACTGTGCGGTTTCAGATCTGGTGGAATATATTCCGAATGAAACCGGGAGTCAGCCTGAGGCATAGTCCCATAAAATATTATAAATACCGGCGCGTCAGAGCCGATACATAGGCAGTACGGATAGATTTTGTACAACATTATTAGATCATATTGGACGATTTGTAGGATTTGAATTTTTGCTTTTGGGAGCCTAGCAGCCAATGAGTAACCTTTCATTTTTGGAGCGAGAAGTCGCTGACCTGATCATCGAGAGCCTCAACCTGGAAGACATTACCCTCGATGATATCGAGCCGAACGAGCCACTATTCAATGAAGGTCTGGGGCTGGATTCGATTGATGCACTGGAACTGGCCGTGTCTCTGTCCGCACGTTACGGTATCCAACTGCGTTCTGATGACTCCGGCAACAAGGCAATCTTTTCGTCGTTGCGCGCACTGGCCAGCTATGTCGAGAGCCACCGTAAAGACGTGGCTTGATCGGCTTTGTGGCTTCGGCCTGGCGCTGTATCCGTTTATTGCACATCTTTGTTTGTCCCTGCACGTTCCTGAATACGCGGTCGCTTACCTGGTCGCATTGTTCGTCCTCTATCTGCTGAATACTGGCGGCAGGCAAACACGTATTTTGCGGCTTGTCCTGGCGATCACGTTGCCATTTGGCATGCTGTTATGGGCAAGGTATTTTGCGGTAAGTGACTGGTTATACCTGCCGCCGATCGTGTTGCCCCTGTGGGCCGGTGTATTTTTTCTCCGCAGCCTGCGCCGTCCAGGTGATGCCATTATCAGCCGTATCGCCAGGCTCATGGAGGGCGCGCCGCTGGAGCAGGTGCATCTGGCCTATACCCGGCGTATCACCCTGGTGTGGGGCATCGTGCTGCTGGGGATGTCACTGGAAGCAGGTCTGTTGGCCTGGCTGGCACCCATCATTGTCTGGTCGTGGTGGGTGAACATTGGTAATTCCGTTATCCTGCTGTTGTTGTTGCTGCTGGAATTACCTGTTCGGTGGTTGCGTCTGGGCAAACCGCCGCGCTTTGCCCACATGTGCAGGGTGATGTTAAAGCGGTCCTGGCTTGATACAGGTAAACGATGAACAGCGAGAGGCAAGACAGATTGTTCGCGCTCTACCGTGGCCGTTGTCTTAGCGACAGTGAATTTATGTGCCATGTACTACAGGCTCGTGAAATCCTGCGCCCCATAGCACAGGCGAATGATCGCATCATGAACCTGTGCGAGGATCGATACCATTTCCTGGTGCTGTTTGCTGCCGCCATGCTCGAGGGCATGATTACCGTGATGCCATCAAACCAGAGCCAGGGCGAGCTGTACAGGCTGCGCAAGGCCCATCCCGGTATGCAGACCGTGAATGATGATACCGTTATGGCGTTATGTCAGGGTAATGCAGATGCTGGGCAGCCTGCGGCGAATCTTGATTTGATTGACAAGCTGCCTCGCGACAGCGTGGTTGCCGAGCTTTATACCTCTGGCTCGACAGGGATGCCCACGGCAAACGCCAAAAGCTGGGGGGAGCTGGTCCACGGCGCGCAACGTGTCGCTGAGCGCTTCGGTCTTAACTCCTCACGTCAGCACGTTGTCATAGCCACGGTGCCGCCACAACACATGTTTGGTTTCGAAATGAGTGTTGTGCTCCCACTGGTGGCGGGTGTTGCCGTATTCCACGGCAAACCGTTTTATCCTGGCGATATTGATCAGGCGTTGCAATCCGTGCCTGAGCCGCGCATGTTGGTGACCACACCGGTACACCTCAAGGCCTGCATGAAGGACCATCGCGACTGGCCCACTATCGACTTTATCCTCTCGTCCACCGCTGCTCTGTCTGCAGAAGTGGCCAGGCAGGCCGGGAACGTCCTGCGTGCACCGATCCGTGAGATCTATGGTTGTAGCGAGGTCGGCGCCATTGCCACCCGTACAACGAACGAAACCGAGTGCTGGCAATTGCTGGGAGACTTCAGGCTGGTTGTCGAGAATAAAAATATTTACCTGAGTTCCAGTATCCTGGCAGAGCCGCTATTAATATCTGACCAGATCGGATTACAACAGGATGGCACATTTCGGCTGCTCGGACGTGCTGCCGACCTGGTCAAGATTGGCGGCAAACGGGGCTCGCTTGCCGATATCACCATACGCATCAAGTCCATTGTCGGTGTCGAGGATGCTGTCGTGTTTTTACCCGCTACCCAATCTGGCAAACGCGAACGTCTGGTCGCGCTGGTGGTTGCAAGGGATCTGACCCCTGGTGAAATTCGTCGCCGTCTAAGTGAAGATATTGATGCCGTTTTTGTGCCCCGCCAGATCTATCTGGTCGCCAGGCTTCCCTATAACCCGACGGGCAAACTGCCACGTTCAGAACTGCTGGCCATGTTGGCGGCAAATCAGAAAAGTGAGCAGGCATGCTGAATAGTGTTTTCTGTATCCCCGCCTCGCACCCCTGTCTTGCTGATCATTTTCCGGGTCATCCGATCGCGCCGGGTGTCCTGACCCTGGACCTGGTGGCACAGGGCCTGCTTGAACAGCTTACCGGTGTCACGCTCGCCGGGTTTCCCCAGGTAAAATTTCTTCAGCCGGTTTTACCCGGGCAGGAGATCAAGGTCAGCTACGCCCTTAAAAAGGACGAGCTGTATCAGTTCAGTTGTACCTGTGGAGACCGCGTGCTGGTGACCGGACAGATACGTCTGGCGCGCGAGGATGCCGTGCTTGGCTGAAGCCTGGATCCAGCAGCGGGAACGGAGTAATCCCCTGGCCTTGCGCCTGATTTGCCGGTTTGCACAGTTAATGCCGCGTATGGTGACACGTCTGTGGCTATGGCCCATCACCCTGTACTTTTTTCTGTTTGCCCCAAAGACGCGCGTCGTTTCGCAGGCGTATCTGCAACGTATGCCGGGTAAGTCAGGCAACTGGCGCGAGGTATTTACACATTTGCACTGCTTTGCCTCTGTCGTTCTGGATCGGGTGTATTTCCTGACTGATCGTTTCGACAAGTTCGACGTGAGTATCGAGGGTGCCGAGCTGCTGCAAGCCGCGCTTGCGGAGAATCGCGGGGCAATTTTGCTGGGTGCGCATGTCGGCAGTTTCGAGGCCATGCGGTGCCTGGCGATACGGCATGCGCAGCTGCCCTTGAAAATCATGATGTACCACGATCATAACGCCATGATCACGCGTGTACTGGATGAACTCAATCCGAAAGTGGCCA
This sequence comes from Gammaproteobacteria bacterium, assembly GCA_037384645.1. Taxonomy (GTDB): domain Bacteria; phylum Pseudomonadota; class Gammaproteobacteria; order UBA6429; family Thiohalophilaceae; genus RI-92. The sequence continues at coordinate 20,858 of JARRNT010000002.1, read as the reverse complement.
GGTCAGTAATCAATCTGGCAGAGCCCAATGCCTTGCTGCAGGCAAAAGAGGCGATTGAGCAGGGAGGTTTTATTGGCATGCTGGGTGACCGGTTGTTACCGAATGAAAAGTCCGTGTCGGTCAGCCTGCTGGGTGGCGAAGTAGCCTTCCCGATTGGTCCCGCCACCCTGTCTGCAATGCTGGGTGTGCCCGTATTCGTTTTTTTCGGTATCTATACCGGCAGTAATCGTTATCGTGTCACGATACAATTACTCAGTGAGGGTCGGCAACTGGCGCGCAGGGATCGCGATGCTTTCGTCAGCGAGACAACACAGGAGTATGCCAGGAAGATCGAAGCTGTGTTGCTGCAGTATCCATATAACTGGTTTAACTTTTACGACTTCTGGAGTGATAAAAGATGAGATTCTGGCTTGTATTATTGGCCGGCATGCTTGCCTTTCAGGCTCGCGCTGACATGCTGGATCATCGGCTGGCAAGCTTTGCTAAGCTGACACAGCGCAAGGCCGATTTTAGTGAGACCTTAACTGCAAGTTACCTGAAACAGCCAGTCGTAAGCCATGGTGTGCTGGAATACCAGGCACCGGATCAACTGCTCAAGATTATCAACTCGCCGGAGCCGGTTCGTTACAGTATTGAGCACAACATCATGACGATCACGCGTGGCCAGGACGTGCAGCAGGTCGACCTGGATAAACAGCCGCTGCTTGGTTTAGGCATCAATGCCCTGCGGGATTTGTTGCGGGGTGATCGCGGCGATCTGGAGGCGCGCTTTAAAACGAGCTATGACCCAAGTGTTGACGGGCACGATCAGTGGCAATTGTCATTGATACCGCGGGACAAGGCCCTGCAAGATAAAATCCGGCGGGTCATTATGCGCGGTAGCGGAAACCAGTTGCAGGAAGTCAGGATGGAATACGCCAATGGAGATCACCTGGTGACTCGGATAACCGGGCATGAATAAATCCCCGGCCAGGATCCTGGCCCTTGCCTGGTTTGTCGGGACATTGCTACTGGCCGCTTACCTGGTTACTTCACTCAAGGTAGTCAATGATCTTGGCCAGTTTATGCCGGCGAACGTCAAGCAGCCACAATTACGCGTGCTCGAGAGTGAGCTCGCGCATGGCCCGGCGGCGACGGTATTGCTGCTGAGTATCCACGGTGGAGGCGAGGCGGAGGCGCTACGCCTGAGCAAGGCCATGCAGCTCAGCTTATCCCGCCACCCGGGTGTACTGGATTATATTCACAATGGCGAGATGCAGCTGGATCCGGACCTGTTGACATCCATGCAGGCTTATCGATATTTGCTTACGCAACCGGACTGGTCTGTCACCGGTCTCCACGCCGCCTTGCTGGCGCGGCTGTCCGACTTGCGTGCGGGCGCCGGTCCTCTGCTTGGTCAGTACCTGCTGGCTGACCCCTACCTGTCGCTACGTACATATATAAGGAATGCCGCGGGCAATGGTGGACCGCCGCGCAAACAGGGGGTCTGGTTTAATCCGAAGCAGGGTGCATTATTGCTGGCCAAGGTACGGGGCGCGTCACTGAACCTGGACAGGATGCAGCAGGCAATACAGCACTTACGGCATGCCTTTGACAGTTTGCATCCCGCGCAGGGCGTTGAACTGCAGATCGCGGGTCCGGGTGCCATGGCCGTGGCAAGTCGTGCTGCCATCCAGCATACTATCAAGCGACTTAGCTGGGTGATGCTCGCGCTCATGATAATCATCTTCTGGCTGGCTTACCGTTCACTGCGCCTGATGTTCCTGGCTGCCGTTCCGTTATTGAGTGCAACGCTGGTTGGCATGTCGCTGACACAACTGGTGTTCGGCCAGGTGCACGGGATTGTGATTGCGTTCGGGGTGACCTTGCTGGGCATGTGCATGGATTATCCGCTGCATTTGTTCAGTCATTGCCGCCATCAGGAGAGCGCACAGGCGACCATGCAGCGCATCTGGCCGACTCTGCGTTTGGGTGGTATCAGTTCTGCGCTGGCCTTCCTGGTATTACTGGGCAGCGGATTTACCGGGCTAAGCCAGCTGGCACTGTTTTCGGCCAGTGGTGTGCTGGCGGCCTTGTGGGTAACCCGGCAGTTATTACCGCACTGGGTCAAACCGACGTGGATCCATCCGCGTTATGTCAAACTGAAACAGGGATTTTCATGGCGATGGCAGCTGACAGCTGTGGTGCTGGTATTATGCATACCGTTGCTGGCAATGTTTGGACCGACGCCTTTATGGGAAACGCAGGTGGATGCCATTAGCCCCATCCCACAATCGGCAAGGGCGCTCGACGGCCGTTTGCGCAAGGCAATGGGGGCGGCCAATGTCTCCCACCTTTTTGTTGTGCAGGCCGACAGGCTTGAACAGGTGCTGGAAAAAACTGAACAACTGTCCAGCCAGCTACAACCACTGCTCAGGGACAAACTGGTTTCACGCATCGAGGCGGTAACACGGCTGTTGCCCTCTGCCGCCACGCAACGCAAGCGGCAGGCGCATATCCCGCCACCTCAGGTACTGGCCACCCGGCTTGCAGCCGCAGTTAGACAGACCCCGTTTAAAGCGGATGCCTTTTCGTCTTTCCTGGCAGCAGCGGAAAAGGCGCGTCACCTGCAACCCCTGACCCTGGATGATTTGCATAAAACGCCGCTGTATCCGCTTGTCCGACAGGGGCTGATTCGTACCGCTGGCGGCTGGATGAGCGTGATACGCATTGCCGGCGTAAAAAGTGATCAGGCACTGGATAGCTGGCTGCATGCGCACCCGCAACTGGCTCGCCATCATATACAGACCAGGAAGGCCGTCAGCGAGTTGCTGACGTCATACCGCGAGGCGGCGGCAGAGAGAATTTTGCTGGCTTTTGCCTTGCTGGTGATCCTGGTATGGTTCGCCATCCGGCAGAATCGACGCAGGCTGCGGGTGTTGCTGCCTGTGCTACTGAGTGTTATGGCGAGTCTGTCCATGCCCTTGCTGCTCGGCCACGGCCTGACAGTGTTTCATTTACTTGCCGCTTTACTGGTGATGGGGATGGGCCTGGATTACAGTCTGTTTTTCAATCGTGAACAGCATTTGCAGGGAGAACATGTCCAAAGCATGCATGCGATCGGGATCAGCATGTTGACAACGGTGATCGCCTTTTCGGTGCTCGCGATTTCCAGTATTCCCGTCATGGCTGCTATGGGTACAGTCATTGCTGCTGGTATTTTGTTATGTTTCCTCCTGGCCTGGTTACTGACCGACCCTGCTGACCAGTACGAGGACGTCGCATGACGAATAAAATGCAACCCCTTGCGGTTACGGCTACCACCCTGCTGAGCCCCTGCGGTGCGGGGAGTGATGCAATCCTGAATGCCATGCAAAATAACCGCAGTGGTTTGGCACAGAGCGGTTATCCCGGACTCGGCTTTAATACCTGGCTGGGCCGGGTTGCCGGTATCGAGACGCATGCCATGGAATTCGCGTTCCAGCGCTATGCCTGTCGGAACAATCGTCTGGCAAGTCAGGCACTGGGTCTGGATGGATTCCGGGACAAGGTCAGCACAGCCATCGCGACTTACGGCGCAAACCGGATAGGCGTGTTTGTCGGTACCAGTACCTCCGGCATCGAAGAGACCGAGATCGCGTACCGCGAGATGAAATCAAACCATCAACGATTGCCCGAGAGCTATGATTTCCTGAAGACGCATAATATTGCCTCGTTATTGAATTATGTGCGTCTCAGTCTGGGCCTGGGCGGACCTGGACAGGCAATCTCAACGGCCTGTTCCTCCAGCGCCAAGGTCTTCGCCGCGGCCCACCGACACATAAGCTGTGGCCTTTGCGATGCCGCCGTGGTCGGGGGTGTCGATTCGCTTTGCCTGACGACACTGTACGGGTTTAATTCATTACAGCTTGTTTCCGGCGAAATATGTCGACCATTCGATGCGCAGCGCAATGGTATTAATATCGGTGAGGCTGCCGGATTTGTTTTATTAGAGAAACCCGACCATGGCCGTGGCATGGTCAAACTCAAGGGTTATGGTGAATCCAGCGATGCCTATCACATGTCATCACCTCATCCCGATGGTGAGGGTGCGGCATTGGCGATGCATGCGGCTTTGCAGCGTGCGGATTTGAGTGCGCAGGAAATTGATTACGTGAATCTGCACGGCACGGCAACACCCAGCAATGATGCTGCGGAAGGCGCTGGCGTATCCAGGATATTCGGCCAGCAGGTCGCCTGCAGTTCCACCAAGGGCTACACAGGGCATACACTTGGTGCTGCAGGGATTACCGAGGCAATTATTTCCATTCTGGCGTTGAAAAATGATTTCATGCCGGGCACGCTAAATCTGCAGCAGGCAGACGAGGCAATCGCGATTCGGCCCCTGCAGGAAAATCGTGCGGGAGCACTGGCAAACGTGATGAGCAATAATTTTGGTTTTGGTGGCAGCAACTGCAGCCTGATATTTGGCTGGTAGGCAATATGGTTTATGTAAACGGTGTATCAGTTATCGGCCCCGGGCTAACGGATTTAACGCAGGCACGGTCCATCCTGCGTGGTGAGCAACATTGGCAACATGCTGCCTTGCCAGCGTTGAAGCCGGCCATGTTACCGGCCAATGAACGCCGGCGCACCACGACATTAATCAAGCTTGCATTGCAGGCAATGCAGGGGCTGTTGCGTGAAAACGATGATCTCGGTGCAGTTTCCTCAATTTTTGCTTCGTCCGACGGGGATCTGGAGATCGTCGACAAGATGTGCCGTGCGCTTGCCAGGCAGGACAAGCTTGTCTCGCCTACGGTGTTTCATAACTCGGTGCACAATGCCCCTGCGGGCTACTGGTCTATTGCGGCGTCGTTGCCTGGTGCCTCGACCAGTATCTCTGCAGCAGACGCAACTTTTATGGTGGGGCTGATGGAGGCAATGACAAAGGTCTTAACCGATCCTGGGGTCGTGCTGTATGTCGCCTACGATAACCCGGCACCTGAACCGCTGTTCTCGAAACGGCCTTTTGCCTTCCCGCTGGCGATCGCACTGCGTCTGGGTACGGTCGCGGAACCGGGTGTACTCGGCACCCTGACGCTCAAGGGCGAGACCGATAAACCGTATACACGTTGTCGCAACCTGTCACTTGAGCCTTTACGTGAAGGTGTACCGCCAGGTTTTGGTTTGCCGCTGGTCGAGGCGCTGTGTCGACGTGCTCGTATGGAGGTGGACCTGCCATATTTATCTGGCAAGAGCTATGCGGTAACGGTGTCGCACTGATGGGTAGCGTACTTCACATGCGACTGGACCGGCAGGCGATCTGTGAAATGTTGCCACACGGTGAGTCCATGTGTTTACTCGACCAGGTGCAGGGCTGGGATCGACAGCATATCGTATGCGTCACCAACACGCACCGCGCGCCCACACATCCTCTGCGCACCGCCGGGGGGCTACCGATGGTCGCGCTACTGGAGTACGGCGCACAGGCTATGGCTGTACATGGTTGCCTGCTGGCGCAGTCAGGCGGGGCAAGAATGCAGGAAGGTTATCTCGCTGCACTGCGTGATGTCAGACTCGCCGATGGCTGGCTCTCCGATGTGAATGAGACCCTGCGGATCAAGGCAGAGCAGATATTCCATGATGGCGGCAACATGGTCTATACCCTGACAATACAGGCCCAGGGACGCGTACTGACGAGTGCGCGAGTGACGGCCGTCGGCAGAATGGTACAGGATAAGCACTCATGAAACATGCACTGGTGACCGGAGGCAGTGGTGATATCGGGCAGGCCATTGCCGGCGCGCTGGCGAAGGCAGGTCACTTTGTTTATGTCCACGCTAATCAGCGATATGAATCGGCGCAACAGGTTGTAGACAATATTATTGCCGACGGCGGCCTGGCCAGGGCGATACAGTTTGATGTCACGGATCGTGTCGCTGTGACTATGGCGCTGGAGTCGATGCTGCAAACAGCGCCGATACAGATCCTGGTGAACAATGCCGGTATCCATGAGGATGCTGTCATGGCGGGCATGCGAGGTGAGCAATGGGACAGGGTGCTGGATGTTAACCTCAACGGATTTTTCAATGTCACCCAGCCGCTGTTACTGCCAATGATACGCACGCGCTGGGGACGTATTATCAACATGGCTTCGATCGCCGGGGTGATGGGCAATCGCGGCCAGGCCAATTATGCTGCGAGCAAGGCCGGCCTGATCGGTGCCAGTAAATCCATGGCCCAGGAGATGGGCTCGCGCGGGATCACGGTGAATGTAGTGGCCCCCGGCATTATCGAGGGCAGCATGACACAAACGGTTTTTGACAAGGAAGCCATTAAGCGACTGGTGCCGATGGCGCGGGCCGGGCGGGCCGACGAGGTGGCTGCCGTCGTTGGCTTTCTGGCCTCGGATGCCGCTGCTTATGTTTCCGGGCAGGTGATTGGGGTCAATGGGGCGATGGCCTGAGTGCCTGCCTTATTCTTGCTTAAAATCTTTTCGCCCGCTGCTGCGCAACTGAAGTGACCTGCTTTCCTGTATCGACAAGCAAGCAGGCAAAGAAGCTCTCCCGCGAATAGCCAATCGTTTGCGACTTATTGGCCGTACTCAGGGGCGCGGTGAAAATCAGCGTCTCTCTCACGGCAAGAGTGAAAAACTTTTAACGACTAATCCGGAGTAACATCGCCTGGTTTCGCGTCAGCCTGGCGTAGCTCAGGCCAGTCAGGAACCAGTGCAATAGCAAGGCTTCCACTACATACATCCATTTATCCATCAACCCCGTTGCGGTGTCCTGTTCGGCGGCACAGGTCTCGATTTGAAAACCAAACCGGCGTGCCATGATCCTGGCGCGGGCAAGATGATAGCGATTACTTATCAGGACGATGCGCTGATCCGGAATATCGACCCGTTCGCGTAGATGGCGAATATTTTCCAGGGTGTTACGCGAGTCCTGTTCAATATGCAATTGGGATGGAGGGATGCCCTGTGCTTCCAGATATTGCTGGCCGGCCAGGGATTCACTGATTTCAGCTTCCCCGGTGGTGCCACCGAGCAGATAAAATTCGCGGGTATTATCCATGCGGTAGAGCGCTGCCGCCCGATCCAGTCGCAGGCGATATTCATGGTCCGGGACATTGTTACGCAAGCGTTTACCAAGGACGACAACATGCTGACCGTTGGCGACAGTCGCGGCGCGTTTTGCCGTACGCCAGGTATGTACGATCGCAAGTAACAAGGTCAGTCCGCCGCTAAGCAACATGACGAACAGGGATAGTGTTGCTGTAAAGTATCCGGCGTAATCGACATGCCCATTGTGTGCCGGCAGCAGCCTGGGCTTGATGACGGCGCGATACAGTCCCTGCAGATAGAAACCACGCACGATCAGCGAGCGCGCCACCATGAGAGTAATAAAGGTAATATCGCGCACGCCGCGAAAATGGCTGGGGCGTGCCTGTTCGGTGTAGACTGCCGGGATGGCCACGGCGTTGCTGTAGATACCGCGTTGCGCCGCCTTGATCAGGATTTCGCTTTCAAACACAAAACTGCGGCGTCGGCTAATGGCTATGTCCAGTCCATCGAACAGGGCGGCCGGGTAGATGCGAAATCCGGACTGACTATCCGACAGCGGGTAACCGGCGGCCCAGGCCAGCCAGAAATTGGCGATGCGATTGGCGTAATAGCGCTTGGCAGGAATTGCAGATTTATCCGCCAGGCGCGCCCCGATGATAATCTGGCCTGGATGGGATTCCAGCCTGGCCATCAGTTTGGGGATGTCTTCGGGCGCATGCTGGCCGTCGCCGTCGAGGGTGACCAGATATTTGGCGCCAAGATCACGGGCCAGCTGGATGCCGTCCCACAGGCTTGCCGCTTTGCCCCGGTTGTCCGGGTGCTGGATCAGGTGAATGGGCAGTCCCTGCAATCGCGCTACGGTATCATCCGTCGAGCCATCATCCACCACGATGACCTGAGCACACATGGCCAGGGCGCGGGATGTGATATCGTGGATAGTCGCCGCCTCGTTATAGGCAGGGATAACGATGGCGACCTCTGTGGTCTGGCTGGTTTGGTTCATGGGCTGGCAAATGCTTGTGTGTCTCCTTAAAAATTGTATATTCTTGGCCCTAAATATGAAACTAAAGGGAGGGGAGATGAAAAAGAACGTTTATTTACTAATTTTTATGGTGTTCGCAGTGGTGTCGCTGGCTGGTTGTCCTCATATAGCGCCGATTTTGAACATCGATAATGAAGCCATTGCCGTCAAGGGTAACTACACGATGAAGGATGTCGAGAAGGCCATCGTTCGTGCCGGGGTAAAACTTGGTTGGCAAATGCACCCCAAAGAGCCGGGTCGTATTATCGGCATCCTGTACCTGCGTGACCATGTGGCCAAGATTGATATCATGTATGACAAAACCAAGTATAGTATTCACTACCTGGATAGTAAGAATCTGCAATATGACGGCAAAAAGAATGAAATCCACAGTAATTACAATGGCTGGGTTGAGCGCCTGAGCCATAATATCCAGGCACAGCTGTCAGCGATAAATATATAGCAACAAATACCCGCATATCACCGGATATGCGGGTATTTATTTTCCAGCTTTGCGGAATGCGTTGACGGTATTCATTGTCTATAGCGGAAGTTTACTTTAACCAGAAAAATATCCAGTCACTTCAAGAAAGGGTGCCTCAACATGCAATCTCTTCACAAGCACGTCAAATCCCTGTTGTATTTCCTGACCATCATGGTCGGTTTCAGTCTGTTGTCAGCATGTGCTGCACCTAACGCGCAGCAGGCGGCAGAATGCAGTCGTATGTTATCCATCGCCACCCATGAACTCGAGGCGGCAAAGGCCAGGGGCTTCAGCAGTACCGTTTCGTTGACCAAGGCGACCGCCCTGATCAGTGCGGCAAAAATCCAGGAGCAGTTCAACAAGTACCCCAATTGCATCGACAAGGCGGTTCGGGCGCGCAAGTTTATTCGCCTGGCTGAGCAGGAAAACAAAAAACACTGACGGTTGCCGACAACCGCAAAATTCCAGATTTCACCTTGAGGGTCTCCCGTGTCGGCAGCTGAGATCGGCCAGGGTAATATGAGCGTGGTAGTAATAAGATGGACAGTTTACAGGCGATTATCCTCGGCTTTGTCGAAGGCTTGACGGAATTCCTGCCGGTTTCCTCGACCGGCCACATGATCGTAGTCAGTCACTGGCTTGGTATGCAGCAGGATTCGGTCAACAAGGCATTTGAAGTGATTATCCAGCTGGCGGCGATCCTGGCGGTGGCGGCAAAATATCGGGACAAGATGAACCTGCGTCATCTCGAACTCTGGAAAAAGATTATCCTGGCCTTCATCCCGGTCGGTGCCGTTGGATTCTTATTCTATAAACATATCAAGGCACTGTTTAACGACCCGGCAGTGACACCAACCATGTTCATCATCGGTGGTATCGTGTTTCTGATCGTGGAGTATTTCTACAAGGAAGAAAAATCCCACGTCCTGCACGTAGAGGACGTCAGTTACAAACAGGCCCTCTGGATAGGCATTGCCCAGGTGTTCTCGTTGATCCCCGGAACCAGTCGCGCCGGTGCGACGATCGTAGGGGGCATGCTCACCGGACTGAATCGCACGGCCAGTGCCGAATTCTCTTTCCTGCTGGCGCTTCCCGTCATGTTCGCTGCCAGTGGCCTGGATCTGGTCAAACACTATCATCAGTTTAGCGATAGTAATCTGCTGCATCTGGGTATCGGTTTTGCGGTCGCGTTCGTGGTGGCCTATATCACGATCAAACTGTTTATCTCCTTCCTTGAGCGTTTCACCTTTGTTGGCTTCGGCATCTACCGCATCCTGTTTGGCGGGCTACTGCTTTACTTCATCTACCACTAGGAAAACACACGCAGTTTCAGCCAAGTAAGCCCGTTGATGCCGTGCCGGTCCCTCTTGCAAGGAAATCAGTGCACAAATTCCAGCTGATGAGGGAAAAGTCCCGGCCAATCAGGGGGCCAGGCCGTTGCCGGGGCATCCCCGGTCCGCATTTTGCGGCATAGGTGCAACAAACGTTGTTTTTTAAATGACGAATCCGTCACGAAGTCCCAGTCAAATGTCATCCAGCGGTCATATTTGCACAGGAGATGTGCAAAACCGGTTTTTGTACGCACTTATCTGGTGCAAACGCAAGTCAGGGCAAGGCTTGTTATCGGCGTGATCTCGATAACTCTCTGGAAAATATAAGAATTTTTGAATATAGGCAGGCTGGCATGGCGGTTGCTATCTGACAAGGGCAAGCAGGGTAATAACCCTGATTCAAATTTAAATTAACACTGAACATTTTTCGGAGGAATTCCATGATTAACAAAAGAACCCTGCTTTCTCTTGCAGTCGCTGCTGGTTTGGGAGCAGCCAGCCTGCAGGCCAATGCGGCAGCACCAACAGTATACGGCGACCTGTCTTTCGCCCTTGTCTACACCGGCGCGCCTGTCGATGGTGGTGACTCGTCCTATGCACTCAGTGACAACGTGTCCCTCCTGGGTGTAAAAGGTGAAGCCGCCAAGATTGGCAACACGTCTTACTCCTATGACTTCAACTGGATCCTGGACGGCGGCAGCCCGGCCACTCACCTGGCCGTCGTTGGCGCCAAGGGCGGCATGGGTGACCTGTCTGTCGGTACCCGCGTCAATGGTCTGTTCGTTGGCATGGTCGATGGCGGCACCTACATGACCAACTGGTACTATACCCCGGGTATGTCAGCCCTGCAGGTCAGCAATGCTATCACTTACACCGGTGGTTCTGGTCCTGTCTCATTTGGTGTGCAAGCGTTCGATATCACTAAGGGTAGCGATAACACCACGAACTACACAGTAGCGGGTACGTATGCCACGGGTGGCTTGAAATTCGGCCTGGGTTACACGTCTTATTCAGATTATGCCGTTATCGATAGTAACGGTACTATTGCGCAGTATGGGTTTTCTACCGATACCAATCAGTTTGCCGAGTCTACCAACTCATATGATGGCGTAACGCTGAAAAGTGTAACGGGTATAAGCGCAGCGTATACGGCGGATAAGTATAGTGTTACCGCAGCGTATGATGTGCGTAAACCTACCGATAATTACAACGCGGACGACATTAAAACTGCGATGTTGACAGGTACTTATTCGGTAAGCCCAAAGACGACACTGGCAGCGAACTACTCCAACACCAGTGGCGCCACAAAAGGTAGCATCATCACGGCCATGGTCTCTTATGCCCCGTCTGATGCATTGTTGTATACCTTTGAAATTCAAAACTCTGATGAAAAAGCTGTCACCAATGGTCTAACTGGTGCAACAGCTGTTGGTACCAAGAGTGTGACAGGCTTCGCCGCTGGCGTGATTTATAACTTCTAATAAATCTCGTAAGGCATTCCATGCCACTGAGGCGCCTCATTCGAGGCGCCTTCTTTTTTGCACTAAGTTTATTTTCTGTAATCTGGCCAGCGCTCATACCCTCTGAAGCATCAGGAAGTAAAGTAGCTTCATGAAGCGCAAGTGTTTTTAGAGTGTGATATCAATTAGTCTTTCTTAATATTCTTACTATAAAACTGGGGTAACTTTTGTGGTTATCAATGCTAACCCCGCGCCAGCCTTTATGGCATAGCCTTTTGCCTATTATTGCTATATGTAATTTCGATATGTCATTTCTGAGTGGCCGTGTAGACTTCTTCGGCAGCTGAAAGATAGATTCCCCAAACTAGATTTATGGTTTGGTGCCAGACTAACCACATAAGGCTTACATTGTGTGGCAATAGACCGGCGTGATTGGTCCGAGGACTGTACTGTGTTCCTTGGTAGGCAATATAAGATGATATAAAGGCAAGTGAATGGACCAGCTCATAGCATTTGTACCGGCGCTGCCAATTGTCTCTGCGGTTCTGACGCAACTGTTCTCGGCTCAGCTGAAGCGACGTGTGGCCTGGCTGAGTGTGACGGCCACAGCGTTGACCTTTGTCCTGACTGTCGTGGTGTTTGGCATGGAGCTGTTCGGTTACGGCTCACACCAGTTTGGCGATCTACGGGGCTGGGGCATACTGCTCAGTGATCCCCTGAGCGCTATCATGAGCGTACTGATCGCCGGCATCAGCCTGGTTGTGCATGTGTATTCCATACGGTACATGGCCGAGGAATCCGGCTATGGCCGGTTTTTTGTGCTGCTTGACCTGATGACCGCAACCCTGCTGGTATTGGTCGCGGCGGGGGATCTGATCACCCTCATGGTTGCCTGGCATGCTATCGGCGTACTGCTGTATTTTCTGCTGGGCCACGATACGCGTCGGCAAAGTACGTTTCGTTATGCCTTCTGGACCTTTATCACCTATCGGTTGGGTGATGTTGCATTGATACTGGCTGCTGCTGTGCTATTTCATGCTTATGGCACATGGTCGTTAACCGAAATTTTTGCACGCATTCAGAGCCACCCACATGTAATCAGTTTTATGGGAATACCTGCAACCGAAGCCGCCGCCATCTTCCTGGCGCTGGCGGCCTTCGCCAGGTCGGCGCAATTTTTCCTGCATATCTGGCTGCCGTATACTATGGATGGACCGACGCCAGTTTCCGCCCTGATGCACGCCGGTATCGTCAACGCCGGTGGCTTCCTGGTTAACCGTTTCGCGCCGGTGTTTGTGCAGGCGGGAGATGTCCTGCACTGGTTATTTATTGTTGGGTTAGTGACGGCGATAACCGGATCCGTACTCATGCTGACCCAGAACGACATCAAGAAATCGCTGGGTTATTCGACCATGGGTCAAATGGGCTTCATGATCATGGAGTGCGGCGTAGGCGCCTTTTCCCTCGCCGTGTTTCACCTGATTGCGCATGGCCTGTTCAAGGGTACCTTGTTCCTCAGCGCCGGCGGTGTGATCGGCCAGGCGCGCCAGGATGACGGCATTCCAAAAGATGACCTGTATACTTTTGTCGTCGAAAAAAGACCGGCACGGCGTCGGCCACCCTGGCTGCTCATGGCGGCAATCACCCTGGCCGTGCCAATCCTGGTGCTGGGACTGACGCATTGGCTGGTGTCCAGAGAGATCTTCCAGCAGCAGGGTGCGATCATTCTGTTATTCTTCGGCTGGGTCACAGGCGCACAACTGATTTTTGCCACCTATCGTATTCGTACCCAGCGTATCGCAAGGCTGTTTTTCCTGGTCCTGTCCTCGTTTACGGTGGTCGTGATCGGCTATACCTTGATCAGTCATGCGTTTAATCTGTTTTTATATCCTGATGAAGCCTTCAGGGCACTGATCTACAAGGCCTCCAATATCAACGTGGTCTGGTTCGATGTCCTGATCGCGTTAACCGCGCTCGTCATCGTGGTTGGTTGGCTGGGTACGTATTATGGTGAACGCAATGGCAGGAAGCGCGGGCGACAGTCGGGCCGCGCCTGGATCAGCCTGTATGCCCTGATCTCGCGCGAGTTCTATCTGGCCGATATCTATGCCTGGTTGTCACGCGTTATCCTGCGCAGCGCTGAGCGCCTGAATGTCTGGTTCAGGTGGGTGTAGCATGACGAAATCCGTTCTCATTCTGGCCGGACTGTTTCTGCCACTGTTCCCGTTGAGCATGCTGTTTAACATCCTGTTCACGCGCCTGCGCAATCCTGTGCTGCGCAGCGTACTGTTACTGGCCTGGCCGCAAATTGGTATCGCGATAGTGTTGGGCAACAGTCATGCCATCCCGCATTGGCTCGTTGTCTGGGCGGTGTTGAGCTCGTTATTGTATGCGCTGCGTGCGCTGGCCTTGCGTGATGTAGGTTTATGGATCGGTTTTATCAGTACCTCGGCGTGGTCGCTGTTATGGATCCTGGCAGACACCGGTGCCGGCTCGGAGCAATTGAAGTTATATGCCCTTGGCATCAGCATACCGCTGGTGCTGATGAGCATCCTGGCAGCCGGACTGGAGCGGCGCTTCGGTGCGGCCTATCTTGGTTTATACGATGGACTGGCGAAATCGCTACCGCGCTTTAGCGGGGTACTGGTTGTCGTCGTCCTCGCCGTCATCGCCACGCCATTGTTTCCGAGCTTTTTTTCCATGTTGTCCATGATTATGAAATCCATACCGACCATGCCGACTGTGGCGGTGGCGGTGGCCATCGTCTGGTTGTTATGGAGCTGGGCCGGCGCAAAATTGTTGCAGGGACTGATCGTCGGTCCGGGTGAACAGGCCGCAACCGACATCAGCCGGGCCGGCGTGTGGTTCTTTGTCATCATCCTGGTTGCACTGGTAATAGCTGGAATGTACTGGTTGGGGGCGGTCGTATGAGCATAGCGATTGGACAACAATTAAAAATCCGCAGCATGATTTATGTCGCGGCAGAACCGGTCCCTTTTTTCTGGCCGATGCGTGCCTTTATTCATCACAATCCGCTGCATGGTCTGGAGGGTATGCCGTTTGAGACCGCCGTGGTGAAAGGCTCTCATTTATTCCACGGTCAGGCATTTTTACCACGGGCGCTCTACCAGGAGTACCTGCACAAAGGCAGCGTGGACAGGGAGCGCTTGCAACAGGAGATCACAGATTTCCTGCAGGACCAGGAAAGCCCGGCCACTATCCCCATGCCAGCGATACTTGAGCGTCTGTTGACGCGTGAAAAAGATCCAGTGATCCTGCCAACTGCCCTGATCGACGATAGTGAGGTACAGGCGGCATCGGCAACAGGCGACATCCAGATCGATTCATCCCTTGAGCGTATTGCCGGCCGTCTGCGCGAGGATTTCCTGGGCGGGCGACCGATATACGAGGTTGTAGATGCACTGCATGGTACGGATATCGGCGCAAGTCTTGATGAACTGGTGATCAAGAGTTGTCTCGACTTTTTTGATGAGGGCCAGTCAGTCTGGCATATGCCGAATCGTGAACTGGGCTTTTTCGCGGCCTGGCGCCAGGTGGCACAACGCAATATCCGGTTTTTCCTGCGCGGTCTGCATATCAAGGAAATTCTCGACATCGACGAGAGCCCGGAAGGCATCATTGCCTACGTAATGCAAACCCTGCAGATACCGGAAGAACACTGGGTTGATTATTTCACCCGGGAGCTGGCGCGCCTGCACGGCTGGGCCGGTTTTATACGCTGGCGTGCCAGTGCCAAGCATTATTACTGGGCGAAGCGTTACCCTGGCGACCTGGTAGATTATATGGCGGTACGCCTGACCCTGGCGCTGGCCTTGTTAAGTCAGCGCCGGCGTAAGCGCGTCACTTACACCTACGAAGCCATTCAGGATCTGATAAAACAACGCCCCCAGGAAACCTATTTACGCTACGAACTCTACAGTGGCGGTGTTTTACCTGCGATGGCGCATCGCGTGGAAACAACCCTCGCCCGTGGCGGCGAAAAGCGAATCACGCAGGTCTTTTCGGAGTACATCCGTCACAAGCGTTCTGACGAAATGCAGCGACAGAAAGCTCGGGTAAACGATCTGCTCAAGGCATCAATCGGCGTGATCTCATGGCGCAGCTGTCGGCGAAAGAATTTTCCAGTTTACTCGGGGTGTTGCGCGAGTTTGAGAAACAGGAAGGTATGGTCTGGTTGCGCGCAATGGAATCGCAGGCCATGCATAAGCTGCTGCAAGGGGTAACACTGGCGCCAGCCGAGGCACGTGAAAAACGGCCGTTTGCGCAGGCCCTGTTCTGTATCGATACACGCTCGGAACGAATCCGGCGACAGCTGGAAGGCATCGGAGACTATCAGACTTTTGGTATCGCCGGATTTTTTGGCGTGCCGGTGAATTTTCTCGAACTTGGCAAAGGCAGTGAAATGCATCTTTGCCCTGTGATACTGACGCCGAAAAACGTGGTACTGGAAATGTCTATGCAGGAGGGCGGCGAACCGGCTACCCTGAGTTCGCTGGAAAAAGCCCTGCATGCACTCAAGGAGTCCGTATTAACCCCGTTTGTGACGGTGGAGGCGATTGGCCTGTTGTTCGGGTTTGATATGTTCGGCAAGACCCTGGCGCCACGCGCCTACAATCGCTGGCGCTACCGCATGCATCCGCAAAAGCCGGTAACCCGGTTGTTACTCGAGAAGCTGACCCGCGAACAGGGTGATTCCATTGTGCGGGCGGTTCAGCGTGCCGTCATCGTCAAGGCGCTGGAGCAGGAGCTCGGCCTCGAAACCGAACGCCTGACCGACGAACTGATTCGCGACCTGCGCGAAGCGGCACTGGGTCATAGTGAACGTTATCTCTCCCACACCCGTACGCTTGGCATCAGCGAGGCACGCCTCGAACAGTTTATCGAGCACCTGCGCAGCGGTTATCGTATCAACCCGGCGTTTGCCCAATTGCAACTGGAGCAGCTGGGCCGAATTGGATTTACCCTTGATGAGCAGGTGCGTTATGTCGGTCAGGCATTGAAATCGATCGGCCTGACCAAAGACTTCTCGCGTTTTATCCTGCTGGTCGGCCATGGCAGCATGTCTGAAAACAACCCGTATGAATCGGCCCTGGACTGTGGTGCCTGCGGTGGTAACCACGGTCTGGTCAGTGCACGAGTGCTGGCACAAATGGCCAACAAACCGGAGGTACGACAACGACTGCGGGAATCCGGTGTACAGATCCCGGATGACGCCTGGTTTGTACCGGCCCTGCATAACACCACAACCGATGAGTTGAGCATGTACGACCTGGACATGCTGCCGCCGTCTCATCTGGTTTACCTCGATCGTTTGCGCAAGGGCCTGACCGCCGCCTCGCGTCTGTGTGCACAGGAACGCCTGCCCAGTCTACAAATTACCCATGATTCACGGAATGATCCCGCCGCGGCGCAGCGCGATGTCCAGCGTAATGCCATGGACTGGTCACAGGTGCGACCGGAGTGGGGACTGTCAGGTAATGCCTATTTCATCATCGGCAGTCGCGACCTGACCCGACAGCTGGCGCTGGATGGCCGGGCCTTCCTGCATTCCTACGACTATCGCGTCGATCGAAAACGACGTTTGCTGGAGAATATCCTGACCGGCCCGCTCGTGGTTGGGCAATGGATCAACATGGAACACTATTTCTCGGCGGTCGATAACGAACGCTTTGGCAGTGGCAGCAAGGTGTACCACAACGTGGCAGGTCGGTTTGGCGTGATGACCGGCAACCTGAGTGACCTGCGCACCGGACTGCCTTCGCAAACCGTGCTTGAGTCCGGCAAACCCTTTCACCAGCCGCTACGCCTGATTACGGTAATCGAAGCGCCGTTTGAACAGGCCAGGGGCGCCGTGGAGGCCGTGGTCTCGGTAAAATATCTGGTGCGCAACGGCTGGATACGTTTGATGATCATTGACCCCGAGACAACAGACGTGTTTATTTATGAAAATGGTGACTGGCACAGGCAGACCGGTGCAATTGGGGTCAGTCAGGCAAATCCACAGGAGTCTCGCGTATCATGAAAAATCTTAATTTCAGTACACTCAAAAAGCTCGAAATTATCCTGGAGGGCGAGCACCAGGCGTTTGCCACGGATATTCTCGACCGCGCCGGGGTCACGGGTTACACCATCATCAATAATCTTTCGGGCAAGGGCAGCCACGGTTTTCACGAAGGCCACCTGATGTTTAACGAAGATGATGTTCTGATCATGATCGTCGCCGCCGTGCCGGAGGACCTGGTGAAACCGATCCTCGAGGGGCTTGCCCCTTTTTACAGTGAACACTCGGGCGTCGTGTTTATTACGGAAATCCAGGTGACGCGCATGGTGAAGTTTCGCAGCTAGGCGCACGTTACCAGCCTCGATGCGGTTAAGGTCGGTCGATAGTAGATATAGCAACTAACCAGGAGGGTTGGATTATGTCTGACGATATCTCGGAACCACACAAGCCTCAGTTCACCTCTGCGCCTGGCCAGGCCCGCAAGGCCGCCACCGTCGAAGAATCGCTGGCAGCGGCAGCAGAGCTAAAAGACACTGTCGGCAGGGTACGTCGTCACGCGCGACAGCGCCGTGCCGAGCTCGCGCGTTACGGCAAAATGGCATTATCGCCCGGTGAACGCTAGCAATACGGGCCGCCAGGAACCGCATTAGCCGCAGGGCCCGGGTATATCTACTGCCAGACCGTGGAAAAATGCTAAAATCGCGGTTTTCCCAGCTAACGGAACCCGCACATGACATCAGCTCGCGTCGGATTGGTAATGGGCAGCAACAGTGACTGGCCGGTGATGGAAGCCGCCGCCAGGATGCTGGAGAAGCTGCACATTGCCTATGAGGCCAAGGTCGTTTCTGCTCACCGCACACCGGATCGACTCTTCGAATATGCGCAAACCGCGCGCGAAAGGGGCCTGGCCTGCATCATCGCCGGCGCCGGGGGCGCCGCCCACCTGCCGGGGATGCTGGCAGCCAAGACTACAGTGCCGGTCCTGGGGGTCCCGGTGCCTTCGCGCTATCTCAAGGGGATGGACTCCCTGCTCTCCATTGTGCAAATGCCCAAAGGTATCCCGGTGGCCACCTTTGCCATCGGCGAAGCCGGCGCGGCCAATGCCGCGTTGTTCGCCGCCGCCATGCTGGCCGGGACGGATAGTGAGCTGGCGCAGCGGCTTGAGACCTTCCGGGGCGAGCAGCATCAGGCGGTGCTGGATATGACCCTGCCGCAATCACCGTGATCCTGCCGGAAGCGACACTCGGCGTGCTGGGTGGCGGCCAGCTGGGTCGTATGTTTACCGTGGCCGCGCGGACCATGGGCTACAAAGTCATCGTCCTGGACCCGGACCCGGTCAGCCCGGCGGCGGCGCTGGCCAATGAACATCTACAAAAGGAATACACCGACCCGCAGGCCCTCGACTATCTTGCCGCGCAGTGTGCGGCGGTGACCACCGAATTTGAAAATGTACCGGTCGCGGCCCTGCGTACCCTGGAGGCGCAGTGCCTGGTGCGCCCCGGTGCCGATGCCGTGGCGTATGCGCAGGATCGGATACGGGAAAAGACATTCATTCGCGATTGCGGCCTGGCCACGGCCCCGTTTCACCCGGTGCATAATGCTGCAGAGCTGGAGGCGGCACTGGCAACGGTGCGACTGCCGGCGATCCTCAAGACCGCCGCCCTGGGCTATGACGGCAAAGGCCAGCGCCCCGTGACCGATCCGGCGCAGGCCCACGCGGCCTTTGCCGAGCTGGGCAACACACCCTGTGTGCTGGAAGAGCGCGTCGATTTGCAAATGGAATTGTCGGTCCTGGTGGCGCGCAGCATTCGCGGCGAGATCGCGGTTTACCCGCCCGGGGAAAATATTCATGTGCACGGGATCCTGGACACCTCGATTGTGCCCGCACGCACGTCGGCGGATGTTATCGAGCGTGCCACCAGCATGGCGCGTAGCCTGGCGGAGCAACTGGATTATTGTGGCCTGCTGGCGGTCGAATTCTTTCTTACCAAAGACAATGAACTCCTGATCAACGAGATCGCACCGCGACCCCATAACAGCGGTCACTACACACTGGATGCCTGCCTGACCAATCAGTTCGAGCAACAGGTGCGCATGCTGTGCGGACTGCCGCCGGGCGATACCCGCCTGATGTCGCCGGTGGTGATGATCAACCTGCTGGGCGACCTGTGGGCGAACGGAGAACCCGGCTGGGACAAGCTGTTTCAACATCCCCATGCCAAGCTGCATTTGTATGGCAAACAAAGCGCGCGCCCCGGACGCAAAATGGGCCATTACAATGTGCTGGATGCAGACGTGGACCAGGCGCTGGCAGTCGCCCAACAGATTTACAAGGCAATAGGCACCGGTTAAATCATCTACGTGACGTTGTAGGCCGTTTGTGGCATGAGTATCCAGAGTTTGATGTGTGCGGCAGAAAACGACCCCAAGCCGCCGCTCGTAATAAGAGAATAACAGAGCGATAAGATTTCCCCAGAACGGACGCTGGTCCTCTACTATCAATTGGTTACCCCTGTCTCGATCCATATCGGGTACATAGAGTGACACTTCAGTGCTATTAACTATTATGCGTAATAGTGGGGGGGTATATAATAAAAATATTTAGATTTAAATTTTTAATTGTTGTTTTAATCATTTTTGCAAATAATGCATCTGCCCGTGATTTAACTAGAAAGCAGTTTCAGCAGTATATGACCGTAGATAGTGTAGTGGAGACTTCCGAGAAATATATAGATGCAGTAGATAAAACTTGTAAAAAATTGACACCGGATATAAGCAAGATTTGAAAAAAACGAAAGGAATCGGTGTTACTGAAAACCAATAAGTTACGGAAAGAAGCGCTTAAGGCTGGTGAAATGCATATGGGGTCTCAAGAAGTAAATGAGATATTGAATAGGACAAATAAATTTATTAATAAAAAAATTACGGCAATTATAAATGAGTTTGATTCAATGTCATATAATAAACGAAAACAAAACTGCAATGAATTTAAGCAGGAAGTCATTCAAGGAAAGATGGATGTAAAGGCTGATCCGCACATATATAATATCATTATGAATAATTAGCCACAAAATGCATAAAAATGTATAACGAGACAGAGGGGTAGTTAATTCAACTGTTATGTGTCAATAAAAATAGTATTAATAAATTATGAGGTGATTATGAATATTGTATCTAGGTTGATGCTGGGAAGTATGATATTAGCAATGAGTGGCTGTGCAGCGGTTAATCCAAATTTAGGTTATAAAAAAGATATTAAACCCTTAGAAAACAGTGCAATAAAATCATTTAAAGTGGCGTTGTCAGCTAGCTCTCACAAATTATTAAAGTTATCAAAACAAGAAGAATTTTCCCTTTCGCGCGGCGACAAAATTATAAACATTTCCGGTCACGCGACATATTATAAAATTTTTGAATTCGAAGGGAAAAAAGGAAATAACTACGAAGTCGACGTGAATACATTTCATAGAGGCAATGCATATAGTGGCATGTACATCGTTGTCCCAGAATTGT
>JARRNT010000001.1:0-99091 GCA_037384645.1 Gammaproteobacteria bacterium | reverse complement strand
AAGCCGTTCACCTTCGCCGTTGGCGCGGACCTCTCGTCCCTCAAGGACAGGGAGGACCACGGCGTGCAGTTCAAGGACCACGGCGTCGTCCGACCCGCGCTGGACATCTTCAAGGACCATGGCTACAACTGGATCCGACTCCGGGTCTTTCACGCACCGACTCGCCTGCCCAACAACCTCCAGTACACCATCGCCCTGGCCAGCGCCACCTCCAGCCGTTCCAGTAAATTAATTCATGGTGGCCTGCGTTACCTGGAGTCCGGCCAGTTTGCCCTGGTGACAAAGTCCCTGGCCGAAAGAGAACGCCTTTTGCGTAATGCGCCCGAGCTGGTCAGGCGGGTACCGTTTTATATTCCCGTATACAAACAAAACCGCCGGCGGCCCTGGCAAATTGCACTGGGGCTGGCACTGTATGCTTTGCTGGGGCGTTTGCAAGCCGGTTGTCGTTACCGCCGGGTCCCCGTGCAGGCGTGGTCTGACCTGGATGGTTTACAACAGGAAGGCTTACAGGCGGTATACCAGTACTGGGATGCCCAGACCGATGACCAGGCCTTGACCCGGGCGGTCATGCACTCTGCCATGGAACTCGGCGCGCAGTTGTTATGTCCGGCACGTTTTCTTGCTGCGCGCTATGAACAGGATCATTATGTAATCGAGTATGAACAGGATAATCATACGCAGCAGTTGTCCAGCCGGGTCCTGATCAATGCGGCGGGTCCCTGGGTGGTCCAGGTCCACGACAAGCTGCATTCGCGAATTCAGCTGCCGCAGACTGAACTGGTGCAGGGCACTCACCTGATCCTGAAACAGCCGGCGCCATCCGGTGTGTATTATGTTGAAGCACCGTCGGATCAGCGGGCGGTGTTTATCATGCCGTGGCAGGGGCATACCCTGATCGGGACGACCGAGACCGTCGTCAGCACTGATCCGGCAGCGGTACGTCCCCTGCCTCAGGAGGTCGATTACCTGCGCCAGATTGCGCAGACCTATTTCCCACACAGCGATACCCACGTGGTGGATCAATTTGCCGGGGTACGCGTTTTACTCAAATCGGCCAAAGGGGTTTTCCGGCGTCCACGCGATACACTCTTGTTTTCCCATCCTGCTTTGCCTGGTTACCTTGCCATGATTGGCGGCAAGCTCACGGCTTACCGGAGTACGGCCGAGCGGGTTATCCGTCAAGTCAGGGCACAGTTACCGTCGCGCTCGCCCTCCATCAATACCCGGGATGTAAAACTTGCAAAGGCAGACAGGGCGAGCGTGTAGCACATTACCCATGCTGTCGCGGTAACCTGTCTGATACCGGGTCATATTGCATTAGCAATGATAGCGTTATTGGCTGTGTTAGTTTGTGTTCAAACAGGTAAATACGTAAGTCATGATCCTGCCTGTCATTGCGGCTGACAGACAACAGTGCTACTGTCGCGCCTAACCGCCGAAGAGCGATAGGGAGGAATCAGCTTGAAACGGACATTCATTAAAGCAGGCGCCTTGCTGGCTACGGTTGCTGTCCTGGGGTTGATCTACTTCACGGTTACCAGCTCTGCAGGCAAGACACCGACAAAGCAGGCTGTCGCCGTAAAAACGACACAGCACAAGTGGCAGATTGCACATAAGCCAACAGTGGCAAGGTCCACTCGACACAAACACCAGATTCTTGAAAAGCAGCCGGCTTCCGTTCACCTCGCCAAATCGAAGCCGATGTCGATCAAGCCGGTAACGGCACTGCGCAAGTCGGAGCATGCCCCGCATTTCGGCCCACCTTCCAAGATGTATGGTGGTTTATAACAGCCTGTACTACGTTGTGTTCACCGACAGGTGTTGTGTATCCAGACAGGTGTCCATTCAGCACAAGCGCAACAGACACTCAATCTGCCGTGGTTAACAATCCAGCGCAAATATCCCGGCACCGGGACGCACGAGTGAAGTTTACGCTTCATGCAGGCGCATGCGTTGTAACATGGATTGTTCCCAGAGCAAAAAGCGACTGTCCAGCACCGGGTTGTCCTGCGGTTTAAACCAGTCGCCGTGTTCCTGCTCGGGCCAGGGTTGCGGCATCCTGGCGACAAGATAGGCCAGTCCCCGTGCCGTCGCTTCGCATTCTTTCGGTCGATAGACAGGCAGACGGCTGAGATCGGCAAGACGCTGGCACAGGCCATCGAGCATGGCCAGGCCACCGGAGAGTTGTAGCTGTTGCGGCGGGGAAGCAAATTTCATCATCTCCTGAATATTGGCATTGATCAGGAAGACAATGCTTTCTACCACCGCAACGTATTGTGCCTCGATGCTGTCACTGGCCTGCAATTCCGAGGGGAACGCCGCTTGCCAGTAGGGCGAGCCCAGGCCGGCAACGCCGTTGAGGAATAAAGGCGGATCGCTAATGCGCTCGAGCCAGTGGGGCAACTTGCTCCACAAGGTGTCCACCGGGGCCTGTTGCTGCAGCCAGTCGATGGCGGCACCGGCACCGTTAACCGTGCCCTCCAGGACATAGCGGTCATCTTCCGCGTTCGAGAAAATCACGCTGGTGAGCAGGCGCCGCGCATAGAGCAGGGCATAACCGGAAGGACGCGAGACAAATGCACCGGTGCCGAGGTTGACGTAGGCGGTGTCGAACTGCAGGTCACCATAGGCGTAGAGGGCGGAAGACTGATCGCCGGTGACAATCGTTAACGGTATCGAACAGCCTTCAATATCCAGCGTGCCATAGTCACAGGAGGTGGCGACACAGTCAGGCAACACCTTGCGCGGGATGGCAAACTTGTCGAGCAGAAACTGATCCCAGTCCTTGCGGTGTAAATTCCATAACAAGGTGCGTGAAGCATTTACCGGATCAGCGTAACAGTATCCCTCTTTCACCAGTTGCGAGACCAGGTAACTACTCATGGGGCCCATGTAAAGGCGGTTTTCGGCCAGGGCCTGTTTCACCGGTTCCAGTTGCTCCAGGCACCAACGCAGCTTGCTGGCGCCATAGTGGGCGCTGGGGAACAGGCCGGTGGCTTTATGAATGTCGAGCCGGTCCAGGCCAAGCTGCTCGAGCCAGGCATGGGCACGGGTATCCTGCCAGCTGATGATGGGCGACAGGGCCTCGCCGGTATGCTTGTCCCAGCACACCACGTTGGAACGCTGGGTGGCCAGGCCGGCAGCGGCAATCTGTTGGGCGTCAGCGCCCAACTGGGCGATCACATCGCGGATGCTATGGCGAATGGATTGCAGGATGTCGTCGGCATCGTGCTCGACGTAGTGGGCCTGGGGATGGAGGGTCTGGATCGGGTGCTCACTATGGGCCAGTACTTCGCCCTCGTAACTGTAGACAAGTGCACGACTGGCATGACCGCCCTGATCGATACTAAGAAAGAGGCTGCGATGATTGAGCACGTTCCGTCGTCTTTCTCATTGTTTTTGCGTGGTGATGAGGTCCTTGACCTGATTTAAATTATGGTAACAAATCCACATACTGACAAGTGAATTACAGCGTTTATCTCGCAAGGTCGCCGAACTAATCGCTACAATTTATATGTAACATTTTTTTACAATTTTGGCACGGTTTCTTGGGCAATATGCCCGGGGGTGAGCGGACACTGCCACAGAGTTGCGGTGGCCTGAGTATATTGACGGTTTTATAATCGCAGCATCATTTAACTGAGCAAGGATGCTCGTTATCATGTCTGATTGCGACTTGCTTAGCCCGGATCTTCGCACGGAGGCACCAGACGAGAAAATCCATTAGTCCACTAAACACCGGCCACCTCTGGTGCAGCCGCTAATCCGGCCATCAACGAGACAGAGCAATCGCTGGCGATGCCTATCCGACCGCTTTGACCCGGCAGCCTCGGTGCACTGACCCCGGCCTATGCCAGTGGTGAGATGATTGAAAACGCCACTCCGATCCACGTGACGATATCTATGTACTGGTCTGTGTTGCCTATGAAATGCTCGCTGGTCGTCATCCCTATAATAAACTGCAGGCGAACCTGGCCCGTGTCTGCACTGGAAAATATTTTCCGGACAAAAACTGTTTTCGGTGTTACCCCAGGTAGCGTGCCAGCAGGCCTTTGTCGCAATTCTCGACCGGTACCCGAATGCGAACCTGGTAACCGCCACCTGGGGCTTCCTGCATGCTTTCACCCTTGAGCGATTCCATGTGTTCGAGTGTGATGTCGCGGTTGCCGTCGGGCAGGATGAGTTCCAGACGATCACCGACCAGGAATTTGTTTTTCACATCGATCTCTGCCAGACCCTGTCGTTGATCATAGCCGGTAATCTCGCCCACGAACTGCTGGCGTTGCATGATCGACTTGCCCTGCAGGTAATTCTGGTAGTCCTGGTTCGGGTGACGTTCATAAAAGCCTTCGGTGTAACCGCGATTGGCGAGGTTCTCCAGCTTGCCATAGAGATCGGCATTGAACGGACGACCGCCGGCAGCGTCGTCGATGGCCTGGCGATAGAGTTGGGCAGTGCGGGCGACGTAATAATGGGACTTGGTGCGGCCTTCGATCTTGAGTGAATCGATGCCGATTTGGGTGAGGCGTGCCACGTGCTGGATGGCTCGCAGGTCCTTGGAGTTCATGATGTAGGTACCGTGTTCGTCTTCGAGTATCGGCATGAACTGGCCCGGGCGTTCGGCCTCCTCGATCAGGTAGACGCGATCGGCCAGCGGGTGGCGTGGTTGTGCCGAAAGTTCCGGGAACAGCTCGGGATTGTTCATGGCGGCCATGGCGTCGAATTCGATCTTCTGGACGTCGCCGCTGATGTCCTCGTCGGCGTTGTGGACCTTGTACTCCCAGCGGCAGGCATTGGTACAGGTGCCCTGGTTAGGGTCGCGATGATTGAAATAACCGGAAAGCAGGCAGCGCCCGGAATAGGCGATACACAGGGCGCCGTGGACAAACACTTCCAGCTCCATGTCCGGGCAGCGCTGGCGAATCTCCTCGATCTCGTCCAGCGAGAGTTCGCGCGAGAGGATGATGCGCTGCAGTCCCAGGCTCTGCCAGAATTTCACGGCGGCGTAATTGACGGTATTGGCCTGGACCGACAGGTGGATCGGAATATCCGGCCAGGTCTCGCGTACCAGCATGATCAGGCCGGGGTCGGCCATGATCAGGGCATCCGGCTTGAGCGCGATGACCGGCGCCATGTCGTTCAGGTAGGTCTTGACCTTGGCGTTGTGCGGCATGATGTTGCTGGCGACAAAAAACTTTTTGCCCAGGCGATGGGCCTCGCTGATGCCGGTGGCCAGGTTCGCCAGCTGAAAATCGTTGTTACGCACGCGCAGGGAATAGCGTGGTTGCCCGGCATAGACGGCATCGGCGCCGTAGGCAAAGGCGTAATGCATGTTTTTCAGGGTGCCGGCCGGCAGTAGCAATTCGGGGGCTTTCATGGTGAATGGACTCAAAACGCGTAACAGATAGTGTATTGTAGCAAGGGCATGGCGCCAGATCGCGTCCGTTCACCTAATTATATATGATGTTTAACACGCTCATTGACAGCGCTACCCTGCATGACCACCTGCAAGATCCCGCGTGGAGTGTCGTGGATTGTCGCTTTGACCTCATGCAACCGACTGCCGGACGGACAGCCTACCAGGCCGGTCACATCGCGGGCGCGGTGTATGCCGATCTTAATCAGGATCTGTCTGCACCCGTGACCGCCACCAGTGGCCGCCACCCACTGCCCGATCCGCAGCAGTTCGCACAGCAAGTGGCGCAGTGGGGTATCGGCAACCACAGCCAGGTCGTGGTGTATGATGCGGGCAATGGCATGTATGCCGTGCGTCTGTGGTGGATGTTGCGCTGGCTGGGGCATGAAGCCGTGGCCCTGCTCGATGGCGGCCTGGCGGCGTGGCAGGCACAGGGCCTGCCCTTAACTACACAACCCCCTCATCCTGAGCCAGCGAGGTTTCGCCCGTCAGTACAAACAGACAGTGCGGTGGGCATGGCCCAGGTATACGAAGGGATTCGTGGTGGCAGCATCACTGTAGTGGATGCGCGGGCCGCGGTACGCTACACCGGTAAAATTGAGCCAATCGATCCCGTTGCCGGCCATATCCCAACGGCGCTGAATTACCCGTTTGAGGCCAACCTGGATACACAGGGCCAGTTTCTGACAGCGGCACAACTACGGGCGCGGTTTGCTGACCTGGCTGATCGAGCGGGACAGGTGGTGCACATGTGTGGATCGGGGGTCACGGCCTGCCATAATCTGCTGGCCATGGAGATTGCCGGCCTGTCGGGGTCGAAATTGTATGCCGGATCCTGGAGTGAGTGGGTCCGGTATGACGAAAACCCGGTGGCAACGGGTGATGGTGCTTGACAAGGTACTAGTGTCTTCAGGCATATTAGGCACATAATTTTAAGTAGTTATCAGCCAGGAGGTACGGGATGCAAACCACCAGCGCATCCGTGGAGCGGCGATTTGCCGCCAAAACTAAGCTCACAAGCCTGATGGGGTCGCGTACGGAAACCCTCACCTTGTATAACCAGCTGGCCGGGATGCGGCCGTTCAAGCCGGATCAGGAAATCCAGATGGCATTACAGGAATTTTGTGAGGCGTTGGTGGATTACACCGCCAGTGCACATTTTCAGTTGTACCGCTTCATTGATGAAGGCACCGAGCGACGGGCCAAGGTGTTGGACATCGCCAAGCAGGTTTATCCCAATATTTCACAAACCACTCAGCAGATCCTCGATTTCAACGAGAAATATGATTGCGAAGAACACTGTGGCGATCTGGCCGAGCTGGACAAGGACCTGTCGAACCTGGGTGAAATCCTCGCCGATCGTATTCTTTACGAAGACCAGGTGATTGCGGCCATCTCCAGCGGTCGCTAACGCGCCGGCTGAATGCCGGGTGGGATTAAAAAGTGC
The DNA here is from genome assembly GCA_037384645.1 of Gammaproteobacteria bacterium. Lineage (GTDB taxonomy): Bacteria > Pseudomonadota > Gammaproteobacteria > UBA6429 > Thiohalophilaceae > RI-92. The sequence continues at coordinate 92,228 of JARRNT010000001.1, read as the reverse complement.
CCGCCATCCCTAGCAGGCAGGGGGAGGTATCCTGAAAATGCGATGCCTGAGCCTGTTGTCTCAGGCCGCGAAGCTCTCGATCAGTCGTGCAGAGGTCCTGGAATAGTCGGTGCTCTGCTTTTCTTCCTCGGTAGCCAGCAGCAGCACGGCCTGTTCCAGCGTCAATTCTTCCACCTGGTATTCGGGCAGTTCTTCTCGCATGACGTTGTTCCCATTGATCTATATTTATTAAGTAGTTATATAGACTTTTCTAGAATAAATATCAAGTATAATCTATAAGTTATTGTTAAATAATATATAAATTGACTATGCAGTGAGTTCCATAGCCATTGCTTGGGGTTGCCTGGCCGCATTGAAGAAAACGATCTATAGTCCAATGGCACTACAATAAATAACTATTCTGCAACCGATGTCGTTGCAGTGGGAGGACCACCATGCCTTACGCTATCGTGATCAATCTCGATTATGAAAATCATCCATCGGATCTGTGTTCCGAATTGTGGAATCTGATTAAACTCGGGATGCTGCAGGCAGGATTCATCAGCGATGGGCGTCGTTTTATCACCAGTCTGCCGGAACGCCAGGCCTGTGAACGTGCCCGCCAGGTGATTGACGACCTCGAGGGCCATCTGGAATACCATCGCAAACACCTATATCGCTTTATGCGGGACTTTTACGGGTACGACACCGCGGTCACTACTAACCTGCTGGTACCGGGCTTTGAACAAATTGAAGTGGAGATGGAAGAAGCCCTGAACTAGGTAATCGCCTAATTCATCATTTTCTGCAGAAGCTCGCATACTGTCCGGGCTTCAAAAACTGTTACGGTGAGTCACGATGAAACGCTGCTGGGGCTAAGGGGATTCCACTGGCAACACGTGTAGTTGAGCCAGGGTGATGTGTTGAGAATTCGCCGTTATGTGTCGCGCTTAAAACAAATGTTGTCCGTCAGTGGCAATCGCATGAATCGCAAGGAAAATTACGTTCACAGTTAATTCAGCGGCGATATTCTGATACGCCTGTTTCAGTAGAAAACAGTGTCTTGCTTAGTGATTTTCAATACGTGCGACGATGTGGGCTTCGCGTGCGCGTTGCAGCGAATCGCGGATATGAGCGGTACGGCCCAGTTGATGACCCAGGTAGTAACCCAGGAAGAAAATGCCGGCGCAGGCGGCGGCGACGATAAGTAGTATGCTCATGCCAACAACCTTCTAAGAATCAAGTCAGAGTGTGCTATCTATTGCTATCGGTGTCTCTGACAAACAGCTTAATACTGTACACGGTCAGGTGTAGCCTGGATTCCATGAGCGGGATCACGCTTCGTTACCAGATGCATAATGAGCTTGGAACTTTGTGCGCTGGCGCACAGCCGGGGAGTCAGGATGCGCCGTCAGTCTGCTCCTTGTTGGCCGAAATGACAGTGGCTTGTCCCGGGATCGGTGGCATGCGATCCAGCAGCGGTACCGGTGTTTGTCCCAGGCGGTTTTCGTAGATAACCGTGTAGGTCAGGACCCGTTTGAGGTAATTACGGGTTTCTTTGAACGGCACCGTTTCGACCCATACATCCGCCGGCAGGTTACCATCCTTGGGTAACCATTGGCGCACGCGGGCGTTGCCGGCATTGTAGGCGGCGGTGGCCAGGACCTTGTTACCCTTGAATATGTCCTCGACCTTGCGTAAATAGTTAATACCAAGACGAACATTGGTTTTCACATTCAGCAGATCGTGACGACGGAAGCGCAGGCGCAGCGAGCGTGCAATTTGACGTGCCGTGCGCGGCAATAACTGCATCAGTCCAAGGGCGCCGGCGTGGGAACGTGCATCTCGCGTGAAGGCGCTTTCCTGGCGAATAATGGCAAAGGCCCAGGCCGGGTTTATGTGTTGTTGGTGCGCATAATTGATCACCATGTCACGGTGGGCGAGGGGGAAACGTTTTTGCAGGTCGTCCCAGTATCTGGCCTGTGCCAGAGTGACAATCGCGCGATCATGCCAGTTCCAGTCATAAGCAAGTTGTGCAGCCTTGAGCAGTTGCGGTTTATCGAATTGACGCAAGGCGTAATTCCATTCCCGTCGTGCTTCCACCATCCTGTTTAGCGCCAGCAACTCGCGCGCTCGTTCGATGGCAGGATTTTTTTCAATCGGTGACAGTGCCTGCGAATCGAAGTGCAGGGGATGATGATCGAACTGGTAACTCATGCCAGCACGATCGGCGGAGAGAAAACCGTAATAGCTGCGCGAATCAGCACTGAGCAAATAGACTGTGCGCGCTTCACCCAGGCGCCCTAATGCCTCCAGTGCGCGTCCGCGCCAGTAACGCCAGCGATCGGTTTGTTGTTGTGCCGGGCTCATACGCTTGATCCAGCCGAGCGCGCTTTCCCAGTCCTGATCTTCAAAGGCGTTGAGAACATATAACTCATCGATACGTTGATCATCAGCATCGATTTCCATTTGTTTCAGCCAGGTTTTGCCTGCACCGGGATCATCGCTGACCAGCGCCAGGCCCAGGTGGCGTTCGATTCGGTTTTTTTCAACATCGGTAAACCGGAACTTATTGCGCCATTGTGACCAGTACTGTGCAGCATCTACGGCATCATCCTTCGCCATGCGGCGCAGGCCATCGCCAATCACCCAGCGCAGGGGCTGTGAGTCCTGATCCTTGAAGCGGTTGTATACCTCGACAACAAAGTTTGGATCGCGTCGTACTTTCGCCCACAAGCGTACCCAGTACTGATTCTTTGGCAGCAGATACCTGTCCAGGTAAAGCGCGAGATGGGTGTGATGCGATTGCATGGCCAGACGGATCCGTTGCCACACCATGTCCTGGCTGAGACCACCGGCTGCATACCATTTGCGAATTGGGTAATCGCAACGCGTTGGCAGGGAATGTCCGGTCAGCCACAGACGTTCCAGTACCTGATAAGCGCGTTTCGGCTGGCTTTGCTTGATCAGGGCTTGGGCAAAGTCGCATTGCAGGGCGACATCGTTGGTGTAATAAAAGTTATCGCTCAGGGTGCGCCATTGATGTTTGCGGGCCAGGGATTTAAGCCAGAGATATTTCAGGCGTCCCGCCAGTGGCGTACCGGGGTAGTCCTGCAGGAAACGATGGACGTCTTTAGCGTTATGTCTGCCGAGATTGCGACGAATCGCGTCGAATTGCAAATAAGGGTAAAGCGGATAATCGCGCAATTTTCGCTCCAGGCGATGGAAGGTCGACATCCTGCCTGACTTCAGCGCGTGTTCTGCATCGCTGAAGGCCATGCGTTGCAACATGGTTCGCCGGTCCAGGGCCGAGGCGGCGGTGGGAATCGCCATTACGGCGACCAGGGCGGCCAGCAGTATACGTCTTCCTGTCGTCATACGCGCATCTTGCATTGGGTTGACCTCCGACCCCGGCTCGGTTTGTCTGATTCAGCACAAACGGCCACCACTATACCGCTGCAGTGTCGTCAGTACCAGCTAAGCCTTTGTTATTGCACAATTTGTACCATTCACAGGTTTCGCCCGGGATGCCTATGGTTATCGGCGGATTTGCTGCAGAGTTAACCAGGAGATCCGGGCAAAAGTGCCAAAAAACCGGCTATCGATGTCACAATGCTGACGAGCGGGTATACTTTGCGAGCTGTTATTACATCATGATTTTTATTTACAAAACGGAATGGTCGATGGCGGACAAAAAGCTCAATAAAATCAGTTCACGCATTACCGAACCCAAATCCCAGGGTGCCTCACAGGCCATGCTGTATGGCACCGGCCTGAGTAAGGACGACATGAGCAAGGCCGAAGTCGGGATTGCCAGTGTCTGGTGGGAGGGGAATACCTGTAATATGCATCTCAACGACCTGGCGGCCAGGGTCAAGGAAGGCGTGGTCAAGGCCGGCCTGGTGGGTATGCGTTTCAATACCATCGGCGTCTCTGACGGTATCTCCATGGGCACTGACGGCATGAGTTACTCGCTGCAGTCGCGCGACATCATCGCCGACTCGGTGGAGACCGTGATGAACGCACAGTGGTATGACGCCAATATTTCCATCCCTGGCTGTGACAAGAATATGCCGGGGGTCCTGATTGCCATGGGTCGAATCAACCGGCCGTCCCTCATGATCTACGGCGGCACCATCAAGCCTGGACACTGGCACGACAAGACCCTGGATATCATTTCGGCCTTCCAGAGTTATGGCGAGTTTATCGCGGGCAAGATCGATGACAATGAACGCCAGGGTATCGTACAGCATTCCTGTCCCGGCGCCGGGGCCTGCGGTGGCATGTATACCGCCAATACCATGGCCTCCGCCATCGAGGCCATGGGCATGAGCCTGCCTTATAGTTCCTCCACGCCGGCGGTGGATCCGGGCAAGCTCGAAGAGTGCCTGCAGGCCGGTTATGCCATTCGCAACCTGATGGAGCGGGACATCAAACCGCGCGACATCATGACCCGCGAGGCCTTTGAAAACGCCATGGTCGTCGTCATGGCTCTGGGCGGTTCCACCAATGCCGTGCTGCACCTGATTGCCATGGCCCGCGCGGTGGACGTGAAACTGACGATCGACGATTTCCAGGCTGTGTCCGATCGTATTCCCTTCCTGGCCGACCTCAAGCCCAGTGGCCGCTACGTGATGGAAGACCTGCACAATGTCGGTGGTATCCCGGCGGTGATGAAGTACTTACTTAGCGAGGGCCTGATCAATGGCGACTGCCTGACGGTGACCGGCAAGACCGTCGCCGAAAATCTGGCGGATGTGCCCGAGCTCAAAGCCGGCCAGGATGTGTTCATGCCGATTGACAAGCCCATCAAGTCCTCCGGTCATATTCAGATCCTCAAGGGCAATCTGGCCCCGGGTGGTTCCGTTGCCAAGATTACCGGCAAGGAAGGCTTGCGCTTCTCCGGTCCGGCGCGGGTATATGATTGCGAGGAGGACATGCTCAAGGGCCTGGAAAACAACGAGATTCAGAAGGGCGAGGTGGTGGTCATCCGTTACGAGGGTCCCAAGGGTGGTCCCGGTATGCCGGAAATGCTGACCCCAACCTCGGCCATCATGGGCGCTGGCCTGGGCAAGGATGTGGCCCTGATGACCGATGGGCGTTTTTCCGGTGGTTCCCATGGTTTCATCATTGGCCACGTTGTGCCCGAGGCCCAGGAGGGTGGACCCATTGGCCTGATCCGCAATGGCGACGTGATTACCATCGATGCTGAGCAGCGCCAGCTGAACGTGGACGTGTCGGAGGATGAAATGGCTCGGCGCCGGTCTGAATGGACCATGCCGGCCTACAAGGCCACGCGGGGCACCCTGTTCAAATACATCAAGAACGTCAAGGATGCCTCCCTGGGCTGCGTGACCGACGAGTAAGCCCTTGATCCTTCGTCAAGAAATTGGCTGGCTGTGGATTAGTATCAATAACACGTTGTTTTTTATAGGGATAAAAAAACACACAATGTGACATGAGACTATCGTCGTGCAACTATGGCTTTGGTAGACTTTATTTCCAACAACAAGCGTAATTCTGTACGGTGATCTGGGGAGGTCAGCCATGTATGACACGAACATACCGGTGGTGGGTAATTGGTACGTTAATCGTACCGGCCAGCTCATTAAGGTGAAACTGCTGGAAATGCTGCAGGGCATCCCGGTCAAGGCCATGATCGAATATTTGGACGGCACGACCAAAATTATCGATATGCAAGCCTGGTCCTGCCTCGAATTGAATCGACATATCAGTCGTGGTGGCAGCGTCCGCTTTAATTCGTAATCCCGGTTTTGTTACCAGACGGAAGCCCGCTGCGTATTCACGCGGTGGGCTTTTTTATGCCATGCTGGCAGCCCTCGTTTAATCGCCATAAGGAGTTTTCGCATGTCTGACAGTTACCTGGAGGACCTCCAGCAACGCCTGCTGCAATTCGCCAGGGAGCGTGACTGGGAACAGTTCCATGCTCCCAAGAACCTGGCCATGGCCCTGGCCGTGGAGGCGGGTGAATTAATGGAACATTTCCAGTGGCTGAGTGAAGAACAGAGTGAAGCCCTCAGCGATGACAAGCGCCGGGAAGTGGCGTATGAACTGGCCGACGTGTTGATATTTTCCCTGCGCCTGGCAGACCGCCTGGGCGTGAATCTGCCTCAGGTGATCGAGGAAAAAATTCGGATTAACGAACAAAAATATCCTGCCGCCAAGGTTCGCGGCAGTGCCAGAAAATATACCGAATACCAGTGAACGGGTGCGGGTCCGGGACTGGCCGCGGATTACTGGTTTTTTTGCGTGTTCAACATGCCCGTAACCTGCAAGGGCAATACCGGTGAGCTGAAAATATTTCCCTGTATCTGATCGCAGTCCAGGTTCTCCAGAAAGCTGGTCTGCTCCTCGCTCTCTACCCCTTCTGCAATCACGACCAGGTTCAGGCTTTGCGCCATGACGATAATGGCCGTGGTGATGGCCCGGTCATCCGGGTCGTTGATGACGTCGCGAATAAATGAGCGGTCGATCTTCAGGGTTGAAATCGGAAAACGGCGCAGGTAATTCAGGGATGAATAACCTGTGCCGAAATCATCGACGGCGATGCCGATGCCAAGCTGGTTCAGGGTGTTGAGTGCGCTGACGGTTTTGCTGGCGTTGCGCATTAACATGCTTTCGGTCAGTTCCAGTTCGATTAAGCGGGGGTTAAGGCCGGTATCATTTACAGCAGATTCCAGGGTGCTGATAAAACCAGGGTCATTGAACTGTCGGCCGGACAGGTTAATCGACACCTTGAGAGAATCGAAGCCGGCCTGATGCCAGTGTGCGGCCTGTTCCAGTGCCGTCTGCAAAACCCAGTCACCGACCTCGACAATGAGCCCGGTCTCTTCCAGCAAGGGGATGAAATCACTGGGCATGATTAGCCCCAGTTCCGGATGTTGCCAGCGCAACAGGGCTTCAACCCCGACAATGTGTCGCGTCTTGATTTCTACCTGGGGCTGATAGAGCAGCGAGAACTCATTGCGTTTGAGTGCATGGCGCAGGGAGTTTTCCAGGGTCAGTTGTTTGAAGGCGCGGGCACTCATTTCATTGGAGTAAAACTGGTAATTGTTACGCCCCAGGTCCTTGGCCCGGTACATGGCGACATCGGCATTGCGGATCAGGGTATCAGGGTCATCACCATCATTGGGGAAGATACTGACACCAATAGACGCGGTTATAAAAAATTCATGGTCCTTGATAACAAACGATGAAATCATGGTGTCGAGAATCTTTTTGGCTAGCTGTGAGATATCCTGCTCGGACGCGATATCGTCCAGTAAAATAGCAAATTCATCGCCGCCAAAGCGCGCAATGGTATCACCGGCACGCACACCACTGCTGAGGCGTTGCGTCAGCTGTATCAGTAACTGGTCACCGACTTGATGGCCCAGGGAATCATTGATGTTTTTAAAGCGATCGAGATCGAGGAACATCACCGCTATCAGGCGCTTGTGCCAGCTGGCACGCGCCATGGCCTGGCGCAGGCGATCCATGAACAAACTGCGATTGGGCAGTTTGGTCAGGGCGTCGTGATGCGCCATGTAATGCAGACGTTCCTGTGCCCGCATGCGCTCTGAAATGTCTTTGCCGGTAGAAATAAAATGCGTAATATTGTTCTGGTAATCACGGATTGGCGTGATGTATTTTTCCTCGTAATAAATAGAACCGTCTTTGCGTGCATTAATAAATACTTCACTAAATACCTCCCCACGCAGGATGGTCTCCCAGAGTCGTTGATAAAATTCCTCATCATGTTTGCCTGAGCGCAGTATTGCAGGTTTTTTGCCTATGACTTCATCGCGTCTAAATCCGGTAATTTTTTCGAAAGCCGGATTGACGTATTCAACGATTCCGTTCACATCCGTGATCAGCACCAGGTCAGCGGTTTGCTCCAGGGCGCTGGACAGGATGTGCATCCTTTTTTCAATGTTCTCCAGATCGGTGATGTCATTGGCGACGCCAACAACGCCGGTGATCTTGCCATTCTTGTCCTGCACGGGACCGTAACTTGAATGATAACTACGGCCGGCAGCATGAGTGATATTGATTATAGTTTCACCCTTCAGGGCTTTCTTGCAGGACTGGATGATTTCATTATTGTCTTTGTATATATCAAACAGGGATTGGCCGACGACTTCACCAGGTTTAATCCCCAGCGCTTCCAGTCCCTTGCCTTCTGACAAGGTGAAAATGCCATTCGTATCCGCCGACCAGATGACGATAGGTGATTGGGCAATCACCGTATTCAGTAAAAGATGGTTTTGTTCCAGCTTTTCCTGTTGTTGTCGAAGTAGTGTAATATCCCTGGCGTCAACGACGAGGGCGACTGTTTCGCCATTCTCTATAACCGGGTAGACCTGGTTATCGAAAATATATGTCTTGCCTTCGTTGTCGGTAAAGGTACTTTCGTATTGATCAGGCTTACCGTTTGTGAGCACGCGCCCGATACTCGCACGGATTTTCTGGCTGACATCCTCGGCGAAATAATCATAAAAGCTGGAGCCTATGACTTCCCTGGTTTCGCGGCCAGTAAAGTTGTAATTAATTGATAGTATATTGCCGTCACAATCGAGCAGCAGGATGTGATTGGGGGAATGGCGAGTGAGTGCGCGCCAGGCAGCACCGGCCTCATCCCCCAGTCGCAAAGGATCCAGATAGTCATTTTCGCGTTTATGTGCCATCGGTGCGTATTATGCTGGTAAAAGTGGTGGCCCGATTACTTGCCAGTTACAAAGACCGTCGTATGGTAAATGTTCTCCTGGAGTGGAATATAGGCGATTTCCTTGACGTGACTGGTTTGAGTTTTGCGATAGCAAAATTGCTGACGACGGGAGATTTGTAACTTGCCGTGGTTGAGATAGCGTTGACAGCGTGTCCCCCGTGTTATGGGAACTGTCATGGATTCTATTTCGAGTATATCCGTAACTGGTCTGGACAAGGGCAGCTTTGCCATATATCAAGTTACCTGTGCACGTTACAATCCATATATTATTAAGAATATCACAAGTTCGTGCGTGCAAGCCGGGAGTTCAGTTCACATGACGGAAAAAATACAGCAGCTGTATCGTGGCAGGGTTATTCAGCTCAATCTTGAAACTGTGATTTTACCCAATGATCGGGAAATCGAGCTGGAAATCGTGCGCCACCCGGGCGGTGTCGTCATTCTGGCCCAGGATCCACGGGGGCGATTGTGCCTGATTCGCCAGTACCGCCATGCGGCCGGAGGCTGGATCTGGGAATTTCCCGCGGGTAAGCTCGAAAGTGGAGAGCCACCGGAACTAACTGCGCGGCGTGAGTTACTGGAAGAGGCGGGCGTCGAGGCGGAATCTTGGCATAGACTGGGGAAGACGGTTACCTCGCCGGGAATCCTGACCGAAGTGGTACATATCTATTTCGCCAGGGAACTCAATTACCGGGCAACGGCGCATGAAGAGGGTGAACTGATTGAAATTCACTGGATGGGGCTGGATGAGATCGAGGATATGGTTATTCAGGGAGAGTTGATTGATGCCAAAAGCCTGGTAGGTTTGTATTTATTAAACAACTATGTAGCAAACTCGTGAAATGACTAGCGATTTCGTAATGGACAGAATTCCCATTGCTGTCAGCAGTTGCCTGCTGGGACAGGAGGTCCGCTATGATGGCGGGCATAAGCACAATGCCTATATTACCCGGACCCTTGGAGAGTATTTCGAATATACCGCGTTTTGTCCGGAAGTGGCGATTGGCCTGGGGATCCCGCGGCCGAGTATCCAGCTTGTCAAGGTAGGTGATGAGATACGCGTGCGTGGCAGCAAGGACCCGCAACTGGATGTTACCGACAGCTTACGCGCCTATGCGCAAAGTATCATCCCGGCACTGGATGGTTTCTGCGGTTATATTTTTAAAAAGTCTTCGCCCAGTTGCGGCATGGAACGGGTCAAGGTCTATCATCCTAACGGTAACCCGGTGACAAGTGGGCGCGGAGCCTATGCGGATGTGATCATGCAGGCATTGCCCGAATTGCCGGTGGAAGAGGAAGGGCGGCTGATGGATCCGGTGCTACGCGAGAATTTTATCGAGCGCGTGTTCGTCTATCATCGCTGGCAACAGTTTAAGCATACCGGCATCACGGCAGCGGGACTGGTCCAGTTTCATACCGAGCACAAGTTTACCCTGCTGGCCCATGATGAAACGGTTTACCGGGAGCTAGGCCGGCTGATTGCCGACGCCGGCAAGGCAAATCTGGAACAACTGGCGCTAGACTACATTCGACGCCTGATGCAGGCTCTGTGCAAACCAGCAACCCGTAAAACGCACACCAACGTCCTGATGCATATTATGGGTTACGTCAAAGAGGGGATGACGAGCGAGGACAAACAGGAGTTACTTGATATCCTGGAAAAATATCGCCTGGGCCAGGTTCCCCTGATCGTACCGATTACGCTGCTCAAGCATTATCTGCGTAGATATCCCGACGAGTACATACAGCAACAGGTTTACCTGAACCCCCATCCGGAAGAATTGATGTTGCGTAACAGTCTCTAATCGGTGCGCGCTTATTGCTGCAGGTATGCCTGCCAATCCTTCTCGGTGTCAATATCAAGACAGACACCGGCATCATCAGTTTTTACTCGATGCACGTCAGGATGATGCTGTAACAAACTACGCGCACCGCGGTCGCCCTGCAACAGCAGCAGTTGCCTGTAGCAGCTGTGTGAAAAAATCACTGGATGCCCGGTTTTATCCTGCCAGGTGGGTACGGTGATGGCATGTCCTGACCAACTGTCGGCGAGCAGGGCCAGTGTTGTAGATTTGATGCCGGGCATATCAGCAAGGAAAATGGCCCAGCCTTCTGCCTCCGGGCTTGCAGAGATGCCCGTCACAATACTACTGGCCATACCGGTGTGCGCCTGGGTATTGATAATGAACGGATAAGCCTGCGCCTGACAATATGCGGCCAGCCGCGGATCGTCGTTGATGACCAATAACACCTCTGATGTTAAGTGTGAGGCAAGCCGGTAACTTTTATCGAGCAGGCAAGTCTGGCCGGGCAGTTGCTGTAGCAGTTTATTACCGGGAAAGCGTCGGCTGCTACCGGCGGCAAGTATGATTGCCTGTAACGGCATGTTTATACCCGTTCCAGCTGGCAGTTAAGTAACCAGTTGTCAAACAGGATACGGGCGACAGACTGCAGTTCGGCGATACGCGTGTCCAGCGTTTGCATGATTGCTTCCGCATCGTGTGCATGCTCGCAACGGCGTTCCAGGTCGGCAGGATTACGCTGCAACCACTCGCGCACCTGGTCAGCCTCCATCTCGACATGAAACTGCAGGCCCAGGTGCGGCCCGATGGCAAAGCCCTGATTCTGATAACGGGCGCTGGAAAACAACAATTGGGCTTCGCCGGGCAGGTCGAAGGTTTCTCCATGCCAGTGAAATGCGGTCATTTGTGTGGGTAACCCTGCAGTCAGCTGCTGATCAGCAACACAGTTGACCGGGTACCAGCCGATCTCCATACAGGGCCCGGGATAGACACGTGCGCCGAGGGCCCTGACGAGAAGCTGGCAACCGAGGCAGACCCCAAGTACCGGAATATTTTGTGCTACTGCCTTGCGTATCAGCTCAAGTTCCGCGGTTATCCAGTCGAGCGGGTCATTCACGCTCATGGAACCGCCCATGAAAATCAGGCCACCAATATTATCAAGCTGCGGGTCGATGGCATCGAACTCGTCTATCCGGACAAGTTCGAATGGAATTTGTTTTTCCTGCAGCAACGTCTGCAAAAAGGCCGGGCCTTCGCAGTCGATATGGCGAAAGATGCGAATACTGTTCATGTTTGGCGGTCCTGTTTAAGGTGCGTGGACAGCTTACGCCTAGCCTGCAGGCAAATCAAAACTGAAGCAGGCGCCGCCAAGCTGACTTTTGCTTACCGTGATATGGCCCTTATAGGCTTCAATAATATCTGCGACCACAGATAGACCGATGCCCTGTCCCGGTTTGCTTTGATCAATCCGTCCACCGCGTTGCAGGATCATGTCAACCTGGGCCTGTTCGATACCCGGTCCATCGTCAGCAATGCTGATACGCGCGCGCGTGTGTTCGATGCGTGTTTCGATCTGCACCTGCTGCCGGCACCATTTGCAGGCATTGTCCAGCAGATTGCCCAGCACCTCCATGAGGTCGCCTTCGTCCACCCGCAAACCAATATCTTCGGCGATTGTGTAATCAAAGCGGATATGTTTGTCCTGATAGACCTTGTCGAGGGCGCGGCAGATCTTGTTAATGACCGGCGCCAGCGGAATGGACTGGCGAGCCGGTGAACCACCCGCCGTGGCTGCACGCTGTAACTGATGTGCGACGATGTGATCCATGCGTTGTATTTGTTCGCTTAGCTGTTCGCGGGCTGCACTATCCGTGATGTCATTCACTGCACCGTTCAGCACAGCCAGGGGCGTCTTCAGGCTATGCGCGAGGTCAGCGAGGGCATTGCGATAACGGGTTTGCTGGGTATGTTCAAAGTCGATGAGGTCATTGATATTGTCGGTCAGGCGCAGGATTTCGCGGGGATAACTGGCAGTAATACGTGCCTGCTTTCCGGTTTCGATCGCATTGATTTCGCGGATGACCCGACCTAAGGGGCGAAGACCCCAGACCAGGATTGCGACTTGCACGAATAACAACAGGACTGCCAACGCAATCAGCCAGCCCCAGAGCGTTTTGCGGTAACCGAGGATTTGTTGGTGAAAGTCCTGCAGGTCGGTGATGACATTAAAAGTCAACGGCACCTCACTGTTCTGGGTAAACCAGTTGATGCCATAACTCTTGACGTAGAACTGGTCCGAGCCGATGTTGACTCGCTTCAGGGTTTGCTTTCCGGCGGCTAATACGTGTGGCGCGGGAATACGCACACCGACAGTCGACAGAGATTTCCATAACACCTTGCCTTTTTGATTGACGATAATGGCATAAAGCCCGGAGCCTTGTCCAGGGTATAACCGGCAATCACAATAAACACGGCCAGCACGACGCTGGCCGCCAGGATCAGGCGTGAACGCAGGGAATTCATTGCGGCTTGTCGCAGAGCGTAAAGCGATAACCGCGTCCGCGCAAAGTCTCTATCGGTTTGAGCGTGTTGTCAGGATCCAGCTTGCGCCGTACCCTGCCCATGATGACCTCGATAACATTGCTGTCACGATCTTCGTCGTGAGGGTACAGATAATCGTTCAGCGTATCCTTGGAAACAACCTTGTTATGGTTGCGCATCAGGTATTCGAGCAGGCGATATTCGAAAGTGGTCAGGTCGACGGACTGACCATGCAGGGTAACCTGCTGGCTCTCCAGTGTCAGGACGATGGGCCCGCATTGAATATTGTCCTGCGTGGCACCGCTGGACCGGCGCAGCAGGGCCTTGATACGTGCCAGCAGTTCTTCCATTTGAAAGGGTTTGACCAGATAGTCGTCTGCGCCGGCCTCAAGACCATTGACCTTGTCCTGCCAGCGGTCTCGTGCTGTCAGGATCAATATGGGCAGTGTCTTGCCGGCCTGACGCAGTTTTTTGATGACATCGATCCCGGACATACCGGGCAGGCCCAGGTCCACTATGGCCAGGTCGATGGGATATTCTTCCGCAAAAAACAGGCCTTCTTCACCTTCGCCGGTTTCATCCACCATGTAATCCGCCGCGCGCAATTGTTGGGCTACGCGTTCGCGAATATCGTTTTCGTCTTCAATAATCAGGATGCGCATAATCAGTGAGCTGTAATGACATGGCCGGTCTGGTGATCAATCACCACAGTATGCATACCACCTTTCTTGTCCAGTACCTTGACCCGGTAAACGACAGTTTTTTCTTTTTTGCTTTTTTCAATAGCGATAACGCGCCCCTGAAAGCGCGATTTGGCAATGATAGCTGCCTGTTGTTTCGAGACAGTCGGTTTGGCGGCGAGACTGAACATGGGGCTGCACGAGAGTGTACAGACCAGGCTCAGCATGATAAATGTTCGTGACATAAAATTAACTCGAGTAATGCGTCAGTCCTAAGAATACAATGCCCGGCAGTACAGGTAAATCGAGCCGGGCCGCCTGGGCGACCCGGCAGTTGCTACCCGGCTCTAGTGGACATTAAGTATCAGCCCGACCGATGGAAAGGCAAGCCAGCCTGACCAGTAAGCCCGAGGGTAGATCGGGCGACCATAATAGCGTGCATGCTCACGCCATTCATGCCGGCGATACGCGTCGCGGTCATAGCGATGGTAACGACGGTGCTCACGCCATTCGTGGCGGTCACGATCTCTGTGGCGTGCGTAGTGGTCACGATGATCGCGATGATGGCCATGCCAGTCGTGGCGTTGCTGATAATGCTGACCGGCAAATTTCTGCGGTGCATGACGCCAGCCGTCCGCCATCGCCAGTCCCGGCAGCGCGAGTGTCCCGGCCAGACCCAGAACGAGCATCCAGTTACGTTTGGCATTTTTCATTTGTCATCTCCTGTCGTCAGGCAGGTTTTCTCCTGCATGGCTGCATAGTAGGGGGGGTAGCCTGAATCGTGTCTGAACCGCTGAAAATTTTTAACTGACTGATTTGAATGGAACTATCTGGTGCTACGACATTTTGTTAGGATGCCATTAACGATTTATGGAGAGATGTGTGGCCTATCCGGATTATCAACACGGCAGTCTCGTGAACCTGATGTCGCGACTCGGGCAGGCATATGGTGTGAATGAACACCCGTACCCGGCCCTGGCGCATGCGTCACTGGCGCGGCTGGAGCAATATCAGCATGTCGTCCTGTTTATCGTCGACGGCCTGGGGGCGCGCTATGTAGACAATCAGCCTGGTTTTTTGCACTCCCACCGCGTCGGCGAATTGACCTCGGTCTTCCCAACCACTACGGCGAGTGCTATTACCACCTTCATGACCGGCCTCGCACCGCAACAACACGGTCTTACCGGCTGGTTCACCTACCTCAAGGAGATCGGAGCGATCACCGCCGTTTTACCCTGCCAGCTGCGCGGCAGCCACGAAGCGTTACCAGCGCGGGGAATCGATATTGCTTCACTTTACGGGCACACGCCGTTTTTTGATTTGCTCCACAGCCCGAGCATTGTGCTAGCACCGGAATGGATCATTGAGACGCCGTTTAACCTGGCACATAGCGGGCAGGCAAGACGTGTCGGCTACACTGACCTCGAATCCATGCTGACAAAGCTGCGTGAACTCCTGCACCACGACCAGCGCCAGTACATTTACGCCTATTGGCCCGAGTTCGACCGCTTGTCACATCAGTTTGGTAATGGCAGTCAACAGGTGGCGCAACATTATGCCCAGCTCGATTCAGCCCTGGGCCGGTTTGCAGCATCTCTCGCCGGGAGTAACAGCCTGATCCTGATTACTGCGGATCACGGTTTTATTGATACCCGGCCCGAGCGGGTCATAAATCTGCACGAGCATCCGGTGTTACAGGATTGCCTGAGTCTGCCATTGAGCGGTGAACCGCGACTCGCCTATTGTTATCTTCATCCCAGCAAGAGCCGAACCTTTGTTGACTATGTGCAGGACAATTTCGCCGAACAAATGGAGCTGCACGCGAGTGAGGATTTGATTGCCCGCGGCGTTTTCGGCCTTGGCGAGGCCCATCCCCAGCTCGGGCAACGGGTTGGCGACTATACCCTGATCATGAAAGAGAATTATGTCATCAAGGACTGGCTGGCTGGCGAGAAGCCGTTTTTTCAGCATGGCGTGCACGGCGGTATCTCCGAGCAGGAAATGCAGGTGCCATTGATTGTGGTACCGGCGGAGTGAGAACGCGCTAGTGCTGGATTTCGCTGTTGCTGGACGAGACAGCGTGTCGGCGGCGGTGAATGAGCTGGGTTGCGGAAAATAACTGCGCTTCATTTAACTCGCCAAGCAGGTGTAATTTACCTGCGTGACTGTAAGCCACGGGCAGTCCGTCGCGATAGATGACCTGGCGGGTATGCTTGGCCGGGACACGTTCACCCGGGGTAATGATGCCGGTCAGGTTGAGCGGGTCGACCGCGCTGATGATCAGCAGTTTTCCATCCAGCGGTGTATCGCGCATCTGGCGTAGCGGGGCCACGGCCTCGGGCAGGGCAAATTGTTCTCCGCTGAAGCCGCTGACAAAACGACCGCCACGGATCTCGCCGCGGGCCTCGAGACGGCGAAACACATATAGCAATTCGCGCCAACTCGGCAAATTTTGCTCACGCTCCAGCAGTTTGCGCAGGACGACACCGTAACGCTGTAACAATATCCTTGCGATATGTTCGACGCGATCGGGATTATCCGCCGGGCTCGTGGTGTTAATCAGTGACCAGCGCCCGGCTTCATCCAGCAGTGACAGGCTGCGCCGGCGCTGGCGGTGACGCTGTCGGCGTTGCGGGGCAATCAGGGCGCGCAGGCCGGCAAAATTATCCGAGGTCACGAGGCCGTGACTCGCCAGTTCGGCCAGGGCCTGTTCCAGTTGCACGGGCAACAGCCCGCTGTGCTGCAGTAACTCATCGAAGAAACTGGCGCCCTGTTGTTGCAGCAATGCCATGACCTTCATGGCATGTGGATTGAGTTCCGGGGTGTCGGTGCTAGCTGGTTGCCAGTGCAGACGGTGTCGACGGGGTAACACGGCGATGGCGGTGTGGCGCAGGACCCCGGATTGCGAGCGCAGCCTGCCTGCCGGTTGCGACAGGCGCTGCCAGTGCACGCGACCGGTGTTACACAACTGATCCAGGTATTGGGGCAGGTACAATTGCATGCGTGCCGGCAGGACATCGCGTTCCCAGCACTGGGCCGGCAGACTGACCCCTTCCAGTTGTGCCAGCAGGCTGGACAGGCTCTCGCTGCCGGCAACCGGGTTGGTGAGATGTTGCCACTGAAATAAAAATCGCATGTAGTCCTGTGGGCTGGCAGGCCGGACCTGTTTGCGCAGGTCCTGCAGAGTGTAACGATGAATGCGCGCCAGCAGGCGGCGTTCGCACCATTGTATCTCCGTCTCGTCGGTGAACTGTCCGCGCAGGGCAAAGCCCTGTTGCTCCAGTTGCAACAATCCCTGTTGAATCCGCGTAAGGGGCAGGTCAAATTGTGTTGCCAGCGTGGTCTCCGTGATCGGGCCCAGGCCCTCAAGTCGGGAACGCAACAGGTTGACCAGGGCCGTCTCAGCATCCAGTTGGGCATGCTGGCGGATTAGCGGGATAGTCAGTTCAGGCGTCTCGATACCATACAGGGTGCTGACTTCCTGCAGGCGTTCTGCACTGATATATAGCTTTTGCGCCGGGGTTTTGATCTGCACGGCGCGTTGCTCCTGTTGTAACTGCTGGAAAAATGCATACCATTGTGAATGCATTTCCGCGTCGGTGATGAAGCCAAGCAGCACCAGGGCATCATAGAGTTCATCCGTGTTGCGTGCCTCGGGCCAGGCCTCCTGTTTAATCTGGGCAATGGCCAGTGGATTGAGTTTGCCCAGTTCGCTGGCCGATTGCGGATCGGCGAAGCGTGCCTGTTTCACATTGAGCGTGCGCCGCTCTTCGGCTGCACCATCATCCAGGAAGGCGTAAGGACGCGCAGTCAGGATCTCGCCGCAAAGCGGAGACGGGCCGGCGAGGTCGCAGCAGCTGATCCTGACCTCGCCGCGTTCGATGCGGGCATACAGTTTCTCCAGGCCCTCGATGTCCATGTTGTCGTATAAACAATCGTGCAGGGTCTGTTGCACCAGGGGGTGATCGGGGATTTCACGATCGCCACGGATATTTTCCAGGCAGGCGAGTTGATCCGGGAATACCAGGGCGACGAGATCTTCGGCGTCGCTACGCTGAAACTGGGCAGGGATACGTCTGCCATTGCGATTGCGTGGCACTGCCAGGGAAATGTTGGCATTCCAGCGCCAGCGCGTGGCAAACATCGGTGCATCGAGCAGGGCCTGGATCAGGACCTGGCGCAGGCTTTTACTATTTAAATACTGTACGACTTCGTCCAGGGCAAAACTGTGGGTAGGGCCCAGTGACAACACGATACTGTTGTCGGTGGCGGCGGCCTGCAACTCGAAATTGAACTGGCGGCAAAATCGCTTGCGCAGGGCCAGACCCCAGGCCCGGTTCAGGCGTGAACCGAAAGGCGAGTGGATCACCAGGTGCATATCGCCGGCTTCATCAAAGAAGCGTTCGAGAATGATGTGATCCTGCGACGGCAGACTGCCCAGCGCCGCCCGGGCACTGAGCAGATAGGTGGCAAGCTGGCTGGCCGCAGGCGGGTCCAGGGCAAAGTCCTGCTGCAGCCAGGCTTGTGTGGCTTCCGCGCCCTCGTTCAGGACTGTTTCACTGTGCTGCAACAGGCGTGAGACGGCACGGGATAATTCATCGCTGCGGCCGGGGGCCTCACCAAACCAGAATGGAATATTTGGTGGCTGGCCGTGGGCGTCTTCGACAAAGACCTTGCCCTGTTCGATCTTCTGAATCCGGTAAGACGTGTTACCCAACTGGAAAATATCGCCGGGCAGGCTTTCGAAGGCAAAATCCTCATTCAACGATCCGACAAAACTGCCTTCGGGTTGCAGGATCACATCGTAATCAAACTGATCAGGGATGGCGCCACCATTGGTCAGGGCAACCAGACGCGCACCGCGCCGCGCGCGTAGCTGGTCATTGACGATGTCCCGATGTAAATAGGCACCGCGTCGGCCACGACGGGTACTATAGCCTTCGCTGAGCATGCGCACGACCCGGGAAAAGGTTTCTTCGCTTAAATCCCGATAAGGCCAGGCCCGTTTATACGCGGCATAGAGCTCCCGGCCACGCCAGTCGCGGGACGCGACCTCTGCCACGATCTGCTGGGCGAGCACATCCAGTGGTTGTGACGGGATGCGAATATGGTCCAGTTCGTCGCGCTGGATAGCGTCCAGCAGTGCGATGCATTCCAGCAGGTCATTATGGGACAGTGGAAATAGCCGGCCCTTGGGTAGGGCATTGAGGCGGTGGCCGGAGCGCCCCACGCGTTGTAGGAAACTGGCAATAGCCCGCGGTGAGCCCAGCTGACAGACCAGATCCACATGGCCGATATCGATGCCAAGTTCCAGTGAGGCAGTCGCGATCAGGGCCCGCAACTGGCCCTGTTTGAGTTGTTGTTCTGCACGCAGGCGATGCTTGCGCGAGAGTGAGCCGTGATGGGAGGTTACGGCATCCTCACCGAGCCGTTCCGCCAGGTGGTGGGCCGCGCGTTCGGCCAGGCGCCGGGTGTTGACGAAGATCAGCGTGGTTGCATGAGATTCGATCAATTGCTGCAGGCGATTGTACACCTCGTCCCAGACTTCATTCGCCATGACTGTCTCGACGGGCGAGGGCGGCAATTCGATGGCCAGGTCACGTTCGCGCGCATGGCCGCTATCAATAATGTCGATCTGGTTTGTGCGTGTGCCCATGAGGAATTGGGCCATGGCCTCAATGGGTTTTTGCGTCGCGGAGATGCCAATACGCACCGGCGCACGATCCTGCTGGTTGCGGCATAACTGATCGAGACGCTCCAGTGACAGGCTCAGGTGGGCGCCGCGTTTGTTGCCGGCCAGGGCGTGGATTTCATCAACGATCACACTGCGTACATTGCGCAACATCTGGCGCCCGGATTCGGCGCTGAGTAACAGGTAAAGGGATTCCGGAGTGGTGACAATGATATGCGGGGGCCGTCGACGCATCCGTTCGCGTTCGGCCTGACTGGTGTCGCCGGTCCGGACCCAGGCATTGATGGGGACATCCGGCAGACCGGCGTGCAGGAGTTCATCACGAATCCCGTTGAGCGGCAGTTGCAGGTTCTTTTGTACGTCATTGGACAGGGCCTTCAGCGGGGAGATATACAGGACCCGTGTTTCATCACTGAGGCCGGACTGCAGACCTTCCTGGATCAGTTGATCGATAATCGCGAGAAACGCTGCCAGGGTTTTACCCGAACCGGTGGGGGCGGCGATCAGGGTGGACTGGCCACTGGCAATCGATTTCCAGGCCCGGACCTGCACTTCGCTGGCCGCAGCGAACTGCTGTGAAAACCAGCGTGTGGTGACCGAATGAAACGTATCTGGGGGTGTCACTGTTTTGCTCTGTTTGCGCATGAATTTGGCTGCCGCGTCCAAAGCTTAATCATTTACAGCGCCTCAGGCCAGCCTGTTGATACGGGATTTGTGCCTGCCAGGGTGGTGTTCGATTTAGCCGTGGTTTTCACGGGTTGTGTCAGCGATCACAGTCTGGCATCCGGTGCAGAACGTTTTCTGCTTGTAACTGACTAAATTCTAAAGCCATTTGCTATTATACCGTTAACCTTTAGAATCCTGCTGATGGCAAGATCGTTACGTTTGAAGAGACCATCCCCATGAATATATATCTCGTGCTGTTTATCGTGTTTTCCGTGCTCAACCTCGTCGGGTTTCTATGGTTGGCAATCGTGGCGTTTAAACGGGGCGTGGTCTGGGGCCTGCTGGTCCTGCTGTTATCACCGATTACAGCCATTGTCTTCTCGCTTGTTAACTGGTTTGAGGCGCGTAAACCGTTTCTCCTGTACATATCCACTTTCCTGTTGTCCTTCGGCACGCTGATTTTTATTTACAGCCAGGTTGGTCTGGGCAACATGCAGCAGATCACCGAAAAGATGCACAAGGGGGAATTACGTCCAGACCAGGCCTTCCAGCTGGTCAGTCGCGCAATGCAGGGTTCGCAAGGAGACCTGTTTGCCCCGCAGACCAAACCGGTAAGCCCGGCGGCGGACAGGGTGCCGCAACCGAATAAGCAGGCCACCAAAACGGATGCCAAATTGGCCAGTACCCAGGCGAAGCCGACAGATCCAGTTGCTACGACCAGGCAGGTGAGCGCGGCCAGGCCGCTTGCCAAGGCCGACAAGCCGGAAGCCAAAGCGCAGGCAAAACCCAAAACGTTAGCCAGCGCAGCACCCGCACAGGACCCGCCGGCGAGTACTCAGCCATCAAATTCAGATCCGGCGGATGACCCGCCATCCGAACCTGTGCCCAATATCAACCAGGTCAAGCCGGATCCGCTGGCACAGAAGCAAAAGGTGCCGTCTGACAAGGTTACGGTCAGCCTGAGCCGGGTCTCACATTATATTGGCCGATATTTTATCATTACCCTCAAAAACGGCGACAAGCAACGCGGCCTGTTACGCAAGGTGGACAGATACAGCCTGGTTCTGGACATGAAGCTCTATAATGGCAGCTTCGTTTACCGCGTTCGCAAGGGCGATATCCGCAAGATCCAGATGCGCAAGCGGCTTTCAGACAATTACTAATACCGGCATGCGGCTGCCGCTGCGCACGCGGTGGTGCATCAAAACCGTGCCAGGACCTGCCCGGGAACCGCTTTAGTGCATTTCACCCAGACAACGGCATAGTTGGGATTGGACCAGGGCCATTAGCTGATCGACCGACATATTCTCCGCGATCCCCTTCACATTGGAGAACCAGAGCTCACTGACCTGGTTTTGAGCGTCCTGGCTGAGGTCCGGGATGAGTGGCAGCCCAACAAAAATACCATGTTGGCCATTTTCCAGTTGGATCGTCACGAGCTGGAGCGGGATGGGTTTCATGCGACCTCCTCGCAGTACCTGCCGGTAATTCGGCACGCTGATGAGCCTGCATGAATCAATGCATTTCCTATGCCACCGGCCGGTCATACAGCGTGCTGTTGGCTGACCGGCAAGTGGCAGAAAATCACAAGACGATTACTCGCACGGGGCGATCAGTGATCGTGCCCGTGGGCGTGGACATGTTTGTGGGTGATTTCCTGTTCAGTGGCATCGCGTACGCCCACCACCGTGACATCAAAATTCAGATTTACCCCGGCGAGCGGATGGTTGCCGTCGATCGTGACCTGTTCGCCGTCGATGTTGGTGACAGTGATGACGATACGATTCCCGTCGGCGGATTCCGCCTGGAATTGCAGGCCGACCTGCACGTCTTTCGGCGATTCGAACATGTCGATATTCACGACCTGGCTCAGATTCTCGTCTCGCACACCATAACCCTGATCGGGACTGACCTTGACGTTGAGACTGTCGCCTTCTGATTTGCCAGTCAGTGCATTTTCCAGACCCGGGATAATATTGCTGGCACCATGCAGGTAAGCGAACTGGCCGTCGCGGGATTGATCCAGAATTTCACCGTTGTCATCGGTAAGTGTATAGTCCAAAGTAACAACTTTGTTGGTGCTGATTGTCATGGGGAATCCTTCGTATCGGTGACGGTAAAAAATGTCCGTTGAGGACGGATGGATGAATTTCAGATTCAAAGTGTAATATATATCCAGCTCGCATAGAACCCGATAAACAATATGATTCAGGAATTAGTGGCGCATATTCGCAAACTTAGCGACAGTCGCCTCAGCCATGCCAATGCGCTGCAGGCCTTTGCGCACTGCTTTCATACGGTATACGGTGAGAGCTCATTTCTCAGTCTGGAGCGCGATGAAGAAACGGGCCGTTGTCGGATCCGGATGATTTTTCGCGCCGGCGATCCGGCTGCCGCCCGGGTTGAGAGCCATCTGGATGATGAAATGCTGTTGGAAAACGCACAGGCCAGCCAGTTGATGCAATTGGGGCAGGCCAGCATCATAGATACCATCGAACCATCATTCAAGATGCTGCTGTGCAAAAATCGCCTGCCCGATGCCAGCCTGATGACCATCCCCCTGTTCCTTGACGGTCGCATACACCGATGGGTATTCGTGCTCGGCGAACATCCTGGCCAGTTTACCCAGGTCGATCTGGAACAGGCGATGTTGCTGGCGAATCTGGCTAATACCTACATGGCCAGAATCGACGAGACCGAAGCATTGGCGGCGGCCAACGCCTGGATCGAGCGTGAATTGCATGACATCGGCCGCCTGCACCGCCTGTTGTTGCCGCAGGAAGATATCCACCTGAACGGTACGGAAGTCGCCAGCTATGTCTCGTTTTGCGAAGTAGCCGGCGGGGATTATTTCGACCTGGTCAATCTCTCGCGCATTATTGATCCGGATTATCCCCGGGACCAGGCCGATGTCTGGGGTCTCATCATTGCCGATGCCTCCGGGCATGGCGCAGCCGCGGCAGTGGAGATCGCCATGTTTGACGCCGTGTTGCGTACCTATCATGCCTCACCGAAAAACGGACCTGCCAATGTATTCAACTACACCAATCGCTATTTTTTCACGCGCACACTCAGGGGCTCGTTTATCACCGCCGCGATTATCAGCTATGATCCGCGCAGCAAGCTGTTGCGTTATGCCAATGCCGGACATCCGCCAGTGATTCTGAAAACACCGCAGGGAGAATTAGTCGAACTAGCACAGAACAGTGGCATACCGCTCGGGGTTGATCCGGGCTGGCAATGGCAAAACACGGAGATCCAGGTTGAACCGGGGAGTGTGCTGGTTAGTTACACCGATGGGATGACCGAAGCGCTTTCACCACAGGGCAAACAGTTCGGAGTCGAACGTTTCAAGCAGGTGGTGCGCGATACCGCAGGCACTGCAGAGGATTACAAACAGGCATTGGTCAGTGCCGTGCAGCAGCACCAACACGGTTCACAGCAGACTGACGACCAGGCTCTGGTCGTCATGCACGTGATGACGTAGTCACCCGGCACAGCATGTCCGCATTCGTAATTCCGGCCTTAAGGGGATGCCTGGTACATCGGCGTGTTAATCCAGGAAGCGGCCCGGGATCAGAATATTTCTGAATAGTCATAACACGTAAGCAAGTGTACTGATGGCTTAGTATACGATAAGCAAATAAAACATGAAGTGTGCAACCAGCTAAAAGGGCGTCAGTCGGCATGCCACTGTAAATCCTGTTAAAACCGGTTAGACTTATCAAAACATCCCAGCGATGGAAACCTGCTCAATGCTCAACATCATTACAGACTGGACCCGGCGTATTAATAAATTCACCTGGGATAAACAACCGGGCACGATGAATAAATGGCAGAGATGCGGAATCAGCACGCTGCGTATTGCCTATCTGACAATCCGTGATGTGGCCTTCGACGGTCAGCTCAGCCTGCGGGCGATGAGCCTGGTCTACACTACATTGCTGTCGCTGGTACCGCTGCTGGCAGTCAGCGTTTCGGTTCTCAAGGGTTTTGGCGCGCATACCCAGATTGAGTTGTATTTGCGTAATTTTCTGACGCCGCTTGGTGAGCGCGGTGATGAAATCACTAAAACGATTATCAACTTTGTGGAAGGTATTAACTCGGGTCTGCTCGGCTCAGTAGGTATCGCCATGTTGTTGTATACCGTGATCTCGCTGATGCAAAAGATCGAGGCGGCATTTAATTTTACCTGGCACGTTACCGAGGATCGCTCCCTGGCCAGACGTTTCAGTGATTATCTTAGTGTCGTCCTGATCGGGCCGGTACTGGTGTTTTCCGCCATGGGCCTGACCGCGACTGTTACCCATAGCCAGGTATTTTTGTTTCTTACTACCAGCCCGGTAATCGGCGTTGTGATCGACCTGGTCAGTCATCTGCTGCCGTATTTACTGATTATCCTGGCCTTTACCGTGATCTATATCTATATCCCCAATACGCGTGTACAGCCACGTTATGCGTTAGCGGGTGCCACGGTGGCCGGCATATTATGGGAAACCGTTGGCTGGTTGTTTGCCTCATTTATCACTACTGCAAACTATACAGCGATTTATTCGGCCTTTGCGACCCTGTTCTTTTTCATGATCTGGTTGTACATCAGCTGGACCATCCTGCTTACCGGTGCCAGTATTTCATTCTATCTGCAGAACCCTGACTTTCGTGCCCGCCAGCGCCGTCACATGAGTCTCAGTAATCGCATCAGGGAAAAACTGGCCCTGGCCGTGATGGCAGCGGTGGTGACCCGGTACTACCGGCACGAGCCCCCCCTGAATACGCATGAACTGGCGCAATCCATGAATATTGCCTCGGATCTGGTGCATCCCATCATCAACAGCCTGGTGACGTCTGGACTATTGTCGCGTACTGATGCTGAGATCCCCGCGTTTTTGCCGGCCCAGGCACCTGAGTCCATGCCATTGACAGATATCCTGCGTGTGGTGCGGGAGGCGGATGAAGATGAGTTCATGAATGCCGACAGGATCACACTTTCCGAAGAAACCGAAACCCTGTTCCATGCCTACCAGGCTGCTGCGATGGACATACTGGCCGGAAAAAGTCTCAAGGATCTCGTTATGAATGACGATAAAACAATGATAAGTCAGGATAAAATACCGAAACAAAGTTTGTAATTTCGAATTAATCATTATGTCGAATGAGATCAACGCACAATTGCGTCAACTAGGCTGTTATGGTCAGATCCGTGAATACCAGATAGTCAATGGTAAAAATATCCGTATCGCCATTGGCAGCAAATCCAGGAATAAAGTCTTCAGTGTCCCGATGCTGGCGCTGGCTGAGAAAAGCAAAATCCGTCTACAAATCGCCTGGGCCTGGTTCTGGCTGGCGCTGATTGGCTTGTTAGCCATCCCGGTTTATTTACTGGTTAAGTCCCAGCTTGATCTCAAGGCCCAGATTGTAGACTTTGCTATTCTGGGTGTGTTGGTGGTCGCCGTCTTGATTGGCCTGTTTATGCTGTTTATGAATTTTGCACGTAAGCGGGTTTATTATACGGCATATTCCAGGGTGCCATTGTTTGACATTCTGATCGGGAAACCGGATAACCGGAGCTTCAAGGCATTTCACGAGGCTTTCGAGACCTACCGGCAAAAGACCCGTAGTTTTTGGGATCTCAAACCCGAACAGCAGATCGCCGGGGAGATCAGGATGCTGCGTCGGCTGGCAGCAGAGGGTGTCATTCCACAGAAAGTCTACGAAGATGCGAAAGACAAGTTATTTTCCATGAGCCATAATACTTCTGCATCCGCTGCATAATTCCTCCACCCCTGGCCGGCTAAAGTCTGGGCACTGCCTGGTCGTAAATATGATATGAAGTGCTGCCAATCCAGGAGGTGGATATGCAGACTCATTACCCCAGCCCACATGATGTGGGGATCAAGATTCCGTCACATTTGCGTGAAGACCGTTTTTGCCGGGGGTTCCTGCATGCCCTGCAGGGTGGACAGATCACCCGGGTTGAGCAGCTCAAATTATCTTTTCGTGAAGGCTATCGTTGCGGCAAACTGTATCTGCGCGACCTGCGTCGTCACCAGGGAATACTCCAGTTTCCGATGCGGGCACGGGTTCACATGCGAGCCGTCATGCATTGAACCCTGTACAGGGATCGCGCATCCTGATTCCAGCTGATGTTGTCATCCTCTCCGGCCTGCCGGGCTTTTTATTGTGGTGTGACGAAACCGACATCCATGACCCCATATAGGGGAGTGTGGTACTTGTCAGCTACGCAAAGCCCGGGCACACTAGTGAGTCCGATTGCAGGAGGATACATCATGGCGGGTTTTGCAAAAATGCTGTCTATGCCGTCGCCGTCTGAGGCCTTGCCAGGACGTGATACACCGATCGAGGTCCCGCAACAACACTATGTGAACGGTCATACCCTCACTCCGCCATTTCCTCAGGGACTGCAACAGGCCATGTTTGGATTGGGCTGTTTCTGGGGGGCTGAGCGTAAGTTCTGGCAAACACCCGGTGTTTATACCACTGCTGCGGGTTACGCAGGCGGCCTGACACCGAATCCTACTTACCAGGAAGTCTGTACCGGCTATACCGGGCATAATGAAGTCGTGCTGGTGATTTATGATCCGAAACAGGTCAGTTACCATGACCTGTTGAAAGTATTCTGGGAATCCCATGATCCTACCCAGGGAATGCGCCAGGGCAACGATGTCGGTACCCAGTACCGTTCCGGTATTTATGTCTTCAGTGAAGAACAACGCGCTGCCGCGGAACAGAGCATGAAGCGTTTTCAACAAGCGCTGCAGGAGGCGGGGCGCGCGGTAATCACGACGGAAATTCAGCCGGCGCCTGAATTTTATTATGCCGAAGAATATCACCAGCAATACCTGGCAAAGAATCCCGGCGGTTATTGCGGGCTGGGCGGTATCGGCGTTGCCTATCCCGACTAGGCATGCAGGCACGACCTTTTATATTACTTCTTTTGTTATCCTGGACATTTCCAACCCTGAGTGCGACTGCCGGGTTACAGCAGGATGGGCTTGAACAGCGCGAGCGCAAACTGGAACTCCCACGTTATCAATTACTGGCCAGGGTACAGGCCGATCAACACAATCATCTGGCAAGCTTTACCACGGACGGTTGTAGTGGCGGTCTGTCAGAAGGCTGGCGTTTCCTGGCCAGGGCGATACCGGCGTTCAAGCAGATATTTGGTAACAGGCCTCCTTATGAAAGTTGTTGTGTCGTCCATGATCGGGCTTACTGGCGTGGCGAAACCGAACAGGGTTTTGACAAACGCCAGCAGGCCGATGCGGCATTACAACAATGTGTGATAGATTTTGGTAAAACACACAAAACACAGTTTGCGCATCAGTTTCACCTGTCACCAGCCATCATTGAGCACAATTTTCACATTATTGCCGGGTTGATGTATCGGGCCGTACGAGTTGGCGGCATGCCATGCACCGGCTTGCCCTGGCGGTGGGGCTATGGCTGGCCTCAATGTGCTGAAAAGGAAAAGTGAAGCTTATGTCAGCAGACAGCGACAAGACGGACATTGTTAGCGCCAGAGAACTGATTGATTTCTGGTTTTCCGAACGAGTGGCTAAATTCTGGTTTAATTCCACGCCAGCATTCGATGATGAATTGCGCGCGCACTTTGCCGATACCTATGCCGCGGCATGCCGCGGTGAACTGGATGACTGGCAGACAAGCGCGGAGGGAGCGCTGGCACTGGTTATCTTGTTCGATCAGATTCCATTGAATATTTATCGAGGCCAGTCCCGGAGCTTTGCCAGCGAGGAACGGGCACGGCGGGTTGCGAGCCAGGCAATCTCTCGCGGGCTGGACCAGCACTTGCCTGGAGCACAAAAGGCATTTATGTATCTGCCCTATATGCATAGCGAAAACCTGGAAGACCAGGAGACCTCGGTGAAACTTTTTACCCGTGCTGGCCTGGAAAAGAATCTGCGCTTTGCCCATCATCACCGTGAGATTGTACGTCGCTTTGGTCGTTTCCCGCATCGTAATGCTATCCTTGGACGTGAGAGTACTGCCGAAGAAGTGGCCTGGCTGGAGAGCAAGGATGCATTCAAGGGATAACCGATGTTTTTATTAATGTCTGACAAGCAGCGATTGCGAATAGGAAACAGCCCGATTCATGGCAAGGGCCTGTTTGCTACCAGTATGATCGAAGCCGGGACAATACTGGGTAAAATCCGCGGCATACGCACTATCAAGGATGATGCCTATGTGTTGTGGATCAGTGATAGCATCGGGGTGCGAATGTTGTGTAAATATAAGTACATTAATCATAGCGATACGCCGAATGTTATCCTGTACGACACTCTCGAAGTCTGCGCCTTGCGAGACATTTATGCCGGCGAGGAAATCACCCACGACTATAGCTGTTCAGAAGAACAAGCAAAGACTTAAATCCTCGGGGTGAATTAATTCCTGCCCTGGCAGTTGGCTTCATGCAGCAAATCGGCTACGCTGAATGAATAGAGTAAGGCAACAGCAGGGGGCTTCATGGAATTCTCGCTAATCAAGGCGACAGAACTGCAATCCGCAGAACCCCTGTGGCAACGGGTACCGACGCGAACCGAATACGGCGAGCTGGCTGCTGATTTCATGATGCTGATCAAGCGCTTAAAACAATTTCATCTCCAGAAACAACAACAGATCTATAGCCAGCTCCAGCACATCCTTAATGGCTATGCCGCGGTGATCCTGTTTGCCGAGGTTAATGTCCAACTGGGGACGCTCTGGGTCAGTCACCGTCCACGACCCGGTCTGGGCCTGGAGATTGCCGCCCTGATTCACGAGTGCATCCCCGAGGCCAAGCTTATCAGTCAACACTGCAAATAATCCCGCCATGACACATCCTGTCTGCGTCTACCTGGGGGATGCGCTGGCAGCCTACAACTTTGGTGCAAGTCATGCCTTTGGTCCTCAGAGGCATAGTGCCTTTGCCAATGCATTTTATGCCCAGAACCAGGATAAACAGGTAGAAGTTCTGGCGCCGGTCATGGGTAGTGAGGATCAGCTTCGCCGTTTCCATACAGCAGAATATATTGAAAAGGTCAAAAGCCTGTCCCAGCTGGGACACGGTATGCTGGACTGCGGCGATACGCCTGTATTTGCCGGGATGTATGAGGCTGCGCTGACTGTTGTCGGGACAACGCTTGATGCGGTGCG
Organism: Gammaproteobacteria bacterium; assembly: GCA_037384645.1. GTDB lineage: Bacteria > Pseudomonadota > Gammaproteobacteria > UBA6429 > Thiohalophilaceae > RI-92. The sequence continues at coordinate 62,969 of JARRNT010000001.1, read as the reverse complement.
TCGTGTCATGCTGGGTGAATATCGCCGCGCCTTTATTCCCATCGCCGGTTTGCATCATGCCAGGCGGGATAGCGCTGCAGGTTTTTGCATATTTAATGATTGTGGCATCGCGATTGAACAGTTGCTTCACCAGTTTGGCGTGATGCAGGTGGCATATATCGATATCGATGCCCATCATGGTGATGGGGTGTATTACAGCTTTGATGAGAATCCGGCTGTGTGTGTTGTCGATTTACACGAAGATGGTCGATACCTTTACCCAGGTACCGGTTCTGCCAGCGAGCGCGGGCGGGGTCCAGGGAAAGGCAATAAACTCAATATCCCGATGCCACCTTACGCGAACGACACGCAATTTATGCAGGCCTGGCAGGATGTCGAAGATGCCGTGCGCAGCGCCCGGCCGGATTTTATTCTTTTTCAATGTGGTGCTGACAGTCTGCGCGGTGATCCTATTACTCACCTGCATTATTCAGAACAGGCCCATGCGCACGCTGCAACCCGCCTGTGTGCACTGGCCGATGAACTGTGTGAGGGACGTCTGGTCGTAATGGGTGGTGGAGGCTATAAGCTGGACAATATTGCCCGGGCCTGGGTCGCGGTCGTCGCCAGCCTGATTAGTCATACCCCGGATACAGGAGTTACACCCAGGATTAGCGACAAATGAACTGGCATAGGTATCCGGTAAATTACTTTATCTTCGAATCGCTTACCGCTAGGATTATATTTTGAGATTCACGCAGAGGGCTCACATACCATGAAAGCCGTCATGATGACGAAAGCCGGGGGTGTCGAGGTCTTGCAACTGCAGGAGATTGCAGAACCTCAGCTGCTCGCACCGGATCAGTTAAAAGTGAACCTGCATGCCGCAGGTATTAATCCTATTGATACCAAGATTCGCAGCCGGGGCGTATTTTTTGAGAACGGTCTTCCTGCCGTACTGGGTTGTGATGGTGCAGGGGTAGTGACCGAGGCAGGTGAAGAGGTTACGCAGTTTAAGGTCGGTGACAAGGTCTGGTTTTGTGATGGAGGGCTGGGTCGCGAACAGGGTAATTATGCGCAAAGCCGGGTTATCGAGGCAGATAAGGTTTGCGCCATGCCAAGAAACCTGGATTTCGTGCATGCAGCAGCAGGACCCTTGGTCTTGATTACCGCATGGGAAGCGATGTTTGACCGCGCACTGCTGACCGCCGGACAAAGCGTGTTGATTCATGCCGGTGCCGGCGGGGTTGGGCACGTGGCCATTCAACTGGCAAAGCAACGCGGAGCCCGTGTTGCAACCACGGTCAGTAGCCCTGAGAAGGCTGACTATGTCAGGGAACTCGGTGCAGACCTCGTCATTAATTACCGTGAACAGGATTTCGTTGCCGAGATTAATCACTGGACTGACGGCCAGGGAGTCGATGTCGTCTTTGATACCGTCGGTCCAGCCGTATGCAAGGCCTCAATACCCGCAGTCGCTCATTACGGCACACTGGTGACCCTGATCGATCCGGGTACGGATGTTGACTGGAAGGAGGCACGTATACGTAATATTCGCTTCGTTTTTGAATTGATGTTGACTCCCATGCTGCGCGATTTGCCCAAGGCAAGAGCACACCAGGTCGATATTCTCAATTCATGCAGACGTATGATCGAGAATGAACAATTATCTTTGCATGTCGCACATGTTTTGCCACTGGAACAGGCCCCACAGGCGCACAGCCTGATTGAACAGGGAAGCACCCAGGGCAAGATTGTATTGCAAATCAGCTAACTCGCATGATCGAAGTAGAACACTGGGATTCAGCCAGCGATGGTGTGTTATCAGAACAGGCTTTGCGCGACAAGCTGATATCACGTGGATTCAGTGTGACGCGCTATGTCTATCCGCCTGATACCCGGTTTCCACCCCATTCGCATGACTGTGACAAGTTCGATGCTGTCTTGTCCGGGCAGTTTCGCCTGAGCATGGGAGGTGTCAGTGTGATCCTGCATGCAGGGGATTGCCTGTATGTTCCGAAGGGAATAATACATTCTGCCGAAGTGATCGGCGATGATGAGGTCATCAGTCTTGATGGTGTCAGGACTTGATAAGGCCGTCGATGCCAGACCTGCATATCGAAAAACTCGACAGCCGTGGTCGTGGTGTCGCCATGCACGGTGACCTGCCAGTGATATGTGATGGTGCGCTGCCCGGTGAATTAGTCAGAATTGAGCAGAGTGAACAGAGCCGCCGCATTTTAAAAGCACAATCCTATTCCGTTGTTCGGCCTGTCGAGGCCCGGATCACGCCTCTGTGTCGTTATTTTGGTGAATGTGGCGGATGCCAGTTACAACAGGCGCGCTATGATGCACAGGTTGCCTACAAGGAAAGTCAGCTTAAGCATTGCCTGGAGAAGTACGGTGATGTCTGTCCGGAACAATGGCTGGCAAGTCTGACCAGCGCTGCATATCATTATCGACGACGTGTCCGGCTTGGCGTACGGACTCTGGCAAACGGTGAGGTTATAATAGGCTTCCATCGAAAAAATCATTTCTACCTGCTCGACATCGAGACCTGCCCGATTCTTGAGCCACGCCTGCACCTGTTGCTGGGGCCCCTGCATCAGCTTGTTGCCAGTCTGTCGGTCAAACAGCGAGTACCGCAGATCGAAATGAGCTGTGGTGAGCAGGAAGTGGCGGTCGTTATCCGGCACCTGCTGCCCCTGTCACCTTATGATGAACTTACTCTGCGGGATTTCGCCCGTAATAATCAGCTTATATTGTTCACCCAGGCACAAGGCCCTGAATCAATCTGTCCACTGCAGGTCGGGCAGACAAGTACTCTGCAATACAGTCTTCAACGACATCAGGTCAGACTGACATTTTCTCCAACCGATTTTATTCAGGCCAATGCCAGTATCAATGCGCAGATGCTGGACGCAGTTCTGCTGCAACTCGATATTCAGGAAAACGACAGCGTGCTTGATCTATACAGTGGTATCGGAAATTTCAGTCTGCCCCTGGCGCGATATGCACATAAAGTAACCGGTATTGAAGGAAATCCGGAACTGGTGGCACGCGCAAGATATAATGCAGACCACAATGGTTTATCCAATGTCCGTTTCCAGCATGCTGATTTGAATAGTTGGGAGCCAGATTTTAAGTTTAATAAAGTAATCCTGGATCCGCCCCGGCAGGGTGCAATGAACATGATCAAAACTCTGTCGGACACGGCAGATACCATCGTGTATGTATCCTGCATGCCCAGGACACTGGCGCGTGATGCACGTTATCTTGTCCATCGCTCTGGTTACCGTTTGATCCGGGCAGGCCTGATCGATATGTTTCCCCAGACCAGGCATATCGAAGCGATTGCGGTGTTTAAACGTGGCAATTCCGTGTGCTAAGCGGGGCCGTCTGTTAATGCAAAATCAGAGCCATAGACAATCCTGGCAATTTAAAATATCTGATAATGCAGGCGAGGATGCTGTCAGTTATTTATGCCACCATACCGGACTGAGTAAAGGCAAGATCAAGGATGCCATGAACAAGGGCGCTGTCTGGTTGCAGCGGGGACGTCGCAAGCGCAGGCGTCTGCGGCGTGCCACGGCGCCGCTACGCCCAGGTGATCAATTATCAGTTTTCTATGATCCGGTATTGCTTGCCATCGTTCCCCCGGCGGGTAAAATGTTATGGCAACGACAGGAATACAGCCTGTGGTACAAACCAGCCGGGCTGTTATCACAAGGTAACGAGTATGGGGATCATGTTTCCTTGTTGCGCCAGGCAGAACTTGCCCAGGCACCACGCAATCAGGCTTATCTGGTCCATCGACTTGACCGGGAAGCACATGGGTTGATGTTAATTGCACATTCTCCTGTTGCTGCACGCAAGTTATCCGACATGTTTCAACAGCGGCAAATCAGAAAATGCTACGAGGTTCGTGTATCCGGCCAGCCCCAGCAGGCTAAGGCTGAGATACGTATACTACTGGATGGAAAGTCAGCAGTGTCCAGCTATGAACTTATAGAATATGCTGAGGAAAGCAACACGAGCACCTTGCTGGTTCAGATTGAAACTGGTCGGCGCCACCAGATCCGTCGGCACCTGGCGATGATGGGAAATCCAGTGCTCGGCGATCCTCAGTATGGGCAGGGCAATAAGAATACTGCTGGTTTACAGTTATGCGCGTTCCGCCTGCAGTTCACCTGTCCCTTTACCCGGGAACGGCGGGATTTTGAGCTGAATAGCCTGTTAGCGGATTCAGGCCAGGTTGCCTGACCTCAAGCTTGTCAGGAGATGGTCAGGCCGATGCCGGTGTATCCGCAGCAGTGACGAGTTCTTTGAGTCGACCTTCCATATGTAACAGGGTCAGTTCGCTAAAACCTCCAATCCATTCACCATCAATTGTGATTTGTGGTACGCGGCGCATACCTTCTGAGATTGCCAGCATTTCCCTGAGTAAATCACGGTTCGTGTCGACACGCAGTTCTTCGTAGGGGATCTGCCATTTTTTTAACAGGTTCTTGGTGTTATCACATATAGGACACATACCTGTACTGTATACTTTGACGCGTGACATACTGACTCCGGTGTGCATGATTCAGGGCGCGCTATTATGCACAAAGCCCATTAACGATAAAAGAGCAGGACCGTTCCCAGATATAGCATGTTGCCGGCGCTATGCATCACCATGCCTGGCAGCAGGCTGTGGTACCTTTCATAGGCATAGGCCAGTAACAGGCCACTCCAGAAAATGGATAGTGAGCCGGCGAGGCTTTGCATATGCATGGCACTGAAGATGACGGCAGACAACACGATGGCCAGTGTGGGACCAGCCCGGGAGCGTAGGCTGGTGTAGATTAAACCACGAAAGCCGATTTCCTCCATGACCGGTGTCCATAATGCGATATTGATGGTGCTCCAGACCACTGTTGCCTCCGGGCCGAACACCAGGCGTTCCTGAACCCCGGCCGACCAGTGGTCACCGATACCCAGTTTCCAGGTACCCCAGCCAATCAGCATCTGACCGAGCATGTCGAGGGCAAGCAGGCCCAGGGTGATCAGTAAAAACTGACGTGGCCCGGCCTGCCAGACAGACAGGCCAAAGGCCTTTTTCAGGTTCAGGCCACGTGGTTTTAACAGGCGATAGTGGATCAACAGTAGCATTGGCATGGAGGCAAATAGCGTACTCCACATGGTAAAGACGCTGGGGCGAAAAAAATGCCGGGAAATCAGATGCAGGGCGACCCAGATCAGCAGGCCGTAGACAGCAGCACGTACGCATACGGCAAAGCCGTCATAGGCAGTCCAGGGCTGGTTGAGTATGCTGCGTTCCCAGGGCGAAGGCAGTAACAGGGTCCGGTAGCGAACCAGCAGAAACAGACCAAGGCAGATCAAGCCGCCGATGATCAAGGAAAGTTCAAGCACGTGCAGGCGGAGGGCGGCACCGCGTGAATTAATCCGTTGACGTAGTATGCTGGCCGTGCGGTTGTCGCCCAGGCGCATGGCAATATGCAGACGTAATTCATCCGACGCCCAGCCGACAGGCAGCAGGCTGGCGCCGGTGAAGATCTCGGGTGAAAATTCGGTGTGGTCCTGTGGCAAATAGGCAAAGCGTACTGCTTCAGCAATGACTTCCTCCTCCGGATCATCGCCAAAATGCCTGAGAGCTGCACGAAGTGCCCTGGTATCATGTTTTTGCGCAATTAGTATGAGGCGTCGGGATTTGGTATTGAGTATGCCCCATTCAGGCGCCTTATCCGGATGCTGAGAATAATATTTGAGGACTTCATTGTAGACGCGCAGTGCTTCGTTAATGACGCTTTTCTCTGAACCAAACAGAAATTCGTGCAAGGCCCGTTCGAGAATGCCGGTGTTTTCGTAACCGGCATAAAATTCCATGTGGGTTTCCATCAGTCGGCCGGCCGAAGGTCCAATATAGTGCAATGAAGACAGGTCATCCCTGGCGCCAAACGGGTTGAACAGATACCAGAAGAGAATAAGCAGGACGACAGTATATATATAAGTAAAAAGTCGGTGTGTTTTACCGGCATAGGCCGTCATGGCAGAAATCCACAAGGCTGCTGGCCAGGCTGAGGCCAGTAGTTACCCGGACCTTGCCGTATTAGCGACAGGCACGGTGACGCGAATGGAATCTGGCCGGCAGTGGCTGAACCTGTGTGCCGGTCCGTTGTAGCGTTATGCAGGGGCGTCATGAGGGTGTCCATTACATAAACTCCACAGCATTCTAGCCTAAAGTCTGCGCGCAAGTCTTTCAGGAATTTTCTGTCGCGTTACGCATGACTGCTTCCACCAGAATTTTTTTGAGCAGGCTTTCATCGGCTACAGCCGGATAGAGGCGATGATATTGGTGTACTGACAGGGAGCGCTTTTGCGCCTGGATTTCCAGTTCGCGACGTTTGCTATCAGGCAGGGGCAGCATTAACAACAAGGGTGCCTGCCAGTTAAGGTAATCTCTGACCAGTTGGGCCGCCTGAGGATCATGCCAGTCCTCATCCAGCAGGCAGACTGGAAACGATCCGGCGGGCAGCATATCCCGCTGGGCGACAGATTTGCCAGCATGGTTCTGCAGGGGCTGGCCGCTGCCATCGGCATATCGTTCGATCCAGTATGCTTCGAGTGGTGACTTGCAGCGTAACTTGATCACCCGGCCCAGCAGGTCCTGGGGCTGGCCATTTGTCGTCGATTTCGACTGCTGTTCGGCAAAAGCCATGCTTTGAAATGCGGTTTCCGCGTTCTGGCTCGGGTACCAGCGGATCTGGTTTTGTCTAGGCAGCTCTTCCTGGGGAAGCTGGCTGGCAAGCAGGGCGACGGCCTGTCCGCTGTCGGGCGCCATTAACCATAATTCGTTCGTGTCCGCCAGTGCAAACGGCAATTGCTGGCAGGCATGTATGAGTTGTACCAGCAGATCCTCAACAGCCTGTTCCACGTGTTCCTGGTAGAGGCTGGGGTGAACGGGTACACGCGCCAGGCCATCGAGGTGTGACCAGGTGCCATATACGAAATAACGATCGTTGTTTACGGGAATGGCAAGACTACTCCAGGGCGTTTTGTAAATCTCGCGGCGAATCTGAATCCGCCAGCTGATGCCATCGACACTGATGGCACGTGCCTGTTCGGTACTGACGATCTGTGCTGTCCCGTGAAACGGGTTCAGCAGGCGGGCGGCATAGCAGTGTGCATCAGTGGCTGACATGTACGTGCTGTCCGTAGGTGAATTTCAGGCAAAATCTGTCAGGCAGTAATTCCCGCTTTGGCATGGAAACGCATGTCTACCTCAGGTTAAGATCGACCAGGTTCAAATTACCGCAGGCGACTATGAACAAGCAAGTCAATCTGGGAGCGGCCTGGCAGGCCATGTTGAAGCAAGCGCCGGAACAGTGGGACTTAACTCATGCCGCGTTGTTAATCGCTGCCGAGCTAGAATCCGGTATGGATATGCAGGCTTACGAGCAGCAGCTGGCAGCGATGGCCGATGCGGTTCATAGCCGGATTTCAGATGATATGTCTGTCAATGAACGGATCCGTGAAATCAACACCTATTTCTATGTTGATTCTGGTTTTGCTGGTGACAGGAAGGATTATTATCTGCCGGATAACAGTCTGCTGAATCATGTACTGGAACGTCGTCGCGGTATTCCTATTGCGCTCGCTGTCGTATATCTCAAGCTGGCGACGACCGCCGGACTTGATGCCTTTGGTATCGGTTTCCCCGGGCATTATTTGGTTGGTATACGTGACGGAAAAAAACAGATTGTGCTTGACCCTTTTAACCAGGGACAGGTACTTGATCATCAGCAGTTACGCGATATGCTGCAACAATTCTCACAACAGGTGATAGATGAAGCTGCGCTGGAGCGAAATCTGCAACCGGCGAGCCATACTGATACCGTTGTGCGTATGTTGCGTAACTTAAAGCAGATATATATAGAGGCGCAGCAGGTTGAGTTGGCGCTGACCTGTATCGAAATGATCCTGTCGATTTTACCTGAGTCACCGGATGAATTACGCGACCGTGGCATGATTTACCAGCATATTGAATATACCCAGGGGGCGATTAATGATCTGACCCTGTATCTGAAACTGGTTCCGGATGCAGAAGAACGTGGGGTTATCGAAGCCCTGCTTGATTCCCTGCAAACCCAGCACAAATCCTTGCATTAAAATAAGCCGAATAGGGAGTCCTGTAGAAAAGCCATGAGTCGTGAATTATTTATTCTGCGGCATGCAAAATCAGACTGGGGTTCTGACGTAAGTCAGGACCAGCTACGTCCGCTTAACAAGCGTGGACGCAGGGATGCGCCACGCATCGGTGCCTGGCTACGCGAACATTATCTGTATCCGGGATGGATCTATTGTTCTACGGCGGTTCGTGCCCGTGAAACTCTGGACGCAATCGAAAAGGAGCTACAGTTACCTCACGAACGGATCGTTTATGCAGAAATGCTTTATCTCGCCAGTGTATCAACGCTGCTGGCTTTTCTGCGCGGCATACCGGTTGAGCAGAATTCAGTTATGCTGGTAGGGCATAACCCTGGACTGGATGATCTTGTCAATCACCTGAGTTCGGAGAAAGTGCCATTGACCGACTCCGGCAAATTGATGACGACAGCATGCCTGGTGAGGTTCAAGCTGCCGGATGACTGGAAGGAACTGGCTGGCAAGGGGGAATTGATGCAGATTATCCGTCCTGCGGAACTTGATTAATACATAACAAATTAGCTGGAGTAATAATGTCAAAACAAATTTTATCAGATCAGGTGCTGGATCAGTTGTTTCGTGATGCGCGTAGCCATAACGGCTGGCAGGATCGCGATGTGACTGAGCAGCAATTACATGAGCTCTATGACCTGATGAAGATGGGGCCGACCTCTACGAATGCCTGCCCGGCCCGGATCCTGTTCATCAAAAGCCAGGAGGCCAAACAGCGTCTCAAGGCTTGCCTGAACGAAGGTAACATCGATAAATCCATGACCGCGCCAGTTGTCGCCCTGGTTGGAATGGACCTGGAGTTCTATACGAAGTTAAACAAGTTATGGCCACATCAACCGGAAGCGCCCAGCTGGTTTATCGGCAAAACAGAAAAGATACAGAGTGCAGTTTATCGCAATAGTTCTTTACAGGGGGCTTACCTGATTATGGCTGTGCGCAGCCTGGGGCTGGACGCCGGACCGATGACAGGCTTTGACTTCGACAAGATGGATGCCACATTTTTTCCCGACGGCAAGATAAAGTCGAATTTTATTTGTGCTATCGGTTACGGTGACGACAGCAAACTGTATCCGCGCGGGCCACGGCTCGATTTTGACGAAGCCTGTAAAATACTCTAGGTCCCGGTTTTGAATTCGAACTGTACGACCTCGCAGTTGGAAAAGTGTAAATCCCGCAACCTTTCATCGGGGATCCTGTGAAACCAGGCATAGAATACCCTCAGGGTTTCTTCGTGTGCGATGCTCAGCACAGCCTGGGCCGGCTGTTGCCTGAGCCAATCAAGGTAGCCCAGTACCCGTTGTTTATGGCTTAACAGTGATTCGCCGCCATTCACCGCCAGATGCAGGGGGGCAGCGGCAATGGCGGCAAAATATTCGCTGACTGGCTGTCCATCAAAACCCGAGCGGATATCATTTAGCGCCGGATGTTGCCGTAGTTCGAGCTGGTGATAACGATTCACAATTTCTGCAGTCTGGCGTGTGCGTGGTAATTCTGATGTAACAATCATATCCAGTGGGGTCTGGCGCAGGCGTTCGGCTGCTGCTTCGGCCTGGGCAATACCGGTGGTGGTCAGATAGACATCACGGCCTGGGTCATCATTGCACAGACCGAACAGGTTATAGTTGGTCTGGCCATGTCGCATGAACAGGATTTGCATGGTCTCAATCGGGCTCAAGAAGTCTGGAAACTAACCGCTAAGTTAGACAAAGGCGACCGGATTGTCGCATAATTTTATTACCTTTTGTGTATATCTGGATATCACGGCGCCTGGTGGCGCAGCTTTTGGGCACAGACATGAAAGCGCTGGGACACATGGATAATGGTTTGCTTGCCTCCGTGCCGGTTTACCCGGGTATGTCACTGGTGCAACGTTACTCGCACGATATAAGCAGCAACGGGTTTATGCCCGACCCGATACAGCAGAAAGCACTCACCTCGCTACAATGCCTGTCTGATGCGCTTAATCAGGAAACCCGATCCACGCGTAAGCTTTTTTCCCGCCTGATCAGCGGTCCAAGAAAAATTCCCGGTATTTATCTGTGGGGGAGTGTCGGGCGCGGCAAGACCTATCTGATGGATATGTTTTATGATTCACTCTCGGAAGTAAGCCGGCAGCGGGTGCATTATCATAAATTCATGCTCGATATTCACGAACAGCTGAAGGTCCTTCCCAAATCTCCAAATCCACTCACTATTATCGGCAAGCGCCTCGCTGCACATACCCGGGTATTGTGCCTGGACGAATTTCACGTTACCGACGTGGCTGATGCCATGCTTCTGGCAGGATTGCTGCGTACCTTGTTCAGGTATGGTGTTACTCTGGTAGTAACATCAAATACCCGGATAAGCGAGCTATATCGTAATGGTTTGCAACGTGAACGGTTTCAGCAGGCCATCACATTACTGCAGGAACACATGATCGAGATCGATTTGCAGTCCGGACAGGATTATCGCTTATTGCACCTGGCCGATGGCAGCAGTTATCTGCAGGCCGATAAATCCTCCCACCAGCACATGGCTGACAAGTTTTCAGAATTGGCCGCGGGAAAGGCGGAATACGATAAATCGTTGCCGATATGCGGTCGCGATATCAGGACGATTGCACTGACAACTGATGCCGTCTGGTTTGCATTTCATGAACTATGTGACACACCCCGTGCTGCCAGGGATTATCTGGAGATTGCCTGCCAGTTTCAGACCGTGTTTGTCAGCGAGATACCGCAATTAGGGGATGCACAGGACAGTGCGGCCAAACGCTTTATGCATCTGATCGATGCTCTGTATGATCACCGGGTCAAGTTGATTGCCAGTGCCTGTCAGCCACCGGAAAAAATCTATCAGGGTCGCCTGTTGCAAGGCGTGTTCGACAGAACGGTCAGTCGTCTGATTGAAATGGCCAGTGCTGACTATCTGGCATTGCCGCATAAACCCTGACAAATTGCGCTACTGCACATCAAAACCGTAGATCAGCATTTTTTTCATCAGCTTGGGTGCGTCACGGTAAGGGACAGTGCCGTTTTGTCTCAGAATGGCGCGCCCCTGAGCAGACATAGCAAAGCTGACAAAATTTCTGACAGTTTGGGAGGCGTCAGGGCGGGTAACCAGATAGAGTGGCCGATACCAGACATATTTGCCGTCTTTCACATTTTCGTAAGTTGGTGACTTGTGATCGATACTCATGATTTTAACGTTACGTTTGCGTGCCGAGCTGATGCCCGTAATCCCGATGCCAAAGGGATCCTTTGCAATGGCCTTTTCCAGTGGACCGGAGGAATGCATGATGTATCGTGCTTTTGTCACGAACTTTTTGTTGGAGTCCTTGAAGATATACTGGCGAATGGCATAGCCGACACCTGAAATCTTGCCGCGCCGAATGTACAGGTGTATTGGGGCGTTGTTCAGCCCCAGTTGTTTCCAGTTGGTAATCTTGCCGTTATATATCGCACGAATCTGTGCGGTAGTCATGTTATTTAGCGGGTTGGACTTGTGGACGATTACGGCAAGCGCGTCCCATGCCACGGGATAAAGCTGGGCATATAGTTCGGAGCGGTTGGAACTGGGCAGGGTCATCCGGCAACTGCCACCCATATCAACGCGTCCGGCCATCGTATCGCGGATACCTCGCGTGGCACCGCCACCGTGGAGCACAATTTTAATCCCGGTTTTCTTCTGGTAGGCACTGGCAAGTTGAGACATGAAGGCCTTCTTGGTGATGCCGCAGCCGGCCCAGGCCAGTGTGTGTTTCGCTGTCGCGGCCAGAGCCGGTTGGGGCGGCAGGAGCAGGGCGAGACTGAATACAGCGAATATCGCGTGGCAATAACGTGCAGCCATGGAAGATATACCTCTTAGCCGGAAATGTGGCGATAAAGACCAGCGCTTGCCGCCACAAACGCAAATTTTACCATAGCCGTTAATTATTATAGGGGATTAATGCAATAGTATTACTGACAATGACCCCGTCGTCTTCAGGGGTATCTTGCACCTACAGTGCAGAGTTAAGCGATTAAGCCTGTCGTCCTCAGGCCACGACCTGGCGAGGATAGAGCTGAGTTTCCACTTTGTTAAACAAATCGCCGCGATTGATGGGCTTGCCCAGAAAATCATTCGCGCCCAGTTTGGTGAGCCAGAATTGTTCCGTGGGTTGCTCGGTGGCGCTGATGATAATGATCGGGATTGTGTGCGTGGCCGGGTCCTTGCGAATTTTACGGGTTGCCTGAAAGCCATTCAGGCCGGGCATAATCACATCCATCAGAATAAGATCGGGCTGATGGGCCTTGGCCAGTTCGATTGCCGTCATGCCATCGTATGCCTCCATCACGTAATAGCCATCCTGTTCCAGTACCGTCCGCAGACTGTGCACGACCGTACGAGAGTCGTCGACGACCAGAACCTTGATTACGCGCGACTTTGGCTGCCTGGGTTTGCTGCGGCGTTCAACACCGGAGGTGCTGCGTGAAAACAGGTTGTTGAAAAAGGTTTTACGTTCCATTTAGTGCAAGCTCCCGCCCTATTTTTATTAATTCTAGCCAGTTACAGGATAGAGGTACACAATTGTTGCCTGCTTTGCCTTGCAGGTTAAAGTGCATACTAAACATAATGTTATACTAGCAAAGTGACTTAATTAATCAAATTTATGCTGTAACTGTTTGTCTTCATTACAGCGGCTAATCTGTAAAACTCTGTTAAATCTGGGGATTTGATCGCAATTTTTCCCGGAAAGTGCGAATCGCCAGCGCGGCCTCGGGCAGGTGGGCAAACTGGTGATTGCCGTCGGGGTAGATGATCAACTCGGCGCAGGCAGCATAGCGTGATGCGGCGACACGGTAATCGATCAGTTCGTCGCCGCTGTCGAGTAACAGCAGGCGAGCGGCGGAGCCTGTGCATGGCTCGGATACAGCGTAACGGGCCAGGGCGTCCAGTTGGGCCTGGCCGAACCAGTAGCGTTCCCCGGAGTAGTAGTTCGTCTGCCAGCCCAGGTAAGGCGCAAGGGTTTGCTGTGGCTCCAGTGCCGGGTTGATCAAGACGATCGAAAGTTGACGTTGCTGAGACAGGTACTGTGCATAATAGCCGCCCAGAGACGAGCCGATCAGGATCGGTGCGGTGTCGCGTAGCTGGTTGAGTAGCTGGTTCAGACTCTGGATGGCGTGATCAGGGTCAGGAGGATAGCTCGGTGTCAGTACCGTGTCGGGTGCGAGGGCTTTGGCAAGATACGCACCCTTGGCTGAGGCGCCACTACTATTGAAGCCATGCAAATAAACATACATTGTGAGATCCGGGTCGGATAATTGCGGTGTTGTGGCAAGTGAGTATACTGCCGCAGTCAGAGACACTCACGTTGAGAAGGATCAGATCATGCAGGTAGCCATTGTGCATGTGCATGTCAAACAGGAATTTGTCGAGGATTTTATTGAGGCGACGCGTAAGAATCACGAAGCCTCAGTGCGTGAACCGGGCAATCTGCGCTTTGACGTGATTCAGTCGAGGGATGATGCGACGCATTTTGTGCTCTATGAGGCCTATGCCAGCGAAGAGTCAGCAGTCGCCCACAAGCAGACAGGGCATTATTTATCGTGGCGTGATACGGTGGCAGACTGGATGGCCGAGCCGCGCCAGGGGATCACATATAACGGCCTGTTCCCGAGTTAATTACATGCATTCCTATTCGCCTTTCACGATTGCCAGATTGCCACGTATTGAATTCGGTGCAGGTACACTCGCCAGGGCGGCAGAAATTTGTGCGGGTTTCGGCAAACATGTGTTGCTGGTAACGGGTAGCCGATCCTTTGAGCAAAGCCAGCACTGGGACAGATTCCGTAGCCAGCTACAACAACTGGAGTTGCATTGCAGGCACACGCGAATCGACGGTGAGCCCTCGCCAGATTTCATCGACCAACAGGTGCGTGAATTTGCCAGTGAACCGGTTGATGTGGTGCTTGGTATCGGCGGCGGTAGCGTACTGGATGCGGCCAAGGCGATTGCCGGTTTGCTGCGCGTCGGCAACAGTGTCATGGATTATCTCGAAGGTGTCGGTCCCGAATTACCCTACAGTGGACCGGCGGTACCGTTTATTGCGGTGCCAACCACCGCGGGCACCGGCAGCGAAGCCACCAAGAATGCAGTCCTGAGTGTACAGGGCCCTGAAGGTTTCAAAAAATCCTTTCGCCATGACAAGCTGGTGGCAGAGTATGCCATCGTGGATCCGGACCTGCTGGCCAGCTGCAGTCCGCCGCTGATTGCGGCCAACGGTATGGATGCCCTGACCCAGTTGATGGAATCTTATGTCTCGCTGCGTGCCAATGTCATGACCGATGCACTGGCCATCAGCGGCTTACGGGCGGTGCGCGATGGCCTGTTGGCCTGGTATCAGGACCCGACGGGGGCGCACGAGGCCAGGGCGCAAATGGCCTATGCCGCGCTACTCTCCGGTATTACGCTGGCCCAGGTGGGGCTGGGGTCGGTCCACGGGCTGGCGTCGCCACTGGGCGCGTACTATCCCATTGGCCATGGCGTTGTTTGCGGGACACTGGTGGCGGCAGCCAGCGAGGTGAACATTGCCGCCATGCTGGCGCGGGAAGCGGATAATCTCGCCCTGGCAAAATATGCGCGTCTGGGCGAGGTGTTGTGCCAGCGTCGCCATGGCTCGGCTCAGGCCGCACGCCAGGCCTTGCTGGATTTGTTGCGGGACTGGACCGAACGCATGCAGTTACCGCGCTTGCAGCAGTTCGGCGTGGAAGAATCGGGTCTCGACAAGGTGGTTGCCAATGCGCGTGGCAGTAGCATGAAAACCAATCCCATCGTGCTTACGGACGATGAGATAAAATCCGTGTTATGCATGCGCCTGTAAGACGGTGACGACGCAAACCTGGACATTCCAGAGCATCGCCCGGGTGCATTCACCACTCACGGAAAAATTCGGTTTGCCGCGCCAGCCCGGACTGGTCAAGTCACTGCAATGCCAGATCGAAATCCTGCCACCCTATGATCGGGATGAGGCCTTTCGCGAACTCAGCGGTTACTCGCACATCTGGCTGCTCAGTGTATTTCATATGCATCTGCGCGATCACTGGCAGGCAACGGTGCGTCCACCTCGCCTGGGTGGCAACGATCGCGTCGGGGTGTTTGCCAGTCGCGCGCCATACCGACCGAATCCGATTGGCCTGTCCTTGTGTGCCCTGCAGGGCATCACACGTGAGCAGGGTCGACTGATATTGTCGGTCAGTGGTTGCGACCTGGTCGATGGCACACCAGTGATCGATATCAAACCCTACCTGCCGTATACCGACAGCGTAGCGGATGCACGAGCCGGCTTCGCACCGGATGAGCCAGCCAGACAATTGAGCGTGTCATGGTCGCCCGGGGCACAACAACAACTGGCGCAGGTCTGCACCGAATATCCGGATTTGCAGGTACTGGTTGAGGAACTTCTGGCACAGGATCCGCGCCCGGCCTATCAGCGCGAGCGTGCCGAATATGGTATGCGCGTTTACGCGTTTAATATTCGCTTTAGCGTCAATGCGTCACAGGCAATAATTCTGAGTCTTGACACGGACTAGTGCATGGTAGAATCGGTAGTTCGACTGACCTGGGCAGGCGAGGCATGGTGCAGGATCATTCGCCAGCCTTCGTTGGTAAGTTCATAAATATTGGTGGCGATGACTTCGGCATGCATGGTGGACGCGGCGTCACCGGACTGAATCTGTTCGCTCACGCTATGGATCGCCAGATTGCCGGCCTGGGTGCAGTGATGACGTATGATCTGGAAGTGCAGGTGCTCGCCCTGGTTAAAAATTTGCTGCCAGCTGTACCGGATTGCCGCCATCCCCTGTAACCGGGCTGCACCGGGATGGATGCACTCGATATGATCCGCGTTCATCCAGATCGCCATCATGGCATCCAGGTCGCAGCGGGAGAATGCGTCGTAGAAGGCATCTTCGGCTTCGTCGGGTGTGGCATATTCCATGATAAATAAACTTCCCGCTGCGGCTGTGTCGCGTATAATCCGTAATGAACTCGGTAATCTCAAACGAGTCTTACTAACAACTATATACAAGAGGTATCCGGAGTGAAACAGACGGCCCGTAATTTCTTTATTGTCCTTGGCCTGCTAATCGCGTCCACCAGCTGGGCTGCACTGACGGACTTCAGTGGTGCAACACATAAACTGTCGGATTTCACCGGGAATGGTAAATGGACCGTGGTGATGTTCTGGGCCTCTGATTGTCGGGTTTGCAATGCCGAAATCAACCAATATATCCAGTTTAACAATGCGCACAAGAACAAGGATGCGCGAATCATCGGCGTCAGCCTAGACGGACAGTCTGGATTGCTGGCGGCGCGTGAATTCGTCAAGCGGCATAAGGTGACGTTTCCCAACCTGGTCGGTGCGCCCCAGGAGATCGCGAATCTGTACCAGTCATTGACGGGCAGCGACTGGGTCGGGACGCCGTCTTTCCTGGTCTACAATCCGCAAGGCAAGTTGATGGCCGCCCAGGCCGGCGCGGTGCCTACTGCCCTGATTGAAAAATTCATCAATAACAACACTCATTCTGCGGCTAAAGCCCAGTAAGACCTGAAAAAAATTCCAGTATTGCACCAAGGATAGGCAATTTTGCCTATAGTTACATGTGACTGTACCTCAGTCCGACATGAGACTTATGGCATCATTAATAAATTTTATAAATAAAAAAAGTATACGTAAACAATATCTGCTGATCGCCATCTTCATGGCGATCGTGGTCTTGTCGTATACCTGGTACAGCGGTATCTGGGTACAGCGAACAGGCCAGGCCAGTGTCCAGCAGATAGAAAAACGTATTGATGTCGCGGTGCTCGCCCACAAGTTGCGGCGGGCCTTTATCAATGCAGACAATGCCCTGAATCTGTTCCTGTTGGCACCGTCGCCGGCTTCTCGCAACCAGTTTAATGCGGAAATCGAACATGCCCAGTCGCTCATGGCGCAATTGCTGCGAACCCGCTGGCTTCGTGAGAGTGGCATGTTACCCAGAATGCAGGAACTTTCCGGCATCCTGGAGAAGGTCAAGATGATCTCTGGCCGGGCCATGCATGTGCGCCAGGACGCCAATCTGTTGTATCCCGCACTGCGTTTCGCCAATGGGGATATGCTGGGTTTAAATCGCAATTTTGTCGTCCAGATTGACCTGGCTATCCGATTTTATAATCAGGCTAAATATTTAAACGGGCAACAACATCAGCTAGAGGAGCTGCTAATTAACATACGTGATAAATGGCAGCGAATGATCAATGCCTATCGCGTGTTTATCATCAATCGAACTGGCGGTCTGTTTGAGGCTGCAACGAAGCAGCAACTCAGTAATGTCGAAATGTATTATGCCGAAGTAAGAAAATTGCTCGACAGACTGAAAAAAGATGTCAGTCGGTATTCGCTGGATCTGGAAGTGAAAGCAGCGATTGAAAGCATACAGGAGAGCGGGCCAGCCTGGTACGCCAATTTCAAAAAAGTCGTCACTATGTATAACCAGGGGCAGTGGCGTGCTGACATCCCCCTGGTCAAAAACCAGATCAATCCTCTGTTCAGCTCAGTCTATGACAAACTTGATTTGCTGGATAATCGATTAAAGCAATCATCAGACAGAGATGTGGTTGATCAGGCCAGGGTTTCAGGTGCCATTATCAGTTCGCAAAGGGGTATGGCTTTGTTTGTGCTGGTTATTGGTGTGCTCAGTTATATTATTCTCGAGTTAAATTTTATCCGGCCAATTGCCAAGGTGGCACGAAGCTTAAAGGCGGAAGCCAAGGGGCTGGATGTCATGGATCTGCCCGATGTACAGGCGGTTGAGATACGTGATCTGACTGATGCCTTCCGCGAACTGCGTCAGCAGGTCCATTCACGACAAATGGCGCTGGAACATATCGCCTTGCACGATTCACTCACATCTCTGCCGAATCGCGCCTTGTTGATGGATCGCCTGAACCAGTCAATTACTGTTGCACAACGCCAAAAAATTTCTCTGGCATTACTCATGCTGGACCTGAATCGCTTTAAGGAAATCAACGATACACTCGGCCATCAAACCGGGGATGCGCTATTGCAACAGGTAGGTGAACGTTTACGCAACGTGTTACGCGACTCCGATACCGTGGCCCGCCTCGGTGGAGACGAGTTCGCGGTACTGTTGCCAAACATCAGCGATACCAATGCCCTGCGTATCGCTGCAGCAATCCATGAGCGCCTGGAACAGGTTTATGAAGTCTACGAGCATTCACTTTATGTCGGCGTCAGTATCGGGGTTGCGGTGTTTCCGCAGCACGGTGAATCATCCGAGAGCCTGCTGCAACACGCTGATGTTGCAATGTACATTGCAAAACGTGGTAATAGCGGCATTACCCTGTACGATGTCGAGCGGGACAAGCACAGCGTATCCCATTTGTCGGTATTGACAGATCTGCGTGGCGCTGTTGAGAACGAGGAATTTATATTGCAGTATCAACCCAAGCTGGCCATGCGTGATAACAGTATCAATGGCGCCGAGGCGCTGTTGCGCTGGAAACATCCCAGGCGCGGCCTGATGATGCCGGATGATTTTATCAACGTGGCTGAACAGACCGGTTTGATCAAGCGCCTGTCGAACTGGGTACTGGACACGGCCATTCGGGATTGCCAGCATTTGCATCAGCAGGGATATCTGATCAACATTTCGGTGAACCTCTCAGTCTGGGATATCCAGGATCCAAATATCGGACTCAACATCACCCAGAAGCTGGAAAAATGGGGCCTGCCGGCAGAGTACCTGACGCTGGAAATCACAGAACGGGTGATGATGGCGGAACCGGAACGCGCGCGCGAGGTTCTGATCCAGCTCGATAATATGGGCGTGCAGGTCGTCATAGATGATTTCGGGACCGGTTTCTCTTCACTGGTCTATCTCAAGCAGTTACCCGTGTCCATGCTCAAGGTGGACAAATCCTTCGTCATTGACATGATGAAAGACGAGAACGATGCGGCTATCGTGCATTCCATTATTGAGCTGGCACATAACCTCGGTCTGCAAACCGTTGCCGAGGGTGTGGAAAACGACCAGACCTGGAGCTGGTTACGGACCTGGGATTGTGATTATGCTCAGGGCTACTACATCAGCCATCCGCTGGCCCTGGCCGAATTTGCGCAATATCTGGCAACCTACAAGGTCGAAAAAATTATCGGCTGATGCCGGGGCATTTAGTTTGCCCGAATACTTGGTTATAGTAGCGTCCTGCCTGATTTCTCCGAACTGGAATACCTGGAATGGACGATAAGCTTATAATCCTTTTTAATGGTGACCCCGTGATTGAATATGACCGAAAGGTCCGTCTGCCCGGACACCAACGTCAGTACCTCGACAAGATGGACAGTGATATGGATGCGGGAATTGATCTCGCTGGCGAAAATATCGCGGAACCCGATAGCGTACAGCGCGCCAAGTTTGTCGCTATGCACCTGGCCCAGGCCCTGATGGACGAACACGATGCCATGATTGCGGCAGGCTGCGCCTATCTCGCCAGCCGCTTGCCGGAACTCAAGCAGGTCAAGGTCGTCCAGCAGGGCGAAGACTTTATGCTCGACCTGGTTTTTGAGCAGGAACCGGAAAACCAGGTCATGGTGAACTTCGATCCCGGTATCTCCAACAAGCAGAAGCACTGAGCACATATGAAAAAGACACTCAATTCAATTGTACAGACGTTTGGATTTCTGCGTCTTTCCCTGATGACATTTGTTGTGGTTGATATGATCGCCAGGCCCATGCCCGGTACCACGCCGATGTATGAAACCAGTACCGCCATGATTTCGATGATGATCACGGCACTGGCGCCTATCCTGTTCATGTTGCTTTTACTGGATGCGATCATGACACTGGTTTACATGAGTTCCATGCCGGCCGAGCGCAAGTTTAGCTATCGTATCATCCTGCTAACCAACCTGGTGGTGGCGGTTTTGTTTTTTGCCTACTGGTGGCCATATTTCCGTGCCCTGGTCTGAAGCACAGGGACATTAGTACAGGCGGTAAATCATTAAATCTTCGTGTCTGCTCGCCGATAAGTGATGCAGTCACGACTGGAGTACCAGCATGCAATCCAAACCTACTTCGGTAAAAAGCAAACGTTTTAGCCTGAGCTGTCCCTGGTTAAAGCGTCTGGGGATTGCCGGGTTTATATTTTTCCTGGTGAAGGGGCTATTGTGGTTATTGGTTCCCGGTTTGCTGGCGTACTTCGGATTTGCAGACTGAGCCTGTCACTGCACTGACCCTGGCCAGGTGACTGGCGCGATGAACGACCTGCCGCTCAGGTGACCGGGTCCAGCCAGGGCGCGATAAACTCTTCGATGTAGGCCCTGGGTTTGGCACCGCTGAAACGGGCCTTTTCCTCGCCCTGGTGAAACAGGATGATGGTCGGAAATCCACGGACCTGGTAGCGGCCGGCCAGTTTCATATTTTCCCCGTCATCGACTTCCAGTTTGGCCAGCACGACCCGGCCGTCATGTTCCTGCACAACCTGTTCGAGTAGCGGGGCAATGACCAGACAGGGAGGGCACCATTCCGCCCAGAAGTCGACGAGCACAATACGCTGTTCAGAAGCCGTGAGGACACGCTCTTCGAAGTCCTGCAACTGGAGGGGGTATATCGTCGGCATACAGGTGAGGTTCGGGTTGGCTGGTACAAAACGCGACGGATTATACGCAAGCCAGCCGTGCAACGCACCCCGTACGCGCTGTCATGGCGGCTGTGTTATACTTTGCGGCGAATCAACCCGGTCCGGCAATCGCCGGTCTATGCGCCCAGGCCCTATCGACATGCAAGTTGCTCCTGACATCTTTTCCTATCGCCAGTACTGGGCCGGCAAATTCTGCCCGGCACCGTACTTACCCATGACCCGTGAGGAAATGGCGGATCTGCGCTGGGACAGCTGTGACATCATCCTGGTGACCGGTGATGCCTATGTCGATCATCCAAGTTTTGGCATGGCCGTAATCGGCCGGGTGCTGGAGGCCCAGGGATTTCGTGTCGGCATCATCGCCCAGCCGGACTGGCGTGATACGCAGGACTTCGCCCGGCTGGGCAGACCCAACCTGTTCTTTGGGGTTACGGCGGGCAACATGGATTCCATGGTCAACCGCTATACCTCCGACCGCAAAATCCGTAGTAATGACGCCTACACCCCTGATGGCGAGGGCGGCAAGCGACCGGATCATTCCGTTAACGTCTATGCCCAGCGTTGCCGCGAAACCTTCAGGGATGTGCCCATTATCATCGGCGGTATTGAGGCCAGCCTGCGCCGCATTGCCCACTATGATTATTGGTCTGACAAGGTCAGACGCTCGGTCCTGCTGGACAGCAAGGCCGACCTGCTGGTTTATGGTAACGGAGAACGGCAGGTCGTCGAGATCGCCCATCGACTGGCGGCCGGTGAGAATATCCGCCGGATTCGCGATGTGCGCGGGACGGCATTGATTCGTAATGACCTGCCCGAGGGCTGGCGCGAGCTGGACTCCTCTCATCTCGATCGCCCGGGACCGTTGCAGCCACAGCCGGATCCGTACGCAATGCAGGATAACAATTGCAAAAACTCACAGGGGCAGGCGACGCCGGTACAGTTTGTTCCGCGCGTGGTCAAGCACGATCGTGACAAGACAGCCGTGCGCCTGCCATCCTACGAAACGGTACGCGATGACCCGGTGTTATATGCGCATGCCTCACGGGTCTTTCACCTGGAAACCAATCCCGGCAATGCCCGGGTAATCGTGCAGCGTCACGGTGAGCGCGATATCTGGATCAATCCACCGCCGATTCCCCTGGCGACCCACGAACTGGACCGTGTCTTCGAGTTACCTTATACCCGGCGGCCACACCCGCACTATGGCGAACGTAACATTCCCGCGTACGAAATGATCCGGTTTTCCGTGAATATCATGCGCGGTTGTTTCGGGGGCTGTACCTTTTGTTCCATCACCGAGCACGAGGGTCGCATTATCCAGAGCCGTTCGGAAGATTCCATTATCCGTGAAGTTGAGACCATCCGCGATTCGGTTCCCGGCTTTACCGGTGTGATCTCGGACCTTGGCGGACCCACGGCCAACATGTATCGCCTGGCCTGCAAGGATCCGAAAATCGAATCGGCCTGTCGCCGTTTGTCCTGCGTCTATCCGGGCATTTGTCCCAACCTCAATACCAACCATGCGTCGCTGATTAAACTCTATCGACGTGCGCGGGCCCTGCCCGGTATCAAGAAGATCCTGATCAGTTCCGGCCTGCGTTACGATTTGGCAGTAGAGTCGCCGGAATACGTCAAGGAACTGGTAACCCACCACGTCGGCGGTTATCTCAAGATCGCGCCGGAGCATACCGAGACCGGGCCCCTGTCGAAAATGATGAAACCCGGCATGGGAAGCTATGATCGGTTTAAACAATTGTTCGATCGTTACTCGCGGGAGGCGGGCAAGGAACAATACCTGATCCCGTATTTTATTGCGGCACACCCCGGTACCAGTGATGAGGACATGCTGAACCTGGCGTTATGGCTTAAACGTAACGGCTTTCGTGCCGACCAGGTGCAGACCTTTTTACCGTCGCCCATGGCCCTGGCCACGGCCATGTACCACAGCGGCAGAAATCCCCTGCACAAGGTAAGTCGCCACAGTGAACACGTTAGCGCCGCCAAAGGCCTGCGTCAGCGCCGCCTGCACAAGGCCTTCCTGCGTTATCATGACCCGGACAACTGGCCAATGTTACGCAAGGCCCTGCAGCGTATGGGACGGGCAGATCTGATTGGTAACGGTAAACGCCACCTGGTGCCTAACTGGCAGCCCAGGGGCACGGGTGATGCGAGTGAAGGGCGTCGCCGGCGTCCACATGGGAAAGCCTTCCTGACCCAGCACACAGGCCTGCCGAAAACACCGAAATCACCCAGAGCTAAGACCAGGACGACCGACCGGAGCAAGGGTCGCCAGCATTAGACTATCCCGTCTTTGTCTGTATTCACAGATTTTCAACTTAGTCTTGCTAAAATACGCCGCGCCGCAATGGGCGGTGTAATGACGTCTTCGGGAATCACCATGGCTGAACAGGAAATGGAACTGGAAGAGCAGGTGCTCAGGGAGAGTATCGTTAGCGCAGCGGGGATCAATGCCTCCAGCCTGCAAATCGGTATTCGTGGCGATCCTTCTATGCGTGAAACCACGCTCGAGCGCAAACGTTATATGTCCAGCGTCGATACCCATCTGGATACCCTGATACCCAGGCTTGAGGATCTGATGCTGAATCGCTCTCCCTTCCAGTTGTTCGTGGGATTTAACAACGGCGAGATACGTACGCACTCGGTGTTTGATCCCATGCGCCAGGAAATACATGACGTGGAAAAAATGATCGAATCCGGTTACATCGAGCGTCAGTTTCCGGCAGTCAGTTACACAGACAAGATTTGCCTGATCCGGGAAACCTATAGCGGCCTGCGGGATCACCCGGTTTACCAGCAGCTCCCGGCTTACTGGAAGAATTTCATGGCCAGGCGCAGCAAGGCCTGGGAACCCATGGAACCGGCGGAAATCAAAACCGTTATCTCCACCTTGAAAGCACTGCGTGATATGCCCATGTACTATTTGCGGAACATTACGATCAACATCGTACAGTCGATAGTGCGCATTCAGTTTAACTGCGACGGTACCCAGATTGTAAGCGCCGAGAATTACACGAGGTTCCTGGAAGAAAATTTGCCAAATTAGAGGTACTGTATGAAGCGCGTCGTGTTGTTTATCCTGACCAACCTGGCCATCGTGCTGGTACTCAGTATTACCCTGCCCTTGCTGGGGCTCGATTCCTTCCTCCAGCAGCAGAGCATTATCTCCAATGGATTGCTGGTGTTCGCCGCCATTTTTGGTTTCGGCGGCGCATTCATTTCCCTGTTGATTTCCAGGTGGTCGGCCAAGCGCATGACCGGGGCCAGGGTGATTACCCGACCGGGTAACGCCACTGAACAGTGGTTGCTGGAGACCGTGCGACGCCAGGCCCAGGCCGCCGGCATTGGCATGCCGGAGGTCGCCATCTATGACGCGCCGGACATCAATGCCTTTGCCACCGGTGCCAGCCGCAACAAAGCGCTGGTCGCGGTCAGTACCGGTCTGCTGCGTTCCATGAACCGGGATGAGGCCGAAGCAGTGCTGGGCCATGAAATTACCCACGTGGCCAATGGCGACATGGTGACCCTGACGCTCATCCAGGGGGTGGTAAACACCTTTGTCATTTTCTTCGCGCGGGTCATTGGCCACACGGTAGACAAGGTGGTGTTCAAAAACGATCGTGGTTATGGCATTGCCTTCTGGGTCACTACCATTATTGCTGAGCTTGTACTGGGTGTCCTGGCCTCGATCATCGTGATGTGGTTCAGTCGCCAGCGGGAATTCCGTGCCGATGCCGGCGGTGCCCGGCTGGCTGGTCGCCAGAAGATGATCGCTGCGCTCCAGCGTTTGCAACAAACTGCCCAACAACCGCATTTACAGGATCAGTTGGCCGCCTTCGGCATTGCCGGTGGTATGGGGCACGGTCTCAAACGGTTGTTCCTGTCCCACCCGCCGCTGGAAGAGCGTATTGCAGCCTTGCGCGCGGCTCAGTAGGGAATTCCTCACTTGCTAAGCCCGGTATTTTTTACCGGGCTTTAGTCTATCAGCATATTCTGAATAAATTGAATGCCAGCTTTTGCGGATTTGATCCGTAGGCAGGTTCATGTCCGATGGGTATACTTATTGATAACTGCATGGGGAGTGAGTGGAGGATGCATGCAGGAATTGAAAGTGAATTTGCAAGTTGAGGTATATCAATATGGCCACAGGCACAGTCAAATGGTTCAATAATTCTAAGGGGTATGGCTTTATCGCACCGAATGAAGGCGGAGACGATGTCTTCGTTCATTTCAGTGCAATCAAGGCAGACGGTTATCGTACGCTGAATGAAGGGCAAAACGTTTCCTATGAGGTCGAGCAGGGCCCCAAGGGCCTGCAAGCGACGAACGTCGTTCCTAACTGAAGAATCACAACAACAGTCTGAACTTCAATCCCCGTCTTTGAGGCACAACCCCGGCTAGCCGGGATGTTGTGTCGGACGGGATTTTTCCTATGTCAGGCGCCCGCCCTGGAATGCGTCCGAATTTCTTATGGTTGCGTGTCAACCGTCCCGCCGCTGCTGCGTTAGTACTGGTAAGCAACAAAAATCCAAGTCACTTCAACGCAGGATATTGATAACATGAAAACCAAGACTTTTACCCTTTTGACCCTCATGCTGGGTAGCCTGGTGAGTATGCCGGCACTGGCAGCCGGTAGCGTGCTTGGTCGGCACGACCTTGCTCGAGTTTCTTGGCGAAGGTATCAAGGTAGGGAATGAAGTTGTCGATCCCATGAGTATGCAGACAGGGCAGGATGTGGCGGCCAGAGGAAAGCAAAAGACTCAATTCACCACGCAGTCTACGGACAAGTCCGGCAAGCGGGCGGCACAAACATGAGTAAATACCTTTTCTCGATTGTGTTGCTGGTCCTGCTTGTCGCGCCGTACGCCCGGGCCGAGGCACCCATCCGCTGGGACACCCTTTCAGCCAGCGAACAAAAGCTTCTGGCCCCGGTGAAGGACAAGTGGGCAACACTTCCGCCACAACGCCAGCAACGGCTGCGCGAGGGCGCCAGGCGCTGGCAGCATATGAGTCCCGAGCAGCGCGCCCTTGCCCGTACACGGTTCAAACGCTGGCAGACTTTAACACCGGAGCAGCGACAGCAATTGCGCCAGCACTGGCAACGGCTTTCACCTGAGCAGCGAAGTCGACTCCGGGAGCGCTGGCAAAAGGCCAGCCCGGAACAAGGTCAGCAACTGTTACACGAGTTGCGTCAAAGGCGCCAGTAGTGGTTTGGGTTTCAGTGGTTGGATTTGAACAACCACTCGAATCGCAGCATAAAGGAATCTTCCTCGGTAAAGGCATAATCGATGCGATAGCGTATCTGGGGGACCAGTTCCATAAACAAATAATCGCTATGAATAATCTGGCGATACCGAGCCTGTAAAATGTAATCCGTGGCATGAAGCTGGGGTTCGCTATTGCCAAAAAAGCCGATTGAATAAGTGATAGCGCGTCGATCACTGAAGCTGTGTATCAGGTAAAAGATCTGGCTCAGGTCAAAACGTTTGTATTCCTGGGTGTGACGGACCAGGCTATTGGCACGAAACAGCAGGTTCTTACTGAGTAAGCGGTTCCATTGCATTTGCGAGTCGAACCCGCTGCCGGTAGAGTGAAACCAGTAAGCAGATTCGGTGAGTTGCAAATTCCACTTGTTAAAATTGAAATTACGAAAGGCACGCAACCTTAAGTAATAGTCAATCGGTGAACGCAACCTGAGTCCAAGCGAAGGTTTAAATTGCCATTTGTTTTGCTTGCCAAGCTCACTCTGCAGGCCGGCATACAGATTGTTCTGGCTGTCCTGTGTCGTGCCGGTGGTCGCACGTTCCAGGTTGGTCTGTTTTTCGACCGGGTCGCTTTCCACGATCAGGCGCAGTTTCTTTTCTGTGCGGGGCAGGCGCAGGCTGATGTCGAGGTTACCGACAGTGGTCGTACGGCCTCCCTCTTCGAACAATGATTGCACGGTGTAGCGCACATAACTGCCACTGGACGGGTAATTCGCCGGTTCGTTGGAGAAGAAAGTATCCACCGAGCGCACGACGCTTTCTATGCCGGAGGAGATGGATTGCTGCGGGGCATCGAGGAAGGAAAAGAAATCCGCTGCCGGCTGGCTGGCGTCTTGCTCCGGCGACGGGTGGGCAGCACCATCGGTATTGGTGTCGGTCTCCGTGGTTGCTGCCGCTGGCGCCGGCTGGGCCTGGGCCTGCAGTGGGACCAGGCAGCACAGCAACATGCAAAGCAGCCAGCGGCTGCCGGGGTTGGCAGTTGCGCCCGGCGAGCTAACAGGGAATAGCGAGTCCCGGCCTGCCGCTAGCGTAGCCCGGATTGAAGTGGGTATCCGCCACTTGCCAATTCCCTTAAATTTACTATCCTTATTAGTCAGGTAACTAACTCCCACACAATGGCCCGTACTAATAACAAACGCGAACGACTGACCCAGGCCGCCCGCCAGCTCATTCACGCGAGCGGTTACAACCAGACGACCCTGGCTGACATAGCCCAGGCCGCCGAGGTCCCCCTGGGGAATGTGTATTATTACTTCAAGACCAAGGATGCCCTTGGCCAGGCTGTTATTGAAGCGCAATTAAAGGAATTTGAACAGTTGGTCAGTGAGCTGGACCGGCTGGGGGAGCCGCGTGCCCGAATTGACGGTTTTCTGAGCTTGCGGGTGTTGGATAGCGATGTTGTCGCGGCCCATGGTTGCCCCGTGGCTGGTCTTTGTACCGAACTCAATAAAAGTGAGAGTCCACTGGCCAGCCAGGCCAATGCTCTGTTGCAGGCCCAGCTTGACTGGTTGACCGAGCAATTCCAGCAGCTGGGCAGGCAGGAAGAGGCGCAGGAGCTGGCATTGCAGTTGCTGACCCAGTTGCAAGGCGCTACAGTCCTGACCCATATCTTCAAGGATCCGAGGCTGATTACCCGGCAAATCGCCAATGCCAAAACCTGGCTCGATGAGATTATCTAGAGGTCACATAAATACCATGACAGATAACATTTCCCTGACGCTCAATGAACGTCCGCTTGAAATCCACCTGACGCCGGCGGCACACGCCGCACTGGCCGGACGTAACAGCCCGTTGTATGCCCAGATGGAATTGTTTTTCAGCTGTCTAATTCGGCTGAAGGTCCGTTTTTATGAACGCAATTCAGACTCGGAGGTTAGCTGGGTGCCGGCCAACGATAAACTCATGGTCAGTTTCCGGCCAGTGATGACAGCGCAGTGCAGCAATGACTATGAAGGTGACGAGCCTCCCTTGACGGATTTTCCCATTGCCCGCGAGGCCCCTTTTACCCCGCGTTGGTTAAACCTGGACTACCGTCAGGGCCAGTGGCGTGGTGAATTCGGCTACCACCGCTCCGAATAACACCGACTATCACCTTGTTTCGCCCGCTTCACTGGCTACATCCTGCTGGCGATGGCCGCTGAGCCAGGCACTAGCCAGTAATCCCAATGCCACTGCAAACCACAGGGTTGTCAGTCGGTTAATCAAGGGCACGATAATCGCGATCTCGGTCGAGGCGCCGGCGGCAGCCAGCAATAACGCCATGGCGGCCTCTGTGGCACCAATGCCACCAGGGATCATGGACAGGGCGCCGGCGAGTAGACCGATGGCATAGATACCCATGGCCAATGGCAGGTGCAGATCGAGCCCCAGGCGGTGCATCAGATAATAGAAGGCAAACCCTTGCAGGCCCCAGGCCAGACCGCCCAGGAACAGGCCGAGGTAAAGCGGGCGCCAGGCAAGGAAATTACGGGCGTTATGCAGCAGGTCCTGCAAGTGGGCCAGCAACCGGCGCAGGCGCGAAGGGCGAAGACGCTGTTCCAGGCTTTGTAGCAACGTGCGTAACAGCGGACTATGGATCACGGGAATCACTGCGAGGGTGATGACCAGCACCAGCACCAGCAAATCATGTTGTCGCAGGATGGCAAAGGTGGAAAGCGTGGCAAGCAGCGAGACGACGACCACGTCGAGCAGGCGCTCGCTGAAAAAGCAGGCCAGCGAGGTAGGATAGGGAATGCCGTGCGGGCGTAACAGTACTGAGCGAATGGTCTCGCCGGCCTTGCCCGGGCTAGTAGTCAGGGCAAACCCGGCCAGGTAATAGGCCAGGTGCAGACGCATCGGCAGTCGCCAGCCTGCCCGGCGTAAATAATATTGCCATCGGGTGAAGCGCAGTAGATAGCTGACAAAGGAGCAGGTCAGTAACACCAGTCCACCGCCAATGCCCAGGTGGGCAAAGGCCTGGGCTGCTTCGTGGCGCCCGCTGGCAATGACTGCGATCAAATAAAGCAATGCGGTCAGCACCAGTGACAGAATAATGGCGCGTCGGTGTCGAAGACTGAACAGACCGGATTTTCGGGTGTGAGGCATCTGACGGATATCGGGAATTTTTCAGTGGCGTGAATTATGCATTATCTGGCGGGAAAAGGGTCAATTTAAGGAAGATGGCTATGCGTGCATACATCAGGCATCCGGCGGATATCCCGGTACAGATCGAGTTACACTCCAGCGCGGCACACCGTCGCCAAATCAGCAATGTCAGTTACGGCGGGCTTGCCTTTGAGTCGGATACCCATATTGAAGCCGGTAGTCAGATTCGTATTCGGATAGACATGATTGAGCCGGCTTTTGTCGCCGAAGGGATCGTCAGTTACTGTCGCAACAGGGCGAGTCATTATCTGGTCGGCGTCGAATTCATTCAGCGCGATGATCTGTATATTGCACGCATGGTGGAGCAGATCTGCCATATCGAACATTACAAGCAGCAGGTTGCACAGTTCGAAGGGCGAGACCTCAGCGCACAGGAGGCCGCGCAGGAGTGGATAAGCAAATATGCCAGTCGGTTTCCACACTGGGGCACCTGAGCCCAAAGCATTATGAGTGAGATATGGGGCTGATTTTTTTGCACTGTGCAGGTAAGCTACGCGGCGTTGTAATCAATCGTAAATTAACAGGTAGGGTATATGGCAGAGACAGTCGATGAAATTACCATGAATTATTTCGAGAATGGCCAGCAGTTAGTAAAGGAACTGGACAAGATCGTGCTGACCAAGGGGGCCTGGTCGACCATCCTTTTCAAGTATCAGGACTGGGACAGACAGAAAAATGACTTTGGACCGATCAAGTTTTCGATTCGCCGCTATCAGAAACGGGAAGGCAGTTATCGACCGAAGTCCAAGTTCAATATCAGCAGTGCCGACCAGGCGCAAAAGCTGATAGACGGGCTGAACAAGTGGATACAGCAAGACGCGTGAATCTTATTCACGCACGTACTTCTGTAAACAGACTGTTCTGATCCAGCCCCTGTTTCAGTAGAGTCTGCCGTGTAAGTTCAACAGGCTCATCAGGACCTGCAATATAATAGTGGCTCGGTGCCAGTTGGGGCAAAGACGATCTTAAATTCTGCATGAGTTCTTCGGCGATGGCTGTATTCGGCCCGGAACGGATAACGGGAATATAACTAAAACGCTCGAACGCATCAGACCAGGCACGGCAATGATTGTGCAGATACAGTTCGTTGTCAGCATGTACTACCCAGAACAAGTAGATATGTTCCGTGATATCCAGGGTCATGGCATGTTCGATAAGGCTTTTGATCGGTGCGAATCCATCACCGAAGGCGATAAATACAAGGGGGTTGATATTGTCATCGCGTAAAATGAAATGTCCGCTTGGCCCCTCGATATTGATAATCTCATTGGACTTGAGCTTGCTAAATACGTATTCGCTAAAGGCGGACTGTTCATTTCGCGGAATGTGAAATTGCAGGTTCATGTCGTCGCAGGGACAGCTCGCGACATGCGTCTGGTATGCCCCGACCCCCGGAATCTCCAGTTTAACCTGCTGGCCTGCCAGAAAACGCAGGCGCTCGGTACGCGGTGTCTTGACGCTGAGAATACCGAGCTCAGGCGTTGGCACCTCGAATTTACGGACTCGGGCCTGGATATTCTGTAGCGGGATATCCTGTTCACTGCCGGCCTCATCGGCGGCAATGATGATATCGGTCACGGCGGTATTCGAGCAGGCGAGAAAATAACCCTGTAGTTTGTCTTTTTCAGTCAGCGCGTAGTCGTGCGGGCGTATTTTCCTGATTTCACCTGACAGTAAGCGGGCCTTGCATTTGCCGCAATTACCGTTTCTGCAGCCATAATTCAGCGCCAGACCCGCGCTAAGGCCGGACTCCAGGATACTGTTGGAACCTTCCACAAAAAATTCGTGGCCTGTCGGTTCCAGGCGGACCTGGGCGGCGACCAGCCGGAGAAAATTGTCGGTGGCCAGCAAAGGGAATTGTTCATGCTTTTTATCGCTCACAGTTTCAATTTCCTGTAACAACCAGGACTGAAGCGCGCGCAGATTGTCCGATAATTGCGGGTTGTCGCGTGAAAGGTGATTCAGTCGCGCTTTGAGCTTATCAATAATATTATAGAAGATACTGATTTCCAGTTTGGCTTCGACCAGGTCTTGGGTCAGCAGATTGACACGCGCCGCCAGTTGTTCCATATCCGGTGGCAGCGGGGGTGTGCGGTGACGTGCCTTGATCGCAGCATGCTCGATAATGCGTTCGAGCTTCTCCAGCATGCTGTTGTCTTCCAGGCTGGCGTTGGGAAAGGCCTCGGCCAGATCTGACAGGCGCAGCTGGCCTTCGAAGCTTTCCAGTTCGCCGTCCTGGATCCGGTGCTGCAGGTTTCCGCGAGATACACCAACGAGTTTTGCGGCGCGTGAAATACTGACTAAACGTGCCATAGCCTACTTTGCCATTTCCACCTGTTCGCCAAATTCATGCCGGCCAGGTGCCAGAAGTTTATATTGTCTGATCATAATGATTGCTTTCAAGATCGCAGGCTGATCAATCAGCGGTAAGTTTAGCCCGACAGTGAGCTGCCTGCCCCGGGCTCCGCTATCTCCCACCTCAATAAACTGTCTGGCGCTTTGGCCAAGGTCCGGGTGATTACTTACATAATAGGCCAGGGTTTGCAGCGATGCATCCCAGATGACCCTGTGCCCCAAAAATGGACCCGTAAAGCGCAGATGGCAAACGGGGGCATCCAGGGACGAGAGGAGTTCAAATTGCTGTCCATGACTGGCCAGTTGTTGCTCAAATGCCTTGAGTTCGTTTTGGAAATCTTTGTTATTCACCATTGGATTAGTGTCGATTATTGGGATAAATTGGAACCTTGCGATGATTTAATCCATGCTTTTCACCTAGCCTGGTGACGGGCAGGTATGCTCATCATTATTGCTTCGTGCCTGGCTATGTGAAGAAGCCATACATTAATAACTATAGTGCCACACTTTACCTTGCTTTAGGTCAAATGACAGGTATTCAGTTCATGAGGATTATGTACTGGAGACGTATTTGTACTTTATCTTCAATCTTTGCTATTGCTTGGCGCATGGCCACCATCAGGCGTGACGTTCCAACCGCAATCTGGTTGAGGATAAGCTAAACCGGATTGCAAGAGTTCAACATTGAACCGTCTGGCTGATTACGACATGCGCAGTAACAATAATGAACCGGTGGCAATGGTGGTTTTTTCAGGCGGCGTTGCAACTGCGCCTGCAGCGGGAATGGATTGTCAGCATGCCCGATAAACAACTGGTGGATATCCTCTCGCTGTTTACGCGTGGCATCGACCGCAAGCCGGGCTTTTTGTTGGTGTTGTAACAGGCCATGGCTGAACAGCAAATGATGAGTTTTGATTATGCGATGTCATTCATCAAGTTCTAGATGCCCGGGCCGGGCGACAGAACTTTAGAACTATGCTATAGCTCTTATTCCATCAACACATAGACCATGCCGTTTTCCACTTCTGTGGGATAGGTACATATGGGATCGGTTGCAGGTTCTTCACAGGGTTGGCCGTTGCGTACATCAAAGTGGCTGCCATGCAGGGAACATTCGATGTGGTGACCTTTGAGTGCGCCATACCAGAGTGGAAAATCTTCGTGACTGCACATGCTATCCGTTGCAAAAAATTCACCTGCTACATTTGCGAGAATCAGTTTTTTGCCATTGACGTCAAAACACTGCATTTTGCCAGGCGCAAGGCTGTCACTGGCCGTTACGGGAAAACGTGTTGTCATATTAGGTTCTTTCAAATCAGTTAGTTAGAAAAACATTTTGTGATTCACAAGCAGCTGGTTTGTATATTAGTACCTTACCATATAGACTTGTAAGCCTGAAATAACAGGTTTTCTTGCATGGCTGTAGCTTTCAAAAATATGGATCATGATGAGTGTGTGTCCTTGACCCGCACGATCATGGCGATTCTGGATGACTGGGGGCTGAATGGCACGGCAATCATGGCTGTGCTGGCACTTCCCAAGGGGGTTCCATTGCGGGCTTTGCGCCGGTATCGCGAGAATACCCCGTTTCCCGATGACGATGCCGTCTATGAACGGGTTGAACATATTATCGGTATCGCCGATGCCTTACGCACGACCTATCCGCATAACCCACCCATGGGAATATTGTGGTTGCAGCAAACCAACAAGCGGTTTCAGGATCGGGCGCCATTGCAGGTGATCGTGGAAAATGGCCTGGAAGGCCTGCTGGAAGTGCGCCAGCATCTTGATTGTTCTTACGACTGGCATATCAATCCCTGACCGACTGTTCCATCTCATCACGCTGGCCTGATGCGGAGCGTGGTTACCTGGCAGGCTTGCCTGGTTCTGGTTTTTTTCTTCCGCGTGTGCGGCCTTCGAACTGGACAATACTGCGCGCAATTTCCGTATAGGGCAGAGATTCGACATCACCGTATTGCACCAGTGCACTTTGTAGCAGGTCAATAATATCAGCAACGGGTGCGCTGTCATCGCCCTGACCAAGCAGATGCTGCAGGCCATAGAGTCCTCCCGTCTGTACCTTTATCTCCTTGGCATGCGGCAGGGGGCCGTCGATCCGGGTGAGTTTGAGCGCAAATATTGCCTTGTCGCGCATTCGAGCCAGCGTGCTTTGGCACAATGTTGTCGCCTGGGGTTCACTGCAGGCGACTCCTTCACGATCAGCGAGGTTGAAACGTCGGGCGAAGTGACAGTTGCTACGCCGTGACAGGATGGATTTCTCGAATACACAGCGTTGCTGGTTGATGGCGCGATAAAGATTGCGATACTCGTTTTCTTCCACGGGAAGCGATGCTTATTTTTCCCATTCGCGCAGAATGGGTTTTTCCCGCTTTTCCATCAATTGCTCTTCGGCCTGGAGCTGGTTATCCGCAAACATGACCTTTATCTGCGCATCATCACTCTGTTGCGCGCGGGTCTGTTTCGCGAATTCCTGGGCCTCCTTGTATGCCTCGAATTCCTTGATCAGTTCGAGTTGCTTAACGATGGCGCCTGGTCCGGCCTGAATACGAAATATATAGTAAGGCATCTTGTTTCACCTGTTTGTTGAAGTCTGCTAAAACGCGGCTAACTGGATTATTATAACCGACATCGTATCCGTGACACAGGCTGGATTTGTAATATGGCTAAAGACCTACTCGCCGTCATTGAATTAGGCGGTTATCCCAACTTCGCGCCTCTGTACCAATCACTGGGCTACAGGGTTCACACCGAATCCAGCGTGCGTAACGCCATGCGTAAACTCAAGCAGGTCAAACCCCGTGTGATCGTTGCGGAATTTAATTTCCAGTCGGATTTTCGTGATCGCACCAGTAGCCTGGAGTCATTAATGTCAGTAGTGGAACGTTTGCCGGATTGTCAGGTCATCGTATTTTATGAGCAGGAATTTGCTCACCAGTTGCAACGCCTGACCAGTCAGCATCCGGTATTTGCCAGCCTGACCTTTCCAATAGATGAAACGAGGCTGAAACAGGTTTTGCAGCAATTGCCTGACTAAGTCTCAGTCGGCAAATCCGGCCAGGGCTTCCTGGGCTATTTCGCGTACTTCCGGATCAGTGTCCTGCAGGCATTGGTTCAGTGCGGGCATCGCTGCTGAACTTCTGCTGAGTCCGAGATAATAACAGGCATCTGCCCGGACCTGCCTGTCGGCATGTTGCGTCAGTTCGGACAGGCCCGGGACCTGTTCCTGCAACAGGGGGCTACCCTGTAATTCCTCGAAGACGGCACCAAGTCCAATACGTGCCTGGATTGGTGCCTGCAGGTCAGCGATGATCGCAAGTGCAATTTTCAGCCAGTGTGGATGTTGTTTTATCAGGCGCAGGATGCCACTCAAATGGCCGGCTTCGAGTTGTTCGGTGATATATTGTTTGATACCGTCATCTGCAAGGGCATGGCCGACCCAGTAATCAAGCTCGGCAGCGGAATGCAGGCCCTGAAATTCCAGTGCACCGATGCGAAACCAGGGGACGGAACGTACCCCGTAGCTTTGTGCCAGGTCCGGATGTTCGCTGATATTGACGACTTCAAATTGATTGATTTTACCGTCTGCGTGGAGTTGTGACAGAATTTTATGCACCACAGGACAGATAGCACAGCCACTGGCAATCAGCAAAACGACATCCGGTCGTTCAGTACCCGGCATGGCAGGCGTTTCACTCATCGAGGAATTGCAGCGCAAAGCCATTGCCATTGACCCGCACGACCCTGGCTTTTACTAATGGTGCTTCGCCATCCTGGAGGGCCTACTTGGGCCTGAGATAGATTATGCTCCCAACAAGCCGGTAGTTGACATGATCCAGCCTCCAGATAGGCACCATTGTGACTGACATCCCGGGTGTGCAGGGAGGTAGCTTCGCCTTCCTGCTCCAGCTCTACCTCAAGCCGGACCTCCAGGCGCGGTGATTGTCCTTTATTATCGGTGCCCATATATTAATTCCCGTTCAGGCTTCAATATCCGGTATTAATTTGCTCTCCAGGCGATGAATCATGTCCTTGAGCTTTAATTTTCGTTTTTTCATGCGCCGCAGCTGCAGCTGGTCCACCAGGGGATCCGCAGACAGGCGCTGGATGATATCATCCAGATCCCGGTGTTCCACTCGCAGCTCCTCCAGTTCCTGCTGGATCGCAATTCGCTCTTGTTCTTCCACTGTCGTAAATGGCTTTCCTTAACTGACTACGACTCGATTATATCCCAAACCCGGGAATAACGGAGCCTGTGTTCGATATTATCCGTGTTTGCGTGGCCATTCCGGCTGCAACTGAATCTCTGCGAGCAGACTGGCGATTTTAGCCGGTGATTCAGGTTCTGATAAATAAAAACCCTGTGCCGTGTCACAGCGCAGGATACGGAGCATTTCATAAATTTCATCGGACTCGACGCCTTCCGCGACCACTTTCAGACCGAGGTTATGGGCCAGGTCGATCGTCGAGCGTACGATGACAGCATCGTTATCGTTATTGATCATATCCATGACGAACGATTTGTCGATCTTGAGTTCGTCGACAGGTAATTTTTTCAGATATCCCAATGAGGAAAAGCCTGCACCAAAATCATCGATCGCAATACGCAGGCCCATGCTATCGAGCCTTTGCAATATGCTGATAGCATTGTTCGGGTCGATAAGCATGGCATTCTCGGTGACCTCAACCACGATATAGCTTGCCGGTACCTCGTGCTGCTCCAGTAATTCACTGATCTGGTCGATCAGGTCTGTGCTCAGCAGGTCGTATACAGAAAGATTCACCGCCATGTTCATGAAAATTCCCTGCTTGCGCCATTCTGCACACTGCGCAATTGCCTGTTTCAGTACCCAGGATGTCAATCGGTTGATAATTCCCAGTTGCTCCGCAAGGGGGATGATGTTGACCGGCGAGATTTCACCAAGCTCAGGGTGGTCCCAGCGCACCAGGGCTTCCGCGCCGACAGGCTGATTACTGTTAATATCGTATTTTAACTGGTAAGCCAGTGTCAGTGCGCCGTCGATTAAGGCTTCACGCAGATCGTGCGCAAGCGAGAGATAGCGCATATCATAATGATCCGTGTTGGCCTCGTAAAATGCGAATCCCAGATGGTTACGTTTGGCGACATACATGGCGATGTCGGCGCGCTTCATCATGGTTTCTGCGTCGTGTCCGTGCTGGGGATGTACCGCGATGCCAAGGCTGGCACCTACGTATAACTGTTTATCCTGAATATCAAATGCCTGCTCAAATGACTTAAGAATTTTTTTGCATACTTTTCTTGCCTGGTGCTGTTCAGCATCTTTCAACAGAATAGCAAACTCATCACCACCCAGGCGGGCTACCAGGTCTTTATCGCGCAATTCACTGCGCAGGCGCCTGCCAACTTCGATAAGCAGCTGATCGCCAATATGGTGTCCCAGTGCGTCATTGGCCTCCTTGAACCTGTCCAGATCAAGTACGATCAGGCTGATGTTGTCGGTATGGCGCTTGTTTTGTTCCACTAACTGGCTTAATTGCTGCATCAACAGGTTGCGATTTGCCAGGCCGGTCAAGTCATCGTGCTGGGCCTGGTGTTCCAGTGCTTGCTGGCGCGAGTGGATCTGATTTCGCATTTCCCGAAAGGCGCGTATCAGGTTGTATGTTTCGGTTGAACCAGGTTTAGGCAAGTCAACCACATTTGTTCCGTTACGGGCCTCTTGCAGGAAAGCCTGACCCAGCATCAGCATTGGTTTGAGAACGGCGCGATCAAAACCGATGTAACCCAGCACCACGAAGACCAGTCCGACCAAACCGATCAGCCAGATCATCAAGCCTTGCTGTTGCGCAAGATTGCCAAGCATATTGATATCGTTTTCGGCGTTGTGTTCAAGGCTGGCGTCGAAGCTCAACAACTCTGACCAGATTGATTCAAGCAGGGGGTTGACGCTGTCGTGTAGCTGAATCGAATCGCTTCGCCACTTGTTTGAGTTATGGATATCGATCAGTTTCTGGTAGTTGTGGTACCAACTCTTGTACTGTTTGTTGATTTCATCAATCGCGATGCTGGTTTGAAAACCTGCCTCCGGAGCATGCTGCATGGATTTGAGTTTTTGCATGCTGGTCCGAAAATCGGCAAGATAGAGCTCGATATCGTGTTCCTCGATAGTCATGCTGTCCATGCCATAGGAGCCAAGTCGGCTTGCTATCAACATGCGAACATCCGAGATAATTATTGACCAGCGGTAGCGAGCATGGATTAACATGCGGTAAAGTCTGAATTCCCGGGGATCGTTCGCCTGCTTATCCGCGGTTTCCTGCAGGGCAGTGGCAAAGGCATCGAACACCAGTTGCTGTCGGGGCAGCATTTCATCTCTTGCCAGTACCAGGCTTGGAAATTCCAGGTTGGAATCAAGGCGGATTTTGATCAGCTGGTTTGCCGCTTTCTGTAGTTGCTGGGTCAGTTGAGCAACATGTTCGATACGTGATAATTGTTTCGGATTCAGGCGTGGGTGCATGGCCAGTAAGCGCTGGGTATTTTTCATCGCACTGGCGATGGTGTCGTTGATGCGGTCCTGGTTTTGTTTGCGGTCCGGGTCGATCAAAAACTGGCCGATGGCCTCCCGGGCCTGCCAGACACTGTCACGGATCGCCCGGCTCTGGGCCAGCAGGCGTTGTCGGTTGTCGATGTGTTGCGCCGCCTGTTCGCGGCTATGCGTCAGCAGATAATGGCCGGAAACCGCCGCCAGCAAAACCAGCAACCCCATTATTATGCTGATGAGGGCATAGCGGATGCGGAGGCTTTTCAGATCCAAAGGAATTTTCCAAAATGTTGATTTTGGCCTCAGAATGTATGAGTTCGATCACGGTTTGCTGAGGGTATCGGCAAAATCGCATAATCAGATAATAACAATTATATTACTAAGGATAATATATCGCCAGTCAGGTTTTGCCTGGCAGCAAGGTGGCGATGGCGGCATTGAGCAGTTGCTGGTGCTGGGTATCGCCACCGCGGTCCGGATGATGGCGCATGACCAATTCCCGGTAACGGCGGCGGATCGCGCCGTTGCTCACCGGGTCTGACAAACCCAGCAACTGCAGGGCCTCGCTGCGTTGATCGTGACGGCTCAGCATGGCCCAGAAATCCTTCAGCAGGGCATCCACTTCGGCTTTGCCTGTCTGTTGCAAGTGTGTCAGGTCGAGGTAATAGGCACGCAGAGGGTCCGGCCGGTCCAGGGGCTGTGGGTGATCGGGACCAGGCTCGGGTTGCAGGCAAATCCGGAGGGGGCTGATCTCAAGTTGGCCCTGACCGGCCTCGAGCAGGGTTTGCTGGAGCCGGTAGAGGCTGTGAAACAGGATAAAATGTTGCCGAAACAGTACTACCGGATCAGAGCGGTCACCCTGGAACAGGGCTAAATGCTCACGTAAGCGGTTGAGAAGCTGGTATTCACTCAGGCCGGCGGGATGGGCTGCCAGGATCTCACGCAGGAGCTGACAGACC
Source organism: Gammaproteobacteria bacterium (assembly GCA_037384645.1). GTDB lineage: Bacteria > Pseudomonadota > Gammaproteobacteria > UBA6429 > Thiohalophilaceae > RI-92. The sequence continues at coordinate 23,828 of JARRNT010000001.1, read as the reverse complement.
CGGGAAAAATCCGATTCAACGAGGGAATTCAGTCCTGGGACTCCTTGCCGGGGCGCTTGAGTTTATCGAGGGAAACCACCACCGTATCCTGAGGTTCATCAACGAAGCGTGGCCGCATTCGACTTTCCCGCCCGGCCGCTTTGGCCAGCTCGCTTTCCCGCGCAGTAATCAGTGCCAGGCATTCGCGGATCCCCAGGATTGTGTTATCACTCAAGGGATGGCGGAGACCGGGTTTGACATGGGTGTCCTTGGCAACATCGGTCAGGACTTTTTTGACCATACGCAGGATTTGCTCTTCTTTACTCAACTCTGTATCGGACATAACAGTCTCCATCTCGGGCAGGTATTCAGGGTCTGATTATACCTGAGCTGGCTTGTCGCATGTTAAGCTCGCCCCCTGTTTCTGCAAACCCACGGAAATCGCATGGAAACTGCTTATCGACAACTGGTGTTATGTCCTGCCGATGAAAACTGGGTGCCGTCCGAGCGTGTCCAGTTTCTTAACAGATTGCAGGGATTCGGTGTAATAGGGCAGGCGCTTGACGCGGCCGGCGACGACAGATACCTGATTGGCGATGGCTTTTTACAGCTGTTTAGCTTTATGGGCTGTGCGCCGAGTATTGAATTTACGCCGACGGATAAGCAGGACATCGACTGGCAAAGTTTCGTGTTTATCCAGCTTAGCCCTGCCCTGGTCCGGCCACGCTGGCTGGCGGACCGCGAAAATGCGAAACCGGCCTGTCCGAGTTGTCAGCGCCGCACTCGCGACTGGTTAGCATATTACGATGCTGAACAGGCCATGTTGCGTTGTCCCCGCTGTGAGCAAAGTGACCACGTCTGTCGCTGGCATTGGTATGACGCCGGTGCCTGTGCCCGCCAGTTTGTCAGCATCGTCAATGTCTATCCTAAGGAATCGCTACCGACCGAAGCCCTGTTGTCCCAGCTACAACAGGAGACGGGAACGCCCTGGCAATATTTTTATCTGCATGCTCCCTTGATTGGTCACTGAAAAATAATCGGTTGACAGTCAAACAGTGCGCATGCACACTCAAACGCATGTTTAGTCAATTCACCAAGGTACGCGTGGCTGCGCCCATCCGCTGGATGTGTGCGAATGGCTGCGTGCCCCGGAATCGATGACAAACTAGACGTAACAAGGAAAATATTTCACGAAGGCCGCAGCAAAGACTGCGGCCTTCGTCGTTTTAGGGCGATAAAAAAGGAAAAGTAAATGCAGCAGCGTTATCCAGTATTGATGGGGTTTATGCTTGTCGTACTGATCTGGTCGACCACACCACTGGCGGTCAAATGGAGTGGTCAGGGTCCGGGCTTTCTGTTTGGCGTGACCGCGCGCATGATGATCGGAACCGTGTTACTGCTGTTGCTGGTGCGGATCAGGCGAGTCACCATCCCTTTCCATGCTGCCGCAATCAGGACGTACCTGGCGGCTGGTCTGGGTATTTACGGTGCCATGATCTGCGTTTACTGGGGTGCCCAGTTTATTGCCTCGGGCTTTATCTCGGTGATCTTCGGCATGAGCCCAATCCTTACCGGCGTGCTCGCCTGGTTTATCCTGCGTGAACGCAGCCTCAGTCCCTTACGGCTGGTCGGTATGGTCATTGGAGTGCTTGGGCTGCTGGTAATATTCCACCGCAGTCTGGGACTGGGACACACGGTCATACTGGGCTTTGCCGCGGTGGCCATCGGGGTCATGTTGCATTCTATTAGTGGCGTGATGGTGAAACGTCTGCATGGCAACCTGTCGGCGCTGAGTGTGACAACCGGTGGTTTGCTGGTAGCTACCCCCCTGTATCTGCTTACCTGGCTGATTGTCGATGGTCACTGGCCGCAGCAGTTACCTGCGCAGGCGCTCTGGTCGATCATCTACCTGGGTGCGATTGCCACGGGTATCGGATTTAGCCTGTATTTTTACATCCTAAAACACATGCCGGCATCTCAGGTGGCGTTGCTGACATTGCTGACGCCGGTACTGGCCCTGTGGATCGGCCGCCTGTTCAATCACGAAATTGTCGGCAGGGATGTCTGGCTGGGGGCCGGGCTGATTTTGTGCGGAATGAGTATTTATCAGTGGGGTGGGTTGTGGTTGCAACGTATTCGGTAGTATATAGAGGACATGATAAATTTCAGGGTCCAGTCAGTCAGGCCGGCATTGATGTTGCTGGCCAGCGGATTCTTGACAGGATGTCAGTACCACAATTCCGCATCAGGCCAGCTCAGCACTATTCTGGCGAACGGTGAATTGATCGTGGCAACACGAAATGCGCCGACGACCTATTACGAATTGCATGACGAGCCAACCGGCCCCGAGCATGATCTCATCGAGGCCTTCGCCAGACACCTGGGTGTCAAGGTGCGCTTCGTGGTGGAGGATACGGTTGGCGATGTCTTGCAGGCGGTGGCGGACGGCGAGGCGGATCTTGGCGCGGCCGGGCTGACCCGGACGCCGGGACGCGAACGAAAGTTTTTATTCGGGCCAGTCTACCAGCAGGTGGAGCAACAGCTGGTCTGCCGGGACGGGGGAAAAAACCCGCGTTCGGTGGCAGACATGGTCAATGTGAACCTGAGTGTGCCTTCCGATACCAGTTATGTCGATGAACTGAAAAAATTGCAAAAGTCCTATCCGATGATGCACTGGCAAGCCGTGGACGATGATACCGAAAGTCTGCTGGAGGATGTCTACAACAAACAACTGGACTGTACTATTGCCGACTCCAATATCGTGGCAATTAACCGTCGCTATTATCCGGAGTTACGGGTGCAGTTTAACCTGACTCAACCACAGCCGCTGTCCTGGGTAATGCCCGGGACGGCAAATGATCTGCAGGCAGCAGTGACCCAGTGGCTGGCCGAATACAAAAAGCAGGGCAAATTCAAAACAGTGATGGAGCGTTATTACGGTTACATTAATGAATTTGATTATGTCGATACCGTAAAGTTTAAACAACGTATCCTGACGGTGTTGCCGAAGTACAAGGATGAATTCATGGCAGCGGCGAACAAGTACGGTCTGGACTGGACCCTGCTCGCTGCACAGTCTTACCAGGAGTCACACTGGAAACCGAGGGCGATCAGCCCAACGGGGGTCAGGGGGATGATGATGCTGACCCTGGATACGGCCAGGGAAATGGGCATACACAGTCGGCTGGACCCGAAGCAGAGTATTTTTGGCGGGGCAGAGTATTTCAGGGATCTGTACGATCGCATTCCAGGGATGGTCAAGCCACCGGATCGCAACTGGTTTGCGCTGGCGGCGTACAATATCGGGATTGGACACCTGTATGATGCCAGGGTGCTGGCCAAACGGCTGGGTAAAAATCCGAATCTCTGGAGCGACCTGTCGACGGTGTTTCCGTTACTGAGCAATCGCAAATACTACAAGCGTTTGCAACACGGTTATGCCAGGGGCCGTGAGTCAGTCAGTTACGTACAACATATCCGCGACTATCACGACATTCTGAATCAGAGCGTGAATAACATGAGTCAGCGTGAAGAAGCCGACGTTAAACGTTCACTGGTTGTCGCAAGCCGTAGTGCCGCTGGATATAACGCTCGATAATCGACTGGAATTCTTCGGCGATGTGATCGCCCTTGAGGGTGACAGTCTTCTCGCCATCTTCATAGACTGGGGCCACGGGTTTTTCGCCGGTTCCCGGCAGGCTGATCCCGATATTGGCGTGTTTGCTTTCGCCGGGGCCGTTGACTACACAACCCATAACGGCCACGGTCATGTTCTCCACACCCTGATATTGTTCGCGCCATAACGGCATGTTGTCGCGCAAGTGGCTCTGGATATCCCGAGCCAGTTGCTGGAAGTAGGTGCTCGAGGTACGGCCGCAGCCGGGGCAGGCGATCACCTGGGGAGTGAACGAACGCAGCCCCATGGCTTGCAGGATCTCCTGGGCGACGACGACTTCCTGGGTCCGATCCCCGCCGGGTTCAGGTGTCAACGAGATCCGAATCGTGTCGCCAATGCCCTGCTGCAGCAGGACCGCCAGGGCGGCGGTAGAGGCAACGATGCCTTTGCTGCCCATGCCGGCCTCGGTCAGCCCCAGGTGCAGGGGGTGATCGCATTGTTGGGCCAGACCGTGGTAAACGTTAATCAGATCCTGCACGCCACTCATTTTTACCGAGATGATGATCTTGTTATGGGCAAGCCCGATGGATTCAGCCAGTGCCGCGCTTTCCAGGGCCGACGTTATCATGGCCTGGTACATGATGTGTTGTGAATCCAGGGGCTCACTGCGCTGCGCATTTTCATCCATGAGTCGCGCCAGCACGCTCTGGTCAAGACTGCCCCAGTTGACACCGATGCGCACCGGCTTGTTATAGCGCACGGCAAACTCGATCAGCGTGGTGAACTGGTCATCGCGTTTCTTGCCGCGACCGACATTACCCGGGTTGATACGATACTTGTCCAGGGCTTCGGCACAGGACGGATTTTCGGTCAGTAGCTTATGACCGTTGAAATGAAAATCACCGATCAGCGGGACATGACAATTCTGCTGTAACAGGCGTTCCTTAATGGCGGGTACGGCCTGCGCCGCTTCGCTGGTATTCACCGTGACGCGTACCATTTCCGAACCGGCATGGGCCAGTTGCAGGACTTGTTTAACGGTGGCATCAATGTCTGCGGTATCGGTATTGGTCATGGACTGCACCACGATCGGGTGATCGCCCCCGACCATGACCTTGCCGATTGCCACGGCCACACTGTGATGTCTTGGTGACATTCGCGGTTTACCTGTGCTCTGGGAAAGTGCCGATTCTAACATAGCCGCGTTTCCGACACAGGCGGGAAGCGCAGGCGAAAAACACTTATAATGTACGTCTTTTAACTCGCAAGGATCAGGTGTCGACATGGCGAAAGACAAGAAGCACAAGAAAAACAAGCACAAAGAGAAAGCTGGCAAGTCCATGGGGCCGAGCATGGCCGAAACCGCTGACCGCCATGTCATGTACCAGGCTGCCGTGCAGGCAGTCGATGTGGAAGTCGAATTCCTGGACAAGACCTTCCGGGAACTGCGTGGCCGCAAGGCCCTCAGCTTCAAGGAGGACTTTTGCGGCACCGCCCTGTTATCCGTGGAGTGGTGTAAATCCGACCCGGCGCGCACGGCCATCGGTGTCGATATCGACCTGGAGACATTACAGTGGGGCGAGCAGCATAACCTGCACCCGGCTGGCAGTGAGGTGATTCACCGCGTCACCCTGTTGCAAAAAGATGTGCGCGAGGTGACTGATCCGAAGGTCGATATCACCTGTGCGTTCAATTTCAGCTTTTGTATTTTCAAGACCCGCGACAGCCTGCGCGAATATTTTGCCAGCGCGCGCGAGGGTCTGAATGACGACGGGATCCTGGTGCTGGATATGTTTGGCGGTACCGAGTGTCTGGATGTGCTGGAAGAGGAGACCGAGCTGGAAGAGGTGGAGGGCACCTATATCTGGGAACATGCCAAATACAATCCCATTACCAACGAGATCCTGTGCCATATACATTTCGAGTTTCCGGACAAATCGCGTATGGACAAGGCCTTTACCTATGACTGGCGCCTGTGGTCATTACAGGAACTGCGTGAATTGCTGGAGGCGGCGGGCTTCAGCAAGGTCCGCATTTACTGGGAAAAATTTGAGGACACGGACGAAGAGGACGATTACCTTGAGAGCAGCGGTGAATTCTACGAAGTGACTGAGGTCGAAAATCAGGAGTCTTGGCATGCCTACGTGGTAGCCGAGAAATAATCCTGTAGCAGATTGATGAAACAACGCGATCCACATGCAGATGAACAACGCCGGTTAGGCGGCTGGATGTATGTCGGTTTCTGGATCGTATTGATCCTGTTGTTAAGCAGTGTTTTCAGCCGCTGGCTGGATCACGAACGTAACCCCAACCAGGATGTCGTTACCCGTGTCGGCGACAATGGTGTGCGCGAGGTCGTGCTCAAACGTAATCGCATGGGACATTACTATGCCACCGGTAGCATTAACGGCCATCGCGTGGAATTCATGCTGGATACCGGCGCCACCGACATTGCGATACCATCATCGGTGGCGGAGAACCTTGGTCTGCGTAAACTCGGCGCAGTTCAGTACCAAACCGCCAATGGTATTGCCACCGGATATGCCACCCGCCTGGAATCGGTGCAGGTGGGCAAGATCGTCCTGCATAACCTCGCGGCCGGTATCAATCCCCACATGGATGGTGATGTCGTGCTGCTGGGCATGAGTTTCCTCAAACGGATCGAATTCACCCAGCGCGGTGACACCCTGATTTTGCGCCAGTAATAATGCGCCAAAGCCCGGCCGTAGCGGCAGGGTTATGCTTCAGGCCGAGTCCTTCGGTACCGGTCCGTAGGGTTCATGGCGTACCTTGTCGTGCACATGCATGCGGTATTCGATAAAGTCGGACTTGTCGTCAAAGTGCATAAACGGATTACCATGCAGTTCCTCCGACATGGTGCAGGTCGGGGTGACCGAGTAGTTGTGTCCTGGCAGGATGCGGGTATCACCGGGTAATTCACTGCCCAGGCGGCGCAGAGTTTCGTACATTTGCTCGGGATCCCCGCCTTTCAGGTCGCAGCGCCCGCAGCCAAACACAAACATGGTGTCACCACTGATGACGTCATCCTGGATCTGATAACAGGCAGAGCCCGGGGTATGTCCCGGCGTGTGCAGCACCCTGATTTCCGTCTCGCCCAGGCGGATGATGTCACCCCCACGATGCAGACTCGGCAGGTCCAGGTGTTTGCCCCAGAATTCGGCCTCAGCCCGGCACAGGTGCAACTGGGCGTCGTATTCTGCCAGGATGCCCTCGATGCCGTTGATGTGATCATGGTGGCTGTGGGTCAGGAGGATGTCGGTAATGCTCACGCCTTTATCACGCACGCGGGCCTGGATCGCAGGGACATCCCAGGCCGGGTCGACCACGGCGGTGCGGCGGGTCTTCCTGTCGGTAATCAGGTAGATGAAATTTTCCATCGGACCCAGTTCCATGACCTCAATCTCGTAGCTTTTCTCTTGCATCACCGCCACCTCCAGTGCCTTTGTCTTGAATTTCATCGAATCCATATTGTAACGCTGCAATGACGCGTTGTCAGAAGCTACAATAGCCATCCCACTCTGAGGAGGACCTATGGAACCGGATTTTTGGCACGAACGCTGGCTGCAAAATAAGATTGGCTTTCACCTGGGTGAGGTAAATCCGTATTTGCGGCAACACTGGGGAGAGCTGGGTGTGCCGGCGCCGGCCCGCATCCTGGTACCGTTGTGCGGGAAAAGCCTCGACCTGATGTGGTTAAAACAACAGGGTTATACGGTGGAGGGCGTCGAACTCTCCGAGCTGGCGGTACGCGCCTTTTTCGAGGAACAGGGCATGACTGCCCGGTACAGCCAGCAGGGTGAATTCCAGGTCTGGGAGAGTGATGGAATACGCCTGTGGTGCGGCGACTTTTTCAGTCTGGAGCCCGGAATGCTGGGGCCTGTCGATGCCGTTTACGATCGCGCTGCCCTGATTGCCCTGCCGGCGCCGATGCGTCAGCAGTATGTGCGTCAGCTGCAGAGCCTGGTAGGGGAGGTGCCGCATTTACTGGTTACCCTCGAGTATCCGCAGACCAAAATGGATGGTCCGCCGTTTTCCGTTGACCAGGCGGAAGTCGACAGCCTGTTTAGCGATCGTTTTAGCGGGACCATGCCACATGCCCAGCATGATGTACTGAGTGAGTCATTACACCTGCAGGAGCGGGGACTGGATCGCCTCAACGAAAGCGTATACCTGCTACAAGTCCGTAAAAAATAACGATTTCATGCGCGATTTAACCCGGCGCTGATGCCGACCGATATAAGACTCTAAGAATCAACTGCTTGGAGCCTGAATGAGTCCGTTGCGCGTGCAAGTCGCCCTGGCGCTAATGAGTCTGCTGCTGTTGCCGGCGCAGTACGTCATGGCTGCGCGCTACTTTATCTATCAGACGCCAGATGGTTCTCGCCTGATCAGCGATCACCCAATGAATAACCCGACTTACAAACTGATAACCAGTCGCAGCAAACTCAAGGGCACAGGCAGGATCGCGGCCACCCGGATTCGCTATCATACGCCGCCGCAGGTGAAGCAGTGGGATGACCTGATCGGTTTACTCGCCCGCCGCCATCATGTCGATGTGGCCCTGGTCAAGGCAGTGATTCATACCGAATCCTATTTCAATTATCGTGCGGTTTCCAATGCCGGCGCCGAAGGCCTGATGCAGCTCATGCCCAAGACCGCGGCCCGTTACGGTGTGAATGATCCGAAGAATCCTTACGAGAATCTCGATGCGGGGATAAAGTACCTGCATGACCTGTTGGTCAAGTACCACCGGAACGTGCGCTACGCCCTGGCTGCCTACAATGCCGGGGAGAAGGCCGTGCATTATTATAATGGTGTGCCCCCGTATAAGGAAACGCGCGCATATGTACGCAAGGTACTCGCGTATCGTGAGTACTATGAGCGCGTTAACTAGTCCCTAGGTACCGGCATCGGCCCGGTCCTGCTGAGCAGTAGTGCAATCCATAAGCAAATACATTCAGACTGCGATCAACAATTGGCAGATGCCCGACATTCACTTTGTCGGGTGAATTTGACAAGCGTGCTTCCGGGTTGGTCTGGAGCAGGGGGTAAAATTTATTATTAGTGTTAAATTATTACTTTATTATCAACCGAATGACGCGTTACTGTAGTTATTCTACAGGCTTTTGCCTCTCACCTGTCCCGGATGAGAGGCAATCCGGGATTCGGCGGCAGAAAAATTGACAGCACCCAGCAAAATAACCTCCCAACCACCGCGTCAAATTCTGCACGTGGATATGGACGCGTTTTATGCGTCTATCGAGATCAGGGATAATCCTGAGCTGCGTGACAGGCCGGTGATCGTCGGTGGCGCCCCCGAGCGGCGTGGTGTGGTGTCGGCGGCCAGTTACACTGCACGGCGGTTTGGTGTGCACAGCGCCATGCCCATGGTGCAGGCCATGCGGCTTTGTCCGCAGGCCGTGCGAATCGCGCCGCGCCTGGCGGTCTACGCCGAGGTATCGCAGCAAATCCGCGAGATTTTCGCCCGTTTCACCCCCGAGATTGAACCGCTGGCCCTGGATGAAGCCTTTCTCGATGTTACCGCCTGTGAAAAGCTGTTTGGTGGGGCAGAGACCATTGCCCACGCGATACGACGGGCGATACGTGAGGAGCTGGAACTGGTTGCCTCCGTGGGTGTCGCACCCAACAAGTTCATTGCCAAAATTGCCTCCGATGTGAACAAGCCCGATGGTTTTGTGGTGGTGAAGCCGGACCAGGTACAGCAATTCCTGGACCCGCTGCCGGTAACCCGCTTATGGGGCGCAGGCAAGGCAACGGTTGCCGTGTTTGAGCGGATGGGCATTCGCAGCATTGCCCAGTTGCGGCGCCAGTCCGAATCCTGGTTAGTGACGCACTTTGGTCGTCATGGCGCGCATTTGTGGCAACTGGCCCATGGCCTGGACGAACGCGCCGTGATCAGCGATGCCCGGGCCAAATCGATTTCCCATGAGACCACCTTCGCTGAAGACCTGAACAACACTCAGGTCATCGAGGCCTGGCTCTTGCACCTGACCGAACAGGTCGCCTGGCGTCTGCGCCGGGCCGAATTGCGCGGACGTACGCTGCAACTGAAATTACGTTATCCGGACTTTAAAACCATTACCCGTTCCCATACGCTATCTCAGGCAACCAATAGTACGGATGGACTCTGGCACGCTGTCAGGCAATTACTGCGGCAAAACTGGCGGGGGAGCCCGGCAATCCGGCTTATCGGCATGGGCGTCTCGGGATTATGCCGGGATGGAGAAAACATGATACAGACGGACCTGTTTGCACAGGCAACACCAAAACGGGCGCAGGTCGATGCGCTCACGGATCAAATCAATGCACGCTTCGGTCCGAGCACCGTACAGCGCGGGCGTAGCAAGACACGCATAACGGAGTGAATCCAGTGGATATCAATAAACAGTCAGACATACCGCAGACACCAAAGGCGATTTACCTCAAGGATTACCAGGCGCCAGCCTATAAGGTTGAGCAGGTTGAGCTGGAATTCGATCTGGCGGCGCAGACGACACGGGTGATATCCCGGCTGAACATGCGTCGTAACCCGGATGTCGCCGATGCCACTACGCCACTTGTGCTCGATGGCCAGGAACTGACACTGATCTCCGTGGCAATTAACGGACAGCCATTGGCTGGCGGAGACTATCGCGTTGATAGTGAGTGCCTGACGATCATGCAGGTCCCGGAACAGTTTGAACTGGAAACCGTGTGCGAGATTCACCCGGCTCAAAATACGGCACTGGAAGGCCTGTATGCCTCCAGTCGTATGCTGTGCACCCAATGCGAGGCCCAGGGCTTTCGACGCATTACCTATTTTCCAGACCGTCCGGACGTGATGAGTCGCTTTCGGGTCAAACTGGTCGCAGACAAGCAAACCTATCCGGTGCTGTTGTGTAACGGTAACCCGGTCGAACAGGGCGAGCTGGAACCAGGTCGCCATTACGTCGTCTGGGAAGACCCGAGTCTCAAACCCAGTTATCTGTTTGCCCTGGTCGCCGGTGAGCTCAAGTTTATCGAGGACAGCTTTACCACGATGTCAGGTCGCGAGGTCCGGCTGCGGCTGTATACCGAGGCGGAAAATATTCACAAGTGTGATCACGCCATGGCCAGTCTCAAACAGGCCATGGCCTGGGATGAGCGTAGCTTCGGGCGCGAATATGACCTGGACATCTACATGATCGTCGCGGTGAATGATTTCAACATGGGCGCGATGGAAAACAAGGGCCTGAATATCTTCAATGCCTCCTGCGTCCTGGCCTCGCCGGAGACGGCGACCGATAACGATTTCTACAGTATTCAGGGCATCATCGGGCATGAATATTTTCACAACTGGTCGGGCAACCGTGTCACCTGTCGTGACTGGTTTCAGCTGAGCCTGAAAGAAGGCTTTACCGTGTTTCGCGATCAGGAATTTTCATCGGATATGAATTCGCGGGCAGTCAAGCGGATTGATGACGTGAATATACTGCGCACCCACCAGTTTGCCGAGGACAGCGGCCCCATGGCCCACCCGGTGCGCCCCGACCACTATATCGAGATCAGCAATTTCTACACGGTGACGGTCTATAACAAGGGCGCCGAAGTCGTGCGCATGTTGCGTAACCTGATCGGTGCCGAGGGTTTTCGCAAGGGCACGGATTTGTATTTCCAGCGCCATGATGGTCAGGCGGTCACCTGTGATGATTTCGTCAGGGCCATGGAAGACAGTAACCAGCTTGATTTAACCCAGTTCAAAAACTGGTACAGCCAGGCAGGCACACCGGAACTGGCAATACAGGCCGAGTATGATGCGGCAAACCAGACCTACACCCTGCATGTCGAGCAACAGACCCCGGCGACACCGGGCCAGGCGCATAAACAACCGTTCCAGATCCCGCTGGCAGTCGGTTTGCTCGACAGCCAGGGCCGCGACATGCCCCTGCAACTGGCCGATCAGGTACCGGCTGAGGCCACCAGCCTGATCCTGGATGTGCGTGCAGCCTCGCAGCAGTTTGTGTTTACCGGAGTAAAGGACAAACCGGTAGCGTCGTTGCTGCGCGGTTTTTCCGCGCCGGTCAAAATCCGCATGCAGCGTAGCGAGGAGGAACTGGCGTTTCTGCTGGCGCACGACAGTGACGAATTCAATCGCTGGGATGCGGGTCAACAACTGGCCTTACAGGAATTGCTGCGCCAGATTCGTGCCCACCAGGCAGGTGAAGCTTTACCCGAGCCGGTGGCCCTGAAACAGGCCCTGGGCTTGGCCATGGCTGATCAGGGCATCGACAGGATGCTGTTATCCCAGATCCTGAGTCTGCCGGGTGAGAGTTACCTGGCGGATCAGATGGATGTGGTGGATGTTGATGCCATTTATCAGGCACGCCTGTTCACGCGACGCTACCTGGCGCAGGCGCTCTATTCACAGTTCGTCGCGTTATATGAACAAAACAGTGCGGACAGGCCATACCTGTTCAACAGCGAAGAAATGGCCCGTCGTGCCCTGAAAACGGTATGTCTGTCCTACCTGGCCGAAACCGAAAAAGCTGATGAATACGCGCGCTGCTTTGCCCAGTTTAACAACGCCAACAACATGACCGATCAGCAGGCGGCGCTGGCCTGCCTGGCCCAGCATGACACGCCGTTACGGCAGCAGGCACTGGATGCATTTTATGATCGTTGGCAGGCGGATGCCCAGGTCGTGGACAAGTGGCTGGCTATCCAGGCGAGTTCACGCCTGCCCGAGACCCTGGCGCAGGTCAGGGCGCTGATGCAGCACCCCGCGTTTACCCTGCGTAATCCAAACAAGGTGCGTGCCCTGATTGGCGGATTCTGCCGTGCCAACCCGGTCCGGTTTCATGCCATCGACGGTAGTGGTTATGCCTTCCTGACCGAGAGCGTGATAACACTGGATCCAATGAATCCGCAGATCGCGGCACGTCTGGTTCAGGCCATCATTCGCTGGCAGCGTTATGATGAACATCGCCAGCAACTGATGCAGGCCAGTCTGCAACAGATTCTCGATACGCAGGGTTTATCCCGGGATACGTATGAAGTCGTTTCGCGTAGCCTGCATCCCAGTGAGTAATCCTGCCTGATCGCGGTGAGTTGCTGAGGGCGGAGTCTCTTTTAGTTCACTAGGCATTGCCGAAGCCCATCACCGCGGTATTGCGCTGCGCGGCAAAATCCAGCATGCGCTGGACGGACACCATCGCCTGCCGGCCGATTGCCGGGTCGACGTGGATTTCGTGACTGCCGTTTTCCAGTGCATCGATCAGGTTGGACAGGCTGTTCATGGCCATCCATGGACAGTGGGCGCAGCTGCGGCAGGTGGCGCCGATACCGGCGTTGGGCGCTTCAATGAAGGTCTTGCCCGGTGCTGCCTGCTGCATCTTGTAGAAGATGCCCTTGTCAGTTGCGACGATGAACAGGGGGTTGGGTAGCCGCTGGGCCGCCTTGATCAAGGCGGTGGTGGAACCGACGACATCTGCCTCAGCGATCACATCGGCGGGGGATTCAGGGTGTACCAGGACTGCGGCTTCCGGATGCTGTTGTTTAAGCTCGGCCAGGGCCTGGGCCTTGAATTGCTCATGGACGACACAGCTACCCTGCCAGAGCAACATGTCTGCGCCGGTAACCTGCTGAACATAATCGCCGAGGTACTTGTCCGGGGCCCAAATCAGTTTCTTGCCCTGGGCGTGCAGGTGGGCCACTACATCCGTGGCGATACTGGAAGTGACGACCCAGTCAGCGCGGGCTTTGACCTCGGCGCTGGTGTTGGCATAGACCACGACGGTTCGCTCTGGATGGGCATCGCAAAAGCGGCTGAAGGCATCTGCCGGACAAGCCAGGTCGAGAGAGCATTCCGCCTGCAGGGTCGGCATCAGGACCCGTTTTTCGGGGTTGAGGATCTTGGCGGTTTCACCCATGAAGCGTACCCCGGCTACGACCAGGGTAGTGGCCGGATGCTCGTGGCCAAAGCGGGCCATATCCAGCGAGTCGGAGACATAGCCGCCGGTCTCGTCGGCAAGCCGTTGCAGATCGGCATCGGTGTAATAGTGCGCTACCAGTACGGCATCCCGTTCGCGCATTAATTGTTTCGCCCGCGCAAACAGTGCCGCCCGCTGTTCCTCAGATACAGGTTCAGGCAGATTGACGGATTCCGCCAGACGACTGATTGCTTCATGATCCACGCGCGGCAGGTCAATTGTGGGGGTCATGGCATCAATTACTCCCATGTTGTTCCTATGTAGTGCACAAGCCTAAGCAAGAGATTGTGTCACGAATATTTCACATAAGGGATATAAGGGTGTGAGTAATCACTCACAATGGATTCACCGAATCTTCCCCCAATTTAGTAACTATACAAAAATTTACTGATATTACATGTGGTTGGCGTATTTTTATCAAGTGATTTCTGCTAAAGTTCTCAATAAATTTTGCATAAAAAGGACTCGTCAACGCAGGAACGGGTTGGCAGACGGCCGTAGAACGCCATGGACAAACAGAAAATTATCAGCAAGATACACAAATGCCTGCGCCTGGCAGAATCTGGTAATGCCAACGAGGCCGCGTCTGCCCTGCGCCAGGCCCAGGGGATGATGCGCAAATACGGGATTAGTGAGACAGATGTCCGGACCAGTCAGATCCAGGAAACCTCAGCTGGCAGTGGAGGCTATTACAATCCCCCTTACTGGGCGGTGGCCCTGGCAGAACTCGTGGCAGAGGCATTCGATTGCCGGCTGTATCTTGCCCGGCGTGAGGCCAGCCATCCGCAGTTTCGCTTCATTGGGCTGGAGCAGAGTGCCAGTATTGCCGCCTATAGTTTCAGTGTGCTCTACCGGCAGTTGAGATTGGCGCGGCGTGAGTATATCCGGGGGCTTGGCCTGGACGACAAACAGGAAGCTCGCCGCCGGGGCAATGTGTTTGCTCAGGCCTGGCTATATCAAATTGCGCGGGTGGTCGCTGAATTTATCGGCAATCCGGACAAGCGTGCGGCGGTGGATGCCTATGTCCAGACAAATTATGGGGATACAGCTGAATTACTGCGTGACCCCACGGATCCGGCCGTTGAGGATTACGAGGTAATCCTGTCCGGCTTGCGGGCCGCGTACGAAGTCCGTTTGCTGCGTCCGGTGCATACCGCCAATCGTAGTAAACTGGTCGAGGAAGCATGCGCGTAGGGCATTAATCCGCTATATTGATAAGGCTAATAATAATGGCAGGTTGGCATCAGACTATCTGGAACCACCTGTAGCGTAGTATGTTCGGCGTTGCTGTCCGGACATAGAGGCCACGCCCCCGTGGCAGTTCTGTTCACCATTGTATAAGGCACCATGCCGGCGACCCTGAGTTACACGATGGACGACTTTAGCCGCACCGTCCCCTGCAAGACGGTGTTAACGCTGGGTCGCGATAAAAGCAGCGACATTGTGCTGGCTGACCTCATGGTCTCGCGTAATCACGCCATGATCCGTTGCATTGGCCATGGTGACTATTATCTGATTGACGGTGGCAGCGCCAATGGCAGTTATGTCAATCAGCAACGGGTTACCATGCCACGCCTGCTCAAGCATGGCGATCGCATTATCATCGGCAGCATTGAATTCCTGTTTGAGCAGGAAAAACGAGAAGTCGAGGAATCCGATAATGTCTCCATGCAGGAAACCATTGTCCATGATACCCCCGAGATAAAAAAGATAACCATCCTGGTCGCGGATATCCGTGGATTTACCTCGCTTTCCGAACAGATACCGATACGCACCCTGACGCAGTTGATGAACAGCTGGTTTAATCGTGTCAATGACATCGTCCTCCAGCAAAATGGCATCGTCGATAAATTTATCGGTGATTGTGTGTTCGCTCGCTGGGAGGCAGATGACGATGAGATTCAAACCTTACTGCGGGCCCTGATGGCGGCGGATGCCATCAATAAAATGACAGAGGAGCTGAATCTCTCCTACAAGGAACTCAGCGAGGATCTGAAAATTGGGGTAGGGATTAACACCGGTGCCGCCTCGGTGGGCATCGGCGTGGATAATTCGGCTCTGGGTGATGCCGTGAATGTGGCTTTCCGGCTGGAGAGCGCGAGCAAACTCCTTGGCAAAGATATCGTCATGAGCGAGACGGCTTATTGCCACTTGCCTGAAAAGTACTGGAAGGCCTTAACCCAGAAGATTCGAGTCAAGGGGAAACGTGATCCGGTACGGATATTCGCCGTTGATTTCTCCGGTGTGCCGATGCTGATCAAGGCAATGAAAAAACGCAAAAAATAACGGTTTGACCAGGGTGTGGAACGAGTTGCAGAAGGTCTGCCGCGTTCTAATCTGGCTGTGAGACAGCGACCTGTGCCTGAGAGGCGGTGGACTCCAGATAAATTCTCATGTCCTGCATGGCATCTTCCATATTGCTCTTGATCTGGGTAATGATTCGGTTTGCCTCATCAGCGTAGCGCCAGTCAGGGTGCTCAGGGTCAGCGGATTGGATGGCTGCCTGTCCACGTGCGACAATTTCGACTTTTGCGTCAGGGATAAACTGTTCCAGATAGACATATGCCTGGACCAGTGAGTTGTGTATGTTGTGGTCCAGGCCGTCACATTCCCAGAGCAGGGTTTGTATAGCCTGTTTTATCTCATTTTTGGGATGTGGTAGCAGTGCGGTTGGCAATGCAGTATTGACGTGTTCGAGGCGGGCAAGCAGTGTACCATAGGCACTGACAATGCGTTCAGCCGACTCTAGTCTTTCTGTTAGATTATCCTGCATAATTTAATATTAACACGTTCCTCTGTTAACGCGAGTTATTACAAGCGTTCGTCACCAAAACAAATGAAGGCAGGTTCACATTTTGCGCTTGTGCAATCAAAATTAACATTTAGAATAGCAGTCTCATTTCAATGAATAATATTTTCATATCGCATGATCCCGGCCAGTTCATCTGGCAACTCCTGATACCCTTGCTGTTATTGGGTTCCGGAATTGTCGTGGCCTGGTCACCATTAAAAAAATTCTGGGCTCACAGTTATTTGCAGCGCCTGATCAAGCACCTGGGCCAGGACAGCCTGAGACATTTCTCGCTGATGGATGGTGCTGATATGCCGCTTTATATCGAGTACCTTATCCTGCAGCCTGACGGCCTGCTGATGCTTATCGTTAAACCCTATCGCGGTAATATCTTTGCCGCTGAAAAAATTGAGAACTGGACACAGGTGATACGCCATCATAGCTTCAAGTTTCCCAATCCCCTGCACGAACTGGATACTAATCTGCAGGCCCTCAAAGGGATGTTTCCCAAACTCAAGCTGAAGGGCATGGTTGTGTTTACCCAGGGGGCCAGTTTCCCGAAGGACAAACCCAGGAATGTTTATGACTTTGAACAGCTGAAGGCACTGTCAGGAAAATCAGAAAAACGTGAAGTTCCGGAGTCACTACGCCAGGCATGGTTAAAATTGCGCGAGGCCGCCCAGGTCGACAAAAATCTGCATCCCGTGATTCTCTATCAGCGCGGTGACAAGCGTCGTTTACTATTGGGGATATTTTTGCTGATAACTTGTCTTATCTACACCGCTGGTATTTTTGGTCTCGTGAAAGGAGTGATATAAGCACATGATCGATCGCCTCAAGACAGTCATGCAAAAACTGACACAGACAGACCCGTCGACGCAATTGTCCGTGGATGAAATCAAGATGGCCGCGGTAGCGCTGTTGGTGGAGGTCATGATGGCGGATAATCAGATTGATGAAAACGAGAAGCAGCAACTACTCAAATCCACCATGAGCTTGTTACAGTTGACCCGTGAAGAAAGTGAGGAATTGATAGATCGCGCCATTACAAAACATAAAGAACTTGTATCGCTGTATGACCTGACACGGGTCATTAACCTGAAGTTTGAACAGGCTAGAAAGCTGGAATTACTTGATCATATGTGGCGGATTGCTTACTCAGACTGTCAATGGGATAAATATGAAGAGCATATTATCCGCAAAGTGGCAGATCTGTTATATATAAGCCATAAGGATTTTGTTCACGCCCGGGTGAAGGCACAGGAATTGTTGTCAGGCTAACGGGAGTACGCAAAGGATTGCGCAATCGTAGTGATTTGTTGATAATAATCAATGGGTTATTGGGGGTAAGCTGCTTGCACATGCGCATAGAGAAATTCATTCAGTCATGCTTGCTGGGTTTCTGTCTGCTCGTGATTAAGCCCGTATTGGTGCAGGCTGCTGACACGGCATGCCCACCCAGGCATGGCTCGGTGAGCAGGGCTATGTTTACAACCCGGATAGATAACCGCGAACCCGTCGACCAGGTGCTGATCCTCGACGACAATGTCAAACTTATCTATTTTTTCAGTGAATTACGCAATTTCCAGGGACATGAAATCATTCACCGCTGGGAACACGACGGCAAGGTGGTGTCGCAGAAATCCTTTAACGTCAAAGGGTCACGCTGGCGCGTATTCTCCAGCCTGCGACTGGATGACTCCATGCTGGGACGCTGGACGGTGATAGTGACTACCAAAGACGGTTGCCCGATCAAGGCATCTGTTTTTCAGTATGTGGCGGCGGGTGCCAAGGGCCAGGGTTCAGCTATCCTGAAAATCAAATAGCTGGCGGCCTAATTCAGTTATTGCCGCTGGCCTTGTCTTTGCGCCATTGCATGAGGAGATGCTGAAATTCTGCGTCTGCCTGGGCCTTCACGCGATCTTCCGCGACTGAGCGGGCATCTTTGGTTGTGTGATGGCGAATAGCCGCCAGACCATGATGGGCCTGGGATGCCTGGCTCTGGTCGCCATCGCCGGCCCAGGCGGCAACCACATCCTTGTTGATGTAGGTAGGCCGGCTTATCACGACCACGCTGACGGCAATCATGACCAGGATGCTGGCCGCTAAAGCGATCAAGGAGCGACGGCTGCGTGGTTTGTGTTGAGCTCGGACATCTGCCGGTATCGAGAATGCTGTATCGCTGTCCGGACCGGTAGTATTACTCACAGAACCGGTCTTGGCCGCCAGGTTATCCAGCTTGACCACAATGGAATCACTGAACTCCGGGTCTTCACTCACGTCCTGCTGTTGCGGCTGTTCTTCGTCCGCATACTCGATATCAAAGGAAGGGAGGTCCTTTTTTTCCTTGAACTGTGCCTCCGCTTCTTTAAGCAGTTTTTCCGCCTCTTCGCGGGTAGGGGGTTTCTCGGACGGCGCCTTGAATACAAAGATGTCTTCTTCCCCTTCGAGTATGGTCTTGTCCTTGATGATATGCATTTTAGCCTTGGACAGTTTGGGACCATTCCCGGCGGCATAGTCAAACTCGTCCGCCTGTTTACTCGCATTTTTCTCTTGCATGCGCTGTTTCAGTGATGCTGCGAGTTTTTCTGCTTCCCTGGCTTTTTGCGCTTCCAGTTCCATGCGCTGAGCTTCCTGTTTGCGACGCTCTTCGACTATGGCTCTGGCGCGTGCCTCTGCCTCCTTGCGTTTTTCCTCTTCCTGCGCGAGTTGACGTGCTTCCGCAGCCCGTTGCGCCTGTTCCTGCTCCTGTTGCTGGCGTAGGGCTTCGGCACGGCGATGTTCCTCTTCGGCCTGGCGACGACGGGCATCTTCTGCGCGGCGGCGCTCCGCTTCTTCCGCGGCGCGGCGTGCGCTTTCTTCCGCTGCTCTGGCCAGGGCATCATCTTCGGCCATTCTTTGCGCGGTTTTCTCTTCAATCCTGGCCTGGGCGCGCTTGGCTTCGCTTTCAACCAGTTGGCGCGTGCTTTCCATCTCCTGGCGCAGGCGATTTGCCTCTTCCAGGGCCTCACGCCGGATGGCCTCGGCAGCCTGTTCTGCCTGCAGGCGCGCCGTCTGCATGGCCTGGCGCTGGACTTCTTCGAAGGTTTTCTGCCGCAGGCTGGCAGCTTCCAGTTCGACCAGCCGGCGTGTCTCTTCCTTTGCGCGTTGACGCGCTTCTTCCAGAGCCTGATTACGAATGTGTTCGGCTTCGGCTTCCGCCTGCCGGCGTGCATCATCCATGGCCTTGCGGCGGATGTTTTCCAGTTCCTGCAAATGCAATTGCTCTTCGGCCTTGGCGCGTGCAGCGGCTTCAGCCGCCTGTTGCTTTTCACGCTCCAACTGGGTTCGCAGGCGTTCAGCTTCTTCAATGGCCTGTTTGCGAATGGTCTCGGCTTCCATCGTAGCCTGGCGGCGGGCTTCTTCTGCCGCGGCTGCCGCTTCGCTAATGGCATTTTCGGCCTTACGCCGTGCCTCTTCCACCGCTGCCTGGTGGCGGGCGGCTTCTTCCGCCTCCATTTGGGCTTTACGGCTTTGCATTTCCTGCTTGAGGCGTTCGGCTTCGTTCAGAGCCTCTTGTCGTATGGATTCTGCTTCGGCCTTGACCTTTTCTGCTTCCTGCTTGGCCATAATCCGCGCGACTTCTGCTGCGCGTGCGGCCTGTTGTTTTTCTGATTCGGCGCGCTTGAATTCTTCGTCGAGTTTGCTCTGTTTTTGGTTGACGGATTCCGCTTCATGCTTGATGCGAGACAATTCTTCTTCAGCATGCTGACGGGCTTCTTCGGCTTGTTGCTTGAGCTGGTTAATCTGTTGCTCAGTTTGCTTGGCGCGTTCTTTTTCTCTGGCAACCTCGACCTTGGCGTTGTTCAGGATTTCGTCACGCTGTTTCAGGGTTTCTTCCCGGATCCGGCGGATTTCGTTTTCTGCCTTTTGCCGTTCGGCCTCTGCCGAAGCCGTCTTGTTGGCAAGCTTGCTGGCCTGGGCGCGTAGAGCATCCGCTTCCTGGCGAAGCTGGACAGACTTGGCCTCAGCCTGTTTGTGAACGGTTTCAGCTTCCGAGGCACGTTGTGCCTGATGCTGGGCCTGGCGTTTATGCTGATGGAAGACTTCTTCGGCAACCGGTTTGCTGGCGGCGGGCGGTGATACCCGGGGTGGTGATGCCGGTGTCACGGTCTCGGTCAACTGAGGCGGGGCACTGTTGCTGGTGCTGGCTGCCGTCGCATTGGCTGCGGGGCTGAAAGTCTTCTGCTGTTTGTTGAGGCCGCCTTTGAGGATGTGGACCCGCAGACTTTGCTGTGCCAGCAGAAAAGCTGCCGCACTGCTCAGGCTGCCATCATTACAGTAAACAATATGTTCCAGCGTGGTGTTCAGGTCCTTGGCTTTGAGGCGCAACATGGATAGCGGGATGTTAAGGGCACCCTTGATCCCGTTGTCATTGAATTCCTTGTTGGTGCGTACATCAATCAGGGCCGCGCCGGCCTTGACCTTTTCCATCATGCTGCTGTGGTCGATGTAACTTAACATCGGTTCAACCAGTAACTGATGGAAATCGGTCTTGTTCAGACGCATCAGCACGGTATTGTCCTTGGCGGTAACCGTGGCATTGCGTTTGCCATTCGTGATCAGGGCTTCTTCCCCGAAGCCATCGCCTGGACCCAGGACTGCCAGCCTGACTTCTTCCGCCTTGGGCGCCGGGCGGCGCGCAACGTTACATATACCCTGTTTAACGATGTAGTACCATTCATCATTGGCGCCCTGGCTGACGATGGTCTCTCCGGCCTTAAATGAGACCTCTTCCAGGGTGATCAGGAGCTTCTGGATGTTGTCCGTCGGCAGTTGTAGAAAGGCTGGTGATTGCAAAAAGCGCAGCATCCAGTCACTTTCCGGGTCCTCTTCCACGCCGATTTCGGTGACTTCGTAACGGCCAGATGGATCGTCACTGAGCAGGATTTCGAGCAGGTTACTGTCAATATATAGCAGAACGCTGTTGGTCTTGGTCCGGCAGGTGCTGGGACGCGGCCATTCCTGGGCCACCGGGTAACGGCTTTCCGTGGTCTTGGCCTTGAGGCTCTCGGTCTTGGGATTGCCAGTGACCTGCAGCTCCAGCTGGCCGCTGAGCAGGTAGATACAACGTGAATCTTTTTCGCCCTGGCGAAAAACGACTCGTCCGGGTGGCAATTCTTCCACCTGGGATTTATTGGCGAGTTCCTCCAGCTTATCAATGCTGAGTGTATTCAGCGGTTCGAGGGTTTTAAGGAACTTAACCTGTAAGAATTCTTTTGCGCCATTCATGAATTATTTACCAGCACCACAGTCCGTCCACTGGATCCGGTCCGTGGAAACAGGGAATCATATTATTTTCAGAATACTTAATCGGCTGATTCTGCCGAGACAAAAGTCCTATTAAATGATAGCGGGTATTATTGTGTCAGTTTGTGAGGGTATTCACACTCAGGCAAGCTGCTGGCTATCTATGGGCGATCAGAACCACCGTTGGAAAACGATTCGTCCTCCGGTCACGGCGCCTGTATCTACTTCTATTCCAATGTGGCTGTCACGGTCAAGCCCGAGCAACAGACCCGCCCGGGCAAAGCCACTGGTATTATTGTGGAATGAGTTCACTGAGGTAATTGTGCCGCTGGCGCGTTCGTCGCCATGGATGGCGAGAGCACCAGCAGCCAGGCTGAGATAACTGTAACTGAATAGCCGAATACTTGCCTGGATTTGTCCGCTGACCTGATGCCAGCTCATGTTCACTGTCTGGCCGCTCAGGGAGGCAGTAGAGTCGGCATATTGGTAGCCCAGGTCTGACGCTATATCCAGTCGAGAGCCACGGTAGAGGTGAAAGCGCAGGCCCAGGCCAATGGTGGTGCCATCCGTCGCCTGGCCGGCGGGGATGGGGTTGCTGTCCTGGGTAAGCCTGAACTTGCCGAGATGGATAGTCCCGTCCAGCCAGCTGGCCAGTTGTTCGTGCCAGACCAGGTTGAGGCGGCTGAGGTCGGTGTTTCTGACTGACTGGGCATAGGCAAGGTCCAGCCGTTCGGACTGTATATGCAGGCCGACCTGCAGGGTCTGGGCCCTGCTTAGCGCTGGCGTGAGATAGCCCAGCAACAGGATTAACAGGCTGGTGAGGTAACGTCGCATCCAGCTAGCCTACCGTGCCAGGCCTGAGATTGCAGCATAATCCCGCGCTGATCATGTTGGCAGGAAATCGATTGGGTATCTGACGATCAGTGTGTCGACATTTCTGGATTTGAAGCGGAACAGTTTCACCCGCATTTTCAATTGTTGCAGCAGCCGTGCGTCCTTGATTTCAGAGGAGACAATCCGGACCCGGGTGACATGCCCGGCCGGGGTGATGGTCAGTTCCAGTACGACCTTGCCCTGCAAGGTCGGGTCGCGGCGCAGGGCTCGGGTATACAGGCTGAAAATACTGCCCTTGTTTTTCTGAAAAACAAGTTCAATTTCATCATAGGGGCGAGTATGAGCTTTGCCGCCACCGCCACTACTGCCGCCTGCGCGAGCCTCCTGTGTGGCCAGGCTACTGGTGACGGCTGTCGTGCGCCGACCCTGCAGGTGACTGGAACCGGTGGCACGACTCAGACGGCTGGTATTAATCCCGCCACTGCCTTTATCGGCCTGGGCCGCAATGATTGCCGTGGTGTTGTCACGGTTTCTGGCCGAGTGTTCCCGGTTTCCTGCGCTGTGTCGGATCGGTTTGTTGTGCTCGATGGATGACGCGACATTTATCTGGCGCAGGCCCGCCAGAGCATCCTGGATCTCGGTGATGTGTTTTTGCGCCTGGCGGCGGGCAACGGCAGCATGGTCAGGTTTTGGTCTCGGTGTTTTACGCGGCGCGACCCGTTTTGGTCGCGGCCTGGCTTTGGGTTTTACTGCCTTTTTCGGTTCGGCTTTGGGGGCTTCTTTCTTCTTGACCTGTGGTGGTGGCGGGGGAGGTTTGAGCCGTTTCTGCTGTTCGATGATCAGCTTGGCCAGACGCGGCGCCACGACTTCGAGTTTTTGCTCTTTGACTGGCGGTACGGGGATGAACTGGATTATCAGATACAGAATGGTACAGATAAATAGCGAAATAAATATATAACCAACGACCTTGCGGTCGTTCTCGTTGTCCGACCATGGCAGATTGTCTTGCCAGATACCGGTATACGCCATGACTAGTTTTTCTCCTGTGCCTTGTGAACGACGGCTAGCGAGATATTGGTGAAGTCGCTGCTGGCACAGGTCAGCATGATGCGTTTCAATAACGCATAGGGTATTTTTTTGTCGCCCATGATAGTCACGCCACGCTTTTTGACGGTCTTCTCGCTACTGCGTTTGCCTAGTTGTCTGGCAGCGAGATTGAGTTCGTTCAGCAATCCGGGTATCACGGATTGCCTGGCGTCCATGACCTGGTGCGTGCTGGCTACTACCTTGCCCTGGAACATGATGTTGTCCTTGTTATCCAGGATTAGCA